>NZ_JAPYPS010000064.1 GCF_029937575.1 Nocardioides sp.
GCGGGGGGGCGGCTCGTCATCGACCGAGGGCAGTACGGCGGGCTCAGGGCGCCGCGGGGACGTCGCGGCCGCGGCGGCGGCGGCGGGAACCGCGGCTGCGGCAGCACCGGCCGGTGCCGCCGGCACCGGAGGCACGGCCTCCACCGGACGCCCGGCGAGGTAGTGCTCGATGTCGGTGCGCATGGCGCCGGCCGACTGGTAGCGGTCCTCGAGACGCTTGGCCAACGCCTTCATCACGATGGCATCGATCGCCGGCGGCAGGTCGGTGTCGTGGTCGGACGGGGGATCGGCCTGCTCACGGACGTGCTGGTAGGCCACGGCCACGGGGCTGTCGCCGACGAAGGGCGGGCGCCCGGTGAGCAGCTCGTAGAGCAGGCACCCGGCGGAGTAGACGTCGGAGCGGGAGTCGACGGTCTCGCCGCGCGCCTGCTCGGGCGAGAGGTACTGCGCCGTACCGACGACCGCTGCTGTCTGGGTCATCGAGTTCGCGGCGTCGCTGATGGCGCGCGCGATCCCGAAGTCCATCACCTTCACGTCGCCGGTCGGGGTGAGCATCACGTTGCCCGGCTTGATGTCGCGGTGGATGATGCCCGCGCGGTGGCTGTAGTCGAGGGCGGACAGCACGCCGCTGGTGATCTCGAGCGCCCGCTCGGGCAGGATCTTGCGGCCTTCGCGCAGGATGTCGCGCAGCGTGCGCCCGGCGACGTACTCCATCACGATGTAGGGCTGGGCGACACCGGAACCGTCCTCGGCCGGCTCCTCTCCCGTGTCGTAGACGGCCACGATCGCCGGGTGGTTGAGCGAGGCCGACGACTGGGCCTCGCGACGGAACCGCGCCTGGAAGGTCGCGTCGCTGGCCAGGTCGGTGCGCAGTCGCTTGACCGCGACGATGCGGCCGAGCCGCGAGTCGGTGCCCTTGCGGACCTCGGCCATGCCACCGCGGCCCAGCAGCTCGCCGAGCTCGTAGCGCCCGCCCACGAGGGTGGGGCCTGGTGCTCCTGCGTCGTTCATTCGTCTCGCTCTTCCTCAGGGGTTGGGCAGCAACGGCGTGGGCGTCGGCGTCGGCGTGGGAGTCGGCGTGGGGGTCGGCGTGGGCGTGGGCGTGGCCTCGGGAGCGTCGCCGTAGTAGGTGACCAGGATCAGCTCGTTGGGATCCACCTCGCCGTTGGGGTTCAGCGCGGTGACCTGACCGTCGAGATCGGGGTTGTCGTTGGCCTGCTCGTTGGGCTCGACCCGCAGTCCGAGTCCGCGCAGGTCGGCCTCGACCTGGGTGAAGTCGCGACCGACGTACTCGCCCTCGTTGAGCGCGATCGACGGCTCCGGCTCCGGGTCCGTCGGCTCCGGGGTGGGCTCGGTGGTGGCCTCGGTGGTGGGCTCCGTCGAGGCCGGCGTGGAGTCGAGCACGTCGCCGGCAGCGGGGTCGTCGTCGTCCCCCCCGGTCAGCAGCAGCGTCAGCACGATGGCCAGGGCGACCAGCAGCACGACCGCGGCGACGATCGGCCCGGCGACGCTGCGCGACGGCTGCGCGGCGGTGGACGTGGTCGACGTCGTGGGGGGCACCGGGACGGGGGCGTCGGCCATCGGTGTGGCCGGCATGACCTGGGTGCGGGGCTCCTCGGGCACGGGCGCGACGGCAGGTACGACGCGGGGCGGGCGCGGCACCACGGCGGTGCCGGGGTCGCGCAGGGCCGCTGCCATGGCGGCACCGTCGGCGTACCGCTCGCCGGGATCCTTGGACAGCGCGGTGCGCACCACCGAGGCGAGGTCCTTCGGCACGCCGGCGGGCAGGTCCGGGACGGGCTCGCGGATGTGCGCCAGGGCCGTGGCCACCGGGGACTCGGCGTCGAAGGGGCGACGACCGGCCAGGCACTCGAAGGTGACCACCCCGAGGGAGTACACGTCGGAGGCGATCGTGGCGGGCTTGCCCTCGGCCTGCTCGGGGGAGAGGTACTGGGGCGTGCCCATCACCGCGCCGGTGCGGGTGATCTGCGCGCCGTCGGCGGCCCGGGCGATGCCGAAGTCGGTGACCTTGACCTTGCCCTCCGGCGTGACGATGAGGTTGGCCGGCTTCACGTCGCGGTGGATGATGCCCGCGCGGTGCGCGGCCCCGAGGGCGTCGCCCACCTGGGCCATCAGGTCGCGCACGGCGCCGGGGTCGAGGTCCCGGCCCTGCGAGAGGAGCGTCGACAGGGGCTCGCCGTCGACCAGCTCCATCACCAGGAACGGGCGCGGCTGCCCGCCGGCCTCCGAGGCAGCGCGCTCCCCGACGTCGAAGACCGCGGCGATGCCCGGGTGGTGCAGCGCGGCGGCGTGCCGGGCCTCGGTCTCGAAGCGGGAGCGGAAGACCGGGTCCTCGGCGATGTCGTCCTTGAGGACCTTCACCGCGACCTCGCGCTCCAGCATCGTGTCGGTGGCGCGCCAGACCTGACCCATCCCGCCGGTCGCGATGCGCGAGTCCAGGCGGTAGCGGTGGGCGTCGTCGGCGAAGCGTGCTTCAGGGGTCTGGGTCATCGCCTGCTCCTCTCCCGGGACGCGCGGGTCCCATGGGTCGTGGTGCGGTGTGCCTCGGTGTCTGCTGCGTGCGACTCGGTGGGTGGCCTCACGAGATGATCGCCTCCATCACGGCCTTGGCGATCGGCCCGCCGAGACGGCCGCCGGCGATCTCCTGCCCGGGCGCCTCCTCGATCATCACCGCGACCGCCACCCGGGAGTCGGTCGCGGGGGCGAAGGAGACGAACCACGCGTACGGCGGCTCGCCGGGGACTCCGCGCTGGGCGGTGCCGGTCTTGCCGGCGACGGCCACGTTGGGGATCGCGGCCGGCGAGGCCGTGCCGTCGTCGACCGTGGAGACCATCAGCTCGGTCAGCACGTCCGCGGCCTGAGGGTCGACGGCCTCGCTGAGCTCCTCGGGGTCGGCGGTCTCGGCGTCGTAGTCGGGCGACTGCACCTCGGAGACGACGTAGGGGCGCATCACGACCCCGTCGTTGGCGATCGAGGCCGCCACCATCGCCATCTGCAGCGGGGTCGCCTGCACCTCGAACTGCCCGAAGCCGGTCTGCCCCAGCTGCGGCGGGTTGACCTGCGAGGGGTAGACCGAGCGGGCCTGCCCGGGGAAGTCCTCGAGGTAGTCGGCGTTGAAGCCGAACTTCTCGGCCTGCTCGAGCATCTTCTCCGCGCCGACCTCGATCGCCAGCTGGGCGAACGTGGTGTTGCAGGACTGCTCCATCGCCTGACGGAAGGTGATCTCGTCGGTGCCGCAGGCGCGACCCTCGTTGTCGACCACCCCGGAGTCGCCGCTGGTCTGCGGCAGCTGGAAGGTCGCACCCCCCGGCACCAGGGAGTCGGCGCTGTCGTACTTGCCGGACTCGAGCGCGGCCGCGGCGGTGACGAGCTTGAACGTCGATCCCGGCGCGATCCGGGTCTGGACCGCCCGGTTGAGCAGCGGGTCGCCCGGGTCGTCGAGCAGGTCGGCGTAGGTGTCGTCGACGGCTCCGAAGTCGTGGGAGGCGAGGTCGTTGGGGTCGAAGGTCGGCAGCGACACCATCGCCAGCACCTTGCCGGTGCTCGGCTCGAGAGCCACCACGGAGCCCTCGACGCCGTCGCCGAGCGCCGAGAGGCCCTCGTAGGCGGCGCGCTGGGCCTTGGCGTCGATGGTCAGCTCGACGCTGCCGCCGCTCTGCTGCTCGTTGCTGACCAGGTCGACGAGGTTGCGCACGAAGAAGCGCGGGTCCTCGCCGGAGAGCACGGAGTTCTGCGCGGACTCCAGCCCGGTGGCATTGCCGAAGGTGAAGTAGCCGGTCAACGGCGCGTACATCAACGGCGCGGGGTAACGGCGCTGGAACTCGTAGCGGTCGTCGGAGGGCACGCTCTCGGCCACGGGGGTGCGGCCGACCAGGATGGCGCCGCGCTCGCTGGAGTAGGACGCCTGCTGCACCCGCTGGTTGCGCGGGTCGTCGTCCAGCGCGCCCGCGCGCCAGAACTGGAGGTAGGTCGCGTTGATCATCAGTGCCAGGAACAGCGCCAGGCAGAAGAGCGAGACCGTGCGGATGGGCCGGTTCATGGGACGCTCACAGCTTGATCACCTGCGTGGACTCGTCGTCGCTCTCCTCCTCGTCGGCCGACAGGTCCGGGACGGGACGGCGGGCCTGGTCGGAGATGCGCAGGAGCAGCGCGATGATCACCCAGTTGGCGACCAGCGACGAGCCGCCGTAGGACAGGAAGGGTGTGGTCAGGCCGGTCAGCGGGATCAGGCGGGTGACGCCGCCGATGACGACGAAGACCTGCACCGCGAAGATGCTGGCCAGGCCGGTGGCCATCAGCTTGCCGAAGGAGTCACGCGAGATGAGCGCCACGCGCAGGGCGCGCTCGACGATGAGTCCGTAGCAGAGCAGCACCGCGATCACCGCGGTCAGCCCGAGCTCCTCACCGATGGCGGCCATGATGAAGTCGCTCTCGGCGTAGGTGACCCGGGTCGGGTCGCCCTCCCCGAAGCCGCGGCCGATCAGGCCGCCCCAGCCGAAGCCGAACTGGGCCTCGACGATCTGGTCGGAGAACGGCGGCTGCGCGTTGCGGTAGTACTCGAAGGGGTGCAGCCAGATGTCGACGCGGTCCTGGACGTGGCCCAGCGTCTTCCAGGCGGCGAGCGCGCCACCGAGGAACAGGGTCCCGCCGACCACGATCCAGCCGGGCCGCTCGGTGGCGACGTAGAGCATCACGAGGAAGAGGCCGAAGAAGAGCAGGCTGGAGCCGAGGTCGCGCTGGAAGACCAGGATCCCCAGGCTGACCAGCCACATCGCCAGGATCGGACCGAGGTCGCGACCACGGGGCAGGTCGACGAACAGCAGTCGGCGCCCGGCCAGGGCCAGGGCGTCGCGGTGCAGCACCAGGTACCCGGCGAAGGCGACGACGAGCATCACCTTGGCGACCTCTCCGGGCTGGAAGCTCAGGCCGCCGAGCTGGATCCAGATCCGCGCCCCGTTGATCGGCTCGAAGAACGGCAGCAGCGGGAGCATCAGCAGGATGATCGCGCCGAAGCCGATCGTGTAGGTGAAGCGCGCGAGCACGCGGTGGTCGCGCAGCACCACCAGGGCGGCCACGAAGAGGACGACACCGAGGGTCATCCAGACCAGCTGCTGCTGGGCGAAGCTGGTCTCGCGTCCGCGCGCTGCGTAGCCGAGGTCGATGCGGTGGATGACGGCCAGGCCGAGGCCGTTGAGCGTGGCCACGAGCGGCAGCAGGACCGGGTCGGCGTACGGCGCCACCAACCGGATCACGATGTGGGCGGCCACGATCAGCGCGGCCAGCCAGCCGCCGTACCCGATGATGTCGGCCGGCACCTTGCCCTCGACGCCCACGCCGACCGCGGCGTACCCGCCGACGCCGACCGCGAGGGCCAGGACGAGCAGGAAGAGCTCCGCGCCACGCCGGCGGCGGTGCACGAAGCCCATGAGGGTCGAGCTGGTGGTCATCAGGCTCACGGCTCGATCACCCGGAGCCCTCGTCGGGGGCGACCCGGTTGGCCGCGATCTCCTCCACCTTGTCGCGCCCGTCGGCGAGGTCGTCGACCTCGATGGTGGCCTCCACCTGGCCGCGGTCGAAGTCGGAGAGCTGGTCGAGCATCACGTCGGTGACCACCACCGGCTCGGAGAGGTCGAAGCCGGGCAACGAGGCGTCGATGCCCCGGAAGATCACGACCCGGTTGTCCTGCTCGCCGACGAAGTACTGCGTCTGGGCCCACGACCAGGCGGCGGTGGCCCCGATCCACACGACGCCGACGACCACGGCCAGGACCAGGACGCGGCGCAGCCATGCGAACCGCTCGGGGGCGCGGGGTGCGTAGCGGGCGGTCTCGGGGTCCACCGGCTGCAGCGGGTCGCTGGGGATGGCGAACGGCAGGTGGTCGGGGATCTCGGCGTCGATCGGCTCGAGCTCGCCGGTGTCACCGGAGCGGTGCCCGCGGAAGAGCGCACGGGGGAGCCGGCGCTTGAGCTCGGCCGCGGCGCCGACCAGGAGCGGCTCGAGCTCGGCGTACGTCGGGTCCGCGGCGGCCTGCTCGGCGCTCAGCACGTCGGCGACGATGCAGGTGACGTTGTCCGAGCTGCCCGCCTCGAGGCTGGCGCGGACCAGCTCGACGGCGGCGAAGTCCGGGCTGCCCATCGAGAGGATGTCGGCCAGGCGCCCGTCGTCGAGCACGCCGCACGCGCCGTCGCTGCACAGGAACAGCCGGTCGCCGGAGGTGAGCTGGAGCGCGAACAGGTCGGGCTCGGCCTCGTGGATGCCGTCGAGGGCCTTGAGGATCAGGTTGCGGTGGGGGTGGACCCGCGCCTCCGCCTCGGTGATCCGGCCCTCGTCGATTAGGCTCTGCACGAACGTGTGGTCGGTGGTGAGCTGGGAGATCTCGCCGTCGCGGAACAGGTAGGCGCGGCTGTCGCCGACGTGGCCGATGCCGACCCGGTGGCCGTCGAAGAGCGCGACCGTCGCGGTGGTGCTGGTGCCGTTGATGGCGGGGTCGTCGTCGACGAGGCGTCCGATCTGGGCGTGCGCGTCGTGCAGGGCCTCGGTGACCCGGTCCAGCAGCGGCGGGCTGTCGGCAGGTGGGGGAGCGAGGTCGAGGCTGCGCAGCTCGGAGACGGCGGTGCTCGAGGCGATGTCGCCGCGTGCGGCTCCGCCGACGCCGTCGCAGACCGTGAGCAGCCAGGGGCCGGCGTAACCCGAGTCCTGGTTGTCCTTGCGGACCCGACCGACGTCGGAGATGGCCGAGTAGAGCAGCCGCAGACCGGGCTCGGCCGCCTCGGAGTTCGGGGCGGTGGAGCCGGCGGTCTCGACCGTGGGGAGCTCGCCCGTCGCCGGGTCGGTCGCCGGGTCGGCTCCCGGACCGTCCTCCGGACCTGCCACCGGAGGACGTGAGCCGGTGTCGCCCGGATCGGGGTCGGTCCCGCTCACTTCTTCAGCTCCAGGATCGTCTTGCCGATCCGCACCTGGGTGCCGATCGCGATCGTGGTGGGCTGGGTGATCCGGACGCTGCCGATGTAGGTGCCGTTGGTGGAGCCGAGGTCCTCGACGAACCACTGGTCGCCCGAGGCCGCGATCCGGGCGTGCCGGGTGGAGGCGTAGTCGTCCTCGAGGCGGATGGCCGCGTCGGTGCCGCGACCGATCAGGATCGGCGCCTGGGCCAGCGACGCGGTGGCACCCGCGCTGCTGCCCTGGGTGACCGCCACGTGGGTGGGCGAGCCGCGTCGCTTGGACGGCTTGGGCTGCTTGGGCGGGCGCGGTGCGCCGGCGCCCTGGCCTCGCGCGGCCTCCGGCACCCGGGCACCGAACATGTCGGAGCGGATCACCGAGATCGCCGAAAGGACGAAGATCCACAGGATCGCGAGGAACGCGACGCGGATCAGGAAGAGGGTCAGCTCAGACATCGGCCCACCCCGGCGTGTCGGTGTCCTGCATGGTCTCCACGATCCGCACCGTCAGCGTGGTGTTGCCGACCTTGACCGCCGAGCCGTCGCGCAGGGTCGCACGCGGGACCTTGCGCTCGTCGATCCGGATGCCGTTGGTCGACCCGAGGTCGTGGACCTCGATCAGGGGGTCCTGACCCTCGCGGCCCAGGGTGATGAGGAACTCGGCGTGCCGCCGGCTGATGCCCGGGTCGTTGATCCGGATGTCGGCATCGGTGCCGCGCCCCACCACGAGTCCGGGCGGTTGGAGCGGGTGCTGGCTGCCGTTGACCTCCAGCAGCGCGTGCGCACGCCGTACCTGCGTGTGGGTGGCGGTGCCGGTGACCTTGGCCTGCGCCTGGCTGCGGATCCGGAAGCGACCCGTGGTCAGGTCGTCGGCCGACTCGAAGTCGATGTGGATCGGCCCCGGGAAGACGTAGGCCTGCCCGTCGGCGTGCTTCTTCAGCGTGTCGGAGAGCTCGCGCGCCAGGGTGGAGTCGTACGGCGCCAGTCGCTCCAGGTCGGTGCCGGACAGTTCCACGTGGAACGCGTTGGGCACCAGGCGCCGGTCGCGCGAGAGGATCTGGGCGTTGTTGTCGAGCTCACGCTCGAGCGCCGCAGCGATCTCGACCGGCTGCACGGCGCTGCGGAAGGTGCGGGCAAAGGCGCCGGAGATCATCGACTCGAGTCGTTGCTCGAAGCGCTGCAGGCCTCCCATCCGCACTCCTCCTCTCGTCGCTCTGCTCGGTCCGCCTCGGTCGTGCCCGTCCCCGTGGGCCGGGCATGCCGAGTGCCGGTCGGTGGACCGGACGTAGCGACGATCGTAGCCACCCGGCCGGGACGATCCCCGCACCATCACCACCCGGACGTCGAGAGGATCGGCACAGGTCGGCGCGCGTCGTCGACCCGACGGTGACCGCGATCCCGGCCCGCTGCCGTGGACGGGGTGCCGGTTTGGGGATGCTCGCGTGGCGCGATACCTTAGCCCGGCTCACTTTGCGCGAGTGGCGGAACGGCAGACGCGCTGGCTTCAGGTGCCAGTGTCCGAAAGGGCGTGGGGGTTCAAATCCCCCCTCGCGCACCAGCAGCACGACAGGCTCGACCTCGACGCGCGGACCACCAGGTCCGCGCGTTGCTCCGTTTTCCCGCAAGTTTGGGGGAGGGGCTGCGGTGTCGTCATCCATGCGTCTAACCTGTTCGAAGCCGCCCCCCGCTCGACCGTGGGGGGAGAGCGGGGGCCGGTCCTAACCTCCGGGCGGCTGAGTCTCGGCGTCACCCCTCCCCCACGATGCGTTCGCGTGCCTGCCGCACGACGAGTTCGGCACCGCCCCCTTCGGGTGAGTGTCCCGCCCACCAGCCGCCCTAGGCTCGACGCATGTCTGCGACCGCACCGTCCCTCCTGCAGCGCGCGCTCGACACCGCTCTCGACCGCTCCATGGTCCTCGGCTACACGAAGATCGGACCCGCCGTACGGCGACGCTGGTGGGCGCCCGACGCCCAGGCCGGCAGCCTGGCGGGCGAGCACGTGGTGGTCACCGGTGCGACGTCCGGCATCGGGACGGCGATGGTGGAGTCGTTCCTCGACCTCGGGGCCACCGTGCACGTCCTGGGCCGCAACGCGACCAAGGTCGCCGACCTCGTGGCCGACCTGCGTCGCCGACGGCCCACGGCAGAGCTGGTCGAGGAGGTCTGCGACGTGGGCGACCTGGACGCCGTACGCGCCTGGACCGACGACCTCACGTCCAGGGTCGAGGACCTGCACGCGATCGTCCACAACGCCGGGGTGATGCTCCCCGAGCGCACCGAGTCGCCACAGGGCCACGAGATGGCCCTGGCGGTCCACGTGCTCGGCCCGCACCTGATGACCGAGCGGTTGCTGCCCGCTCTCGGCGCAGGCGGTGGCGGGACGGTCGTGATCATGTCCTCGGGCGGGATGTACTCCGCCGGGCTCCGCTCGACCCCTGACGAGATCGAGTACCGCGACGGCGAGTACGACGGGGTCCGCGGCTACGCCCGCACCAAGCGGATGCAGGTGGTGCTGGCCGACGCCTGGAGCCGACGCCTGCGCGGGGGCCGGGTCGCGGTGGAGAGCACCCACCCGGGCTGGGCCGCGACGCCCGGGGTGAGCGACAGCCTGCCGGGCTTCGACAAGGTGATGGGTCCGCTGCTGCGCACGCCCGCCTCGGGCGCGGACACGGCGGTGTGGCTGGTCGCCACCCGCCCCGACTCGTCCGGCACCCATCATTTCTGGCACGACCGGGCGACCCGACCCACGACGTACCCGTTCCAGCGCCGGCAGGAGCCGGACGCCGAGCGGGCCTTCCTCGACTACGTCGCCGGTGCCACGGACTCCGTCTGGCCGCACTGACAGGGGTCCCGTCTCCCCGCGACGCCTGGGCGCGCTTGTCCATACTGGGCAGATGTCCGCCGACGAGCAGCACGCACCGAGGCCGGAGGCTGAGACTCTCGCCGAGCCGTTGCGCTCCCGGTGGAGCCCGAGCGTCTTCGATCCCCACCACGAGCTGAGCAGCGCCGACATCGAGGTGCTGCTGCGCGCGGCGCAGTGGGCACCGAGCGCGGGCAACAGCCAGCCCTGGCGCTACCTCGTCGCCCCGCGCGGCTCCGCCGCTCACGACCTGTTGGTGCCGACCCTGACCCGGGGCAACGCGGGCTGGGTGCCTCGGGCGTCCCTCGTGCTGCTCGCCGGGGTGCAGGTCGCTGCTGATCCCGAGGGCCGGGACGGAAGCGGGCCCAAGAGCGTCGACCACGCACGCCACGACCTCGGCCAGGCCTCGGCCCACATCACGCTGCAGGCCAGGGCGATGGGGCTGCACACCCATCAGTTCGCCGGCTTCGACCGCCAGGCCGCGGCATCGGTGCTCGGGGTGCCGTCGTACGTCGAGCTGATGACGGGCATCGCCATCGGCGTCCCCCTCGCCGAGTCCGCGGACGAGGGGCTCGCCGCGGGGGATGGCCTGATCGGATCCGACCGGGCCCGCGAGCGCCGTGGCCGGGAGCGCCGCCCGCTCACCGAGATCGCCTTCGGCGGGCGGTGGGGTGAGCCGTGGACGAGCTGATGCCGCGCCGACGCCGCGTCTCGCCCTGGGTGGTCGTGGCGCTGGCGGTGCTGATCAACCTGCCGGTCGCCTCCAGCACCTACCTCGACTGGCGACTGTCCCGCTCGGGCATCGACGTCGAGGCCGTCCTCGTGAACAGCCAGGCTGACGGCGACGGGGGCGACGGGTACGCCCTGGCGTTCCGCTTCGACGAGGAGGTCGACCCGGAGCAGACCGTCTGGACGGCACCGGTCAGCGAGGACGCCTTCGACCGGGCCGTGCAGACCGAGGTGGTGCGGGTCCGGGTGCTGCCCGATCGCGCGTCCGCCTACGAGGTGCAGGGAGAGATCGGCAGCAGCCTCGGCTGGCTCGTGACCGGGTTCGCGGACGTGTGCCTGCTGGGGATGGTGCTGCTGCTCCGCCGGGGTGGGCGGGAGCGACTCCTGCAGCTGGTCGCGGTCGAGGACGTCCAGCGGCACCTGCCGGGGGCCGGTCCGCGCACCGGCTTCGAGGACCTCGGGGCGGAGACCTACCTGGTGATCGGCGAGGTCTCCCACATCGAGGACGGTGCGGTGATCGTCGACACCGGCGAGCGACGAGTCCGCGTCCAGCTGGGTCCCTACGACAACAAGGTGGGGTACCAGCAACCCGGCCGGGTGACGGCTCGCCTGTCAGACTGACGCCCATGACCTCACTCCAGGACTTCAGCGCGACCAGTCTCGACGGCCAGGAGGTCGATCTCTCGGCGTACGCCGGCCAGGTCGTCCTCGTCGTCAACACCGCCTCGCAGTGTGGCTTCACGCCGCAGTACCAGGGCCTGCAGGAGCTGTTCACGCAGTACCAGGACCAGGGGTTCACCGTCATCGGCTTCCCCTGCGACCAGTTCGGCAACCAGGAGCCCGGCGACTCGGCCGAGATCGGCGCGTTCTGCGAGAAGAACTACGGCGTCACCTTCCCGATGATGAGCAAGGTCGAGGTCAACGGCGACAACGCCCACCCCGTCTACCAGTGGCTGCGCCAGGAGAAGGGCGGGATGCTCGGCTCCAAGATCAAGTGGAACTTCACCAAGTACCTCGTCGGCAAGGACGGCCAGGTCATCGACCGCTACGCCCCGACGACCAAGCCGGAGAAGATCGCCGGCGACGTCGAGAAGGCCCTCCGGGCCTGAGCCCGAGGACCACGACATGACTGCGTTCTCCGCCACCACGACCGCCGAGGCGGTCGTCCCGGTCGAGCGGGCACGGGTGTGGGACGTCCTGGTCGACCCCGACCTGGTCGCCCGCTTCACGCCGTTCGTCTCCTCGATCTCCGCCGAGGACGAGCACTGGATCTGGACCCTCTCCGGCCTCAAGGTCCTGGGCAAGGGGTTCTCGGCGACCTTCACCGAGCGGATGACGCTCGAGGAGGGCAAGCGGATCGAGTTCACCCACGACCCGCCCCCGGGCGCGAAGGAGCGGGCCGGGGTGCACGGCTGGTACGCGCTGTCCGACCACGACGGCCCCGAGGGAGGCGTGCTCCTGGAGACCAGCCTGGAGATCTGCGTCGACCTGCCGCTGCCCAAGCTGTCAGGAGGTGCCGTGCGCTCGACCATGAAGGGTGTGATGACCCAGATGGGCGACCGGTTCTCGAAGAACCTGCTCGACCACCTGGGCGTGGGCTGACACCCCGGCCCCGGCACGACCCTGGCCGCTACTTGCTCGTAACCCCGTGCCAGGAGCAGGGTGAGCCGGTGTCCCGCAAAGCAACGGCCTCGTCGTACTCGATCACCATGCGCCTGCACACGGCGCCCGACCATGCGGTCGTCGGGGCGGTGGCGACCGCGATCGCCGCGGCCGGCGGGATCGTCACCGCGATCGACGTCGCCGAGTCGAGCAACGCTCGCCTGGTCCTCGACGTCACGTGCTCGGCCGGGGACGCCGAGCACGCCGACCTGCTGGTGTCCGCAGCCGACGAGGTCGAGGGCATCGAGGTCTACAAGGTCAGTGACCGGACGTTCCTGCTGCACATCGGCGGGAAGATCTCGGTCTCCTCGAAGGTCCCGCTCAAGAACCGCGACGACCTCTCGATGGCCTACACCCCGGGCGTGGGCCGGGTCAGTCAGGCGCTGGCCGACAACCCCGAGGACATCCCGCGGCTGACCATCAAGGGCAACTCCGTCGCCGTGGTCACCGACGGATCAGCCGTCCTGGGGCTGGGCAACATCGGCCCGGGGGCCGCGCTTCCCGTGATGGAGGGCAAGGCCGCGCTGTTCAAGCGGTTCGCCGACATCGATGCCTGGCCCATCTGCCTGGCCTCGCAGGACACCGACGAGATCGTGCGCGCCGTGGAGATGATCGCCCCCGGCTTCGGCGGCATCAACCTCGAGGACATCGCCGCCCCCCGCTGCTTCGAGATCGAGCGCCGCCTGCGCGCGAGCCTGGACATCCCGGTCTTCCACGACGACCAGCACGGTACGGCGATCGTGGTGCTCGCCGCGCTCACCAACGCCCTGCGGGTGGTGGGCAAGGACCTGGCGCGGGCCCGGGTGGTCGTGGCCGGCGGCGGGGCCGCCGGCACCGCCATCGTCACGCTGCTCCTGGCGGCCGGGGTCACCGACGTCGTGGTCTGGGACCGCGAAGGCTGCTTGGCCGCTGGCATGGCCGGCCTCTCTGACGCCAAGGCCGAGCTCGCGAAGGCGACCAACCCGCGCGGCGTCACCGGTGACCTGCGCGCCGGGCTCGACGGGGCCGACGTCTTCGTCGGCGTCAGCGCCCCGGGAGTGCTGCAAGCCGAGTGGATCCAGGAGATGGCCGAGCGGGCGGTGGTCTTCGCCCTGGCCAACCCCGACCCCGAGGTCGACCCGGGCGAGGCCGGCAAGTACGCCGCCGTCGTGGCCAGCGGACGCTCGGACTATCCCAACCAGATCAACAACGTGCTCGCCTTCCCGGGAGTCTTCCGTGGCCTCCTGGACGCCCGCGCCCACGAGGTCTCGGTCGACATGCTGCTGCGCGCGGCCGCAGCGATCGCGCACGTCGTCAAGGACGAGGAGCTCAACTCGAGCTTCATCATCCCGACGGTCTTCCACCCCGACGTGCCGGGAGCCGTGGCAGCGGCCATCCGGGAGGGGACCACCCAGGACGGTGCGGTGGACGGGGCCGCTAGCCGTCCTGTCGGTTCCCCTGCGCAGGACTCTCCGGAGGCTGGATCCGCATGAAGCGCTCGGGCCTGAACCTCACCAGGTCCTCCAGCACGGTGTCGCGCAGCCGCTCGTTGACCGCCCGGATGCTGACCGCGAACGGGTAGGCAGTGAAGGCGACCGTGAGCTCGTAGGTGCCGTCCTTGCGTGGTGCCGGGTCCCGGTAGAGGACGCGGGTCCCGCCGCCGGTGCGTTCGGGCCGGATCCCGTCGTAGCGGTTCCTGAAGTAGTTCAGTCCCCGCTCGAGGTCGGAGCGCTCGCTGTAGTTGACCTGGGCCTTGGTGCCCGAGATCCGCTGGCGACAGGTGTACTCCAGCGGACGCGGGTTGCCGTTGTCCGGGTAGACGACCGGCTTGCACGCCGCTGCGTTGGGCTTGAACGACGGGAAGGCCCAGCGGAGCCCGGGCACACCCGTGGGAGTGGGGCACTCGTCGGCCGCCTCGACGACGTCGTTCCAGCAGGTCACGATCGGCGCGGGGGCCGGAGCCGGCTGGACCTCGGCCCAGAGCATCTGCGCGCCCACGGTCCCGCTGTAGCCCAGTCCGAGGATCAGGGGGACCAGCACGATCGGCGCGCGCCAGCGCAGCAGGGTCGCCCAGAACCCGCGGCGGACGCGGTCGGGCTCGGTCATGGATCGGCGCTCTCCGTGGTCGAACTGGGCAGCACCCATTGTGGCGGCAAGGTCCCCTGCGGGGGCGGATTCGGCTCACCTGATGGGAAGAGTGTCGTCACGCTGGCGGCGTGAGCGGAGCCGGGATTGTGGAGCCGTGTGACAGGAGTGACGACTCGACGCGCCGCTTCCGCCCGAAAAGGTAAAGATTTGACCAAGAAATCCAACTTCGTACCCGATCTGATGAGGCGTATGCGGAGAAAACCATGCAAACTCGGGACATGTCCTACGGAGTGATCGCCTCGAAGTCGGCCAACGTCATGGTCGAGACCACCTCAGGGGTGGGTGGATCTGACAGCGATCTGGTTCTCGACCGCTTCCAGAGCATCTGGGGAGCAGCCTGGGTGCCGGGTCGACTGACGATCACCCGCCTGCACGTCAACTTCATCCCCAGCCGCGCCGGGCGCGGCATGGCGATGATGGACCTCAACCTGCGTGACATCGAGCAGGTGGAGCTCGCCGGTGGGCGAGTCTCGAAGGTGATGGGTCTGCGGACCACCACCCACGTCGTGCACGTGCGCTCCCTGGGCGCCTCGGGACTGGCGACCGAGGTCGCCCAGCTCGCCGAGGCTGCCAAGAAGCTGCCCCTGCGTCGGCGCTGACCCTCCTCCGACCGGGAAGCGAAGGCAGGTTTACAAACTCTCTTCTCTTGTCAAAGGGGTTTACACCTTCTATGGTCTTGTAAACCCAGACGAGAGGCAGGGAGTCGATGGCGACCACACCCGCATCCGAAGAGATCCCGAACAGCACCGTTCCCGAGGGCTCGGCAGAGCGGTGGAAGGACTCCAAGCGCTACCTCTGGCTGATCGGGCTGATCGTCCCGTCGCTGGCCTTCGTCGCCTTCGGCATGTGGGCCGCGACCGGTTGGGGCGTCTGGTTCTGGATCGGACCGATCGTCGTGCTCGGCGCGGTGCCGCTGCTCGACCTGGTCGCTGGCCTGGACCGGTCCAACCCCCCGGACGACGCCATCGAGGCGCTCGAGGCCGACAGGTACTACCGATGGATCACCTACCTGTTCCTCCCCATCCAGTACGCCGGCTTCATCGCCGCGATGTACGTCATCGCCAACGGCGCTCCGTTCGGGCCCGGCGACCTCTCCCTGGCGGCGAAGATCGGTCTGGCCCTGACCATCGGCACCATCGGCGGGATCGGGATCAACACCGCTCACGAGCTCGGGCACAAGCGCGAGGCCAACGAGCGCTGGCTCTCCAAGATCGCGCTGGCCCAGAGCTTCTACGGCCACTTCTACATCGAGCACAACCGCGGCCATCACGTGCGAGTCGCCACCCCCGAGGACCCAGCCAGCTCGCGGCTCGGTGAGTCGTTCTACGCCTTCTGGCCGCGCACCGTCCTCGGCTCGCTGAAGAGCGCGTGGCGAGTGGAGAAGAAGCGCTACGCCCGCAAGCAGCAGCACCCCTTCCGCCCCGGCAACGACGTCCTCAACGCGTGGGTGATGTCGGCGGTGCTCTTCGGTGCCCTGGTGATCTGGCTGGGTCCGGCGATCCTGCCCTACCTGGTGCTCCAGGCGGTGGTGGGCTTCTCGCTGCTCGAGGTCGTCAACTACATGGAGCACTACGGGATGCTGCGCCAGAAGGTCGGCAACGGCACGCGTCAGCGTTACGAGCGCGTGGATCCCTCGCACTCGTGGAACTCCAACAACATCGCCACCAACGTGCTGCTCTACCACCTGCAGCGCCACAGCGACCACCACGCCAACCCCACGCGTCGCTACCAGACCCTGCGCGACTTCGAGGAGTCCCCGGTCCTGCCCACGGGCTACGCCGGGATGATCGTGCTCTCCCTGTTCCCGCCGCTCTACCGACGCGTCATGGACAAGCGCGTGCTCGCGCACTTCGACGGAGACGTCACGCGCGCCAACATCCAGCCCGGCCAGCGCGAGAAGTACCTGGCCCGCTACCCCCGCCCGGACCACGTCGTGGCCGCCGAGCGTCAGGCCGAGGAGGACGCAGCCGACGCAGCTGCCGCCGAGGTCGCCGCGCACGCCGAGGTGATGGCCGCTCGCTGCCCCGGCTGCGGCTACACCTACGAGGTCGAGGTCGGCAACGAGCTCGAGGGCTTCGCCGCCGGCACCGCCTGGTCGGAGATCCCCGACGACTGGTGCTGCCCCGACTGCGGGGTGCGCGAGAAGGTCGACTTCGTGGCCCTGGACCCTTCGGCCAGGCAGGCGAGCGCCTGATGCCGAGGATCTTGGTCGATCGTGACACCTGCGAGGGCCTGGGCATGTGCGAGGCGATGGCCAGTGACTTCTTCGAGCTCGACGACGACGAGGTCATGCACGTCCTCGACGAGCACCCCGAGGAGTCCCGGCGCGCCCACGTCAACGCCGCGGTGCAGGCCTGCCCGGTGCTCGCCCTCACCCTCGCGGACTGAGGACGGCTGAAGGGGGTGTGGGGGTGACCCCTAGTCTCGTCACCATGGGCGAGACGGCCGCCGTACGGCGTGCGAGCGGGGGATCGACGACCCGGGACCGTGTCGTCGACGCCGCGGTGCTGCTCACCGGGAGCGTGGGCTGGTCGCAGGTGACCATGGCCAAGCTCGCCGAGGTCGTCGGGGTCAGTCGGCAGACGGTCTACAACGAGATCGGCACCAAGCCGCGCCTCGCCGAGGCGATGATCCAACGGGAGCTCGAACGCTTCCTGGTCGTGGTCTCGGCCGCCTTCGACGCCCACCCGGACGACCTCGTGGCCGCGATCGAGTCGGCGTCCCGCTCCGTCCTCGAGCACGCCCAGGACAACCCGCTGCTGCACGCGGTCGTCTCGGCGACGCACGGCGCCGACACCGAGCTGCTGCCGCTGCTGACCACCCATGCCGAGTCGCTGCTGGTGGCCGCCAAAGGGGTCATCGCCGATCGTCTGGCTCCCTACGGGGTCTCCGTGGGGCCCCAGCGCCTCGACGCCGCGATCGACGCGGTGGTTCGCGTGGTGCTGTCCCACGTGATGCAGCCCAGTGCCGCGCCGGCGCAGACGGCGGAGTCCATCGCCTGGATCGCGGGGCGCGTCCTGACCTGACGCGGTCGGTGCCGGGCGGCATGGGGCCGATCCGGGCATCCCGGTTGGCTCGGACGACTACCCTTCCACCAGGGACGGGCCACCGCTGACGAGCGTCGGCCGACAGGCACCGGTGAGGGCAAGGCAGGGACGCAATGACGCGTGCGCGCTGGACGACGACGGCGGCAGTGACCGCCGTGCTCGTCGCGGCGGCGTGTGCCCCCTCGAGCACCGACACGGCCGCGGACCGCGAGCCCACGAGCAAGGCGTCCCCCGAGGTCGGCTCGGCGGCGGCACCCGACGTCGACCCGGGCGGGAGCGTGACGGCGGTGCCCGAGCCGCCCGGGGTCGCCATCGACCCGGCGTACGCCGTGAGGGCACCCGGTCCGCGCCGGGGTGCGATCGTGCCGGCCGACATCCTGCTGCAGGACACCGAGCCCCTCAGCGACGAGGTGGTGCGAGGCGTGCGTGACCTCGACGGAGTGCTGGACGCTCTCCCGCTCTCGGTGAGCCAGGTCGTGCTGGAGAACAGGATCTACACCATTGCCGCGGTGGACGCGGCACAGTACCGGCGCTTCACCGTGAAGGACTCGGCAGACCTGCAGGCGCAGTGGGACCGGGTGGCCGCGGGCGAGGTCGCTGCCAGCGACACGTTGCGCAAGAAGCTGCCCCTCGACGACGACGAGTTCCTCTCCCTGGAACTGAACCCGGCGGTGCCTCGCCTGCACGTCGGGGCGTGGGCGCCCCAGGTCGAGGGGATCGACCTCGTGGTCAACACGTCGGTGGGCGAGGCGCTCGGCATGCCGAAGGACAACGCGCTGGTCATCTCCTCGGGTCAGACGTCGCCGCAGACCCTGCGCGCACCGCTGGCCAGGCTGGTGGGCGAGGAGATCTCGGTGCAGAACCTCGACGTCGTCTCCACCCTCGGCCTCGACCCGGACGCCTTCCAGACGGCCGTGCTGTTCGGGTCCTTCGCCGACGCCGTCGGCGTCTTCAACTACACGCCGATCGGCGGTGGCCGGATCGCCCCCGACCCGGCCTGGGTCAGCAGCCACATCACCACCGAGGTCGTCCCGATCCTCGGCTCGGTCACCTGCAACAAGGCGATCATGCCGCAGCTCAAGGCTGCGCTCGCCGAGGTCGTGTCCCAGGGACTGGAGTCCGAGATCAACGCCGGGGAGTACGCCGGCTGCTACTACCCGCGCTTCATCGCGGGCAGCACGACCCTGTCCAACCACTCGTTCGGCCTCGCCCTGGACCTCAACGTCCCGGGCAACCAGCGCGGCACCGTCGGCGAGATGGACCGCGACGTCGTGGCGATCTTCAAGTACTGGGGCTTCGGGTGGGGCGGCGACTGGCGCTACACCGACCCGATGCACTTCGAGCTCAACCAGATCAAGCGGCCCGGCTGACCGCGAGGCGACACCATCACCGACGAGGTCAGCCGCTGGTGAGGGCCCCGCGCACGTGCTCGGCGACCATCGCCATGGTCGTGCGTGCCCGCACGGGGTCCTCGGTCAGGAAGTAGTGGTCGGCGTGCGGGGTCAGGTCATGAAGCACCTCGATGCCGGCCTCGCGCAGTCGCCGGGCGTAGGCGTCGCCGTCGGGGCGCAGGGTGTCACGCTCGGCGGTCATCACGATCGCGGGCGGCAACCCGGTCAGGTCGTCGGCGAGCACAGGTGAGGCGTACGGCTCCGCTCGGGTCGCCGGATCCGGGAAGTAGACGCGCCGCACCAGGGCCCGCAGCGACGGCGAGACCATCCCGGCCCCGCTGGGGAGGTCGGAGGCGAGGTCGAGGGCGGGCACACCGAGCACCTGGAGTCGCGGGGTGAACGAGTCGGCGTCCCGAGCCTGGAGGCAGACCGAGGCCGCCAGTCCGCCGCCGCTCGAGAAGCCACCCACGACCACGGGCGCCTCGGTAGCGACCGCGGCCGCGACGTCGTGGCACTGGTGCTGCGCGACCGGGTACGCGACGTACGGCCCGGTGCGGAAGTCGACGTTGACCACCCGCACGCCGGCCGTGGCCGCGACGTAGCGGCACCACCAGTCGTCCATCTGCGGGTAGCGCATCAGCCACGCGCCGCCGTGGAAGTGGACGTACGCCGGGGCCGTGCGCTCGCCGTACTCGTGGATCGTGACGCGGCCGTGCCGCGTGGGGACCCGGCGCCTGGTGGGCCGCGGGAGGTCGGTGCCGGCGAAGCGCAGGTCGTCGCCGTAGCGCACGGTGAAGCGGGCCGAGGCGTGCATGGCCATGGCGCTGAACCGGTCACTGATCTTCATGGGAGAGGTTCGGAGCGCCACCGGGTTCGGACGGTGCTCCGCGGGTGATCCTGGGGGTGGCCGGCGTCGCCGCCCCCGTGGTCACCACCGGCCTGGCCGCTGGGCAGCCCGCCCTGGCCCGGCTGTGCCGTGCACCCGTGCCGGGTCACCGGGGCGGCCTACTAGATTGCACGGCATGCGCGCTGCCCAGATCCAGACTCTGACCGGACCCGCCGACATCGCTGTGGCCGAGGTCCCCGAGCCGACCCCCGGCCCCGACGACGTCCTGATCGACGTGCACTGCGTCGGGGTCTCCTTCCCCGACCTGCTGCTGAGCAGGGGCGAGTACCAGCTGAAGCCCGACCTCCCGTTCTCCCCGGGCGTCGACGTGTCCGGCACGGTCATCAGCGGGCCCGGGTTCACGCCCGGGCAGCGGGTCGCCGGCGTCAGTGCGTACGGCGGCGCCGCGGAGCAGGCGGTCGTCCCGGCGATGTTCACCTTCGCCCTCCCGGAGCTCGTCAGCTTCGAGGAGGGTGCCGCTCTGCCGATGAACTACCTGACCGCGGAGTTCGCCCTGCACGAGCGCGGCAACCTCACCTCGAGCGAGACCGTGCTCGTCCATGGTGCGGCCGGTGGTCTGGGGACCGCCACGATCCAGGTCGCCAAGGGCATGGGTGCCCGGGTCATCGGCGTGGTCAGCACCGAGGAGAAGGCCGAGGTCGCCCGAGCGGCCGGCGCCGACGAAGCGATCCTGCTGGACGGTTTCAAGGACCGGGTCAAGGAGCTCACGGGCGGTCACGGGGTGGACGTCGTGGCCGACATCGTCGGCGGCGCCGCGTTCACCGACTCGCTGCGGATCCTCGGGACCCAGGGCCGGCTGCTGGTGCTCGGCTTCGCCTCGGGTGAAGGCATCCCGGAGGTGAAGGTCAACAGGTTGCTGCTCAACAACGTGGACGTCCGCGGCGTGGGCTGGGGGGCCTACGCGATGGCGCGACCGGGGTACATGCAGGCGCAGTGGGCGCGCCTGGTCCCGATGATGACGGCCGGGGCGGTGAAGCCGCCGATCGGTGCGCGCTACGACCTCGCCGACTTCGGCCGAGCCCTGGTCGACATGGACGAGCGGCGCACGCTCGGCAAGTCGGTCGTGCGCGTGCGCGACTGACGGCACTGGTGGGCGCGATGTCAGTCCTGACCTGTCCCAATGTGGTTTGGGTCACGTGATCACCTGCTGAGCGAGGGGTGGCTCGCGGGGCCGAGTGTGAAGTAGCCTCGCTCACACTCGGTAGGCACGCCCCCTCTGTGCCGCCTCGCTCCCGACCCCCCGGCCGAGTGTTGGAAGGAACCCACCATGAAATCCCGTCTGCTCCGATCTGGCGCCCTCGCGGCAGCCGCCGGACTCGCACTGCTTCCCGCAGTCGCTCAGTCCGCCGACTCCGTCGTGGCGAGCGCCGACGCGACGGCCCTCGAGCTCTCCATCGCCGGCAACGGCTTCGACTCCGGCACCACCACGGCCACCAACAACGGCAACAAGCAGACGAAGACCGGCGAGGTTCAGCCGCCGATCTCGGTGCTGAAGAACCAGGACCTGCTCAACGTGGGCGCCCTGGTGCAGGACGCCGAGACGGCCGTGACCAACCGCAAGGGCTCCTCGGAGGCCTGCTCGGGCGTGGCCGGCAACGGCGCGGGCGTCGGCTCGGTCGGCGACTCCAACTGCATCACCCCCGGTGACCCGGTCGGCATCTCGATCGCCAACCTCGACCTCACCGGTGCCGTCGTCATCGACCCGGCCTCGGCCCTGAGCCCGCTCGCGGCGCTCAACCCGATCCTGAGCCAGATCCTGACTCCGCTCACCTCGACGATCAGCGACGCTCTCGCTCCGCTCGGCGCCACCGGGCTCGGCGGCTCGCTCGGTGCCGTGGAGTCGCGCTGCAGCGCCGACCTCGCCGGTGCCTCCGGCACCGCCAACATCGTCGACACCACGCTCGGCCTCGACGTCGCCGGCACCAGCATCGACCTGGTCCAGCTGCCGGTGAACCCGCCGCCGAACACCAAGGTGCTCACCGACCTCGACGCCGTGCTCAACGCCGTCATCGACGGGCTCCGTGTCGACCTCGAGAACACTCTCGACGGCCTGGCGGCGCCGCTCACCGCGATCATCGACCCGATCCAGGACCAGGTCGTCAACCTGCTGATCGCCCAGATCGCTCCGCAGCTCGCGCCGCTCGAGGACAACATCCTCGACATCACGCTCAACAAGCAGACCACGTCCAACGGTGGCAAGGCCATCGAGGTCACCGCGATCAGCCTCAAGCTGCTGCCGGCCGCCTCGGCCTTCGGCTTCGACTCCTTGGTCGGTGCCGAGATCGCCACGGTCTCCTGCGGCCCCAGCGCTCGGGTCGCCCCGTCGCCCTCGCCGACCCCGTCGCCGACGCCGACCCCGGACCCGGACCCGTCGCCGACCCCCGAGGTCCCCACCGTGGTTGACGCCGGAGCCTTCGGGCCGGTCAGCTCCGACGGAGGCCCGGGTAGCCCGCTGCTGTGGGGCCTCGTCGGCGTCACGCTCGCCAGCGGTGCCGGTGCTGTGGCAGGACGGCGTCTGCTGCGCCGATGAGTCGCGGCACTCGGGGCCTGAGTCTCTTCGACGTCGAGCACACGCGCAGGGGGATCGCCGCCGTTCTGGTGGTCCTCCTCGCGGCGCTCGTCCTGGCCATCCTGGATGGCCCGGAGAGCCAGGCCCTCCCGTCTGCCCGAGGCGGTGGCGACTCGGCCGCCGCGTCCTCGGGCGGCGGAGCCGCCCCGGCCCGGGGCGGTACCGACGCCCTGATCGTGCCGACGATCGGCCTCAACTCGCCGATGATCGACATCGACCTCGACCCCGACGGCGTCCTCACCCCGCCCGCTGACTACACCGAGGTCGGCTACTGGGCCAACAGCGCCGCCCCCGGCGCGGGCTCGGGCCAGACGGTGGTCACCGGACACACCGTCCACACCGGCGGTGGCGTGATGAACCGCCTCGCCGACGTGGCCGACGGTGACCCGCTGCAGATCCGGTACGACGGCAGCCTCGTCGACTACCGGGTGCGCAAGGTGATCACCCTGACCAAGGCTCAGGTCGCCGCGAAGGCGCCCGGACTCTTCGGCCAGGACCGACGCAACGGTCGGCTGGTCCTGGTGACCTGCACCGACTGGGACGGCGCGGAGTACCAGTCCAACGTCATCGTCTTCGCTGATCGGTACGACGCCGCGGCCTGAGGCGACGGGGTCCTTGGGGTCCCTGTCGCCTTGGTGGGACCGCCAGCGAGCAGGTCCTTCGGGGTTGGTCCGAGTGGTTGCGGTGGGTGGGGCCGCGCGCGTAGCCGACCTGCTCCCGCCGTCAAGGATCGCCTGCGGCGCCCGCTTCGCGGCGGCCTGCGGCCGTCCTTGACTGCGGGACCCGGTAGGTCGGCTGGTACGGCGCACGGGGCGGAGCCCCCTCGCTGGCGCTCGGTGGCGCCGCCCGCGCAAGCGCGGCCCCACCAGTCCCACGAGTCACATGGCCTCGTCGAGTGGTCAAGAACGACACGAAAACCGGCCGGAAACCTGCAGTCTTCGCCCAACCGATGAGGCGATGTGAAGGGTGTGACGGGTGTGGCGCCCGCGCATGCGGCGGCGCGAGCTTGCTCGTGCCGTC
>NZ_JAPYPS010000126.1 GCF_029937575.1 Nocardioides sp.
TGCTCGTTCAAAACAGCGCCCACGCCGTACGGACCCCTTGGAATCAGTCATCTAGGACGTGCCGTCCCGGCTCGAGCCCAGGAGCACCGATGACCAGCAGCACCACCCCGACGCCCGTGCCGACGCGCCCTGCGACGAGCACGGAGGTCACCACCGCCGCGAGCGGCGACACCACGGAGCTCGACGACTTCGACGGCCTGACCTCGCGCTACCAGCGCGAGCTCCTCGCGCACTGCTACCGGATGAGCGGGTCGGTCCACGAGGCCGAGGACCTGGTCCAGGAGACGTTCCTGCGGGCCTGGAAGGCGAGCGCGTCGTTCCAGGGGCGCAGCTCCGTGCGCACGTGGCTCTACCGGATCGCCACCAACGTGTGCCTGACCAGCCTGGAGGGCAAGCCGCGCCGACCGCTGCCCGCCGGGCTCGACACTCCCGACCAGCTGGCCGGCGACGCCCTGGAGCAGAACCACGAGATCACCTGGCTCGAGCCGGTGCCCGACGCCGCGATCGTCGTCGCCGAGCGCGACTCGATCCGGCTGGCCTTCGTCGCCGCGCTCCAGCACCTGCCCGCCCGTCAGCGCGCCGTGCTGATCCTGCGCGACGTCCTGCGCTGGTCGGCGGCCGAGACCGCCGCGGCCCTGGACACCACCGCCGCGGCGATCAACTCCGCCCTCCAGCGCGCGCACGCCCAGATGGAGTCGCGCGGCCTCACCGAGGACACCGTGAGCAACGAGCTCACCGCCGACCAGCAGCGCCTGCTGGAGCACTACGTCGATGCGTTCTGGCGCAAGGACATCGACACGATCGTCTCGCTGCTGCGCGCCGACGCGGTCTGGGAGATGCCGCCGTTCACCGGTTGGTACGTCGGCGCCGACAACATCGGCGCCCTCATCGGTGGCCAGTGCCCCGGTGGCATCAACGAGATGCCGATGGTGCGCACGACGGCCAACGGTCAGCCGGCGTTCGGCCTCTACATGCGTCAGCCCGACGGCTCCTTCGAGCCGTTCCACCTGCAGGTGCTCGAGCTGGACGGCGACCGGGTGCGGCACGTGGGCGCGTTCTTCGGTGTCGAGCTGTTCGAGAAGTTCGGCCTGCCGGCGAGCCTCCCGGCCGGCTACACGCCCGACTCCGCGTGACGTCGCGATGACGGCCGCCCCCACCGTGGCCGACGCCGTCGAGCTGCTCGAGCGCTCGCTCTCCTACACGCGAGTCGCGCTGAGCCGGATCTCCGACGACGAGCTGGGTCGCGCGACTCCGTGCACCCGCTGGGACCTGCGGGGCCTGCTCGCCCACATGGACGATGCGCTGGATGCCTTCACCGAAGGCGCCACCGGGGCGGTGGCCGTCCCGGTCGACGCCGGCGCCCCGGCGGCCGTCCGCGTCGCCAGCCTGCAGCACAAGGCGTGCGCGCTCGTGGGCGTCTGGAGCACGGCCCTACTGCGTGACCACCTGGACACCACGTACGTCGGGGACGCCGTCCTCGACCGCTCGGTGCTCGCCCTGGCTGCCGCTCTGGAGATCACCGTGCACGGGTGGGACGTCGGGATCGCCACCGGCCGGGGTCGGCCGATCCCGGAGACCTTGGCTGCCGAGCTGCTCCCGATGGCGCGTGGTCTCGTCGACGAGGCCGACCGCACCGGCCCTGGTCCGCACCGGTTCGGACCGCCGCTGGTCGTGGCCGGCCAGGCGTCGTACGGCGAGCAGCTGCTGGCCTTCCTCGGTCGCGGGCCGACGTCGCCGTGATCCGCGCGGCGGACTGGTCCACCCGTCCGGGTTTCGACGACTTTGAGCGATTCGCCGGACGGCCGGGCCGCCGATTCCTAGTCTGAGCGCATGCCAATCGCTCCTCCGGGCGTCGGGACCCCACCCCGCCTGGATCCGAGACTGCACGACGTCCGGCTCCTGGTCCGCCAGGGCAGGATCCGTGCCTCGTCGGACGCCCTCGCCCTCCTCGACGGGGCCGCCTCGGCGGTCACCTTCGACCGTCTCGACCGCGCCGTGCTGGTCGCCCTGACCACCGAGTGCCTGCTCGCTCGCGGCGAGACCGCCCGCGCGATCGTCTGGGGTGAGCAGCTCACCGACCTCGTCGTCGGACCCGGCGCGGCGACCGCCCTGCACGCGCGCGGCGAGCTCGCCTCGGCGCAGGACCAGCACGAGCGGGCCCTCGAGCTCCACCTGGCCAGTGGCGCGTCCGGCGACGGCGATCACCTGCCGTGGCGCTCCGGCGCGGCCCTGGCGCTGGTGAGGTGCGGCCGACGGCGCGAGGCCGACGACCTCGCCCAGGCAGAGCACGCGACTGCGCTCGAGCGCGGCGACCCCCACGACATCGCCCGCTCTCTGCGGACCCTCGCCACGACCGCAGCCGACGGACGCGCCATCGGACGACTCACCGAGGCGAGAGCGCTGCTCGCGGGCACCGACTCACGGCGCCTGGCCGCCCAGATCGACACCGACCTCGCCGGCCTGCTCGTGCTCTCCGGTGAGCACGCACAGGCCACCGTCCTGCTGCGCGGGGCCGAGTCGTACGCCGCGCGCGAGGACCTGTGGCCGCTGCAGAGCCGGGTCCGCCGGCTGCTCGAGCGCCTCGGCGAGACGCCACTGCGGCTCGAGGCCGAGGCACTGGCGGTGCTGACCAACGCCGAGCGTCGTGTCGCCGTGCTCGCGCTGGACGGGTTGTCCAACCGCGCGATCGCCGAGCAGCTCGTCGTGTCGGTCAAGGCCGTCGAGGGTCATCTGTCCAAGATCTACCGCAAGCTCGGCGTCACGTCGCGGCGCAGCCTGGTGGCCACGGTCGGTCGCCTGGCCTGATCCCGGCAGCCACGGGCGCCCCCGGCGATCAGTACTGGTGGAACCACCGCTCGAGCGCGAGGGAGACACCGGGACAGGTGAGGTTCATGTCGCGGTTGCGCTCGACCCACTGACCCAGCACCGCCTCACCGCCCTGGATGTCCTCACCCGGGGCACACGTGGCGAGCGCGGCCGTGCCCGAGGTGTGCCCCGCCGCGCGCCACTCCGGCACTCCCAGCTCGAGGTCGCCGACGACCTGCTCCCACAGGTACGGCGTCGAGTAGACGCCGATCGCGTAGCCGGCGTCGCGGTAGCCGCGGGCGAGCCCGCCGAGCACCGCCGCGTTGGCCTCGCGGTCGGCGCTCCACTCGAAGTCCGGCACGGGCTCGACGTCGATCCAGACGATCGGGCTGAGCAGGCCGGCTTCGTTCATCGTCTCCAGGTTGAACTCGGCCTGCGCGTAGCCGGTGTTGGCCAGCGCCCCGAGACGGTCACCGCCGTCGTACGGCCCGTCGTCGCCGTGCCGCGCGAGACGGGCGGGCTCGGGGTAGCTGGCCACGGCGTACGCCGCCGCCATCCGGCCCCGGGCGCGGACGTCGGCGACCTGGTCGGCCAGGCACGGGTTGGGGTAGAAGCTCGGTCCGTTGGTCAGCCCGAGGATCACGTACCGGGCCTCGTCGGCGGGCGGCGGGGAGCCCTGGGTCGGTCGTTCGGGGATTCCCATCCCGCGGGGGCACTGCGGCCAGCTGATGTCGGCGCCGAGCACGGGCTCGTCGAGTCCGGTCGCGAGTCCCTCCACCGCGTCCGCAAGGGGGTCGCGGGTCGGCTTGGTGCGGCGCTCGCGCCCGGTGGCGGCGTCCGGCTCCCCGGCCGTCACCCCCTGGTCCTCGGTGGTGGACGGGCTCGAGGGCGCCGGGACCGTCTCGGAGGAGGGGACCGGCCCCGCGGCGCACGCCTGCGTCAGCAGCGCGGCCACCGCCACCGCCCCTCCCACCGCGCCTGCTCGCCCCATGCGGTGAGCCGACGACCGCCCCTCGTACGGGCGCGTCACACCGGGAGCGCGACGTACGTCGTCTCGAGGTACTCCTCGATGCCCTCGAAGCCGCCCTCGCGTC
>NZ_JAPYPS010000065.1 GCF_029937575.1 Nocardioides sp.
CACCCGCGAGCCTGCCCCAGCTGCCCGGCTGCGTGATCCCGGCCCAGATCGCGCGTGAGCTCATCGCCCACGCCCTGCGCGCCAAGACCATCTCCTTCATCCGCAACCTCTACGCCGACCCGTCGGGTCGTCTGGTCGCGATGACGTCACGGCAGCGGTTCGCCCCCGACGGCCTCGCCGACTTCCTCGCCATCCGCGACCAAGGGATCTGCCGCACCCCCTGGTGCGACGCCCCCATCCGCCACATCGACCACATCGACCCCCACGCAGCCGACGGGCAGACGACCGACGACAACACCCAAGGCCTCTGCCAGGCCTGCAACCACGCCAAGCAGGCCGACGGCTGGACCCAGACCACCGTCCACGACGACTCCGGACGCCATACCGTCGAGACCACCACCCCCACCGGGCACCGACACCGATCCCGGGCGCCCGCGCCACCCACCCCAGCACGAGCACCCAGCGCCAGACCCAGACCCGCGGTCGCCTACTACCGACCCGCCTTCGACCTCGAGTACGCCGCAGCCGCCTGACCACTACGGTCGAGCCCGTGACTACCGACCGAAGCGTGGAGTTGCTTCGTGCTCCGTCCCTGACCGACGACGTGCCTTACGCCTACGCCGCCGCCACCGGTCGGCTCGTCTTCACCGCTGGCGCCTGCCCGCTCGACGCGCAGGGTGTCGTGACTCCGGTGGGCGACGTCTCCGGCCAGGCGAGGCTGGTGATGGACAACCTGGTGGTAGCGCTCGCCGCGGCGGGGTGCGCGGTGACCGACGTCCTCAAGACCACGGTCTACGTCGCCTCGTCCGACCGCGCCGACCTCGTTGCCGCCTGGGACGTGGTGCGGGCCAGGTTCGACGACCACGACGCGCCCAGCACCCTCCTCGGCGTCGCGGCGCTGGGCTATCCCGACCAGCTGGTCGAGGCCGAGGCGATCGCCGTAAGACCCGACCCGGTCGTCCTGGCCAGGTAGCGCGCGAGCGCGGCAGGCCACGATCACAGTGCGAACCTGGCGCTGCACGACGCCGTCGTCTCGGCGTTGCGGACGCTTCCCCGCGAGCAGCAGCAGGTCCTGGTGCTGCGCTACGTCACCGACCTCACCGAGCGTGCCACCGCAGAGGTCCTCGGTATCGCGCTCGGGACCGTCAAGAGCAGAGCCTCGCGAGGCCCCTGACGACTATGACGAGCCCCTGTCCGTGGCCTTCTCCCGGGGCAAGATGCGCGGGACAGAGGCGTGCAACGGGATCCAGGGGACCTACGAGCAGACCGGCGCACGGGGCCGGGACCTACGGATCGAGATCAGGGTGATGACCACCGCGGCGTGCGACTCCCCGCCCCTGGCGTCTCGCATGTCAGCGGTGCGACACGTCAGTGGCCTGGGTGCCGTGCGCTACCTCCATGCCGCCAACTGGATGATCGTGGCTGAGCTGCGCCCCGGCGATGGGCACTGACCGGCCAACCTGAGGCCAACGGACGGCTGGCTAGCCTGTGATGGTGGACACTCCTACGGACGTCGCCGCGCGCCTCGGCGCCACCGGCTATCTGTGCGACGACGACCTCGCCACCGTGGCGTTCCTGGCGTTGCGGATGGAGCGACCGCTGCTGCTCGAGGGGGAACCGGGGACCGGCAAGACGGCCCTCGCCGAGGCGCTGGCCGCCACGCTCGACGTACCCCTCGTGCGGTTGCAGTGCTACGAGGGCATCGACGCGACCCAGGCCCTGTACGACTGGGACTTCCCGCGCCAGGTGCTGCACCTACGCGCGCTCGAGGCTGTCGGGCGGGGTGGGAGCGAGCAGGCGCTGGAGGAGGCCGAGAAGGACCTGTACGACGAGCGCTTCCTGCTCGCGCGCCCGGTGCTGACGGCCCTCCAGCAGAGCCCGGCGGTGCTGCTGGTCGACGAGATCGACCGGGCCGACGACGAGTTCGAGGCGTTTCTGCTGGAGGTGCTCTCGACCTACCAGGTGAGCATCCCCGAGCTCGGCACCGTCCGTGCGGCGCAGCCGCCGGTCGTCGTACTGACCTCCAACCGCACCCGTGAGCTGCACGACGCCCTCAAGCGGCGCTGCCTCTACCACTGGATCGACCACCCGGGCCTCGAGCGCGAGGTCGCCATCGTGCGCACCCGAGCCCCCGAGGTCTCCGCCGCGCTGGCCGAACAGGTCGTGGGCGTGGTCCAGCAGCTGCGCCACCGCGGCGACCTGGAGAAGCCTCCGGGGGTCGCCGAGACCCTCGACTGGGCGCTGGCCCTGCACCACCTCGGCACCACCGAGCTCGACCTCGAGTCCTCGGCGCGCACCCTGGGGGCGCTGGTGAAGTACCGCGAGGACGCCGACCGGGTGCGTCAGGCCCTCGACATCATGTTGCGCCCATGAGCGGCTCGGACGGTGGTTGAGGTGCGAGGAGCGCCAGCGCCGAGCCTCGAGACCAGGCAGGCCGACGAGCTCCTCCTGGGCTTCACCCGTGCCGTGCGCGCCGCCGGGGTCGCGGTGACCCACGACCGGGCCGCCGGCTTCCTGGCCGCCACCGCCGAGGTCGGACTGAGTGACCAGCGCGCGACGTTCGTCGCCGGCCAGGCGACGCTCTGCTCCTCGCCGGACGACCTCGCGCGCTACGCCCAGGTCTTCGAGTCGTGGTTCAACTCCCGCGACGGGCTTCCCCGCGAGCAGCCGAGTCCGCCGAGCACGTCCGCCCCCTCCGGCCTGGCCGCCGACGAGACGGACGCCGACGACCAGGGCGACGACTCCGAGGACGCGGACCTGCTGGCAGCCACCGCGAGCGAGGCCGAGATCCTGCGGCACCGCGACGTCGCCGCCATGACCCCGGGAGAGAAGGCACGGCTGGCCGCGATGTTCGCGACGCTCCGTCCTCGCCCGCCGCTACGTCGTACCGTCCGGCACGAGGCCTGGCGCCGCGGCCGGGTCGATGCAGCCCGCACCCTGCGCGCCAGCATGCGTCGGCTGGGGGAGCCCGCCCGGATCGAGTGGCGTCACCGTCGCACGCGGCCGCGTCGCGTGGTGCTCCTCGTGGACGTGTCCGGCTCGATGAGCGGGTACGCCGACGCGCTGCTGCGCCTGGCGCACACGATGACCCAGGGCACCCGGGGCCACGCCGCACGTGGCGGCAAGGTCGAGACCTTCACCGTCGGCACCCGGCTGACCCACGTCACCCGTGCCCTGGCCTCCCGCGACGCCGAGCGGGCCATCGCGGCGGCCGGCGACGTCGTACCCGACTGGTCCGGGGGCACCCGGCTCGGCGAGACGCTCAAGGTCTTCGTCGACCGGTGGGGTCGCCGCGGCCTGGCTCGCGGCGCCGTGGTGGTGATCTTCAGCGACGGCTGGGAGCGGGGCGACGCATCGCTGCTGGGGGAGCAGGTGCGGCGGCTGCGCGCCGTCGCGCACCGGGTCGTGTGGGTCAACCCCCACCGCGGCAAGGACGGCTACGAGGCCGTGCAGGCGGGGATCGTGGCGGTGCTGCCCCACGTGGACGATTTCGTGGCCGGGCACTCGCTCGCCACGTTCGAGGAGCTGATGGGTGTCGTGGAGGGACGGTCTCGTGCGTGAGGTGCTCGGTGAGCTGATGCAGTGGTGGGAGGCCGGCGAGACGATCGGCGTCGGCACCGTGGTGGCGACCTTCCGCTCGGCGCCGCGCCCGCCCGGAGCCTCGATGCTGGTCGGGCCCGACCAGAGCGCCGTCGGCTCGGTCTCCGGCGGGTGTGTCGAGGGGTCGGTCTACGACCTGGCCCAGTCGGTCGTCGCGTCCGGGGCGCCCGTGCTGGAGCGCTACGGGGTCTCGGACGACGACGCCTTCGCCGTCGGGCTGACGTGCGGCGGGATCCTCGACGTCTGGGTGGAGCAGGTCTCCCAGGAGACCTTCCCCGAGCTCGGTGACATCGCCGCCGACATCGAGGCCGGCCGCCCGGTCGCGCTGGCCACCGTCATCGAGCACCCGGACCCGGACAAGCTCGGTCGGCGGATGATCGTGCGCCCGGCGGTCGGGACAGTCCCTGACGAAGTGGCCCCTCCCGGGGTCGATCAGGGGCCACATCGTCGGGGACTGTCCCGGCTGTGGTCCGACCGCGCCACCGACGCCGTCCGCGACGACGCCCTCGGCCTTCTCGCGGCCGGCTCCAACGCGACCCTGACCTACGGCCCGGACGGCGAGCGCCGCGGCGAGGGGATGCGGGTCTTCGTGTGGGGGTTCGCACCCAAGCCACGCCTGCTGGTCTTCGGTGCCATCGACTTCGCCGCTGCGGTGGCCAAGATCGGTGCGTTCCTGGGGTACGACGTGACGGTCTGCGACGCACGCCCGGTCTTCGCGACGGCCAGCCGCTTCCCCGACGCCGACCGCGTGGTCGTCGAGTGGCCGCACCGCTACCTGACCGAGCAGCAGGCGGCCGGGGCCATCGACCAGCGCACCGTGATCACGGTGCTCACCCACGACCCCAAGTTCGACGTCCCCCTGCTGGAGGTCGCGCTGCGCCTGCCCGAGGTCGCCTACGTCGGCGCGATGGGTTCGCGGCGTACCCACGACGACCGGATGGACCGCCTGCGCGAGGTCGGGCTGAGCGACGACGACCTCGACGGACTGCACAGCCCGATCGGGCTCGACCTGGGGGCCCGGACGCCGGAGGAGACGGCGATCAGCATCGCGGCGGAGTTCATCGCCGGCCGATGGGGGGGCACCGGCGAGCGGCTGGCCCGCACGAAGGGACGGATCCATGGGTGACCGGGGTCACACGATGGGTTGTACCGTGGCGGCACCTACTCCGGGAGGCGGCGCAATGGGGCGCACGACCACACGCGGGACCAGCGAGCTCGACAGCCGCAAGCAGGAGACCCTGCGCGCCTGGACCAGCTTCGTCGAGCAGGGCGACGCGGCCGCCGCGCTCGTGCGCCCCGAGATCCTGAGCAGCTGGACCAGGTCGGGGGCCTCGATCACCCACGACGTGAGTGCCGCGCCGCTGTCCGATGAGAGCGAGACCTCCGCCATGTGGCGCGAGTCGCCGCTGCAGGTCGCGGTCGAGCGGGTCGAGGCCGACCTGCGTCGTACGGCGGAGGACGGCGACCTGGTCCTCGCCGTCACCGACGCCGACACCCGCATCCTGTGGACGTACGGCGGCCGCGTGATGCACCGCAAGGCCGAGGCGGTCAACTTCGTGCCCGGGGCCAGGTGGGACGACGAGTCGGTCGGCACCAACGCCCTCGACCTGGCCAACCGCCTGGCCGAGCCGTCGATGGTCTTCTCCGCAGAGCACTATGCCTCGATCGTGCACAACTGGGTCTGCTGGGCAGCACCAGTGCTCGACCCGGCCACCGGTCGCCAGCTCGGCGTCATCGACCTGTCGACCACCTGGGACCGGACCCACCCCATCGGCCTGGCGACGGCGCGCGTGATGGCGCGTCTGATCGAGACCGCCCTCCCGCGCTCGGCCCACCAGCCGACCGCGCACGCCACCGATGCCGACGAGACGGCCGACCCGGGTCTCGTGATGACCCTGCTCGGCACCGCCGAGGTGCGCCTGGACGGGCGGCGCCTGCTGCTCAACCGCCGCCAGACCGAGGTGCTCGCGCTGCTCGCGCTGCACCCCGAGGGGCTCTCCCTCGACCGCCTGCACGCGCTGGTCTACGGCGACGCGGCCGTGACGTTCTCGACGCTCAAGGCCGAGGTCTCCCACCTGCGCTCGGCGCTCGGTGGGCAGCTGTCGTCGCGGCCCTACAAGCTGATGATGCCGGTGGCCACCGACGTCGACCACGTCCTCTCGCTGCTGCGCCGGGGACGGGTCACCGAGGCACTCGACGCGTATGGCGGCGACCTGCTGCCCGGGACCAACTCGCCGGCCCTGACCGAGCTCGCCGAGTACCTCGCCGTCGCCGTGCGGGAGGCGCTGCTCGCCGACCCGAGACCGAGCGCGGTCCTGCGCTATGCCGAGCTGGCGCCGTACGACACCGAGGTGATGGAGCGCGGCCTGGCTGCGCTCGGCGACCGTCCGCACCCGGCGAAGGCGCTGCTGATGGGCAAGCTGGCAGCGGCCAACCACTAGACAACCCTGGGCTCCTAGCGTGAGCCGGGTCACAGAGATGTGTCCCACTCACAGTGCAGATCACAGGGAGAGTCCATGGCCAGGATCAACCTCACCGTCGACGGAGCATCGGTCTCCGACGACGTCGAACCGCGGATGCTGCTGGTGCAGTACCTGCGCGAGAAGCTCGGCAAGACCGGCACCGTCATCGGGTGCGACACCAGCAACTGCGGCGCCTGCACCGTCCACCTCGACGGCACGTCGGTGAAGTCGTGCAACGTGCTCGCCGTCCAGGCCGAGGGCTGTGAGGTCACCACGATCGAGGGCCTGGCCGACACGGTGGACACCGACCTGCACCAGGTCCAGGAGTCGTTCCGCGAGTGCCACGGCCTCCAGTGCGGCTTCTGCACGCCGGGGATGATCATGCAGAGCGTCGACCTGCTCAAGGAGAACCCGCACCCCTCCGAGGAGGAGATCCGCCTCGGCCTCGAGGGCAACCTGTGCCGCTGCACGGGCTACCACAACATCGTCAAGGCCGTGCAGCACGCGGCCACGGCCGCGGGAGGTGCCCGGTGACCACGCTCCAGGACCCGCCCGTCGAGTCGTCGCCCGAGATCGGACGCGAGCGCCGCCGCAAGGAGGACCAGCGGCTGATCACCGGCCGCACGCGCTGGACCGACAACATCGTGCTGCCCGGCATGCTGCACCTGGCGATGGTGCGCAGCCCCTTCGCGCACGCGAGGATCACCTCGATCGACACCACCGAGGCCAAGGCGTCGCGCAACGTGGTCACGGTCCTGACCGGAGCCGACCTCGGGGAGAGCCAGGGCACGCTGATCAACGCCTGGGCGATCACCACCGACCAGGTGACCCCCGCGCACCCGCCGATGCCGTCCGACCGGGTGAGCTTCGCCGGCGAGATCGTCGCCGTCGTCGTGGCTCGTACGGCGGCCGAGGCGCGCGATGCCGCCGAGCTCGTCGACGTCGAGTACGACGAGCTCCCCGCGGCGATCGACCTGAAAGCTGCGGCCGCCGCCGACAGCACTTCGGGGGTCCTCGCGCACCCCGATCTGGGCACCAACAAGTCTGCCTTCTGGAAGTTCGACTCCGCCGAGGCCGGCACCGGCGGCGACGTCGACGCCGCCATCGAGAAGGCCCGCGGCGACGGGATCGTGATCGAGCGCGAGTACCGCCAGCAACGCCTGATCCCCGCCTTCATGGAGCCTCGCTCCACAGTGGTCGACCCGACCGGCGAGCAGATCACGATGTGGTCGGCGACCCAGATCCCCCACATCCTGCGCTTCGCGCTCGCCGCCACGACCGGCGTGCCGGAGTCGAAGATCCGCGTGATCGCCCCCGACGTCGGCGGCGGGTTCGGCGGCAAGCTGCAGACCACCCCGGAGGAGTGGCTGACGTTCTGCATCGCCAACCGCCTCGGCAAGCCGGTCAAGTACACCGAGACCCGCTCGGAGTCCCTGATGGTCGCCCACCACGGGCGCGACCAGTGGCAGAAGCTCACGATGAGCGCCGAGAAGGACGGCACGGTCACCGGCCTCAAGGTCGAGCTGCTCGCCGACCTCGGCTCGCACGTCTCGCTCGTGGGTGGTGGCGTGCCGGTGCTCGGGGCGTTCATGTTCAACGCGATCTACAAGTTCCCCGCCTACCAGTTCAACTGTCAGACGGTGCTGACCAACAAGACGTGGACCGATGCCTACCGAGGTGCCGGGCGACCCGAGGCGACCTTCGCGATCGAGCGGCTGATGACCGAGCTCGCCGCCGAGCTCGACGTCGACCCGATCGAGATCCGCCGCAAGAACTGGATCACCCACGAGGAGTTCCCGTTCATGTCGGTCGCCGGCCTGGAGTACGACACCGGCAACTACGAGGCGGCGACCGACAAGGCGCTCGAGATGTTCGGGTACGACGACCTGCGCGCCGAGCAGCAGCGGCGCCGGGAGTCGGGTGACCCGATCCAGCTCGGCATCGGCGTCTCCACCTTCACCGAGATGTGCGGCCTCGCGCCGTCGCGGGTGCTGGGCCAGCTCAACTACGGGGCGGGCGGCTGGGAGCACGCCGCCGTCCGCATGCTCGCGACCGGCAAGGTCGAGGTCGTCACCGGCGCCTCGGCCCACGGTCAGGGCCACGAGACGGCGTTCAGCCAGATCGTCGCCGACCGCCTGGGCGTCCCCTTCGAGGACGTCGAGGTCCTGCACGGCGACACCCAGACCTCGCCGCGCGGTCTCGACACCTACGGCTCGCGCTCGCTGGTCGTCGGTGGCGAGGCGCTCGTGCGCGCTGCCGACAAGGTGATCGAGAAGGCCAAGCCGATCGCGGCCCACCTGCTCGAGGCCTCGGTCGACGACATCGAGTTCGCCGAGGGTCGGCTCTCGGTGCGCGGCACCGACCAGGGAGTCGCCATCACCGAGGTGGCCGCGGCGGTCTTCGCCGCCCACGACTACCCGGAGGGGATCGAGCCGTCGATCGACTCCGAGGCGACGTACGACCCCGTCAACTTCAACTACCCGCACGGCACCCACCTGTGCGCGATGGAGGTCGACACCGAGACCGGTGGGGTCAAGATCCGCAAGTACGTCTGCGTCGACGACATCGGCACGATCATCAACCCGATGATCGTCGCCGGCCAGGTCCACGGTGGGCTGGTGCAGGGCATCGCCCAGGCGCTGTGGGAGGAGGCGGTCTACGACGACGCGGGGACGCTGGTCTCCGGCTCCTTCGTCGACTACCTGCTGCCGACCGCGGCCGACACGCTGAGCTTCGACGTCGACCACACGTCGTCGCCCTCGACCACCAACACGCTGGGCACCAAGGGCGTCGGTGAGGCCGGCACGATCGCCTCGACCCCCGCCGTCGTCAACGCCGTGGTCGACGCGATCCGGCACTTCGGCGTCGACGACGTCACCATGCCCTGCACTCCCGAACGGGTCTGGAAGGCCATCCACTCACGGGGCGCGGGAGGTGAGGCCGCGACCGAAGGCGCCGCGGCTCCGCACTTCGACGCTGCCGAAGGCACGGAAGGAGCGGGCGCATGATTCCCGCGGAGTTCGACTACCTCGCCCCGACGTCGGTCGAGGAGGTCATCGCCGCGCTCGCCGAGCACGGCGACGACGCGAAGATCCTGGCTGGTGGGCAGAGCCTGCTCCCGGTCCTCCGGATGCGGCTCAACGCCCCCGAGGTCGTCATCGACCTCGGCCGCATCGAGGCGCTGCGCGGGGTGCGCGACGACGGTGATGCGATCGTGATCGGCGCGATGACGCCGCACAGCGTGGTCGGGGGCGACCCCCTGGTCGCCGAACACGCCCTGCTCATCACCAAGGCCGTCGAGCACCTCGCGGACGCGCAGGTCCGCCACCGCGGCACCTTCGGTGGCGCCCTCGCGCACGCCGACCCGGCCGGCGACCTGGGTGCTCCCGCCCTGGCGCTGGGCGCGCAGTTCGTCATCGCCGGAGCCGGCGGCACCCGCACGGTCGAGGCGGACGACTTCTTCGTCGACCTCTTCGAGACCGCCATCGAGGACGGCGAGGTGCTCACCGAGGTACGGATTCCCAAGCACACGGGCTGGGGTGCGCGCTACGAGAAGTTCGTGCGGGTCGCCCACCAGTGGCCGATCGTGGCCATCGCCGCGACCGTGCGGGCCGAGGGTGGCACCATCGCCGAGGCACGGGTCGGGATGACCAACATGGGCTCGACGCCCCTGCGGGCACGCGCCGTCGAGGCCGCGCTCACCGGGCAGCCCGCCACCGAGGACGCCGTACGCGCCGCTGCCGCGCAGGCCGCCGACGGGGCCAACCCGCCGTCCGACCTCAACGGTGACGCCGACTACCGGCGCCACCTCGCGACCGTGCTGACCCGCCGCGCCGTCCTGTCGGCAGCCGGCGCCTAGGGCCGCGGATGGATCTCGAGCACACGTTCGTCGTCCCGACCGGCGTCGAGGAGACCTGGGCCCACTTCGGTGACCTCGCCGCACTGGCCGAGTGCTTCCCCGGCGCGACCCTGACCTCGGCGGACGACGAGTCGTTCGCCGGGTCGGTCAAGGTCAAGCTGGGGCCGATCGCCCTGGTCTACAACGGCTCCGGCACGTTCGTGGACAAGGACGAGCAGGCGCACAGCTTCCAGGTCGACGCCAAGGGCAAGGACAAGCGCGGCAACGGTACGGCGGGCGCCAAGGTGTCGCTGTCGATGAAGGAGGCCCCGGGCGGCACGACGGAGGTCAAGGTCCTCACCGACCTCGCGATCACCGGCAAGCCCGCCCAGTTCGGTCGCGGCGTCATGCAGGACGTCTCCGACAAGCTGCTCGGGCAGTTCGTCACCTGCCTGGAGCAACGGCTCAGCGCGGAGCCCGAGCCGGCGTCCGAGCCCGAGCCGGAGCCGACGCCGCTGGCCGACGCGGCAGCCGCGGCTCCGAAGCAGCACTCCACCGCGCCCCGGCCGGCCGAGCGGCCGGCGGCCCCCGCCCAGGACGACTCCCTGGACCTGGGAGCCGCGGTGATCCCGGTGCTGCTGAAGGGCTACTGGAAGCAGGGACTGGGCGGTCTGCTCGTGCTGCTCGTCGTGTGGCGGGTGCTGCGCCGGAGGTGAGGCGACACGCCGGCCGAGGACGGGCTCCTCGGCCGGCGCGGCCGGCTCTCAGCCGCCCAGCGCCGTGAGGGCGTCGTACTCCTCGTCGCTCAGCTCGATGGCGGCAGCGGCGGTGTTGGAGTCGAGGTGCTCGACGCTCGACGTGCCGGGGATCGGCAGCATCACCGGCGACCGGCGCAGCAGCCAGGCCAGGGCCAGCTGGGACGGGGTGGCGTCGTGCTCCTTCGCGGCCTCACCCAGCACGCCGTCGGTGGCCGAGAGCTCCCCGGTCGCGAGCGGGAACCACGGGATGAAGCCGATGCCGTGCGCCTCGCAGTGCTCCAGCAGCGGCTCGGCGTCGCGCTTGGCCAGGTTGAAGAGGTTCTGCACGGTGGCGATCGGCGCCATCGCCGCTGCCATCTCGAGCTGCTCCACGGAGACCTCGGAGAGGCCGATGTGGCGGATCTTGCCCTCGTCGCGCAGCGCCAGCAGCTCGCCGACCTGGTCCTCGAGCGGCACGGCCGGGTCGATGCGGTGCAGCTGGAAGAGGTCGATGGTCTCCAGCCCGAGGCGGCGCAGCGACAGCTCGCACTGCTGGCGCAGGTAGGCGGGGTTGCCGACGGGCGTCCAGATGCCGGGTCCCTGCCGGGTCAGTCCCGCCTTGGTCGCGACGACGACGTCGTCGGCGTAGGGGTGTAGTGCCTCCTTGAGGAGGGCCTCCGCGGTCTCCGGGCCGTAGGAGTCGGCGGTGTCGAAGAACGTGACTCCGATCTCGACGGCACGACGCAGCACGGCGATGGCGGCGTCGTGGTCCCGGGGCGGCCCCCAGACCCCCTCGCCGGGCAGCTGCATGGTGCCGTAGCCCAGGCGTACGACGGGCAGGTCGCCGCCGATGGAGAAGGTGCCGGAGGGTGCTGCGAGGTTCTCGGTGCTGCTGCTGGTCTGGCTCATCACTGCTCGCTCTCACTCAGGTCGCCCGCCCAGGCGGTGTGGAAGACACCGTCGCGGTCGACGCGTTGATAGGTGTGGGCCCCGAAGTTGTCCCGCAGGGCCTGGATCAGGGCGGCCGGCAGTCGCTCTCGGCGCAGCCCGTCGAAGTAGGCCAGCGAGCTCGAGAACGCCGGCGTGGGGATCCCGCCCCGCGCGGCCGCCGCGACCACCCGGCGCCAGGCGTCGACACCGTCCTTGACCGCCTCGGCGAAGAAGGGCGTGGTCAGCAGGGTCGTGAGCCCGGGCTCCGCGGCGTACGCCTCGGTGATCCGACCCAGGAAGCGCGCCCGGATGATGCAACCGTCCCGCCAGATCCGGGCGACGTCGCCCAGGTCGATGTCCCACCCGTGCTCCTCGGCGCCGGCGGCGATCTGGTCGAAGCCCTGGGCGTAGGCGACCACCTTGGAGGCGTAGAGGGCCGCCCGTACGTCGTCGACGAAGCCGTCGTCGTCCGAGGCGTCGGTCTCGAGGCGGTGGCCCTCGCTGGTCGTGGAGAACATCTCGCGCGCCGCCGCCCGCTGCTCGGTGTGGCCCGACAGGCTGCGGGCGAAGGTCGCCTCGGCGATGCCGGTGATCGGCACCCCCAGGTCCAGGGCACTCTGCACGGTCCAACGGCCGGTGCCCTTCTGCTCGGCGGCGTCGGCCACGACGTCCACGAACGGCTGCCCGGTCTCGGCGTCGGTGTGGCGCAGCACGTCGGCGGTCATCTGGATCAGGAACGACTCCAGCTCGCCGTCGTTCCAGCCGGCGAAGACGTCGGCGATCGCTGCGGGCTCGAGACCCACTCCGGCGCGCAGGAGGTCGTAGGACTCGGCGATCAGCTGCATGTCGGCGTACTCGATGCCGTTGTGCACCATCTTCACGAAGTGTCCGGCCGCTCCCGCGCCGACGTGGGCGCAGCACGGCTCGCCGTCGACCTGGGCGGCGACCGACTCGAGGATGGGGCCGAGCCGTTCGTAGGCCTCCTCGCTCCCGCCGACCATGATCGACGGCCCCTCGAGGGCGCCGACCTCACCGCCGGAGACGCCGGTGCCGACGAAGTGGAGACCGTGCTCCGACAGCGCCTGCTCGCGGCGGATCGTGTCGGTGAAGTGGGCGTTGCCGCAGTCGACGACGATGTCGCCCTCCTCGAGCAGCGGCACGAGGTCGTCGATGACGGCGTCGGTCGGGTCGCCGGCCTTGACCATCACGAGCACGACGCGCGGCGTCTCGATGGCGCCGACGAACTCCTCGAGGCTCTCGGTCGCGACGAAGTCGCCCTCGTCGCCGAATCCCTCGACCAGCGCGGTGGTCTTCTCGACGCTGCGGTTGTGCACGGCGATCGTGTGGTCGTGGCGAGCGATGTTGCGGGCCAGGTTGCGGCCCATCACGGCCAGGCCGGTGAGTCCGATCGTGGCGCGGGGAGCGGTGGCGTTCATGCCTCCAGCCAACTCCGTGGGGGCAAACGGGGGTACCGCCTGCGGGGGTGGGCAGGCCCACCTCGGTCAGAAGACGTTCAGCGGCCGGAACTGCACCGAGATCCGCGGTCCGGCGCTCGCCACCTTGGGGACGGCGTGCTCCCAGGTGCGCTGGCACGACCCGCCCATCACCACGAGGTCGCCATGACCCATCTCGACGACGACCGACTCGCCACCGGCGCGCGGTCGCAGGTGCAGCTTGCGGGGGTCGCCCAGGGACACGATCGCGACCATCGTGTCGATGTTCGAGCCGCGGCCGATCGTGTCGCCGTGCCAGGCGACCGAGTCGCGTCCGCTGCGGTAGTAGCAGCACCCGGCGGTGCGGAACGGCTCGCCGAGCTCGTCGGCGTAGTGCGCGCTCAGGGCCTCGCGGGCGTCGGTGAGCAGCGGGTGGGGGAGCTCCTCGCCGATCATGTAGGTGTAGGTCAGCCGCGGGATGTCGACCGGGCGGTCGTACATCTGACGACGCTCGGCGCGCCACGGCACGGTGTCGAGCAGCGTCGTGAAGACGTCGTCGGGCGCAGAGAGCCAGGTGCGGGCGACGTCGAGCCAGGCGCCCTCGGTGAGCTCACGTCGTACGAGCAGCGCGTCCAGGTCGCCGACCCCGGCGGTCGGCGGTTCGAAGAGGGTGGTCTGGAAGTCCATGCGGACACCCTAGACCGAGTTCGAACGCGTGTTCGACATGCCCGCCACGTGCCCGAGCGTGTCGCCGGCGATCAGGCCAGGGACCGCTTGATCTGCTCCACCGTCTCGTCGGCCAGCGCCGGCAGCCTGCGGCCCACCACGAGGGGCGCGACGAGCCGGATCAGGAAGGGGAACTCGAAGTCGGCGCGGTAGCGGATCGAGGTGCCGCCGTCCGCCAGTGCGGTGAAGGACAGGGAGTCCGTGGCGGTGGTGCGACCGTTCCGCCCGCGGATCTGCACCTTCGTGGGGACGTCGTAGGTGATCGTCTCGTAGACCAGGTCGACCGTGCGGCCCATGAACTCCGAGGTGTTGTCGTACGTCGTGCCCAGGCCACCGTCGCCGGAGGTGCGGGTCGTCGAGCGCGTGCCGGGGTCCCACTCGTTGGTGTTCTCGAAGTCGGCGAGGTAGGCGAAGACCTCCTCGACGGGCCTGGACACGCTGAAGGTGCGCTCGACGTGCATGGGGCGAGCCTACGGAGCGATCCCCACCCGGGCGGGCGGCGACTCGACCTCAGGGTCCGACCAGGGGTGAATCGGTGGCGCGCAGCGCCAGCGACACGGGAGAGTGGACCCATGACCGAGCGACGCCCCCACGACAGCTCCCGCGAGCCCGCCGCCCGGGTGGTCGGGCTCTCGAAGACCTACGGCACCGGCGAGGCAGTCGTGAGGGCCCTCGACGACGTGACCGTCGACCTCTACGCCGGGGAGTTCACCGCCGTCATGGGTCCGAGCGGCTCGGGCAAGTCGACGTTGATGCACGTGTGCGCGGCGCTCGACCAGCCCACCTCGGGCGAGGTCCTGATCGGAGGGGCGTCGATCGGCTCGATGTCCGACAAGCAGCTCACCCTGCTGCGCCGCCAGGAGATCGGCTTCGTCTTCCAGTCCTTCAACCTGGTCCCGACCCTGAGCGCCGAGGAGAACATCACGCTCCCGCTGGCGATCGCCGGCAAGAAGCCGGACGCGGAGTGGTTCGAGCAGGTCATCTCCACCGTGGGGCTGGGTGGCCGGCTCAAGCACAAGCCCAACGAGCTCTCCGGCGGTCAGCAGCAGCGCGTGGCGGTGGCCCGCGCGCTGGTCAGCCGCCCCCGCATCGTCTTCGCCGACGAGCCCACCGGCAACCTCGACTCCCGGGCCGGCGCCGAGGTGCTACAGCTGCTGCGCGACTCCGTCGACACCCACGGCCAGACGGTCGTGATGGTCACCCACGACCCGGTGGCGGCGGCCTACACCGACCGCGTGGTCTTCCTGGCCGACGGCCGCGTCGTCGACGAGGTGCGCGAGCCCGACCGCGAGGGCGTCCTGGAGATCATGGCGCGGATGTCCGAGGCCGCCGACGCGGGCGACGCCGCCTCATGATCCGCGCGGCTCTCAAGAGCCTGCTGGCGCGCAAGGTGCGCCTGGTGATGAGCACCTTCGCGATCGTGCTCGGTGTGTCGTTCGTCGTGGGCACGCTGATCTTCTCCGACACCCTCAACCGCAGCTTCGTCTCCCTCTTCGCCTACACCGTCGGCGACGTCGTCGTGCAGCCCGAGGGCGGCGACGTGCCCGGTGGTGGGGACTCCACCGCCACCGTGCCCGCCGAGCTCGTCGGCCGGCTCGCGACGCTCCCCGGTGCCGCGCGGGCCGACGGTCAGATCGGCATCCAGGGCGTGTACGTCGTCGACACCGACGGCGACCCGATCGGCGGCTTCGGACCGCCCTCGATCGGCGGCAACTGGTCCGACGCCCCGGCCGGCAACGGCCTGCGCAGCCTGGCGATCACCGAGGGGCGCGAGCCGCAGGGCCCCGGCGAGGTCGTCCTGGACGCCGAGACCGCCGACACGTCCGGGTGGTCGGTCGGCGAGGTCGTGCCGATGATCACCGGTGAGGAGACCGCCAACCTGGAGCCGACCCTGGTCGGGATCGCCGACTTCCCCGACGGCGGCTCCCTCAACGGCGCCACCCTGGCGGCCTTCGAGACGGGCGCCGCCCAGGAGCTGTTCCTGGACGGGGACGACGCCTTCAGCGACGTGTGGGTGACCGCCGCCGACGGGGTCACCCAGGCCGAGCTGCGCGACCAGGTCGCCGAGGTGCTCCCCGACGGGTTCGAGGCGGTCACCGGCGACTCCGAGGCCGATGCCGCGGCCGACGACCTCCTGGAGGCGATCAGCTTCCTGACGATCTTCCTGCTCATCTTCGCCGGCATCTCGCTGGTGGTGGGGTCGTTCCTGATCGTCAACACCTTCTCGATCCTCGTGGCCCAGCGCAGCCGTGAGCTCGCCCTGCTGCGTGCCCTGGGCGCCTCGCGACGCCAGGTCACCCGGTCGGTGCAGCTGGAGTCCTTCATCCTGGGGGTCCTGGGCTCCACCGTCGGTCTGGGACTGGGTGTCCTGCTGGCGATCGGGCTCCGGGCGATCTTCGCCACGATCGGGCTCGACCTCTCCGGCCAGGCGCTGGTCTACAGCCCGCGCACGTTCATCGCCGCCTACGCCGTGGGCATCGTGGTCACGATGGCCGCCGCCTACCTGCCGGCTCGCCGTACGGCGAGGATCGCCCCCGTCCAGGCGATGCGCGACGACATCGCGCTGCCCGAGGAGTCGGTGCGCAAGCGGTTCCGCAACGGGCTGGGGCTGGCCATGCTCGGCGCGCTCGCGTTGCTGGTCGGGCTGACCGACCTCGTCGACCTCGGCAACGGCGCCTGGTACACCGGCCTCGGGGTGCTGGCCATCCTGCTCGGCGTCACGGCGATGGCCCCGGTGCTGGCCCGGCCCTACCTCGAGCTGACCCGGGCACTCTTCGCGCGCTGGTTCGGCTCGATCGGCAACCTCGCCGGCCAGAACTCCCTGCGCAACCCCCGTCGTACGGCGGCCACCGCCTCGGCCCTCATGATCGGGCTCACCCTGGCCTGCACGATGGCGATCGTGGGCGCCTCGGCCAAGGCGACGGTGGACAAGCAGATCGAGGACACCTTCGTCGGCGACTTCGTGGTGAGCAGCATCTTCCAGGGCGCCTTCTCCTCCAGCATCGCCAACCGGCTCGAAGGGGTCGACGGCGTCGAGGACGTCGTCTCCCAACGCTTCGGCTTCGCCGAGTACGACGGCGGCTTCGCCGGCATCGGTGCGACCGACCCCGACGACCTGGACCGCCTCGACCTGACGCTGGCGACCGGAGCGCCCGCCGACCTCACCCTGGACACCGTCCTGCTCGGGACCAGCTTCGCGCGCAGCAACGACCTGACGATCGGGGACACCGTCGAGCTGGAGGTCAACACCGGCACCGTGGAGTGGACGGTGGCCGGGACGTTCGAGGCCAGCTCGCTGGTCTCCAGCGGGCTGCTGACGTCGTTGGAGACCTTCGAGAAGGCCGGCTACCCGGCCCAGGACTACCTGCTCGTGGTCTACGACGAGCCGGGTGCGACCGGGATGCAGGACAAGATCGACCAGGCGCTGGCCGACCAGCCCATCGTGACGGCCAAGGACCAGGCCGCCTACGCCGCCGAGCAGCGCGAGCCGATCGACCAGTTCGTGCTGATCATCTTCGCCCTGCTCGGGCTGGCGCTGCTGATCGCCGTGCTCGGGATCGTCAACACCCTGGCCCTGTCGGTGATCGAGCGCACCCGGGAGGTCGGCCTGCTCCGCGCGATCGGCGTCAGCCGCGGGCAGCTGCGCGCGATGATCACCCTCGAGTCGGTGGTGATCTCCTCGCTCGGCGCCATCCTCGGCGTGCTGCTCGGCATCGGCTTCGGGCTGGCGCTGATGACCGCCGTGCGCGACGAGGGGCTCGACGTGATCCGGGTGCCGTTCGACCAGGTCGCGGTGTTCCTGCTGCTCTCGGTGGTGATCGGCATGCTCGCCGCGATCCTTCCTGCGCGACGCGCGGCCCGGCTCGACGTCCTGGACGCGATCTCGACCGAGTGAGCGTCGGCGCGCCCCGCCACGTGAGCCACAGCAGTCTCAGGATCGGGTGAACTGCTGACGGGGACCGTCTCCTTCCCTACCCTCGTAGCATGGAGGAGGCCGTGATGACCACAGACGGGCAGCTCAAGCACGTCGTCGTGCGCGAGTACGTCCGCGACCTCGTGGCCGGTCATGCCCCCGGATCTCCGGCCCCGTCCGAGCGCGAGCTCGTCCAACGCTTCGGCGTCGCACGGATGACCGTGCGCCAGGCCCTCGACGTCCTGGTCAGCGAGGGGCTCCTCGAGCGGATCCCCGGACGCGGCACCTTCGTGGCGCGCCCGCGTCGGGTGGCCACCCAGATCAGCGGCTACACCGAGGAGATGTCGCGTCGCGGTCTGCTGGCCGAGTCCCAGACCCTGCTGGCCCGCCGCGAGCAGGCCGGCCCCGGCGTGGCTCGTGCCCTCAACCTCACCGAGGGCGACGCTGTCATCCACTGGCGCCGCCTGCGGCGTGCCGACGCGGTGGCGGTCTGCATCGAGGATGCCTACCTCAACGAGGTCCTGCTGCCGGGGTTCCTGCAGGCCGGCATGCCGACCAGCCTCTACGAGGCGCTGGAGGCCCGCGGGCTGCGGCCCACCTGGGTCGAGGACTCGATCACCGCCGACACCGCCAGCCCGGAGGAGGCAGCCCAGCTCGAGATCGCCCGCAGCTCCGTGGTGCTGCGGCACTCACGGCGCGGCCTGGTCGGCGACAAGGTCGTCGAGGTCTCGCGCAGCGTCTACCGCGCCGATCGGTTCACGATGTGGATCCAGCTCGGGGACGACTCCGAGCCGTAGACCGACCTGCGCGCGGCTCAGACCTTCCCCAGGAAGCCGAGGCCGGCCGCGAGCGTCCCGGTCTCCTCACACACCCACACCGGGTCGGGCCCGCCCAGGTCGGGCTGGATGTAGAGCGAGTGCACCGGCCCCTCGGTGCAGTCCAGGCACATCGGCCAGCGGCCGACGGCCTCGAAGAGCGCGTCCTGCACGTCCTGGGCGACCAGCCCGGCGACGTACACGTGGCCCTCGGGCCACTGGTCGGCCCACCACTGACGCGCGACGCAGGCATCCTCCAGCGCGGAGACGGCGACCGCGGTCGCCTGGTGGCGGGCCGTCAGGTCAGCGAGCACCCGAGCCCTGGCATCGATCAGCAGCCGTTCGTCCACCCGACCCATTGTGCTCCCAGGGTCCACACAGGCAAGGGGCCTCTTCGGCAGGGGTCCCCGATCCGGTGGGTCCCGCGCCCTACCGTGGTCGTCATGGGTGACACGTCGGCGGGGCTGCTGGAGGTGGCGGTGCTGCACGCCCGCGACGTGCCGGGCTGTCTCGCTGGTGGCGCCGATCGGCTCTCGCTCAGCGTGGACGGTCGCTCGCCCGACGTCCCCACGGCGGCCGCGGTCATCCGGGTCTCGGACGTGCCGGTGCGCGTCATGCTGCGCCTCGACGCGTCGTACACCACCAACGGTGGTGACCTGATGCGGATGATCGGTCTTGCCCGGGAGTACGTCGCTCTCGGTGCGGAGGGCGTCTCGTTCGGCTTCCTGGACGCCGACCTGGACGTCGACGTCGAGACCACCCGTGCGCTGGCCGAGTCACTGCCGGGAGTTCCCTGGACCTTCCACCGCGCGATCGACGCCACCCTCGACCCGCTGCGCTCGTGGGGCCGTCTGTCCGGTCTCCCGGGGTTGACGACGGTGGCGTCGGGAGGGTCGCCACAGGGCCTGACCCAGGGGTACGACGACCTGCTGGCGCTGCTCGACCGGGCGCCGTCGGTGGCCCGGGTCCTGATGGTCGCCGGCGGCCTGCGGGCCGACCAGGTGCCGTGGCTCGTGCGCGCGGGCGTGCGTCAGTTCCAGGTCGACGAGCAGGTGCGACCGACCGGCAGCGAGCGCGCCTACGTCGACGCCGGACTGGTGCGTTCGTGGCGACTGCTCCTCGACGACGTCGTGAGCCGCCGGGCCACCGGCAGCTGAGCGGCGCGGACGGGCAGCACAACGGATGATCCTGATCGACCCGCCGGCCGTGGAGGCCTACGGACGCGTGTGGTCACACCTGGCCAGCGACACCTCCTTCGAGGAGCTGCACGCCTTCGCCCGCAGCCTCGACATCCCCGAGCGGGGCTTCGATCGCGACCACTACGACGTCCCCTCGGAGTGGTACGACGCCGTGGTCGCGGCGGGCGCCACCCCGATCAGCTCCCGGGAGCTGGTCAAGCGCCTCGTCGCCGCAGGGCTGCGGCGTCGTCGACCCGGCGCCGCCACCCGGCCCGTGCCGGGCGCCGAGCCCGGGTAGGACCGGGACCGGTCCGGTCAGACCAGCAGCGCCCGCAGCTCGTCCAGCTCGCGTGAGGCGTTGGCGCGGGCCGGTGCCTCCCAGTGCTCGACCGCGAACCCGGTGTGGAACAGGCGCGGCTTGTCGAGCAGGTCCGCCAGGACGAGGGCGCGCCCCTCGGTGAAGGTGGCGTCGTCGAGATGGGCGTACTCGGTGCGCACCGCGGCGACGTAGGCGGCGTACCGCTGCGCCGGCGCGGCGAGGATCCCCAGGTCGGCGTCGGAGAGGGCACAGCCCTCGGCGTCGCCCTCCTCGGGCCGGTGGGTCTCGGTGAGTCGGACCAGGCGGACCACCTCGGCCACGGTGGCCGCGTCGCACAGGGCCGGCAGGGACTCCTCGGCCCAGGCCGCGGAGCGCTCCTCGGCATCGCGCTCGCCGTCGTAGACGCTGTCGTGGAACCACGCGGCCAGGAGCACCGGCAGCCGCTCGAACGTCGTCCCGGCCTGCGCCAGGGCCTCGATCCGGCCGAGGACCTCGGCGAGGTGAGTGGTGTCGTGGTAGCCGCGCTCGGGGTCCGCGTAGGCCGCGAGCACCTCGTCGCGCACGTCGTGGCCGGCGTCGAGCGGCCAGGCCGAGATCAGGTCGGGCAGCATCGGCCCATCCTCACACGGCGCCCGCGAGCGGAGCCAGGGGCCTCAGACTCGGGTGGAGGGCAGCTTCATGCCGGCGACGGCCCGGGTGCGGCTCGCCCAGACCGCGCCCGCCCCGGTGGCCGGGAGGTGCAGGTCGCCAAGGTCGCGGTAGGTGCCGGTGAGCACGACGACGTCGGCGACGGCCGCGCTGGTGGCGTGCAGGGTCTGGGGACCGCTCGTGGCGACGACGGTCAGCCCGCGCGAGCTGCACAGACCGGTGCCGAGCAGGAAGCACCCGTCGGCGTCGGTGCGAGTGCGCTCGATCTCGGTGCCCTCGGCGTCGAGCAGCGCGACCACGGCGGCGTACTGGATCGCTCCGCCCTGCAGCACTCGTCCGGCCACCAGTCCACCGGCCGGGACGACCGCGGTGCAGCTGACCAGGGTGCCTTCGTCGACGTCGACGTCGACCGTGACACCCAGGTGTCCGTAGGACGGTGGGACGACGATGCGGCTCGGGCCGGCGGCGAGGCCGCGGACGTGGGCCAGGCCGTCGACGAGGCTCGCGGTGACCGGGTGGCCGACCGCGTCGAGGACGGTGAGGTGCGAGGCGGTGACGGGCAGGGCGTCGGCACCGCTGACGGTGACGAGCAGCTCGGCGGTCGGGCTCGCCACCGGGAGCCGCAGACCCGTCACGCCGCTCTCACCGACCTCGATGCTCGCGGAGGCGGAACAGGTACGGCGGCGGGCGTCGCGTGCCACGACCGACCAGCGGCCGGGCGTCAGGTCGAGCAGCGCCTGGCCGTCGGCGTCCGTGCGGGCCTCGACGTGCGAGCCGGACTCGAGATGCACCGCGCTGACGCGCCCGAAGCGGACGGGGACGTCGTCGCGCACGACCTCGACGGCGATGGCGGGTCGGCGCGAGCCGGCGCGGTGCGCGAGGTCGTAGGAGAGCGACGAGGTGAGCATGTCGGCGACGCTAGGGATCGAGTCGCAAGACCTCCGGACGCCCGCCTCAAGGTTGCCTCAAGGAGTCGCGTCGACCTTGCGCGCCAGCGGCGGCGTCATCGCCCACCGGATGGTGCCGGTCGCGGCGGTCCCGAGGCCGCGCACCACGGTGCGTTCGGCGAGGGGCAGCCACGGCAGCCGCAGGTGAGGACGGGTCCAGGCGGGCATCAGCCCGACGGCGGCCGCGGCCAGCACGCCGTACGGCGCGCGCGCGGCCAGCGGGAGTGGCGGGGTGAGCAGCAGGTGGCGCACGGCCTCGCGCGCCTCGGGCGTCCCGTGGAGCTCGGGTCGGTAGTCGGCCAGGGCGTCGCGCAGGTCGGCCTCGGAGTGCGGTACGTCGGTGGCGCCCAGGCGCTCGGCGACCAGCGCCGACTGGGCGACGTAGGTGTCGCGACCTGCCTGGTCGAGGGGGGCGCGGCCGTAGACGGTGTGGGCGCGCAGGAAGCTGTCGGCCTCTGCCACCTGGACCCAGCGCAGCAGGTGAGGGTCGGAGGCGGCGTACGGCGTGCCGTCGGGCATCTGGCCCCGCACCCGCTCGTGGATGCGGCGCACGACGTCGACCGACTGCCGGGCGTCCTCCTCGTGGCCGAAGGTCGTCACCGCGAGGAAGCGACTGGTGCGGTGCAGCCGTCCCCACATGTCGCCGCGGTAGCCGGAGTGCTCGGAGACCGCGCGCATCGCGGCCGGGTGGAGGGTCTGCAGCAGCAGCGCTCGCATCCCACCGACGAACATCGAGGCGTCCCCGTGCACCTCGGCGATCGGGCTGCCGGGCGGGAACCATCGCGGACCCTCGCGACCGTGGATGCGGTCGCGATGGCGGGCACCGTCGGGGCCCGCCACACGGTGGAAGAGGGCCTCGCCGAGCTTGGCGCGGGCGGTGCTGATCACTCCTCCACCGTAGGGCGTCGTCGCGACCCGGAGGGGTGGCAC
>NZ_JAPYPS010000009.1 GCF_029937575.1 Nocardioides sp.
GCTACTGCACCGCGATCAACCAAAAGTGACCGCTTCAACCTGACAGCACACTAGCCGGAGTGACCGACCGGCAGCTCCCACCACCGCCCGGCTAGGCTGCTCGCACCCCCGACGAACACGAAGCGACCACGAAGAAGGACAACGAACCGCCCGATGGACGGCTCTCAAAGTACGTACCCGCGTGACCTCTCGGCCCCGCTCCAGCTCCGACCTGCGGGCGGGGTGGCGTGATGGCCTGGCTCCTGCTCGGGGTGGCGCTCCTGCTGGTCGCTGCCTGCGGCCTGTTCGTCGCGGCAGAGTTCGCACTGGTCACCGTGGACCGCAACCAGGTGGACCGTGAGGCCGCCGAGGGCGAGACCGCGGCGATCGGCGTCCAGCACGCCCTCCGCTCGCTCTCGACCCAGCTCTCCGGGGCCCAGGTCGGCATCACGGTGACCAACCTCGGCATCGGGTTCCTGGCCGAGCCGGCGATCTCCGAGCTGCTCACCGACCCCCTGACGTTCCTGGGTCTGTCCGAGGGCGCCGTGCGTCCGACGGCGTTGGCCGTCGCGCTGACGCTGAGCACGGTGATGACGATGCTGTTCGGCGAGCTGGTGCCCAAGAACGTCGCGATCGCCCTGCCGATGGCGACAGCGCGCGCCACGCAGCGGCCGATGCGATGGTTCACCGCGGCCATGCGGGGGCCCATCCACGTCCTGAACGGCTCTGCCAACGCCATCGTGCGGCGGCTCGGGATGGAGCCGCAGGAGGAGCTGAGGTCCGCACGCAGCTCCACCGAGCTCGCGAGCCTGATCTCGCGCTCCGCCGACGAGGGCACCCTGGACGCCGACACCGCCGAGCTGATGGAGCGGTCGGTGGAGTTCGGCACCCGCACCGCGGGGGAGATCATGACGCCCCGGGTCCGCACCCGCTCGATGGAGGTCAACGACCGCGCCAGCGCCGTCATCGACCTGACCCGCCACACCGGTCACTCCCGCTTCCCGGTCCTCGACGACGACGACAACGTCGTGGGCACGGTCCACGTCAAGAACGCGGTGGCTCTACCCGTCCACGAGCGCTCCACGACCAAGGTCAAGCACCTGATGGCCAAGCCCGTCGTGGTGCCCGACTCCCTGCGGCTGGACCCACTGATGGCCCTCCTGCGCGCCGACGGTTTCCAGATGGCCGTGGTGCTCGACGAGTACGGCGGCCATGCCGGGATCGTGACCCTCGAGGACGTCATCGAGGAGATCGTCGGCGACATCTCCGACGAGCACGACCGGCTCGGGGCCCGCGCGCGCCAGCGTCGCGACGGCTCCTGGTCGCTGTCGGGACTGCTCCGACCCGACGAGGTCGAGGACGTGACCGGCATCGAGCTGCCCGAGAGCGAGGACTACGACACGATCGCCGGCCTCGTCCTGACGGTGCTGGGCAGGATCCCCCGTGCGGGCGACATCGCCGAGGTCGAGGTCCCCGACCGCAGCGAGCCCGACGAGCGGCGACGACTGCTCGCCGTACTCTCCGTGGAGCACATGGACGGGCTGCGGGTCGACCGACTCGCGCTGCGTCTCCACGACGCGGGGGTGGACGTCGATGAGTGACTACGGTGCGCTTCTCGTCGCGGTACTGCTGCTCGCCTTCAACGCCTTCTTCGTCGGTGCCGAGTTCGCGCTCATCTCTGCTCGTCGCAGCCAGATCGAGCCACGGGCGCAGCAGGGCTCCCGCGCCGCCAAGACGACCCTGCGGGCCATGGAGAACGTCTCCCTGATGATGGCCGGGGCCCAGCTCGGCATCACCATCTGCTCGCTGGGCCTCGGTGCGGTCGGCGAGCCCGCACTGGCGCACCTCATCGAGCCGCTGTTCGAGAGCTGGGGCATCCCGGAGGCGCTGGTCCACCCGATCGCGTTCTCCCTGGCGCTCGTCGTCGTGGTGTCCCTGCACGTGGTGCTGGGCGAGATGGTCCCGAAGAACATCGCCATCGCCGGCCCGGAGCGCTCCGCCCTGGTCCTGGCGCCGGTCCTGGTGGGTGTCGTGACGGTGCTGCGCCCGATCATCGTCTCCCTCAACGCGATCGCCAACGCGACCCTGCGGCTCATCCGCGTCGAGCCCAAGGACGAGGTGAGCTCGACCTACACCCGCGAGGAGGTCGCCGCCCTGGTCGAGGAGTCGCGCGGCGAGGGGCTGTTGGAGGCCCACGAGTACGACCGTCTCGCCGGAGCGCTGGGCTTCACCGAGAAGACGGTCGACCTCGTGCTGCTGACCCCCGACACGCTCGAGACCATCGTGCGGGGGTCGAGCGCCGCGGACGTGGAGGCGTTGTGCGCCTCCACCGGCTTCAGCCGCTTCCCGGTGTCTGCCTCGGGCGGCGAGCTCCTCGGCTACCTGCACATCAAGGACGTGCTCGAGCCCGACGAGCAGCGCCGCAGGCTGCCGATCGACGACAAGTGGATCCGTCCGTTCGCGCCCGTCGCCGAGGACGCTCCGCTCCACGAGACGCTCGAGGTCCTGCAACGCCGGGGCGCCCACATGGCACGCGTCGTCGACTCCGGCGGCGCGACCGTAGGGCTGGCCACCCTGGAGGACGTCATCGAGGAGCTGGTCGGGGAGATCCGCGACGGTGCCCACCTCGACGAGACGTCGTGAACCGTGCGGGTCCCGAATCCGCCGGCCGAGGCGTTTAGGGTGAGTTCCCGTGGCAGGTGACGTGGCGCCCGGTGCCGAGCGGTCGGCGACGCTGGTGTGGACCCTTCCCAACGCCCTCAGCGCGCTGCGCCTGCTCGGCGTGCCGCTCTTCCTGTACCTCGTCCTCGGTCCCGAGGAGGACGGATGGGCCCTGGCCCTGCTCGTCGCCTCGGGCATCACCGACTACCTGGACGGCTGGTTGGCCCGCAAGCTCGACCAGCAGTCGGTTGTCGGGCAGATCCTCGACCCGGTCGCGGACCGGCTCTACATCCTGGCCGTCGTGGTCGCTCTCGCGCTGCGCGACGTCATCCCGTGGTGGGTCGCGGTCTCGCTCCCCCTGCGGGATGCCTTGATGTGGGGACTCGTCCCGCTGTTGCGCACCCGGGGGTACAGCGCGCTGCCGGTGCACTTCCTGGGCAAGGCGGCCACGTTCAACCTCCTCTACGCCTTCCCGCTGCTCCTGCTGGGTGACGGAGAGGGCACGGTGGCCACGCTGGCCCAGGTCTTCGGCTGGGCCTTCGCCATCTGGGGGATCGCGCTCTACTGGTGGGCAGGCGTGCTCTACGCCTGGCAGGTACGACGTCTGCTCGCGACGACCGAGCGCAGGTGATCAGGTGTCGTCCTCACCAGACTCGTCCCGGTCGGAGACCGACCTGCTGCCCGAGCGGGTGCACCTGCCGCTGCTGACGCTGATCACCCACCAGTCGTTGGACGAGGACTACCTGGTCGCGGCCGAGCAGCGCGCCGCCGGGGCGCCACGTCCGCCGAAGGGGCGACCGCACCGGGTCGCGGCCGTGGTCGTCGCGGTCTTCGGCGTGCTGGTCTCGACCGCGTTCGTGCAGACCTCGCAGAACGCCGACGTCGACGACGCCGGACGAGCCACGCTGATCGACCGCCTGGAGGCGGAGCGCGCTGTCCTCTCGAGCCAGCAGGAGCGTGTCGCCGCTCTGCGCGACGGCAATCTCGCCCTCGAAGCGAGCCTCGGGCAGCTCGCCGACACCGAGCAGGAGGCGCTGGTCCGCAACCGGCGGCTCCAGGTGCGGGCCGGCTTCATCGGGGTAACCGGAGAAGGAGTGCGGGTGACCGTCCAGGAGCGGCCCGACGCCGACGAGGTCCAGCAGATCCACGACTCCGACCTCACCCTGCTGGTCAACGGCCTGTGGGAGGCCGGAGCCGAGGCCATCTCCGTCAACGGCCAGCGGCTGACCTCGATGAGCGCGATCCGGATCGGCGGTCAGGCGATCCTGGTGAACAACCGCGGTGTCTCGGCGCCATACGTCGTCGAGGCGATCGGCGACACCCGTACCCTGTCGGCCGAGCTGTTCGACACGACGTCCGGCCTGGCGTTCGCCGGCAAGGCCGACTTCTACGGCTTCACCTACGACGTGGAGAATGTCGGATCGATGTCACTGCAGTCCGGGCCACAGTCGTACCTCCGGCTGCTGTCGGCGTCCACGGACGTAGGCGACGTCCTGGTGGAGAACGAGCCCCCGGCCCGACCCAGGGCTACACCGACGACGGAGGAGGAGCCGTGATCGCAGCCCTCGGCCTGCTCCTCGGCGTGCTCCTGGGGCTGGTCTTCCAACCCGACGTGCCGCTCGGTCTCGAGCCCTACCTGCCCATCGCCGTGGTGGCCGCGCTGGATGCCGTGTTCGGTGGACTGCGGGCCTACCTGGACGGCATCTTCGACGACAAGGTCTTCGTCGTCTCGTTCGTGAGCAACGTCTTCATCGCGGCCGGTATCGTCTACCTCGGGGACCGGCTCGGAGTCGGTGGCCAGCTGTCGACCGGAGTCATCGTCGTGCTCGGAATTCGCATCTTCTCCAACGTCGCCGCGATCCGGCGTCATCTCTTCCATGCCTGATCCGGAGCGCCCCACGGGCCGGTCGCGGCTGTGGGACGCGCTGCGCAGGCCCTCTCGCAGCCAAGTCGTCGTCGGCATCCTGCTCGCGATCGTGGGCTTCGCCGCCGTCGTGCAGATCCAGGCAACCGAGGACTCCTCGAGCTATGCGGGGCTGCGCGAGCAGGACCTCATCGACGTGCTGGCCGGTCTCTCGGGCACGACGCAGCGCACCCAGGCCGAGATCGACCGGCTCACCTCTGCCCGCAGCGAGCTCCGCTCCGAGGCGGGACAACGCAGCACCGCCGTGGACCAGGCCCAGCAGGAGGTCGACAGCCTCAACGTCCTGGCCGGTGTGGTCCCGGTGACCGGGCCCGGCATCCGGGTGACGATCACCGAGCAGACCGGTCGCGTCACGGTCTCCTCGATGCTGGACGTGATCCAGGAGCTGCGCTCCAACAGCGCGGAGGCGATCCAGGTCAACGGTCAGGTGCGCGCGGTGGCCCAGACCTCCTTCGAGGACGGCGTGGGAGGACTGGTGATCGACGGCACCCTGGTCGAGTCGCCCTACGTGATCGACGTCATCGGGGTGTCCAACACGCTCGCCAGCGCGATGCGGTTGCCGGTGGGCCCACTGAAGCAGCTGCGCGACGACGGGGCGGTCGTCGAGGTGACCGAGCTGGCGTCGCTGGACATCGACGCCGTGCGCCGTCTGGTGCAGCCGGAGTTCGCGACCCCGGACCCGTGACGGATCGCCGTCGGCAAGTAGCCTGTCCGCGCGAGCGGCCCCAGATCGCTCGATGCCTGAGCAGCCCCCCGGTGATGGAGGAAGCAGTTGTACCCCGAGGACCTGAAGTACACCGCCGAGCACGAGTGGGTGCGCACGCCGGGCGAGCACGACGGCTCGGTGCGCGTGGGGATCACCGAGTACGCCCAGGACGCCCTGGGGGACATCGTCTACGTCTCCCTTCCCGAGTTGGGCGAATCGGTCGAGGCCGGCAGCACCTGCGGTGAGCTGGAGTCGACCAAGTCGGTCAGCGACATCTACGCGCCGGTGACCGGTGAGGTGGTCGCGCGCAACGAGGCGCTGGACGCGACTCCCGAGCTGGTGAACTCCGACCCGTACGGCGCGGGGTGGCTCTTCGAGGTGATGCCCTCGGACGGCTCGCCCAGTGCTGCGGTCGACGCGCTGATGCCGGCCGAGACCTACACGGCCTCGCTCGAAGCCTGAGCCGCGCAGCACCGCTGCTGGTAGGTTCGCAACAACCGTCAACCTCAGCCCGGTAGTGAGGGTTTGCCCCGTCGCAGACCACTCCCACCCCCCGATCTCGTGACTGGAGAGCCCGATGCCCTTCTGCACCGCCTGCGGCCGACAGAACCCGGACGACGCTCGGTTCTGCGCCCAGTGCGGCACCCGGCTCGTCAGTGTCGGTGACGCCGGGTCGACCTCCGGCGCCGGCCCGGCCGAGCCGACCGGGGAGTCCACCGCCACGATCCAGATCGGCGTGGGCGCCGACAAGGTGGAGACCTCCGACCGCCAGCTCAACGCGGTCGACGCGGCCGCGGTCGATGCCCTGCCTGCGGGGCATGCACTGCTCGTGGTGCAGAAGGGGCCCGGTGCGGGCAGTCGCTTCCTGCTCGACGCCGACGTGGTCAACGCCGGTCGCCACCCGGAGAGCGAGATCTTCCTCGACGACGTCACGGTGTCCCGCCAGCACGCGGTCTTCCGACGCGACGGGGACTCCTTCACCGTCAGTGACGCCGGTAGCCTCAACGGGACCTACGTCAACCGCGACCGCATCGAGACGGTGCGGCTCAAGGACAGCGATGAGGTGCAGATCGGCAAGTACCGGTTGGTGTTCTTCTCCGGGCACGACGCCCGGTTCTCCTGACGGTCGAGGCGATGGCGACCGCACTGCCCGCAGGTGCCGACGAGGGTGAGTCCCGCCCGTCGGGCCAGCTCCTCACGATCGGCCAGGTCCTGGACCTGCTGCGCCCGGACTTCGACTCCATCACGATCCCGAAGATCCGCTTCCTGGAGGACAAGGGGCTGATCAAGCCCGAGCGGACCGCCGCCGGGTACCGCAAGTTCTCCACGGGGGACGTCGACCGGCTGCGCTACGTCCTGACGATGCAGCGTGATCACTACCTGCCCCTGCGGGTGATCGGTGAGCACCTGGACGCGCTGGACCGGGGTCTCGAGCCGCCGCCGATCGAGCCCGTGGTGCCCACGGTACCGACCGTCGTGCTGAGCTCCGACGGGCTACCGAGCCCGGAGTCCTTCGCTCGGCGGGACAACGTGCGGCTCTCGCGCAAGGAGCTGATCAAGATCGCCGACATCGACGAGGACCTGCTGGCCTCGCTCGAGCAGTTCGGGCTGGTCACCTCCCGCACCGGGACCGGTCACTACGACACCGACGCCCTGGTGATCGCCCAGACGGCACGGGAGCTCTCGGACTTCGGTCTCGAACCCCGGCACCTGCGTGCCTTCCGGGCTGCGGCGGACCGCGAGGTGGGCCTCGTGGAGCAGGTGGTCGCTCCGCTGGCGCGAGGTCGCGACGCGGCCGCGGGGGCACGTGCCGAGGATGCGATGAGCCAGATCGCGGCGCTGTCGGTGCGCCTGCACGCCACTCTGGTCAAGGCCGGTCTGCGACGCCGCTGACGGGCGGCGAGGGACCCCCCTCGCCCTGCCACGCGCACTTGGCGCGGGGGTAGGGTGAGCGTGTGCGCGAAGTCGATGTCATGGGAGTCAGGGTCGAGATGCCTTCCAACCAGCCCATCGTGCTGCTGCGTGAGGTGACGGGGGAGCGCTACCTGCCGATCTGGATCGGTGCCGTGGAGGCGACCGCGATCGCCTTCGCCCAGCAGGGCGTCGTCCCGCCACGACCGCTCACCCACGACCTGATGAAGGACGTGCTCGAGGCGACCGGCAACCCGCTGACCGAGGTGCGCATCACCGACGTCAAGGACGGCGTGTTCTTCGCGCTGCTCGTCTTCGACTCCGGGGTCGAGGTCAGTGCCCGGCCCTCGGACTCCATCGCCCTGGCGTTGCGCACCGGCACCCGGATCGTGTGCGACGAGGACGTGCTCGACGAGGCCGGGTTGGCCGTGCCGGCCGAGCAGGAGGACGAGGTCGAGAAGTTCCGCGAGTTCCTGGACCACGTGACTCCCGAGGACTTCGACGCCGAGCCCTGAGCCGCCGTGCGCTCAGCCTCAACCTGAGGTTGAGGGTTTGCGACACGCCGGGCGTGGCCTTTGACCGACCCGGTGTCACGTCGTACCTTGAACTGTCTTCGTTGTAACTCCACGCGTGTGGTTGGTCCCCGGACTCGCCAGGCGTCACCCTTCCCGGAGCTACGTCGTACGAAGTAGACCCCCACGGAGGACCGTGTGAACGAGCAGAACCAGCCGGAGCCCAGCGTCGCCCACGAGCGCGCCGAGGCGTCTGCCGACGAGCAGGGGCTGTTGTTCACCGACGACGTCTCGCCGCTGCCCAGCGACGTCGGCTACCGCGGTCCCACCGCCTGCAACGCCGCCGGGATCACCTACCGCCAGCTCGACTACTGGGCCCGAACCGGTCTGATCGAGCCCACCGTGCGGGGAGCCAAGGGTTCGGGCTCGCAGCGGCTCTACTCCTTCCGCGACATCTTGATCCTCAAGATCATCAAGCGCCTGCTCGACGCCGGCGTCTCCCTGCAGCAGATCCGCACCGCGGTCACCCACCTGCGGGAGCGTGGCACCGACGACCTGACCCGGGTGACGTTGATGAGCGACGGCGCCTCGGTCTACGAGTGCACCTCCAACGACGAGGTCATCGACCTGCTCCAGGGTGGTCAGGGAGTCTTCGGGATCGCCATCGGCGGTGTGTGGCGCGAGATCGAAGGCACCCTCGCGGAGCTGCCCAGCGAGCGCGCCGACGAGCCTGCTGCCGCGATCTCCGCGGCCGACGAGCTGGCCGCACGCCGCGAGGCCCGCAAGATCAGCTGAGTCCCTGCGGTTCTTCGACCCCGTCCGCGTCGTGGCCCTCGAGGCCGCGGCGCGGTCGTCATGTCCGGCCCATGTCTGCGGGCCGCGTGACCGGGCCTGCTAGATTCCTGGTGCTGATGATCCCGCGCGGGAGAGTCTTCGAGCACCAGCACCACCAGCGAAGCGCCGAAGGGGCAATTCCTCCCCGGAACCTCTCAGGCACCCGGACCGCGCGGAGCAGGCACCTGTGGAGCTCATCGACGAGTGACAGAGGGGGAGGGCACCGACCGACTGCGATCCGTAGCGTCTAGGAGCCCCACCCGTGCCCCAGCCCGACATCTCGCCCCGCGTCTTCGCCGACCGTCACATCGGGCTGCGCCCCGAGGACGTCGCCACGATGCTCGCCACGCTCGGCTACGACAACCTCGACGACCTCATGTCAGCCGCGGTGCCCGGCGGCATCCGCAGCAGCGCGTCGCTGGCACTCCCCGAGCCGCTCAGCGAGGAGGAGACGGCTCGCGAGCTGCGCGAGATCGCCGCCGACAACCGGCCGGGCGAGGCGATGATCGGCCTGGGCTACCACGCGACGATCACACCGCCCGTCGTACGACGCAACGTGCTCGAGGACCCGAGCTGGTACACCGCGTACACGCCGTACCAGCCGGAGATCTCGCAGGGCCGTCTCGAGGCGCTGCTCAACTTCCAGACCGTCATCGGCGACCTCACGGGCCTGCCGACCGCCAACGCCTCGCTCCTCGACGAGGGAACCGCGGCCGCGGAGGCGATGACGCTCGTGCGCCGTGGCAACCGGAAGGCGGCCGGTCCGTTCGTGGTCGACGCCGACGCCCTGCCGCAGACGATCGACGTCGTGCGGACCCGCGCCGAGGCGATGGGCATCGACGTGGTGGTGGCCGACCTCTCCGAGGGGCTGCCCGAGGGGGAGCTGTCCGGGCTGCTCGTGCAGTACCCCGGAGCCTCGGGGCGGATCCTCGACCCGCGTCCGCTGATCGAGGCCGCCCACGAGCGCAACGCGCTCGCGGTCGTGGCCGCGGACCTGCTGGCGCTCACCCTGCTGGAGGCTCCCGGCACGCTGGGCGCCGACGTCGTGGTCGGCTCGTCGCAACGCTTCGGCGTGCCGCTCTTCTACGGCGGCCCGCACGCCGGCTTCATGGCCGTCGCCGCCGGCCTCGAGCGGCACCTGCCCGGTCGCCTGGTCGGGGTCTCCGTCGACGCCGAGGGCCGGCCCGCCTACCGGCTCGCCCTGCAGACCCGCGAGCAGCACATCCGGCGCGACAAGGCGACGTCCAACATCTGCACCGCCCAGGTGCTGCTGGCCGTCGTAGCCTCGATGTACGCCGTCTACCACGGTCCCGAGGGCCTGCGCGCGATCGCACGTCGCACCCACGATCTCGCCGCGCGGGCGGCGGCCTCGCTGTCCGCGGCCGGGCACGAGGTGCTGACCACGGCCTTCTTCGACACCTTCACCGTCTCGGTGCCGGGTCGGGCCCAGGACATCGTGAAGTCCGCCCGTGAGGAAGGCCTGCAGCTGCGGCTCGTCGACGAGGACACCGTCGGTCTGTCCTTCTCGGAGGTGAGCGGAGCGAGCACGCTCGCGGCTGTGCACCGCACCTTCGCGATCGCCCCGAGGGAGGTCGAGCCGGTGCCCGCCGTGCCGCAGAGCCTGCTGCGCACGACCGACTTCCTGACCCACGAGGTGTTCTCGAGCCACCACAGCGAGACCCAGATGCTGCGCTACCTCCGTCGGCTCTCGGCCCGCGACTACGCGCTCGACCGGGGCATGATCCCGCTCGGCTCCTGCACCATGAAGCTCAACGCCACCACGGAGATGGAGCCGGTCTCCCTGCCGGGCTTCGCCGACCTGCACCCCTTCGTGCCCGCCGAGGACGCCCTCGGCTACCGACGTCTCGTCGACGAGCTGGAGGGCTGGCTGGCCGAGGTGACCGGCTACGACCGCGTGTCGATCCAGCCCAACGCCGGGTCGCAGGGCGAGCTCGCCGGGCTGCTGGCGATCCGGGGCTACCACCACTCACGAGGTGACCAGCAGCGCGACGTCTGCCTGATCCCGAGCTCGGCACACGGCACCAACGCCGCCTCGGCCGTGATGGCGGGGATGAAGGTCGTGGTCGTGAAGTCCGGTGACGACGGCACCGTCGACCTCTCCGACCTGCACCAGCAGTGCGAGAAGCACGCCGACACGCTCGCCGCGATCATGGTCACCTACCCGTCCACGCACGGAGCCTACGAGGACACGATCGGCGACCTCTGCGACCTCGTGCACCGTCACGGCGGCCAGGTCTACGTCGACGGCGCCAACCTCAACGCGCTGCTGGGCTATGCCAAGCCCGGCGACTTCGGTGGCGACGTGTCCCACCTCAACCTGCACAAGACCTTCTGCATCCCGCACGGTGGCGGCGGCCCCGGCGTCGGTCCGGTGGCGGTGCTCGAGCACCTGGCCCCGTTTCTGCCCTCCCACGCCCAGCACCCCGAGCCCGCCAAGCGGGAGGGGATCGGACCGATCAGCGCGGCGCCGTACGGCTCGGCCGGCATCCTGCCGATCTCCTGGGCCTACGTCCGCTTGATGGGAGCAGAGGGGCTGACCCGTGCCACGGCGAGCGCTGTGCTGTCGGCCAACTACGTCGCCAAGCGGCTGGCCGACCACTTCCCGGTGCTGTACAAGGGCCACGGCGGACTGGTCGCCCACGAGTGCATCCTCGACGTCCGCGGACTGACGAAGGACTCCGGCGTCACCGTCGACGACGTCGCGAAGCGACTGATCGACTACGGCTTCCACGCCCCGACGATGTCGTTCCCGGTGGCCGGCACCCTGATGGTCGAGCCCACCGAGTCCGAGGACCTGGTCGAGATCGACCGCTTCTGCGACGCGATGATCTCCATCCGCGAGGAGATCGACCGGGTCGCAGCCGGCGAGTGGCCCGCGGATGCCTCTCCCTTGCGTGGGGCCCCGCACACGTCGCGGGCGCTGGTGGGGGAGTGGGAGCGTGGCTACTCCCGCGAGCTCGCGGTGTTCCCGACGGGGATCGACCCGGACAAGTACTGGCCGCCGGTCGCGCGCGTCGACCAGGCCTACGGCGATCGCAACCTCGTGTGCGCCTGCCCTCCTCCGGAGGCGTTCGCGCAATGAGTGCTGGGTGAGCGAACGGTGAGCGCGGACCTCGAGTCCCGGCTGCTCCGGCTGCAGGTCGACGGCCGGCTCCCGTCCGTCGTCGGGGCGCGGGTGCGCGACGGGGTGGTCGTGGACGAGGCGGGTGTCGGCGCCGACCCCGAGACCGCCTACCGGGTCGGTTCCATCACCAAGACCTTCACCGCGGTGCTCGTGCTGCAGCTGCGCGACGCGGGTCGGCTCTCGCTGGCCGACCCGGTCGGCAGTCACCTGCCGGGCACGCCGTACGGCGAGATCTCGATCGCCGACCTGCTGGGCCACACCGGCGGTCTCCAGAGCGAGCCGGCCGGACCGTGGTGGGAACGCTCCGAGGGCGGCTCGTTCGCTGACCTGCAGGCGGCCAACGACGGGACCGGTGCGGTGGCGCCACCTGGGTCGTGGTTCCACTACTCCAACCTGGGCTACGCACTGCTCGGCGAGGTCGTCGCGCGAGCTCACGGCACGACCTGGTGGTCGAGCGTCGTCGATCGGCTGCTCTCGCCGCTCGGCATGGAGCGCACGACGTACGCGCCGGTGACGCCCCACGCTCCGGGCTACAGTGTCGAGCACTTCACCGGCCGGCTCACTCCAGAGCCTCACACCGACACCGGTGCGATGGCTCCCGCCGGGCAGGCCTGGAGCACCGTGGGCGATCTCGCCCGGTGGTCCCGGGTGCTCGCGGGTCGCCGCCCCGACGTTCTGGCGCCTGGCACGGCCGCCGAGATGGCCACCGAGCGCAGTGGGTCGGGCTACGGGCTGGGCCTGCGCCTGGTGGACGTGGCCGGACGACCCTGGTGCGGACACACCGGCTCGATGCCCGGCTTCCTGGCCAGCCTGTTCGTCGACCCCGAGCGTGCTGACGCCACGATCGTCCTGAGCAACGCCACGACGGGCCTCGCCTGCGAGGCGGTGCCCACGGCCTTGACGAGCGAACCCGCTCCAGCACCTCCCAGCTCACCGTGGCACCCGACGACGCACGTGCCGTCGGAGGCTCTCGGTGCCGTGGGCCTGTGGTTCTGGGGCAACACCGCGATCGAGCACCGCTGGCACGACGGTGGCCTGGAGCAGCGGCACCTGCAGGGTGGGGCGCAGGGAAGCCGCTTCGAGGTCCACGACGGCCTGCTGGTCGGTGTGCGCGGCTACCACCGCGGTGAGGTCCTGACCGTGCACCCCACTCATCTGGAGTGCGCCTCGTTCATCCACACGCGGGTCCCCTACGACCCCGGTGCGCCGATCCCCGGGAGGTGACCGCAGCCCGTCGAGGCGCTACTTCTTGCGCTTCTTCTTCTTGATCTTGTCCACGGTGCCGTCGCCGGCCAGGATCACCGACTCCCCGTCGAGCAGGAAGGCCGTCCAGAAGACGCGCTTGCGCTTGACCTTGATCCGGATCCTCGCGTCCGCGGGGATGACGCGGCTGCCGTCGACGACGTTGGTGCGGTTGCTGCCCCAGACGATCATCAAGTCGACGTCGTTGCGGTTGGCGGCGGCGATCCGGCCCCGGCGCTTCTTGTGCTTGACGACCCTGGGGGACTGCAGCTTCGTGATGTCGAGCGCGACGGTCGTCGTGTCCCGGGAGCCGCCCTGGCAGGCGTCGTAGGTGAAGGCGACGACACCGTCGGCGTTCCGGTTGGTCTCGATGAAGATCTTCGTGGGGTCGTCGCGGTCGATCTCGGCGTAGAGCACGCGCTGGGTCGCCTCGTCGACGTCGACCCCGCACAACGTCAGGTCACCCGAGCTGAGGAAGGTCACCTCGTCGTTGGCGAGCACGTCGAGTGAGTACTCACCGGAGGCGTAGACGCTGAAGACGTCGCTGTTGGCGATCGGGCGCTGCTGCGGGTCGGCCTCGGCGGGGGCGGCCGCGACGGTCGAGAGGGCCAGGCCGGCGCCTGCGAGGCCGGCGAGCACAGCGCTCAGGGCGCGCGGTCGAGCGAGCACGGGCACGACGGAACTCCGGGAGTCTGCGGGGATGCGGGGCGGGGGGGGAGAAGCGTGACGCCACCAGCGCCGAGACCGAGCGGGCGTCGACGTGACTCTATGTCACAGGGCCTGGGACACGCTGGACATGTTGAAATCAGGCACCCGCAGCGCCGGCGTCGCGGTCCGGGAGAAGTAGTCGTCTCCCCACTCCCGGCTGAAGCTCGGCGCCGTCGTCGAGGCGTGGCTGAACCGGCGGAGCAGGTCGACCGGGCTCTCGTTGAAGCGGAAGTTGTTGACCGCGCCGGTGATCTCACCGTCCTCGACCAGGTAGACCCCGTCGCGGGTCAGTCCGGTGAGCAGCAGCGACTGCGGGTCGACCTCGCGGATGTACCACAGGCAGGTGAGCAGGAGGCCTCGGTCCGTCCCGGCGACCAGGTCGTCGAGGGAGGACGTGGCGCCGTCGACGTCGAGGACGAGGTTGTCCACAGCCGGCGTGACCGGCTGCTGGGTGAGCCCGGCCGAGAAGCGGGTCTGGAGCAGCGAGCGCAGCTGGCCGTCGCGGATCCAGTCGGTGCGGGCGAGCGGGAGACCGTTGTCGAAGACGGATGCGTCGTTGCCCGAGGACGAGGCGAGAGCAAACGGCGCGCACTGCAGGCCGGGGTAGGCAGGGTCGGAGTACAGGTTGACTCCCGGCGCGGTGATCGTCTCGCCGATCCGAGTGCCCCCGCCGCGACGGCTGTAGACCGACTGCCCGTCGTGGGCATCGCGCGCCCCGGCGTACCAGTAGGCGTCGATCATCAGGTCGGCAACGGCCGACGGCGGGAGGATCGTGTCGTAGCGTCCGGCGGGCAGGTCGACGCGGCGCTCTCCCCAGCCCAGGCGGGTCGCGACGGCCTCCTCCATCTCGAGCGCATCGACGTCGGCGAAGTCCCGGGTGGCTCCGCCGACCCAGGCGCTGTTGGTCAGGGCGGTGTTCTTCGCCGTGCAGCCGTAGTGACCGGTCGGCTGGACGTGGCGCAGGCGCAGACCGGTGGTGGAGCCGACGTACGTCGTGGTCATCTCGTGGTTGACGAACCCGTAGAGGATCCGCTCGGCGGCGCCGGCACGCCCGAAGGCCTCGCCCAGGGCCGGCGCGAAGGACGAGTAGACGCCGATGTCGGTGGGGACGGGCGCCTCGTCCCAGTCCTCGGCGCTCGGGGCGTCGTCGACGAGGGGGTGCGCGTCCTCGGCGGGGGCACCCGCTCGCGCCGCGGCGTCGGCCGCCTCCACCAGAGCGGTCACCTGGGCCTGGTCGCTGGCGCTGCCGGTGACCGAACCGGTGGCCACGCCCCCCGCGACGTGGACGAAGGAGATGATCGTGACCGAGACCCCGTGCATCACGCCGTTGGTGGTCAGCGTGTTGTTGGCCCAGCGCAGGTTGGCGCTGGTCTGGTCGCGCACGATCGCGATGCAGTCGTCCGAAATCGACGTCGACACCGCGTGCTCGACGAGGGACTGGGGGACCAGTGCAGTGCGCTGGGGGCTCATGCGCTGCCTTCCTCGAGGGTGTTGAGGATGCGGACGTCGCGGAAGAGCGCGGTCGGACAGCCGTGGCTGACTGCGGCGACCTGGCCGGGCTGGGCCTTGCCGCAGTTGAAGGCTCCGCCGAGCTCCCAGGTGTCGGGTCCGCCGACGGCCTCCATCGAGCGCCAGAAGTCGGTCGTGGTGGCCTGGTAGGCGACGTCGCGGACCTGGCCGACGAGCTCGCCGTTCGTGATCTTGTAGAAGCGCTGCCCGGTGAACTGGAAGTTGAAGCGCTGCATGTCGATCGACCAGGACTTGTCACCCACGACGTACAGGCCGTCGTCGACACGGCCGATCAGCTCCTCGGTGCTCGGGCCGCCGTCAGCTGCGGGGGAGGGCTGGAGGGAGACGTTGGCCATCCGCTGGATGGGGATGTGACCGGGTGAGTCGGCGTAGGCGCAGCCGTTGGATCGGCCGTTGCCGTCCAGCTGGTTGAGCTCGGGCAGCATCACGCCCATCGGCCGGTCGAGCTGGTAGCCGACGAACAACCCGTCCTTGACGATGTCCCACGACTGCGTCTGCACGCCCTCGTCGTCGAAGCCAACGGTGGCCAGTCCGTGCTCGACGGTCCGATCACCGGTGACGTGCATGACGGGGGAACCGTACTGGAGGTTGTTGAGCAGGTCGGGAGTCGCGAACGACGTGCCGGCGTAGTTGGCCTCGTAGCCCAGGGCCCGGTCGAGCTCGGTGGCGTGCCCGATCGACTCGTGGATCGTCAACCACAGGTTGCTGGGGTGGATCACGAGGTCGTAGGTGCCGGCGACGACAGTGGGGGACTTGAGCTTCTCGGCCAGCAGCTCGGGGACCTGCTCGATCTCCTCGTCCCAGTCATGGATGCCGCCCTCGGCGGGGCCGCGGAGGTACTCCCACCCGCGACCCACGGGCGGCGCGATGCTGGCCATCGAGTCGAAGGTGTCGGCGCCGGCACCCATCGCCTCGAAGCCTGGCATCATCCGGACGCGCTGCTGCGTGGTCGTGGTGCCCGCGAGGTCGGTGTAGTACTTGTTCTCCTGGACCTGCTCGCAGAAGGCACGGGCGTGGTCGACGGCAGCGCCGGTGCGCAGCCGCTCGGTCCAGTCGATCAGGAGCGAGGCCTTCTCGGCCACCGGGACCTGGAGCGGGTTGACCTCGTAGGCGCTCACCCAGGTGACGTCGTCGTAGGCCGGCTCGTCGGCGATCTCGACCGGAGTGCTGGTCATGTCGGCGGCGACGGTCGCGACCGCGACGGCCGTCTCCGCGACGCGCGCGGCCTCCTCGGGTGTCAGGACCACCCCCGAGGCGAACCCCCACGACCCGCGATGGATAACGCGGACGGCGAAGCCGAGGTCCTCGGTGTCGGAGGCGTTCTGCAGGACGCCGTCACGCACCGACAGGCTCTGGTAGCGCACGCGCTCGAAGCGGAAGTCGGCGTGGGACACCCCCAGGGCACGGGCCCGGGACAGCGCCGCGTCGCCGAGGCTGCGGTAGGGGAGGTCGACGAAGGTGGGATCGAGTCCACTCATGCGGCGAACCTACCGTGGATCGGGGAGCCCGAGGAGGAGGTTCTCGGTGACCTCGGCCAGCGCGGGATGGATCCAGTACTGGCCGCGGGCGAACTCGTGGGCGGGCTGCCCGAAGCTCATCGCGGCGATGATCGGCTGGATCAGGTTGGACGCCTGGGGTCCGAGGAAGTGCGCCCCGAGGATCAGTCCGGTGTCGGGGTCGGCGAGCACCTTGGCGAAGCTGGCGGTGTCCTCCATGGCCCAGCCGTACGCCGTGTCGCCGTACTGCTGGCGGCTGACGACGTGGCGCACGCCCTGGGCCAGCGCCTCGCGCTCGGTGAGCCCGACGCTGGCCACCTGCGGGGAGGAGAACACCGCACTCGGGACGGCGGTGTGACGCGTGCTCTCGAGGTGGTCGGGGTGCAGGAGGTTGTGCTGCACGACGCGCGCCTCGTGGTTGGCGACGTGCTTGAGCTGGAAGGAGTTGGCGACGTCGCCCAGGGCCCAGACGCCGTCGGCGGTCGTGCGCTGATGCTCGTCGACGAGGATCGTGCCGGTGGCATCGATCCGGATGCCGGCGTGCTCGAGACCCAGGTCGTCGGCGTTGGGGACCCGCCCCGTCGCGACCAGGACGACGTCCACGTCGACCGTGCTGGTGTCGCTCAGGTGCGCCCGGATCGCCCCGGAGTGCTCCTCGAGCCGACTCACGTGCGTGTCGAGCCGGACGTCCCAGCGTGACTGCGCGGCAGCGGTGAAGGCGGCGGAGATGTCGTCGTCCTCGGCGCGCAGCAATGCCCCGGACCGGTTGGCGATGGTCACGCCGGCGCCGAAGGAACCGAACACGTGGGCGAACTCGGCGGCGACGAAGCCGCCGCCGATGATGAGCACCCGGTCCGGGAGGCTGTCGAGGCGCATGATCGTGTCGCTGGTGTGGACCCGGGACTCGGGCAGGGTGTCGAGGCCGACGACCGGGGGCATGGTTGCGCGGGAGCCGGTCGCGATGACGACCTGGTCGGCCGTGATCGTCGTGCCGGTGCCGGTGTCGACGGTGCGCTCCCCGACGAACCGGGCGTGTCCCTCGTAGAGCGTCACGTTGGGGGTGCCTTCGATCCGCCAGTGCCGTCCCCCCGCGGAGATGGGGTCGATCCGTCCGAAGACGCGGTCGCGGATCTCGGGCCAGCGCACCCGCTCCAGGCGGGTCTCGACTCCCAGCCGGTCGCCGTGCTCGGCACCCAGCGCGAGATCGGCCGGGTAGACGAACATCTTGGTGGGGATGCAACCGACGTTGAGACAGGTGCCGCCGAAGACGCCCTTCTCGAGGAGGGCGACCCGCTGGTCGCCGAACCGCTCGTCCGCGATCGAGTTGCCGGAGCCGCTCCCGATGATTGCCAGGTCGTAGTGCGTGTCAGTGCGAGGGGTCACGGGGCCCATCGTGCCGGAGCCGTACCGATGAGCCGCCCCGGGCCTTCGTGACGACCAGCTGGGTGGGGATCCGGTCGCGCATCTCGGCGACGTGGCTGACCACGCCCACGACCCGACCACCGTCGCGCAGCGAGTCGAGGGTGTCCATCACGTCGTCCAGGGTGTCGGCGTCCAGGGAGCCGAATCCCTCGTCGACGAAGAGGGTGTCGAGCGAGGCGCCGCCGCTCTCGTGCGCCACCACGTCGGAGAGGCCCAGCGCGAGGGCCAGGGAGACCACGAACGTCTCGCCGCCGGACAACGTCGCGGGGTCGCGGGTCTCGCCCGACCAGTCGTCACGCACCAGGAGGCTGAGGCCTCCGCGCGTCTCGCCGGCGCCGCGGTGCCCGGTGTGCTCCAGGGAGTAGCGCTGGTCGCTCATCGTCGCCAGTCGTTCGTTGGCGGCGTCGACGACCTGGCTGAGCCGGTAGGCCAGGACGTAGGCGGAGAGCCGCATGCGCAGCTGGTTGTCGGCGGACTTGCCCTCCACGAACGACGACAACCCGGTGGTCAGGGCGAGCTCCTCGCGCAGGGGCGCCCAGGCGGTCACCCGGGTGCCGAGATCGCCGACGAGGCTGGCCAGGCGCTGCTCGCGCGCCACCGCTACCCGCAGGGCGGCGCCGGTGTCGTCACGTCTCTCCATCGCCGACGCGTGGTCGTGGACCAGCTCGTCCAGAGACTGGTGCGGCGGATCCTGCTGGAGTGCGGCGCCGGGCTCGGCAAGGACCTCGCTCACCGCTGCCAGCCTGCGCAGGTGGGTCTCGACGGAGCCTTCCAGCTCGGCGACGTCGCGAGGGGTGCGGGCGTGGGAGATGGCGTGTGCCGCATCGTCGAAGCCGACCTCCAGAGCGGCGGCCCGGGCCGACCACTCCGACTCGGTGAGCTCACGCTCGGCGGCCGTGACCTCAGCGCGTCGGGCAAGGGCGGCGCGAGCCAGGGTGATCGTGCGCTCGTGGTGCGCCACCAGCGTCGCGAGGTCGTGGTGCCCGGTGTCGTCCAGGATCGCTGCGAGCTCGCTCTCCCACGTGTCGAGCTCCGAGGTGAGCGCCACCCCGCGCGACTGCGCGCGGGCTTCCTCGGCGCTCAGCTGGGCCAGGCGGGACCCCAGTCGGTCGGCGGCCTGCTCGGCGTCGTCGAGCGCAGCCTGGCGCGCCACCAGCTGTTCTGCTGCGGCGCGGTCCTGGCGCAGGTCGACTTGCTGGTTCGCGATCTGCTGTCGCACGTCGCCCACCGAGGTCTCCCCGGCGCGCGCGGTCGCGGCGGCCAACGACGCCTCGACCTCACGGACTTTGGCGTCGAAGGCGGTCTCGACCATGGCGGCGTCGTCCGCCGCTGCGCGAGCGTGCTTCTCGGCGGCGGCGTCCGGGGCACCCGGCGCCGCCGATGCCTTCGCCGGGTGGACCCCGGAGCCGCACACTGGACAGCTGCACCCGCTGGCCAGGGCGCCCGCGAGCTCGGCGGCCATGCCCTCGACGCGGGCCTGCTGCAGGGAGATGAGGTCCTCCTTGAGGCTGAGCGCCACCTCCCGCGCGGCGAGCCACTCCTGGCGAGCGGTCGCGAGCTCCGCGCCGAGACGGACGACAACGGCGTGGGCATCGACCTGCCCGGTGAGTGCCGCGATCCTCTCGAGGCGCGCGGGGATGCGCGCACGCGCGTCGCTGGCGAGCGCGACGGAGGAGCGCAGGGATGCCAACCGCGAGGGTAGCGCCGCCTGCTCGGCCCGGGTGCCGGCCAGGTCGGTGGTCAGGCTCTCGAGGGTGCGGCGGGTCTCGACGAGCTCGGCTCGCGCGCGCTCCTGGCGGGCGGCTCGGGGAAGAAGGGCGCGCGCCGCGGCCGCCGCGTCTCCGGCCTGCGCGGCGGCCTCCTCCAGAAGGGTGCCGGGGAGGGGGTGGGGGAGGTCGTCGGCGACAGCGAGGTGGGTCGACAGTGCGGTGTCCGCGGCCTCGGCGGCGACGCGGGCCCGAGCGGCCGCGCCGGCGCGGGTCTCCGCATGCCGCTGGAGGGGTACGACGCCAGCGGCACGTCGCGCTGCCGCGAGGGTCTCCACGGCCCGGCTGTGGTCCTCGGCGCGCGCATCGAGGCGGGCGAGCTCCGCGCGGGCGGTGTCGTAGCGCTGGCGCCGAGCAGCGTCCGCACGGGCGGCCTCGAGCTCGGTGCGCGCCGTCTGCTCGCTGCGTGCGGCGTCCTGGGCCGAGGTGGCGCGCAGTGCCGCCGTCTCGGCAGCCAGTGCGTGGAGGTGCTCGGCCCACCGGGTCAGCCGGTCGGCATCGGCGACGGGCCCCAGGTCCTGGATGTCCCAGTCGTCGGGGAGCGGCGTGGCGGCGGCCTCGCTGACCCGGCTCACGACCTCGGCCACGGCGCGGTGCTGCTGCTGGTCGGCCCGGGAGAGCTCGAGGCGTCGCTCCCGCAGCCAGCGCTCCACCTCGGCGAACCGCCCGGTCCGGAAGAGTCGCTGCAAGAGCTGGTGTCGCTCGTCCGAGCCTGCCCGCAGGAACGTCTGGAAACGGCCCTGCGGGAGGAGCGCGACCTGGGTGAACTGGGTGAGGCTCATGCCCACGAGACGTCCCACGAGGTCACCGGTCTCGTCGACGCGACTCGACAGCGCCGTCCACGCGCCGCCGCGCAGCTCCGACATCGTGACCGAGGCCTGCTGCCGGGTCGTGCCGGCACCCCGGCGCTTGGGGCGGTCCCACGCAGGGCTGCGCTCGATGCGGAAGCGGCGTACTCCGAGCGTGACCTCGAGGTGCACACGGGGCGCGACCGACGGCTCGGCCTGGTCGCAGCGCAGCCGCTTGGCCGCGCTGCGGTCGCCGGGCACGTCGCCGTACAGCGCGAAGCAGACCGCGTCGAGGACGCTGGTCTTGCCGGCACCCGTGGCACCGGAGAGCAGGAACAGCCCGGCCTCGGACAAGGTGTCGAAGTCGACGCGCGTCGCACCGGCGAACGGGCCGAAGGCCTCCATCTCGAGCACGTGGAGCCTCATCCGGCCTCCTCGTCGCGGGGAGGGCGCTCGTCGTCGATCATCATGTCGCCGCCCTCCCGTCCGGTCTCGTCGGTGTCGCAGCACGCGTCGACCGCTCGGTAGAGGACCTGCACCTCGCCGTCGGTCGGGTCCTCGCCGCGCAGGTCGACCATGAAGTCGTGGGCGATCTGCCGGTCGCTGCGGGCGTAGGTGGCACCGGCCGTGGGGGCGCCCATGGTCGAGCGCGGGGAGTCGAAGCCCAGGATCAGGGTGTGGGGGAAGCGCTTGCGCAGCCGCTCCATCGCCGCCAGGGGGCGGACCGGGTCGGTGAGCGTGGCCTCGATCCAGGAGCCCTCGTGCGCGGTGTGCGCGGGATGGGTGAGCAGCGACTCGATGGTGCCGCGCAGACGGGCCAGGGCGCGCGGGACCGGGGCCGGGACGAACTCGACGGCAACCGGTGTCCCGGGCGCGCCGAGGTCGACGATCCAGGAGCCCTTGCGGTGGTCGGTCTCGGAGAAGGAGTAGGCGAGAGGGGAGCCGCTGTAGCGCAGGTGGTTGTCGAGTACGTGGGCACCGTGCAGGTGCCCGAGCGCGGCGTAGTCGATGCCGTCGAAGAGCGACGTGGAGACCCGGGAGACGCCGCCGACGCTGATGTCGCGCTCGGAGTCGCTGGGCGTGGCGCCGGCGACGAACGCGTGGGCGAGCACCACCGAGCGCGCCCCCGGGCGCTGCGCCAGGTCGCCACCGACCCGGTCCATGGCCGCGGAGAGAGCTGCCTGGTGGGAGCGCCTGTCCAGCCCCCAGGGCTCCGCGACCGCGTGGGGGTCGAGATAGGGGATCCCGTGCACCGCCACCTGGCCGTGCTGGTCCTCCAGCAACACCGGGGTCCCCACCGCCGAGGCGTTGGTGCGCAGGTGCACGCCGGCCGCATCGATCAGCCGCGCCGAGAACCCCAGGCGCTGAGCGGAGTCGTGGTTGCCGCTGGTCAGGACCACCGTGGCGCGCGAGTGCGCGAGGCGGACGAGCGCCTCGTCCGCCAGGCGGACGGCGTCGACCGGCGGCAGGGCGCGGTCGTAGATGTCGCCGGCGACGACGACCAGGTCGATCCGCTCGGTCGCCACCACGTCGAGCAGGTGGTCGACGTAGGCGGCCTGGTGCTCGAGCATGTCCTCGCGATGGAACGACCGACCCAGGTGCCAGTCGGAGGTGTGGAGGATGCGCACCTCCAGCACGCTAGGTGCGGCCACCGACAACCCGTCGGACCCACGCCGGGACGGGGGCTGTGTCAGGCGTAACGGACCGTCCGGTCGGCCGCGGTGAAGCCGTAGAGCGCCAGGCCCCCTCGCCTGGCCAGCGACGCGGCGAGGCTCGTCGGAGCCCCGACGGCGACCAGGCTGCCGGTCCCCACGGCGAGCGCCTTCTGCACCAGCTCGTAGCCGATGCGGCCACTCACCACGAGGCAGGCCGCGGCCGGCGACTCGCCGGCGAGCACTCGCGCCCCGGTGACCTTGTCGACAGCGTTGTGGCGGCCGACGTCCTCGCGGGCGACGAGCAGCTCGCCCGCTGCGGTGACGAGCGCGGCGGCGTGCACCCCGCCGGTGCGGTCGAACAGGCGTTGCCCCTCCCGCAGCACGGCGGGCAGCCGGCGTACGACCTCGGGGGAGGGCAGCTCGCCGGCCCAGCCGGGGGCCATCCTCGTCAGGGCGGCGTCGATGCTGTCGGTGCCGCAGACCCCGCAGGCCGACGAGCCGGCGGAGAGTGCTTCGTACTGGTGCGGGACGTGGTCGGGTGCCCTGTCCAGGGCCACCGTCACGACGTTGAAGTCCTGCTCGGGGCTCAGTGCTGCGTCAGTGCAGTAGGCGACACCGGCGACCCCACCGGGAGCGGCGACGAGACCCTCGTGGACCGCCCACCCGGCCGCCAGCTCGAAGTCGTGGCCGGGGGTCCGCATCGTGACCCACACGCGTCTGGCGGGGGCGCCGGGCCACTCCAGGCGTACCTCCAGCGGTTCCTCGGTGATCAACCGGTCCTCGCGCTCGCTGGTGCGCTGGGCCCTTGACTCGGTGACGCGGACCCGGGTGGTGGGTCCAGGCCTGCGTGCTCGCTCGTCCACGGGCATGGTCAGTGCTTCGGGAACGCAGCACGCACGGCGAGCTTGCGGTGGGCAGCGTCGAGCTGATCGACCACCCTGCGGCGTACGGCGCCGGGCAGGGCGTCATCGTCGGCCAGGGGGCGCAGCAGGGCCAAGGAGGCCTCGTCGACGTGCGACGCCGGGAAGTAGGCCTCGGCGACGACGGCCTGCATCCAGCCGCTGTGCACGTCGGCGATGCCGGCCAGGTCGGTCACGTAGCGCTGGACGTAGGGGTGGGTGACGTCCTCGTGTCCGGCTCGCCACAGACCGCGGCCGGCGGCCTCGAGCTCGTAGTTGGCCACCGAGACCTCACCGGTGAACCGCGCCCAGGCCCAGGCCTTGGCCTCGGGCGTGGGCAGCGAGGCCACGGCGCGGCTGTGCATCACCTGGGTGAAGACTGTCGGCTCGTCGGCCAGCGCGGTGTCGAGCGTCGCCTGGTCGGTGTCGCCGAGGACGGCGAGCTGGGTGAGGAGTCGCCAGCGCAGGTCGACGTCCAGGTCGATGCCATCGGGCAGGTCGGACCCGGCGAGCCACCGATGGAGGCGAGCCGGGTCGTCGGTGGTGCTGACCACCCAGCGGAACGACGAGAGCTGGAGCTCGTCGCCGGCCTGCGTCTCGGCGAGGCGGTCACGCGCCGCGACGTGGATCCGCGCCAGGGCTCCGGGGGAAGCGGCCGGGACGACCTCACCCATCACCCACGGCTTGGTCTGGCGCAGCGTGTCCTCGGTGTCCTCGACGGGCAGCCGCGCCTCGAGCAGGTCGACCACCGCGTCGGGGTCGATCGCGGCGACGGAGAACCCGCTCTTGAGGTTATTCCAGATGGCGGCCTGCACGCGGGTGTCGGTGACCTCCGGCAGGACGTCGACCAGGGCGCGCACCGTGGTGGCGTCCGGGACGTAGACCCCCCAGCTCTCCTCTCGCGGGTCGATCACCAGGGCGGTCGCCTCGCTCGCCCCGGCCAGGGTCTCGGCGGGCAGCGGGGTCTCGTCGCTCGTCACGTCGAGCGCCGTCTCCCCGCCGTCGGGGAGCCGCAGGATGGGGAGCCGGTGGGTGCGCTCGGCGGGGTGCTCGGCGGGGGAGCGGCGCTCGAGCACCGCACGGGCTCGGTCGAGTCGGAGGACGTCGGCGCCGGCGGTGCGCAGCCACTGCTCGGTGACGCCGGAGAGGTCACCGGCCCCGGCACGCTCCCAGCTGGCGAACAGGTCGTGCATCGTGGCGTTGCCGAACCGGTTGCGGGTGAAGTGGTCGATCGCGCCCGCGACGAAGACCTCGTCACCGAGGCTGGTGGCGAGCTGCTTGAGGATGCTCGAGCCCTTGGCGTACGAGATGCCGTCGAAGTTCTGCAGGGCCAGGAGCGCGTCCTCGGCACCGTTGCCGGCGACCGGGTGAGTGCTGGGCTTCTGGTCGGCGCCCAGGCCCCACTGCCGTCGTGACCAGGACACGTGCGTCCAGGCGTCGTCGTACTGCGTGACGTCCGCGGTCACCCGGTTGCCCATGTACTCGGCGAAGGACTCGTTGAGCCAGAGGTCGTCCCACCACTTCGGCGTCACGATGTTGCCGAACCACTGGTGCGCCATCTCGTGCGCGATCGTGGTGGCGCGTTGGATTCGCAGGCCCCGGGTGACGCGGGTGTCGAAGACGAGCTGGTCGCGGAAGGTGACGCAGCCGGGGTTCTCCATCGCTCCGGCGTTGAACTCGGGCACGAACGCCTGGTGGTAGTCGCCGAACGGGTAGCGGATGCCGAAGAGCCGGTGGAACTCGTCGAAGCACTGACCGGTCATCTCGAAGAGCTCGTCGGCGTCCGCGTCGAGGGCGTCCGCGAGGCTGGCCCGGCAGCTCAGGCCCAGCGGGATGCCGTCGTGCTCGGAGCGCAGCAGGTGGTACGGGCCCGCGACGAGCGTGACGAAGTACGTCGACAGGGGCTGCGTCGGGCCGAGCTCCCACTCGCCGTCCCCACCCGTCGCGGGCGCGTTGCCGACGACGATCCAGTCCTCGGGTGCGCGCACGTGCCAGGTGTACGGCGCCTTGAGGTCGGGCTGGTCGAAGCAGGCGAAGATCGTCGGCGCCGCGTCCATGAAGCTCATCCCGTAGACGTAGGCCTTCGCGTCGACCGGGTCGACGTGGCGGTGCAGGCCCTCGCCGTCGTTGCGGAACGGCATCGTCGCCTCGACGACAAGCACGTTGTGGCCGGCCACCGTGTCCAGCGGGAAGCGTCCACGGTCGAGGAGGTCCACGTCCAGGGACCGGTCGTTGAGACGCACCGAAGCCAGGTGGGTCGGCTTCAGGTCGAGGAAGGTCGCCCCGCCCCGGCTCTCGAACTCGACCCGGGTGACCGACGCGAAGGTCGTCTCGCTCGCGGCGAGGTCGAGGCTGACGTCGTACGACGTGACGTCGAGGAGGTCGAAGCGCTCCTGGGCCTCGGTCTGACGAAGACTCTGGGTGGCACTCACCCCGCCCACCCTAGGACCGTGGCCAACTGCTCACCTCGGCGAGGCGAAGTCCTGCACCCAGTAGTGCCCGTACGTCGAGTCGGGGTCGTAGGCGTAGCCGGCGAGTCGTGTGCCCGAGCCCGGTGCATGGACCGGTCTCAGGCACACGACCCTGCCGTAGGCGGTCGACTCACTCATCCGACGCGATCCGCGCGCGGCAACCGACTCGTGAGTCGTCGACCGCAAGGCCAGCAACGGCAGGAGGACCTTTGCGTGGCCCAGTGGCAATCGAGTCGCCGACCTTGGTGTCGGCCCGGCGCAGCTCCCTCAGAGTCGGACCAGCATCTTGCCGACGTTCGCGCCGGTGCCCAGTCCGAGGAACGCGTCGACGGTCTGGTCGAGCCCGTCGACGAAGGTCTCGCGGTAGGTCACCTCGCCGGAGGCCAGCCACGGACCCACGGTCTTGTAGAACTCGCCGGCCAGGTCGGCGTGGTCGGTGACGATGAAGCCGCGCAGGGTCAGGCGCTTCTGGATGGCCATCATCATGTTGCGCGGTCCGGGGAGCGGCTCGGTGGTGTCGTACCCGGCGATGGCCCCGCACAGCGCGAGGCGGCCGAAGTCGGCCATGTGGAAGATCGCGGCCTCGAGATGGTCCCCGCCGACATTGTCGAAGTACACGTCCACCGGCGCATGGGCGCCCAGCTGCTTGGCCACCGACGCGTCGCGGTAGTTGAAGGCGGCGTCGAAGCCGAGCTCGTCGGTCAGCCAGCTGACCTTCTCCGCGGTGCCGGCCGAGCCGACGACCTTCGCGGCTCCCAGCTTCTTGGCGACCTGGCCCGCGATGGAGCCGACGGCACCGGCGGCACCGGAGACGAAGACCGTCTCGCCCTCACGCAGCCGTCCGATGGCGGTCAGACCGGCGTACGCCGTCAGGCCGGGCATGCCGAGCGCGCCCAGGTAGGCGGAGGCCGGGGCCAGCGTCGTGTCGAGGGCGCGCACCTCGCCGGCGGGAAGCAGGGCGTGCTCACGCCACCCGGCCATGTGCTGCACGACGGTGCCGACCGGCACGGACTCCGAGGCGGACTCCTCGACGACGCCGACGGCGCCACCCTCGAGGGGAGCGTCCAGCGCGAACGGCGGGACGTAGGACTTCACGTCGTTCATCCGCCCGCGCATGTACGGGTCGACCGACAGCACGGAGTTGCGCACCAGTACCTGGCCCTCGGCCGGGGCCTCCAGGGTGGTCTCGACCGTACGGAAGTTGTCGGCGACGGGCGTGCCCTGAGGACGTGAGGCGAGGTGGATCTCGCGCGTGGTGGTGGTCATTCGTTCGATCCTGCCAGGTGGGTCCGCGGACGCGACGAGCCCCCGGCCGGATGGCCGGGGGCTCGTCGATGCTCAGCGCTGAGCGCGCGAGAGATCAGGGCTGTACGGCGAGCGCGAACTCGACCTGGCCCTGCTCGTCGACGGCGGCGTCGAGGATCTTGTCGTCCAGGACGACGGCAGCCTGCTCGTCGAGGTACAGCGTGGCTCCGGCCTGCTCGACGACCTTGTCGGCGGGCTCGGGGTTGTCGGTGGCCGCGATCGCGAACGACGACTGGTCGCCCTCGCTGGTGATGCGCAGCCCGGCGGACTCGGGGAGCCCGGGCTGGGTGGTGATCTCGCGGACGATCGTGCTGGCGTTCTCGGTGAGGGTGAGCATGGCTCGCCTTCCGTTGGAAGTTCAGGACTCCTCCACCGTTGCGGACCTGGGCCCTGCGTTCAAGGGCAGTGGCTTTCCGGGCGTGTCGATGTGGCGCATGCCACGCTGAGACCATGAGCGCTCGCATACCCCCGCAGGTGGGCCGCCGCTTCGTGGTGACCGGTGCCAACAGCGGGGTCGGCCTCGAGACCGCGAGGGCCCTGGTCGGCGCCGGAGCACACGTCGTCCTCGCGTGCCGCAGCCCCGACAGGGGCGAGCGGGCCGCCGCGGACCTCACCGGGCCGGGGGAGGCCGAGGTCCGCGCCCTCGACGTCTCCGACCTGTCGTCGGTGCGCGCCTTCGCCGCCGAGGTGGGCGCGGTCGACGTCCTGGTCAACAACGCCGGGGTCATGGGAGTCCCCTTCTCGCACAGCCCCGACGGTGTGGAGCTGCACTTCGCCACCAACCACCTGGGGCACTTCGCTCTCACCAACCTGCTGCTCGATCGCCTCACCGACCGCGTCGTGGTGGTCAGCTCGATCGCCCACCGCCGCGCCGAGCTCGACGTCGACGACCTCGACTGGAGCCGTCGCGGCTACGCGGCCTTCGCCGCCTACGCCCAGTCCAAGCTGGCCAACCTGCTCTTCCTCGCCGAGCTGCAGCGGCGCCTGACCGCTGCCGGGTCGACGCTGCGGGCCACCGGGGCACACCCGGGCAGCACGGCGACGGGCATCACCGGGCACACCGGACGCGGGTGGGCGACGGCCGTCGGCGGGTGGGGCCATGGCCTGGTCGGGATGAGCCCGGCCGAAGGGGCGTTGTCGACGCTCTACGCCGCCACGATGGACGTCCCGGGCAACACCTACGTCGGTCCCGGCAAGCTGCGCGAGATGCGCGGCCGACCGACGGCGGTCGGACGCAGCCGTGCGGCGCTCGACCCCGACCTCGCCAAGAAGCTGTGGTGCCGCTCCGAGGAGCTGAGCGGCACGTCGTTCGGGTGCGGGCCGGTCAGCCCACCGTGACGCCGCTGATCCGCACGGTCGTCTTGGGCTGACCGTCCCCGCCGCCGCCCTTGACGCCGGCGGCCGCGACCTTGTTCAGCACCTTCAGCCCGGCGGGAGCGATCGAGCCGAAGACGGTGTAGGCCGGGGAGAGCTGCGAGTCGCCGTACACCATGAAGAACTGCGAGCCGTTGGTGTTGGGCCCGGCGTTGGCCATGGCGAGGGTGTCCTTGCCGTAGGTCTCGGTGCCGTCGAGCTCGTCGGCGAACGAGTAGCCGGGACCGCCGGCGCCGGTGCCGGTCGGGTCGCCGCACTGCAGGACGCGCAGCCCCTCGGTGGTGAGCCGGTGGCACGTCGTGGAGTCGAAGAACCTCTGGTCGGCCAGCGAGAGGAACGAGTTGACGGTGCAGGGGGCGTTCGCGGCGTCCAGGGTCACCGGGATGACGCCGGCCGAGGTGCGGATGCGGGCGGAGACCTCGGTCGTCTCGGTCGGCTCCGAGGGCGGTACGTCGGCGGAGCCCGAGCCGTCCTCGCTGTAGGTGCAGCTCGCCTCCGTCGCCGGCGAGGTCGGCTGTGCGGGGTCGCCCGGGGTGGCGTCGCCGATCTCGGCGAAGTCGATGTCGACCGGGTCGGCGGGGGCGCCGTCGCCACTGCCGTCCGCGGTGCCCTTCTCCGCGAGGCTGCGCAGCACCTCGAGGCCGTCGGGGCTGACCTCGCCGAAGACCGTGTAGGCCGCGGGCAGCTGGGAGTCCTCGTAGACCAGGAAGAACTGCGACCCGTTGGTGTTGGGCCCGGCGTTGGCCATCGCGAGCGTGCCGGCCGGGTAGGTCTCCGCGCCACTCAGCTCGTCGGCGAACGAGTACCCCGGCCCGCCGGCGCCGGTGCCGTCCGGGTCGCCGCACTGCAGCACGAAGATGCCCGAGGTGGTCAGGCGGTGGCAGGTGGTGTCGTCGAAGTAGGCCTGGGAGGCGAGCGAGGTGAACGAGTTGACCGTGCACGGGGCGGCCGCGGCGTCCAGGGTCACGTCGACGTCGCCGACGTTGGTCGCCAGGGTCGCCTCGACGCTCCCGTTGTAGGCCGCGGTCTCGGCCGGCGGGTCGACGGTCTTCGACGGCGAGGTGGTCTGCACGTAGGTGCAGCTCGCTCCGGCGGCGTCGCTGGGCTGGGGGGAGTGGGTGCGCGAGGCGCTGCTCGGGTCCGCGGCACTCGTCGGGTCGCCGCCGTCGTTGTCGTCCCCACAGGCCGTCACGCCGAGCACCAGCACCAGTGCGGCCACGACGCCGCTGAACCGCTTCACCATGCGCACGATCCTAGGGGGGTGGCGGTGGTGGCTACCGTCGGGTACATGCGACTGGGAGTGCACTACGCCAACTTCACCCACCCCGACTGGGCCACGACCCTCGAGGACCGGCTCACCGAGACCGCGCGGGTCGCCGACCAGGGCGGTGTCTCGCTCTTCACGGTGATGGATCACTGGTTCCAGATGGAGAACCTCGGCGGCCCCGAGCAACCCATGCTGGAGGGTTACACGACCCTGGGCTACCTCGCCGCGGTGACCGAGCGGGTGCGGCTCAGCCTGCTGGTGACGGGGGTGACCTACCGCCATCCCGGGTTGCTCGCCAAGACCGTCACCACCCTGGACCGGCTCTCCCGCGGCCGCGCCATGCTCGGCATCGGCGCGGCCTGGTACGACCGTGAGCACGCCGGTCTCGGCATCCCCTTCCCGTCGACCTCGGAGCGCTTCGAGCGGCTCGAGGAGACGCTCCAGGTGTGCCTGCAGATGTGGAGTCCGAACGACGGCCCGTACGACGGTGCTCACTTCCAGCTGGCCGAGACCGTCAACGTCCCGCCGCCGTACGGCGACCCGCACCCCCCGATCCTGGTCGGCGGATCGGGGGAGCGCAAGACCCTGCGCCTGGTCGCCCAGTACGCCCAGATGTGCAACCTGTTCGGCGAGTCGACCGACGCCGTCGCCCACAAGCTGGACGTGCTGCGCCGGCACTGCGAGGCCCTCGGCACCGACTACGACGCGATCGAGAAGTCGATCATCCTGATGGCCGACCCCGCGGGAGACCCGGACGGCTTCCTGCGCGAGATGGAGACCTACGCCGCGTTGGGCATCGACACGGTCTGTGTCGGTCCCGCCGACGAGGACCCCGTCGCGTGGACCACCGCCGTGTGCGAGCGGGTCGTGCCGCGCCTCGACCTCGTGTGACGCCGCACGAGGAGCTATACCCCCGGCAGTAAGAACCCTGCTCCTCCCCGTGTCCGGGCCGTAACAAAATTGTGATTTCGCCCCCGTAGCCGGAGAGGATGAGTCACGTTGTCCCTCACGACGGCCCCCCGCCGTGCAGCGCCCATCGTCTCGTGAGGACCACCTTCAGTGATCGCCAGTCGTCTCTCCCGTCGTCTCCTCAGCACCCTCGCCGGAGGGGCGACCGCGATGGCGGCGCTCGCCGTCGTCCCGGGCGCGACCGCGCCCGTCGACGCCGCGCCCTCCGAGGTGGCCCCATCGCTGGTCGGGGGACTGTGGAGCCCGATCTCCGAGGCCCTTCCCGCCGAGCGCGACGGCATGGCCAGGTCGGTCGACCCCAGCACCTACGCCGCCTACCGGCTCGACCTGCCTGAGCTCGGCCGGCGCCTGGCGGCCAGCCCGCCAGCAGCCCGGGCGAGGGCCACGCCCGCGACGATCTCCATCCCCGCGCCCAGCGGCGAGCTGGTCCGCTTCGCGGTGCGTGAGGTCGAGGTGATGGAGCCCGGTCTGGCCGCAGCCCGCCCCGACATCTCGACGTACGCCGGGCGCAGCATCACCGGGCCGCCGGCCAGCATCCGCCTCGACACCACCCCGCTCGGCTTCCACGCCTCCGTGCGCGGCGCCAGCGGCTCCTGGTATGTCGATCCCGCCTACATCGGCGCGGATCAGGGCGCCGAGGCGCCGTACCTCTCCTACGACGGCCGCGCCCTCCCGGCGCCGGAGAAGCCGCTGATCGAGCCGGAGGCGATTCCCACCGACGGCGGTGGCCGCCTGGTCAAGGGCGCCGAGGCACCGCGGATCGGCGAGGGACCCGGCAACGCCGTGACGGCGCGGACCTACCGGATCGCCTTCGCCACCGACCCGTCCTACTCCGCCTACTTCGCACCCGACGCGACCACGGACGAGGAGTTCAACCTCCTGGTCACCGCCGCCAAGGTGACCCTGATGAACCGGGTCAACCAGATCTACGGCGACGACACGTCCCTGCAGATGGTGCTCGTCGACGAGACCGACAAGACCAACTTCAACACCGCGGCCGACGCCTTCGAGGCAGGAGGGCCGTGCGGCGCCACCGCCTGCTACGACGCGGCGATCGAGACTGACGGCTGCTCCAGCGACCTGCTCAACCGCAACCGGCTCGTGCTCGGACAGGTGATCGGCGCCGAGAACTTCGACGTGGGTCACATCGGCCTGGGCATCAACGGCGGAGGCATCGCCGCCCTCGGCGTCGTCGGACTGGACGGCAAGGCGCGCGGCTGCACCGGGCTGCCGTTCCCCGTCGGCGACTTCTACGCGATTGACTACGTGGCCCACGAGATCGGCCACCAGTTCGCCGGGAACCACACCTTCAACGGCCTCAACGGCAGCTGCGCGGCCACCAACCGCAACGCCGACACCTCCGTCGAGCCCGGCTCCGGCTCGTCGGTGATGGCCTACGCCGGCATCTGCGCCCAGGACGACCTGCAGCCGCACACCGACCCCTACTTCAGCCAGCGGAGCCAGACCGAGATCGGCGACCACGTCCTCAGCTCCTTCGCCGACCTGAACGAGATCGAGTCGGTCCTGCTCACCGACTTCGGTGCCGTCGACTCCTTCCGGCTCGACTTCGCGGACTACGGCGTGACTGCCCCGATCACCAACGGCACGAACTACTCGACGACCGGGATCAAGGCCGCTGTCGAGGCCGTCACCGGAGCCACGGTCACCGTCGCCGCCCACTTCGACGCCGGCGGCTTCGACACCACGGGCTTCCAGCTGACCTTCTCCGGAGCGCTGGCCGGTACGGCGATCGCCAACCCGACGCTCGAGGTCCTCGCGGGCGACTTCGCAGCCGTGGTCAACGACGTCCGACAGGGCGGCCCCGCCGCCAACGGAGGGAACAGCTCGGTCGTCTCTGACAACCACGTCCCCACCGTCACCGCCCCCGAGGCGCGCACGATCCCGATACAGACCCCGTTCGAGCTGACCGGAGCGGGGGAGGACGTCGACGGCGGCGACCTGCTCTACCTGTGGGAGCAGAACGACGAAGGCCCCGGCATCAGCCTCGTCGGCGTCGGCACACCCCTTCCGAGCAACGGTCGAGTATCCGGTCCGCTGTTCCGCGTCTTCGGCGCCTATGCCGACGTGAGCCTCGAGGACTCGATCACGTACCTCTCGCCCGGTCAGAACGCGGCGGGCACGACACCGACCCGTACGTTCCCCGACATCGAGCAGGTCATCGCTGGCTCGACCAATGCCGAGACCGGCTTCTGCCCGGCCTCCGTGGCCCAGGAAGCGCTGGAGGACGGCCCGGTCCTGGAGTGCTACTCCGAGATGCTGCCGACGGCCACTTACCTGGGTGGCGCCCTGGACCGGACGATGAACTTCCGTCTCACCGCCCGCGACCTCGGCGGTGACATCGGGTACGACGGCGGGACCAGCTTCGCCGACACCGAGCTGACCGTCAGCGCCCTGGCCGGCCCCTTCCTGGTCGACTCCCAGGCGGACGCCACCACGGTGGCCGGTGGCGGGGCCGGCACGATCGACTGGGACGCCGCGCGCACCGACACGCTGGGCCTCGCCGACGACGTCACCATCACCCTGTCCACCGACGGCGGACGGACCTACCCGATCACGCTGCTCGAGTCGACGCCGAACGACGGCAGCGTGGACATCACCTGGCCGAACGTCTCCACGACGGAGGCTCGGGTGAAGGTGGCTGCTGTCGACAACTACTTCTTCGACATCAACGATGCCGACATCACCATCGAGGCCGACGACCCCGATCCGTCGCTCACCCTGAGCGGCACGGCCGTCGACGGCGAGTTCAGCGTGCAGTACTCCGACGCGGTCGACCCGGCGCCGGTACTCAGCGCCGAGTCCGCCACCGTCGAGGGTGGCGACATCACGGCGTCGGCCACCGGTCTCCCCGAGGGCCTGAGCCTCGTCAGGACGGCTGCGTCCGAGGATGGTGTGCTGCCCGGCACCGCCACCTTCGAGGTCGTCGGCGAGGCCACCGCCGAGCCCGGCTCGTTCGCGGTCACCGCCACGGTCTCCGACGGCGCGGCGACCGACGCGACAGCCGACCTCACGGTCGAGGTGACCCGCGAGGAGGCCGACGTCGTCTACACCGGCGACACGGCGGTCACCGCGCCGGCAACGTCAGGGACCACCCCGGTGGAGATGAGCGCGCAGGTCACCGCCTCCGACGACGGTGCCTCGGGCGACGTCACGACAGCCACGGTGACCTTCACCGACACGACCACGCAGACCACGCTGTGCGAGGCCGCCCCGGTCGCCCAGACCTCGCCTGGTGTGGGTAGCGCCACCTGCACGGTGACCGCGACGTTCCCCGCCGACGACGGTCGCACCTACAGCGTCGCGCTGGACGTCGCGGGACGCTACGTCGGTGCCTCGGGGGCCGACACGTCGGTGAGCGTCGAGCAGGACGACGTCGTGGCCGACACGACGCCGCCCGAGACCACGATCACCGACGGGCCGCGCAAGGGCAGCTTCGCCCTGGACCGGGCGATCGACTTCGCCTACGAGTCGGAGCCGGGTGCGTCGTACTCCTGCTCCCTCGGCACGCGGGCGGGGGAGTGTCCGGCCGACGGGTCGGTGACGGCGCGTGGCGTGAAGCCTGGCACCTACGACTTCGCGGTCGCGGCGACGGACGCAGCGGGCAACACCGATGCGACCCCGGCCACCCGACGCTTCTCGGTGCCCTTCAACGACCGCAAGCTGAAGAACGTCAAGAAGGCCTGGGACCGCACGAGCAGCGACGGCTCGTTCCGCGGCACCTACCTGGAGGTCGCCGACAAGGGCTCCAGGCTCAAGCTCCGGGTGACCGACGCGGTTTCGATGGCGCTGATCTACCGGCAGGCCCCCGGGCTCGGCGCGGTGGACGTGTTCCTCGGCAAGACCAAGCTGCGGACCATCAAGACGAAGTCGAAGAACACCAAGGTGCGCAAGCTCAGCGGCATCACGAAGTTCTCCTCGCCCACGAGCGGTGTCGTGAAGATCAAGACCCGCAACGGCAAGCGCGTACAGATCGAGGGACTGGGCGTGCGCACCTCCGAGGTGGTCTCGCGTCCCGTCCCCGGCCCGCAGGCGACGCGGGGGAGCTTCGGCTCCTGACGCCGCTGACGCCGCTGGTGTCACCGGGCGTCCTTACGCTGGAGCAATGACACGCACCCAGGGGAGAGCCCGATCGCTGGCAGCGGTCGCGGCTCTCACCCTGGGCGCCGTCCTCGCCGCGTGCGCCGAGGGTGAGCAGGCGGCCCCGGCGTCTCGGGAGACCGCGGCGACGGGGGACCCCGCGTCGCCTGCCACGACTCCAGCACCCGCCCCGAGCCCGACGCCCGAGCCGCCCGAGCCGGCCGTGCAGCCCAGCGACGGCACGGCACGCGACGCGCGGCTCAGCATCCCCGAGCTCGCGATCACCGAGCTGGAGGTGCGCTCGTACGTCGGTCGCACCGACGACGCGCGAGGCCACGCGATCCAGAACACCGGCATCGTGGCGAGCCCGACCGGACCCGAGGGCGGCACCGGCCCCGGGGGAGTGGGCAACTACCAGGTCACCGGCCACCGGACGTCCTCGACGCGGATCTTCGAGTTCCTCCCCGACCTCGAGCGAGGTGATCGCGTGCTGGTCACGGCCGGGCGCACGACGTACGTCTATCGCGTGCGGCGCACGAGGATCACGTCGTTCCGTGAGCCCGCGTCCCTCCGCGCCCAGCGCGCCGAGGTTCCGGGGCGTCCCGGGGTGAGCGCCACCCGGGCGATGATCACCCTGTCGACGTGTCGAACCCCCGAGGACCACGCGGAGGGCAACTACTGGTCCGACGAGTTCGACAACCCCGAGCACCGCATCGACAAGATCGGTGTGCTGGTCAGGACCCGTCCGGCCTGAGCCACGAGCGCTGGGCAGCGGTCACGAGGGGTGCGAAGGCGTCGGCGACGGTCGCACGGCGAGGCGGCACAGGGGGAGCTGTCGCAAATTGCCACGCGCTGCCCACGATCCTGAAAGACTTGCGACTCGTCATCCTGTCAGAGGAGATCCCCCCATGAAGCTCCGCCTGCTGTCCCTTCGCGCCCGTGTGGCCTCGGTCTTCGGTCGAGACTCCCGGAGACTGCGCCACGTCGCGCGTCGACCCGAGCTGGCCACTCACGCCGACATCGAGCTGCTGCTGCGCGCCCACGGCGTCGTGGAGACCAAGGTCTGGGCGGCGCTCGACCACCTGAAGCAGCTGGGCGTCTCCGCGCAGCTCGCGTGGGCGTTCGTCATGGAGTACGACGGTGTCGAGCTGGCCGACACGCTTGTCTCGGGTGCGTGGGGCGCGAAGGGCTCGAGGGCCGGGGTCGCCGAGGCCTAGAGCCTAGGCAGACCCGGCGGTCGCGAGCACCTGCGCGGACAGCAGCGCCGGCCACGCTGCGACCTCCTCCGCCTTCGAGGCCACGGTCAGCGTGCTGCCCGACAGCAGCTCGTGCAGCGCGTTCGCGGTGCTGAGCGGGTGGGTCGGGTCGTCGGCCCACGCGAGGATGTGCGTGGGCACGAGGACCTCGGCGACCGCCTCGGCCGTCGGCAGGTCCGCCAGCGCCGCGCCGCGCAGCAGGCTCGGCAGGAGCTCCTGCAAGACGTCCGGCTGGGTCGGTGGTGCCGCCGGGGCCGCCGGAGGAGAAGCCGCCTCCCGCCCCAGCGCGACGAGGGCGTCCATGCCGTGTGCCTCCACCAGCGCGGCCTGGCTCTCGTAGGTGCCGGCCTGGGCGCGCCTGGACTCCCAGACCGTGGGCGGCACGACCAGGGTGAGTCCGAGGAACCGTCCCGGCTCCCGGATCGCGGCGTGGAGCAGGGTGCCGGTGCCCATGGAGGGCCCGACACCGTGGACCGCCTCCCCGGGACAGACGTCGTCCAGCAGCGCCAGCAGATCGTCGGCCAGGCGCTCCCAGACGTAGTCCTGGGGCACGGGGCGCCCGGTGGAGTGCCCGTGCCCGCGTGCGTCGTAGCGCAGCAGCCGGCCCGAGAACTCGCGTCCGAGGTCCAGACCGAGGACCCGGTCCCGGGTCCTGCTGGAGGTGAGACCGTGCAGCTGCACGACGACCGGACCGCTCGCGTCCTCACCGCTCAGGTCGAAGTCGATGACGGCGCCTGGAACGGTGAGTGAAGACACGGTGACTCCGGGGTCGGTGGCGGGGTCGAACCCCTAGAGTACGGCGATGCGGCTGACCAACGTCGCCCGGATGGGCTTGCCGCAGGGGCGGCTGTACAGCTACACGGTCGAGGTGACCGGCGGTGGCGACCCGATCCCGGTCTCCTTCGACCAGGCTCGCCACGTGGGGGCCGGGGAGCGGCCGGGCTCGTGGATGGCGATCGCGTTCTGCCTGCCGACCGACGCGACCCAGCGACGACTCGCGCAGGCCTGGGTCGCGGTCGTGCGCCGCCACGGCACCCTGCACAGCGTGTTCTCGCCCGGTGATCCGCAGCCGAGCCTCCACGACGTCGAGGTCGGCCCAGGGGAGTGGCGCGAGCACGAGGTCGCCCCCGGACGGCTGACCCGCGACGTCCTGCGCGAGGTGCTCGACGCCGGCTGCACGCCGTACGGTCGTCCGTCCCACCGGCTGTGTCTCGTCGAGTCGGGCGACGGGCGCCCGGTCGTCGTGATCGGGGCCGACCACGCGCACGTCGACATGTGGTCGCTGCTCGTCGTGCTGCGCGACCTGCTGGCCGAGTTCCGCCGACCGGCCGGAGCAGCGGCGTTGCCGCCGGCGCGTGGGTTCGAGGAGCACACACTGGAGCTGGAGTCCCGGCCTCGCGCGCCCGCGGACGTGCGGGAGCGGTGGCACGAGATCCTCGGAGCCTGCGGGGGAGTCATGCCGTGCTTCCCGTTGCCGCTGGGCGACCTGGCGGAGCCCGTGGCCGAGGTCGTGGAGGTGCGCGACGTCCTCGGCTCCGCTCAGGTCTCCGGTCTCGTCGCCTTCGGTCGCGCCCACGGTGTCCGCCTGCTGCCCGTGGTCGTGGCTGCGATGACCGAGGTGACCGCCGAGCTCGCCGGCCAGCCGCTGCGGGCGGTCTTTCCCGTCCACAGCCGCTACGACGCGGGCTGGCACGACTCCGTGGGCTGGTTCATCACCAACTCGGTCGTCGAGTCCACCGACCCCGACCCGGTGGCCGCCGGGGAGGCGGTCAAGGAGGCGATGCGGCTGGGCTCCTGGGCGCTGGCCGACGTGCTGGCGTCGTACGGCGGGATGCCGGCGGCGCCGGGGATGTTCGCGATCTCCTGGCTCGATCTCGGCCGACTCCCGGTGACCACCGACCCGGCGCTGGCCGCGCAGTTCGTCGGCGCGGTGACCCGCACCGACGGCGTGATGCTGTGGTTCGTGCTCAACGAGTCAGGCCTGCACCTGCGGTGTCGTTACCCGGAGACGCCCGAGGCTCACCACTCCGTCGGTCGCTGGCTGGACGCACTCGTCGCGCGGTTGCGGACGCTTGCCGCGACGCCGCTCACCGAGCCCTCCGTCCGTGTTACTTGACATAATGTCCATTATCGGCGAACCTGTCAGGGGAGTCCCGTGGCCTCACGTCACGCGACGTACGCCGCCAGGTGCTTCCCGGTCAGCGTCGAGCTCGCGGCGACGAGCTCGGCCGGAGTGCCCTCGAAGACGATCCGGCCACCGTCGTGGCCGGCGCCGGGCCCGAGGTCGATGATCCAGTCGGCGTGCGCCATCACGGCCTGGTGGTGCTCGATCACGATCACCGACATCCCGGAGTCGACGAGGCGGTCGAGCAGGCCGAGCAGGTGCTCGACGTCGGCGAGGTGCAGGCCTGTGGTGGGTTCGTCGAGCACGAGGATCCGCTCCTTGCCGCCCATGTGGGTGGCGAGCCGCAGTCGCTGCCGCTCGCCCCCGGACAGGGTCGTCAGCGGCTGACCCAGGCTGACATAACCGAGTCCGACATCGACGAGGCGCTCGAGGATCCTGTGGGCGGCGGGGAGCCTGGCGTCGCCCTCGCGGAAGAACTCCTCCGCCTCGGCCACCGGCATCGCCAGCACCTCGGCGATGTCGCGACCACCGAAGGTGAACTCCAGGACGGCCGCCTGGAAGCGCCGCCCCCCGCAGTCCTCGCAGGTCGAGGCGACCCCGGCCATCATCGCCAGGTCGGTGTAGATCACCCCGGCCCCGTTGCAGGTCGGACAGGCGCCGTCGGAGTTGGCGCTGAAGAGTCCGGGCTTGACCCCGTTCTCCTTGGCGAAGGCCTTGCGGATCGGCTCCAACAACCCCGTGTACGTCGCGGGGTTGCTGCGCCGCGACCCCCTGATGGCCGTCTGGTCGACCGCCACGACACCGTCGCGTCCGGAGACCGAGTCGTGGATCAGCGTCGACTTGCCGGACCCGGCGACGCCGGTCACGACCGTGAGCACGCCCAGGGGGACATCCACGTCGATCGACTGCAGGTTGTGGGCCTCGGCGCCGCGCACCTCCAGCACCTCGCTCGCCGTACGCACCGAGCCCTTCAGCGACACCCGGTCGTCGAGGTGGCGACCGGTGAGCGTGTCGCTCCCCCGCAGCCCCTCGACGGTGCCCTCGAAGACGATCTCTCCACCAGCGGTGCCGGCGCGTGGCCCGAGGTCGATCACGTGGTCGGCCACCGCGATCGTCTCCGGCTTGTGCTCGACGACCAGCACCGTGTTGCCCTTGTCGCGCAGTCGACGCAGCAGGCCGTTCATCTGGTCGATGTCGTGCGGGTGCAGCCCGATCGTGGGCTCGTCGAAGACGTAGGTGACGTCGGTGAGCGACGAGCCCAGGTGCCGGATCATCTTGGTGCGCTGCGCCTCTCCTCCGGACAGCGTCCCCGAGGGCCGGTCGAGCGAGAGGTAGCCGAGGCCGATCTCGACGAAGGAGTCGAGGGTCTCCCCCAGCGCCCCCAGCAACGGGGCGACCGACGGCTCGTCCAGCTCACGCACCCACGACGCCAGGTCGCTGATCTGCATCGCGCAGGCATCCGCGATGTTGAGCTCGCCGATGCGCGAGGAGCGGGCCTCGGGGCCGAGCCGCGTCCCCTGGCACTCCGGGCAGGCGGTGAAGACCACCGCCCGCTCCACGAAGGCACGGATGTGGGGCTGCATCGCGTCGACGTCCTTGGCCAGGAACGACTTCTGGATCGTGGGGATCAGACCCGCGTAGGTGAGGTTGATGCCGTCGACCTTGATCTTCGTCGGCTCCCGGTGCAGCAGGTCCTGCAACTCGCGCTTGGTGAACTTCTTGATCGGCTTGTCGCAGTCGAAGTAGCCGCAGCCGCGCAGGATCCGTCCCTGCCAGCCTTCCATCGACCAGCCAGGGATCGTCAGCGCGCCCTCGTTGATCGTCAGGCTCTCGTCGTACAGCGCCGTGAGGTCGAAGTCGGACACCGAGCCACGCCCCTCGCAGCGCGAGCACATGCCTCCGAGCCGATGGAAGGTCGCCTTCTCGGTGCGGGTCCTCCCCTCGCCCCGATCCACGGTGATGGCACCGCTGGCCGTCACCGACGGCACGTTGAACGAGTAGGCGTTGGGTGGCCCGATCCGGGGGTCGCCGAGCCGGCTGAACAGGATCCGCAGCATCGCGTTGGTGTCGGTGACGGTGCCGACCGTGGAGCGCGGGTTGGAGCCGAGCCGCTCCTGGTCGACGATGATCGCGGTCGTGAGCCCGTCGAGCAGATCGACCTCGGGACGCGCCAGAGTCGGCATGAAGCCCTGGACGAAAGCGCTGTACGTCTCGTTGATCAGGCGCTGCGACTCCGCCGCGATCGTGCCGAAGACCAACGAGCTCTTGCCCGAGCCGGAGACACCGGTGAACACCGTCAGCCGGCGTTTGGGGATCTCGACGCTGATGTCCTTGAGGTTGTTCTCCCGCGCGCCCTGCACGCGGATCAGGTCGTGGCTGTCTGCGGCATGCACGGGCACACCCTACTGACGCTCGGGATCAGGCTGGTGTGAGCGATGGGCCTGTCGGGCCATCGCCGCGTCCGTCGTACCGCGCCAGAGCTCGATGCGGGCGAGGAACGCGGTCGGGTCGTCGAGCATGAGGATCAGCAGAATCAGGGCGGCCACGGGCCCGTAGCGACGCCGTCCTCCCATCACGTCGATCCGGTTGCCCGAGGAGGCACTAGTCTCGGCGGACAACCAGGTCTGGGGGTCACGCGTGAACGGTGAGTACGAGACGCCGGAGCTGACGGCTCTGCGCGAGCTCCACCGGATCACGATGCTGGTGAACTCGGCGCGTGACCTGGTCGATGTCCTCCACACCGCGGCACAGGGCGTCATCGACGTCATCGGGTTCGACGCCGTCGTGGTCAACATGCTCACCGACCAGGACGAGTTCGAGGCAGTCACGGTGCTCGGACCACCGCACGAGGCACTCATCGGCACCCGCAACAGCCGCGACGCGCTCCTGTCCGAGGTCGAGGCCGGTGAGGTCTGGGGACAGCTCGCCTTCGTCCCTGAGGGCAGCATCGTCCACGATCCCGCGATGGCTTCCTGGGCGACCTCGGAGCCACCGCTCGAGGAAGCGCACGCCTGGCTCCCCGGCGATGCCCTGTACGCGCCGTTGCGCGCGCCGGATGGTCAGCTGCTGGGAATCCTCAGCGTCGACCTGCCCCGCGACGGCCGGCGTCCCGGTGCCGTCCTGTGCAGCATCCTCGAGATGTACGCCGTGCAGATCGGTCTGGCGATCCATCACGCCCGGGAGCGCGAGCGTCTCGCGGAGAGGCTGCGCCTGTCCGCCGCGACCCACGCCGTCGTGCAGGCCGCCGCCGGCTACGACGACCTCGAGCACATCCTCTCCGCCTCGCGGCCTGCTCTGGAGGGCGGCTTCCGCGCTACCCAGGTGTGGATCCGTCTGTTCGCCGAGGCGAGCGGGGCCTGGGAGGCGGTGAACCTGCCGTCCGGCCTGGTGGACGACCTGCGCGCCGCGATCAGCTCCGAGGCCTCGCACGACGCCGCCGGATCGGTCGAGCTGTTGCTTGCCGGGGTGGAGGAGATCGCCTCCACGTGCTGGCAGGCGGGCCGGATCCTGTCGGTCTCGCGGTGCAGGCCCGACGACGGCGCCGACCTGCTCGAGCGGGAGGTCCTCACCTCGGTGCTGTCGTGGCTGCAGTCCCTGGGCGACGACCAGGTTGTCCTGGTGCCGCTGGGCGTGGCCGATCAGTGCCTGGGCTACATCGCGCTGAACCGCCGTACGGGTGGTGGTTGGACCGAGGCGGAGGAGGCGGCCGCCCTGGACGTCGGGCGTGAGCTGGGACGAGTGATCAGCTCGGCGCGGCTGCGGGCTCGCGAGCAGGAGCTGATGGCGCGTCTCGAAGAGCTGGACGAGTACAAGGACCGGGTGGTCACCACGATCATCCACGAGCTCAAGAACCCGCTCTCGGTGGTGATGGGCAACCTGGAGCTCGCCCGGGAAGAGCCCGACCTGACGAGCCGGGCGCACGAGGCCATCGCTCGTGGAGCCGACCGGATGCAGACCCTGGTCGACGACCTCCTCACCCTCACCCGGCTGCGTGAGCCGGTCGTCGAGCTCGACCGCGTCACCGTGGACCTGTCCGAGGTCGTCGCCGAGGTGGCCACGCTCGAGGCTCAGGGGGCGAATCGCCAGGGCGTGCGGCTCGACCTGAGCGCTGTCGAGGCGGGCGTCCAGGTGCGCAGCGAGGGCTCAGAGCTGGACCGGATGGTGCTCAACCTGGTGTCCAACGCGATCAAGTACAGCGGCGAGGGGGACGTGGTCTCCCTCAGCGTCAGGCAGGACGCCCAGCACGTCGAGTTCCGCTGCACCGACACCGGGATGGGCATCAGGGCGCAGGACATGTCCTCGATCTTCGACGAGTTCGACCGGTCCTCGAGCCCCGGGGCCAGGGCCAAGCCGGGAAGCGGACTGGGGCTCCCCATCGTGCGTCGTGTGGTCCAGCGACACGGTGGCAGCATCGAGGTCGCCTCGCAGGTCGGTCAGGGGAGCTCGTTCATCGTGCGGCTCCCCCGCGCCTGACCAGGCTCCCCCGCTCCTGGCCACTCGGCCAGACCGCCTAGTCATCTCGGGCCATCCTGCGCGAATCGGCGTCGGATCGGGTGCGCACGAGCCTACGGTCGGGTCACACCCGACCAGGAGACTCTCGTGTTCGACACCGCTCCCGAGGCCACGCGCCTCCACCTCTCGCACGACATGCCCTGCGCCCGGTGCGGGCACGCCCGACACACGTTCCTCGCGTGCTCGGAGACCTGCCGCTGCCGGCCCGACGAGCTGTCGCTCGCGGCTCAGGGCTCCAGCAGCACCTTGATGGCGCGGCGCTCGTCCATCGCGGTGTAACCCTCGGCCACCTGCGCCAGGGGCAGGGTCAGGTCGAAGACGAGGCCCGGGTCGATGCGCCCCTGGGTCACCAGCTCGAGGAGCTCGGGCAGGTAGCGTCGGACCGGTGCCATGCCGCCGGCCAGACCGACGTTCTTCTGGAACATGCGACGCACCGGCAGCTCGACTCCGTGCGGCACCCCTACGAATCCCACGGTCGCGCCAGGGCGAGCCACCGCGAAGGCGGTCCCCATCGACTGATCGGTTCCGACGCACTCGAGCACCGCGTCGGCGCCCACTCCCCCGGTGATCTCCTTGACGGCCGCCGCGCCCTCCTTGCCGCGCTCGGCCACGATGTGGGTGGCGCCGAACGAGGTCGCGATCTGCTGACGCGGCTCGTGGCGCGACATGGCGATCACCTTCTCCGCACCCATCGTGGCGGCCGCGAGGACACCGCACAGGCCGACCGCCCCGTCACCGACCACCACGACCGTGCCGCCCTCGCGGACCCCCGCGGAGACCGCAGCGTGCCAGCCGGTCGGCATCACGTCGGAGAGGGCCAACAGGGAAGGGATCATCGAGGCGTCCGGCACACCGTGCGTCGCGACGAGGCTGCCGTCGGCCTGGGCGACGCGGGCGTACTCACCCTGGCCACTGCTGGTCATGCCGAGGTTCACGCAGGCAGACTGCACGCCGGCCCGGCAGTGGGCGCACGTGTTGTCGCAGTGGTCGAAGGGCACGACGACAAAGTCGCCCGCCTTGAAGGACGACACGTCCGAGCCGACCTCCTCCACGACGCCCACACACTCGTGGCCGATGGTCGCGCCAGCGGTGATCGGGCTCTCGCCCCGGTAGGGCCAGAGGTCGGACCCGCAGATGCACCCGGCCGTCACCTTGACGATCGCGTCGGTGGGAGCCTCGAGAGTCGGGTCGGCGACGTCGCCGAAGCGGATGTCGCGGGTGCCGTGGATCGTGGTTGCCAGCATGGACGTGATCCTGTCAGGACGGCCCGGGATCGCCGAATAACTCATATATGAGTTACGTTTTCGTCATGTCTGATGACTACAAGGGCCGGATCGGCAACCTCATCCGCGATGCGCGCAAGCACCGTGGGTTAACCCAGTCCCAGCTCGCCGAGCGACTCTCCACCAGCCAGAGTGCGATCAACCGCATCGAGAAGGGTCACCAGAACCTCTCGCTGGAGATGCTGGCTCGGATCGGCGCTGCGGTGGACTCCGAGATCGTGGCGGTCGGTGCCGGTCCGACGCACCTGCGGATCCAGGGCCCGACGACCCTGTCGGGATCGATCGACGTCAAGACGTCCAAGAACGCAGGCGTGGCGCTGTTGTGTGCCTCCCTGCTCAACCGGGGCCGCACGACGCTGCGCAAGGTCGCCCGGATCGAGGAGGTCAACCGGCTGCTCGAGGTCCTCGAGAGCCTCGGTGTGCAGACCAAGTGGCTCAACGACGACAACGACCTCGAGATCGTCCCGCCCAAGGACCTCGACCTCAGCCGGATCGACGAGGCCGCGGCCCGCCGTACGCGCTCGGTGATCATGTTCCTCGGGCCCCTGCTGCACCGCGCCGACGCCTTCGACCTGCCCTACGCCGGCGGCTGCAACCTCGGCACCCGCACCGTGGAGCCGCACATGTCGGCCCTGCGGCCGTTCGGCCTCGAGGTCAAGGCGACCGACGGGATGTACCACGCGCAGGTCAACCGGGCCATCGAGCCGGGACGTCCGATCGTGCTCACCGAGCGCGGTGACACCGTCACCGAGAACGCCCTGATGGCCGCGGCGCTGCACGCCGGCACCACCACCATCCGCAACGCCTCGTCCAACTACATGGTCCAGGACCTCTGCTTCTACCTGCAGAAGCTCGGGGTGAGCATCGAGGGTGTCGGCACCACGACCCTGCGCGTGACGGGTGTGGAGACCATCGACGTGGACGTCGACTACGCCCCGAGCGAGGACCCAATCGAGGCGATGTCGCTGCTGGCCGCCGCGATCGTCACCAAGTCGTCGATCACCATCCGGCGGGCCCCGATCGAGTTCCTGGAGATCGAGCTCGCGGTGCTCTCCGAGATGGGCCTGCAGTACCACCAGTCGGAGGAGTACGTCGCCCTCAACGGCCACACCCGTCTGGTGGACATCGAGACGCGGCCCTCGCAGCTGCACGCGCCGCTGGACAAGATCCACCCGATGCCGTTCCCGGGGCTCAACATCGACAACCTCCCGTTCTTCGCCGTGATCGCGGCCGTGGCGGAGGGCCAGACGTTCCTGCACGACTGGGTCTACGAGAATCGCGCCATCTACCTCACCGAGCTGACCAAGCTGGGAGGCCAGGTCAAGCTCCTGGACCCGCACCGCGTGATGATCGAGGGGCCGACCTCGTTCTCCGGAGCCGAGCTGATCTGCCCCCCGGCCCTGCGACCGGCCGTGGTCATCCTGCTCGCGATGCTCGCCTCCAAGGGCACCTCGGTGCTCCGAGGCACCTACGTGATCCACCGCGGCTACGAGGACCTCGCCGAGCGCCTCAACACCCTCGGTGCCAACATCGAGACGTTCAGGGACATCTGATCCGTGACGTCCCCGCGCACCGGGCGCCCCTACCTCGATGCGGTGCTCGACCAGCCCGGCTCCGTGCTGGCGATGGCCCATCGGGGCGGATCGCCGCCCGAGATCGCCGGCCTGGAGAACACCCTCGCCGCGTTCGAGCACGCCGTCTCCCTGGGCTACGACTACCTGGAGACCGACGCCCAGGTCACCTCGGACGGCGTCCTGATGGCCTTCCACGACGACGAGCTCGACCGCCTGACCGACCAGTCCGGCAGCATCTGGCGCCTGCCGTACGCGCACGTGCGTGAGGTGCGGGTGGCCGGCCGGGAGGAGATCCCGCGTCTGGAGGACCTCTTCGACGCGCTCCCGCGGGCCCGCTTCAACATCGACCTGAAGTCCGAGGGGTCGCCGCGAGCCCTGGCCGACTTCATCACCGCGCGCGGCGCGTGGGACCGGGTGCTCGTCGGCTCGTTCTCCACCCCCCGGATGCGCGAGTTCCGGCGGCTGGTGCGGGGCCGCGTGGCCACGTCTGCCACCCCCGCCGAGGTCGGCGCCGTCCTGGCTGCGCCCGGCCTCGCCGCCGTACGACGCGCGACGGCCGGCTGCGACGCCCTGCAGATTCCGCACTTCCGCCACGGACTGCGGGTCACGTCCCCCAGACTCGTACGGCGTGCGCACGCGGTGGGCAAGCACGTCCACGTGTGGACCATCGACACCCCCGACGAGATCCGACAGCTGGTCGACCGAGGTGCCGACGGACTGTTCACCGATCGCACGGACGTGTTGAAGGCCGTCCTCGTCGAGGACGGCCGGTGGAGGGAGACCACGACATGACCGCTGGACCGCGAGACCCCCTGCCCGTCGCCGACCTGGAGCCGTTGAGCCGGTCGCGCGAGCAGAGGGCGTGGTACTGGTACGACTGGGCCAACTCGGCCTACTTCACCACCGTCCTCAGCGTGCTCTTCGCGCCCTACATGGCCACCGTCGCCGGCCGGGCTGCCGGGTGTGGTGACGAGGTCGAGGGCTGCACCCGCACCTTGAGCCTGTTGGGGATCGCGGTGTCTCCCGGATCGCTGCCGTTCTACCTGACCAGCTTCGCGACCATCACCAGCGCCTTCGTCCTCCCGGTCGTCGGCGCGATCGTGGACCGCTCGGCCCGCAAGAAGCTCCACATGGCGGGCTTCGCCTGGGCCGGGGCGGCGTCCGCGTCGATGCTCTTCTTCCTTCGCGGCGACCAGTGGCAGATCGGCGCGGTCGCCGTCGTGCTCAGCAGCGTCCTGGCCGGATGCTCGCTGGTCAGCTACTCGGCGATCCTCGTGGACATCTCCACCGAGGACGAGCGCGACCACGTCTCCTCGCGGGGATGGGCCTTCGGGTACCTCGGCGGCGGCACCCTGCTGCTCGTCAACCTCGTGCTGGTGCAGGGCAACGACCTCTTCGGTCTCGACCGCGAGATGGCGGTGCGGATCTCGTTGCTCTCCGCGGCTCTGTGGTGGGCGGGCTTCACGCTGATCCCGTTCCTCCGACTGCGCAACCGCCCCCCGGTCGCCGTGGTCGCCGTCGAGGGTGGGCTCCTCTCGCGCAGCTTCGGCCAGCTGTTCCGCACGCTCAAGGACCTGCGCAACTACCCGATGACGCTGACCTTCCTGGCGGCCTACCTCTTCTTCAACGACGGCATCCAGACCGTGATCTACGCCGCCTCCACCTACGGTGAGAAGACACTGAAGTTCGACACCAGCGTGCTCATCGGGACCATCCTGCTGATCCAGTTCGTCGCCTTCGGGGGCGCGCTGCTGTTCGGTCGGATCGCCGCGCGCTACGGCAGCTACAAACCGATCCTGTGGGGCACGTTCACCTGGATCGGCATCGTCGTGCTGGCCTTCTTCCTGCCGGAGAAGAACGTCCCGCTGTTCGTGCTGGTGGCCATCGGCATCGGCCTGGTCCTGGGCGGCACCCAGGCGCTGGCCCGCTCGTTCTTCAGCCTGCTCATCCCCCGAGGTCGCGAAGGCGAGTACTTCGCGCTCTACAACGCGTGCGAGCGCGGTACGTCGTGGCTGGGCACGCTGACGTTCGGCATCGTCTTCCAGCTCACCGGGAGCTATCGGCCGGCGCTCCTGGCCCTGATCGCCTTCTTCGCGATCGGAGCCGCGTTCCTGCTCCGGCTCGACGCCGAGCGGGGCATCCGGGAGGCCGGCAACGAGGTGCCACGAACCTTCTGAGGCGTGGAATCTTGGAGAAGTGGGTAACGTTGACAGATGTACGGGCGCACCCGCCCGTCCACAGACCACGCGGACACAGTTTGGAGGTGCCTCATGGCAGAGCGCACTTTGCGTGGCGCACGGCTCGGAGGCCAGAGTTTCGAGGATGAGCGCGGCATCGAGTTCGCCGCTCGTCAGCAGGTCGGCTACCGCTGCCCACAGGCACACGAGTTCGAGATCACGATGTCGGTCGAGGCCGACATCCCTGCCGTCTGGGAGTGTCCGCGCTGCGGGGCCGAGGGCCTCAGCACCGCCGGCATCCAGAAGGAGGAGAAGGCCGAGAAGCCCGTCCGCACCCACTGGGACATGCTGCTCGAACGTCGCTCGGAGAAGGAGCTCGAGGACATCCTCAAGGAGCGCCTCGACCTCCTGCGCGGGGGTCAGATCGGCCCGGCTCACCTGCACCGCTCCAAGAAGCGGCGCGCGACCGCCTGATCGCTCGTTCGACTACTCGTCGACCACCTCGCCCCGGATCACGGGTCCATCGGACCCGGGTCCGGGGCGTGTTGTGTGTCCGGTGCCCATCGGGCCGAACACCGTGAGCCTGCGTGAGACGACCTTGGCCAGCACCCCGCGGAACAGCGGCCGGGTGAAGGGCAGGATCAGGAAGACCCCGAGCACGTCGAGGACGAATCCCGGGCTGAGCATCAGGGTGCCGCCGATGAGGATCAGGGCGCCGTCGGCCAGCTCGTCGGCCGGCATCCGGCCGCTCTCCAGCGCCGAGCGCAACGCCCTCCAGGCCCGACCGCCCTCGCGCTTGATCAGCCACGACCCCAGGGCACTGTCGGCGATGAGCAGCAGGATGGTCCACCAGGGCCCGATCACCTGACCGACCTGGATCAGGACGTAGATCTCGACGATCGGCACGACGACGAACGCGATGAGCAGGAACCAACCGACGGGTCGACGACGAGCCATGGTCCTACTGTAGTTCGCTGCCGTGCGCCGATGCCGGGCGGAGGCGACGCCGGGCCCGCACCCGGCGCATCTGCTCGCGTCGCTCGCGCAGGCCCCACTGGGTGATCCGCCGCAGCGACTCGCCCGCCACGGCCCCGCTCATCTTGGAGTCGCCGCGCACGCGCTCGACGAACTCGATCGGGACCTCGCGCACCACCAGCCCGCTGTGCAGGGTGCGCCAGACGAGGTCGGTCTGGAAGACGTAGCCGGTGGAGCGCACCTGCTCCAGCCCGATCTTCTCCAGGGTGGTGCGGCGGAAGAGCCGGAATCCCGCGGTGGCGTCGCGCACCTCGATGCCCAGCAGCAGACGGACGTAGCGGTTGCCGCCGCGCGAGAGCAGCTCACGACGTACCGGCCAGTTGACCACGGAGCCTCCGGGCACCCAGCGCGATCCGATCACGAGGTCTGCGCCGTCCAGGGCGTCGATCAGCCTGCCGAGCTGCTCGGGCTGGTGCGAGCCGTCGGCGTCCATCTCGCCGATGACGTCGTAGCCCTCGGCGAGCGCCCAGGCGAAGCCCGCCAGGTAGGCCGCCCCCAGGCCGCCCTTGGCACTGCGGTGCAGGACGTGGACCGCCGTGTCGCTGGCGGCCAGGTCGTCGGCGATCAGGCCCGTCCCGTCGGGAGACTCGTCGTCGACCACCAGTACGTCCACGAGCGGCTGGGCGGCTCGCAGCCGCCGTACGATCCAGGCGAGGTTGTCGGCCTCGTCGTACGTCGGCACGACCATGACGGTGCGGGACACCGGGTCACCGGTCTCCGGCGCCGGAGCCGGCCTGGTGGAGTTCATCGCGTCCATCGCGTCCATCGCGTCGTCGTGTCCGTCGTCTCGTCCGGGAGCCGTTGCGCGGCTCGGTGAGCGCGCCACGGTAGGCCCGGATCCCCAACAGCAACCCAACGGCGCTCGACAGCGCGCTCAACAGCGGAAGGACGCCACCGACCCGGACCCCGGGTGTCAGCCCGGTGCGCAGGTCGACGGTCTCGACGAGGACCTCCTGGGTCAGTCGCTGCGTGCGGTCGACCACGGAGCCGTCGGGGGCGATCACCCCGGAGACCCCGTTGGTGGCCGCGACCACGACGTACTTGCCGCTCTCCACCGCGCGGGCGCGAGTCATCGCGAACTGCTGCTCGATCTGGTCGGTGAAGATGAAGCTGGCGTTGCTCGTCTGCACGGTGAGCAGCTCGGCGCCGTTCTCCTGCTGGATCGCCAGCCCGTCGTCGTAGGCGATGTCGAAGCAGATCGCGTCGGCCACCGCCACACCGGCGACGTCGAGCGGTGTGACGCGGTCGCCGCTGCGCATGTCTCGGCCGATGCGGGCCAGCTGACCGCTCTCGGTGAGCCCGGCCCACTCGAAGACCCCGCGGAACGGGATGTACTCCCCCATCGGGACGGGGTGCCGCTTGGTGTACCGCTCCCCCGGACCGGTGTCGGGGTCCCACACGATGCCCTGGTTGAGGATGTGGTCGGGCCCGTCGTCGACGATGGCACCGACCATGATCGGCACCCCGATCGCGGCCACCGCGGTCTGGATCTGGGCGTTGGTGGACGCATCGTCGAACGGGTCCACGGCCGTGGAGTTCTCCGGCCACACCACGAAGTCAGGTCGAGGGCGCAGCCCCTCGGCGACGTCCCTGGCCAACGCGACGGTGGCGTCGACGTGGTTCTGGGTGACACCTCGGAAGTCCTCGAGGATGTCGTTGCCGGCGCCGGGCACGTCACCCTGGACGGCGGCCACCGTCGTCTGGGCACGAGTCGGCAGCGTCCACGGCACGACGGACGGCACCACGGCCACCGACGTCAGTCCCACCAGGCCGACAGCTGCATAGAGCCGCTCGTACCCACGGGCCGAGACGACCAGTCTGGCCACGATGAAGCCGATGGTCGCCACGATCAGCGAGACGCCGTTGACGCCGACGTAGGCCAGGGTGGGCGCCAGCGGGGTGTCGACGACGCCAAAGCCGAGGCGCCCCCACGGCATCCCGCTGAAGGGCCACGTGCTGCGGGTGAACTCCATCGTCAACCAGGCACCGGCCAACCAGAAGGGCCAGGCCCGAAGGCGGTGCAGCACCGCGGCCGCAGCACCGAAGAGACCGTGGAAGATGGCCTCGATGCCGGCGAGCGCGATCCAGGCGACCGCGCCGATGGAGGAGCTCATCCAGTAGATGTGCGGGAAGTAGAACCCGATCCCGAACACGAGGCCGACCACGAACCCGGAGCGGGCCCGCAGGTCACGCGTCGTCAGGGCGAGCGCTGCCAACGAGAGTGGCATCAGGTAGGCGATCGCGACGGGCTCGAAGGCCAGCGAGAGCGCCGCGCCCGCGACGAGGGCGACGAAGGTCCGGGCGAGCACACCCGAACGGTACCGGGGGCCTGGCCACCCTGCAGGGCTCCGGGAGGACCCGCCGCCCCCTCGGCCGTCCGCCGTCCGCGACAGGCTGCCGCGACGGGGTCGTTGTCTCAGGTGTGGGGGGTCCTCCCGTGCCGCTCTCATGGAGCGGACCGGCCTCCGCGAACCACGGCGTCAGGATGTTGGCGCTACACCCCTCCGACCCCGGCCACTCGGACGTCGGTCCGCTTGCCACGACCTGCATGAGCGGACGGCACAGACTTGCGCCGCTGGACGCGAGTGTCAACCAGCCCCTGACCTGCGAGGATGGGCAAAGTCGCAGGTCAGGCTGCCCCGTCCGGCGAAGAAATAGTCCTTGAATTAGTCACTACTGACGGCGTGTCGTCCGGCGAAACGCCGACGGGTGGGCTATTGCGCCGACGGCGTCGTGCCGGGTACGACGACCGTGCCCCGCGCGGTGGTGGCTGCGATCGGCGGGTCGACCACCTCGGCGGCGCCGGGGTGGGCCTCCGTGGCGGCTCCGCGGGCCACGACGCGCAGCTCGAAGTCGATCAACCGAGACCGAGCGCCTGCCCGGACCAGCACCGCCTCCACCTCGACCACGTCACCGGCCCGCACGGGCGCGGAGAACTGCACGTCCGAGTAGGACGCGAACAGTCCCTCGTCGCCGTCGGTGCGCACGCAGAGCTCCGTGGCCACGTCGCCGAACAAGCCCAGGCCGTAGGCCCCGTCGACCAGGTTCCCGGCGTAGTGGGCGTGTGAGTAGGGGACGTAGCGTCGGTGCACGATGCGGGTGCCCTCGCGGTGGTCGCCGGTGGGCGACGGGTCATGGTCGGCAGTCACGTGGTGCTCCTGGGAGGTGCGAGTCGGCTGGTGATGAACGAGGCCACCTCGCCCGGCGTCGTACCGCGTCCGAAGATCCGGTCGACACCGAGCTCGTCGGCCATCTTCTCGTCGAAGCGGGGACCGCCCACCACGAGGAGGGGCCGCTTGTCGGAGGGGTAGGACTCGCGGAAGGCCGCGGACATCTCTCGGGTGTTGAGCAGGTGCGCGTCCCGTTGGGTGACGACCTGCGAGACCAGCACCACGTCGGCCCTCTCGGCGCGAGCGCGCTCCACGAGCTGCGGCACCGCGACCTGGGCGCCGAGGTTGACCACCTTCAGCTCGCGGTAGTACTCCAGCCCCTTCTCACCGGCGAAGCCCTTGATGTTGAGGATCGCGTCGATCCCCACCGTGTGGGCGTCCGTGCCGATGCAGGCCCCCACCACCGTCAGCCGGCGGCGGAGGCGACGCTTGATCGCGGCATTGACCTCCTTCGGGCTGAGCAACGGGTAGTCACGCTCGACCACCACGACCTGACTCGGGTCGACCACGTGGTTGACCCGGCCGTAGACGACGAAGAACGTGAAGTCTGGGCCGAGCGGCTTGGCGTGCACGACCAGCGCGGGGTCCATCCCCATCTTGTTGGCCAGCTGGGCCGCGGCACCCTCGGCGACCTTGGAGTGCGCCATCGGCAGCGTGAAGCTCACCTGCACCATGCCGTCGCCGCGGGTGTCGCCGTACGGAACGAGGACCTCGCTCATCGTGCCGCCTCCGGTGGTGCGTCCAGTGCCTCGGAGGCCGGGTTGTAGTAGAGGTCGGACTTCACCGCGACGCCGTCGAGACCGCGACCCGCGTCGGCGGGTCGCTTCATCAACCCGAACGTGCCCTCGGCGATCGCGTCGAGCATGCCGTCGTCGACGATGCGGTCGAGCAGCGCGATGGACTCCCCCAGCACGTGGCGCGCCCGGGAGGCGATGAAGCCGTCGGGCGCTGGATGGAAGTCCTCGTGCAGGGAGCCGGCGGCGTCGAGCACGTAGCGGACGTTCTGCAGGGCCACGTCACGGTCCGAGAGCCACGGCGTCACCACGGCCTCGGTCATCATCCCGACCAAGAGGATGCCCTGGCCGGTGAGGGCGCCGGCGAGGTTGAAGAACCCGTCGAGCAGGTTGCCCCGGAAGACGTCCCCGGTCATGTGACGCGTCGGAGGCATCCACTTCAACGGCGCCTTCGGGAAGATCTCCCTGGCCAGCAGCGCGTGCGCGAGCTCCATCCGGAACGAGTCGGGGATGGACGGGTCGATCTCGAACGCGTGGCCCAGCCCGAGCTGCCAGTCCTCGAGCCCGGCCTCCTTGGCGAAGTACTCGTTGAGGAGCTGGCTCGTCGTGACCGTGTGAGCCGCCTCCACCGCGTCCGCGGTGGTGAGGTAGTTGTCCTCGCCGGTGTTGATGATGATCCCCGCGCGCGCATGGACCTGCCGGCTGAAGCGTTGGTCGACGAAGGTGCGCACCGGGTTGATGTCGCGGAAGAGGATCCCGTACATCGAGTCGTTGAGCATCATGTCGAGGCGCTCCAGCCCCGCCAGTGCGGCGATCTCGGGCATGCACAGCCCGCTCGCATAGTTGGTCAGGCGGATGTAGCGGCCGAGCTCCTTGCTCGACTCGTCCAGGGCGGCCCGCATGAGACGGAAGTTCTCCTGGGTCGCGTACGTGCCGGCGAAGCCTTCGCGGGTGGCTCCCTCGGGCACGAAGTCGAGCAGACTCTGTCCGGTGGATCGGATCACCGCGATCACGTCGGCGCCCTCGCGGGCCGCCTGCTGGGCCTGCGGGATGTCCTCGTGGATGTCCCCCGTGGCGACGATCAGGTAGATCCAGGGTTGGCGGGGAGCGTCGCCATGTCGGGTGATGAGCCGCTCGCGCTCCCGGCGCCGAGCGTCGACGGTCCGCAGCCCCGCGTCCACCCGCTTGCGGGCGGCTGCGCGGGCCCGCGTGGCGTCCTTGCCCTCGGGAAGGCGGAAGGCGATCGTCCCGGCGGCGGCCTTCTGGGCCAGGGTGAGGAGGTCGTCTCCCTCGCCGCGCAGCAGCGCGTCCCAGACGGGAAGCGCGACGCCGTGCTCGAGGCCGCCCTGGTCGTCGAGGTCGGCGCGCACCACGTCCACCAGCCGGTTGACCCACGGTGTGCCCTCCTCGTCGGCGCCGGCGAGTCCGGCGAGCCGCAGCGTCGCACGCTCCACCGAGACCGTGGTGTGCTTCTTCGCCATCGTGACGATCGGACGACCGGCCTTGCGCGCCAGGCTGCGCGCGTGGCGCACCGTCCTCGGGTCGAGGTCGAGCTTGCCGGTCATGCGGGCGCTCCTTCGTGGATGGTCCGACCGCTCGAGACGAGCCTGCGCAGGACTGGCAGCGGAGCTCCCGGTGACACGTCGGGCATGGCGCCGGCACGCAGCCCGGCGGGGGTGTCCCAGACAGCCAGGTGAGCGGGCGCCCCGACGGTGAGGTCACCCGCGTGCAGGTTGGCGGCATCCCAACCGCCGACGGTGTGCGCGGCGAAGGCGACTGCAGGCACGAGCGCGTGCTCCGGGTTGTGCGGGTGCACCGCCGCGCGGATCGCGGCCCACGGCCCCAAGGGCGTGACGGGCGAGTCGGAGCCGAAGGCGAGGCGCCGCATCTGCGCGAAGGGACTCGTCCGGCGCCAGCGCTCGCCGAGCCGGGCGGCGTACATGTCGGTGGGACCGCCCCACAGTGCGTCGAACATCGGCTGGACGCTGCACACGATGCCGAGCCGGTCGATGACCTCGAGGACCCGAGGTGAGGGAAGCTCGACGTGCTCGAGCCGGTGGCCGGCGTCGACAGCCCCTCCCAGCACGGCCTCGGCCAGCTCGAAGCCGGTCGCGACCTCCTCCAGGGCGCCGTCGCCGATGACGTGGAAGCCGGCCTGCAGCCCGGCGTGGGTGCACGCGATCACGTGGTCACGGACCTGCTCGGCGGTGACGTAGCCGTGGCCGCAGGAGCCGGGCGCGTCGGAGTACGGCTGCTCCAGGGCCGCCGTACGGGAGCCGAACGCGCCGTCGGCGACCAGGTCCCCGGCCAGGCCAGCGACGCCGAGACGACGCGCGGTCTCGATCGCCATCAGCTCGCCCCAGTAGACGACGGCGTGCAGACCGGTCTCGACGGCGGCCTGGCGCACGAGGTCGATCTCGGACTCGGGGCCGATGTGGGGCGCGGCGTTCTCGTGGAAGCTGACGATCCCCTGGGCCGCCATCGCGTGGCAGGCGGCGCGGGCCGCACCGAGGCGTTCGGTGTCGCCGATCAGCGCCTCCAGGGTGTTGCGCACGGCGTGGTGGGCGTCGCGCTCGACCCGCCCGTCATCGCTCCACCCGGCCAGCCCCTCGAGCCCCGGGACCAGGGACGCCAGTGCCGGCGAGATGACCGAGGAGTGCCCGTCGACCCGCGTCACGTAGGTGCGCCGTCCGGGTGCGGCGCGCTCCAGCTCTGCGCTGGTGGGCGGGCGCGACTCCGGCCAGGAGGTCTCGTCCCACCCCTGACCCACCAGCACCGCGTCGTCGGGATGCGACACGGCGAAGTCGGCGACCGCGTCGAGGCAGGCCACCAGGCCCGCGATGCCGGTCAGGTCGAGTCCGGTGAGGGCGAAGCCGCTGCGCACGGTGTGCACGTGGCTGTCCACGAAGGCCGGTGCCACCCAGCCACCCTCGAGGTCGACGACCTCGGGGGCGTCCCGGCCGACGCCCACCCAGCCGGTCGCCTGGTCCTCGGTGCCGATGAAGGCGATCCGGTCGCCCTCGATGCCCACGGCGGTGGCCGCTGCGCCGCCGAGGTCGACGGCCACCTGGCCGCCCCGCAGGACGGTGCGCGTGCGGTCAGTCATGCAGCCTCCTCTCGAAGAGTTCGCGGACACCGGCCTCGCTGCGCAGCAGCTCGAGGGCGTAGGCGGCGTGGCCAGGGACGTAGCCGTTGCCGATCAGCATCCGGACGTCGGCGGCCAGGCCCTCAGCGCCGAGGGCCGCGGCGGAGAACGAGGTGGCCATCGAGAAGAAGATCACCGTGCCCCGCTCGGCGGTCGCCAGGACGGCGCCACCTTCGCAGCCGGGGACGTCGACGCACACCACGGTGACGTCGGCGGGCCCACCGACACTGGTGACCGCCTGGCGCAGGGCGATCGGGTCACGTGCGTCCGAGACGCTCACGTGGTCGGCCAGGCCGGCTCCGCGCAGGACCTCGGCCTCCGCCCCGTGCGGCACGACGCCGATGGTGGAGGCCGCTCCGGCGCGCCGAGCGGCGGCGAGGCTGAGCGAGCCCGACTTCCCGGCTCCCCCGATGACCGCGACCACCGGGGCGCGCCCCCGCTCGACGTACTCCTCGACGACGCGGGCTGTCAGCGCCGGGGCGCCGCAGACGTCCATCACCGACAGGCTCAGGGCCACGGGCAGGTCCTCGGGGAGTCGCGCGGCGATGGATCGCCCGAACAGCACGGCATGACCCGCGCAGGGCACCTGCTCGGTGAGGCCGTCCCAGGAGGACAGCGCGTCGTCGATCACCAGCGGCGTCAGCGTGAGCGAGACGAGGGTGGCCACCCGGTCCCCCACGACCAGGCCCAGGGGCGACTCGGGCCCGACCTCCTCGACGGTGCCGACGAGCATCCCACCGGAGCCGGTCACCGGATTCTGCATCTTGCCGCGGGCCGACACGATGGCCAGGACCTCGGCGCGCACGGCGTCGCCGTCAGGTCGCCCGGCGACGGTGTGCTTCTCCGCGAGCTGGCGGAAGGAGGCGGCATCGAGGTTGAGCCGCTCCACGCGTACCCGCACCTCGTCGGGCCACAGTGCGCCGCCCGGATCCAGCCGCTCGGCCGCCTGGGGCAGCACTGGTGGACGGTCGAGGACGCGGTGCAGCCCCGTGGGATCGGCCGAGACGGTGGTGGTCGAGACGCTCATGAAGACAAGTCCTTTCTCGTCAACGACCGCGCACAGGAAATCCTGTTGCGTGGCAACGTGTTGACGTGAGTATCTGCACGTAGTCTAGTGATGGATGTGGTCCACACCACCCTCGACACCCCCGGGAGCGCAGATGAGCATCGAGTCCTCCATCGGCCTTGAGTCCGACCAGCCCTACCCCTATCGCCGGGTCGAGCTCGCCGAGCCCGACTGGACGCGGTTCCCCGGCTGGTCCGACGTCACCGCGGACGAGTGGGCCTCGGTGCAGTGGCAGCGCGCGCACTGCGTCAAGAACGTCCGCCAGCTGCGCGAGCTGATGGGTGACCTCGTCGAGGACCGGTTCTACGTCGACCTCGAGCGCGACCAGGCCGAGCGCGCCACCATGTCGATGCTCGTCCCCCCGCAGATGGTGAACACGATGCTTCCCCACGCCACACCCCGTGGAGCGGGCTCGTTCACCGAGGAGCTGTACGCCGACCCGGTGCGGCACTACATGATCCCCGTCCTCTCCGACCGGCGGACCGACTGGTCCTCCCACCCGCACGCCACCCGCGACTCCCTCCACGAGCACGACATGTGGGTGGCCGAGGGCCTCACGCACCGCTACCCCACGAAGGTGCTCGCCGAGCTGTTGCCGACCTGCCCGCAGTACTGCGGGCACTGCACGCGGATGGACCTGGTCGGCAACTCGACCCCGACCGTCGACAAGCTGAAGTTCACCGCCAAGCCCACCGACCGGATCGACGCGATGCTCGACTACCTGCGTCGTACGCCGTCGGTGCGCGACGTGGTCGTCTCGGGCGGGGACGTGGCGAACATGCCGTGGCAGAGGCTCGAGGACTTCCTCACGCGACTCCTCGAGGTCGAGAACGTGCGCGACATCCGGCTGGCGACCAAGGCGCTCGTCGGACTCCCGCAGCACTGGCTCCAGCCCGAGGTGCGCACGGGGATGGAGCGCGTGGCCGGCATCGCGCGCTCGCGCGGGGTCTCACTCGCCATCCACACCCACGCCAACCACGCCAACTCGATCACGCCACTGGTCGCTGAGGCCTCGCGAGCCATGCTGGAGGCCGGGGTGCGCGACGTACGCAACCAGGGGGTGCTGCTCAACGGGGTCAACGCCGACCCGCACGCGCTGCTCGACCTGTGCTTCCGCCTCCTCGACGGGGCCCAGGTGATGCCCTACTACTTCTACATGTGCGACATGATCCCGTTCTCGGAGCACTGGAGGGTCTCGGTCGGTGACGCCCAGCGACTCCAGCACCACATCATGGGGTACCTGCCCGGGTTCGCGACCCCGCGCATCGTGTGCGACGTGCCGTTCGTCGGGAAGCGGTGGGTGCACCAACTCGCCTCCTACGACCGTGAGCGCGGCATCTCGCACTGGACGAAGAACTACCGCACCTCGATCGAGCACACACCCGACGTCGCCGGCGAGGCTCTGGAGCGGACCTACGAGTACTACGACCCGATCCACACCCTGCCCGCCGAGGGGCAGGCGTGGTGGATGGCGCACGCCGACCTCGATTCGTCGGCGCTCAAGGCGACCGAGGTGGCCGAGGCCTCACGACGGGTGGCGGCACTGCAGGCGTACTGAGCAGCGCGGTCAGACGCCGGTGACGGGCCGGTTCTCGTAGTACGTCGAGAGCACGATGACGGTGCGCGTCGCCACGTTGGCGGCGGCGCGCACCCGGGCCAGCAGGTCCTCGAGGTCGGAAGGCTTGGAGACCCGCACCTTGAGGATGTAGCTCTCCTCGCCGGCCACCGACCAGCACGACTCGATCTCGGGGACGCTGCTGAGCCGCTCCGGGGAGTCGTCGGGCTGGGAGGGGTCGATCGGGCGGATCGAGATGAAGGCCGTGAGAGGCAACCCGATCTCGTCGTGGTTGATGGTCGCGCCGTAGCCCAGGATGAGCTTGCGCTGCTCCAGTCGCTTCACGCGCTGGTGAACGGCCGAGGTGGACAGGCCGGTCGCCTTGCCGAGGTCGGTGAACGACATCCGGCCGTCCACGGCGAGGAGCTCGAGGATGCGTCGGTCCGTGGGTTCGAGCGGTGTGGGGGTCACCGGATCACCCTACGGCTGTCGGCGACTTGGGCAGGAGGATGTGTCGCCCCCTGGTCGCCTCGCCGCAACGTGGCAGGATGCGGCCGTGAGTGAACCCGGACGTCTGATGCTCCTCGACACCGCCTCGATGTACTTCCGCGCCTTCTTCGGGGTGCCCGAGTACTCCGCTCCCGACGGCACCAACGTCAACGCCGTACGAGGACTGCTCGGCTATGTCGCGCGCCTGACCGAGGAGTACCAGCCCACGGACCTGGTCTGCTGCTGGGACAACGACTGGCGCCCGCAGTGGCGCGTCGACCTGATCCCGTCCTACAAGGCACACCGCGTCGTCGAGGAGGTGGCCGCGGCTCCCGACGTCGAGGAGGTGCCCGACCCGCTCGAGGCTCAGCTCCCGATCATCCTGGAGACCTTGTCCGCCTTCGGGATCCGGGTGATCGGCGCCGACGGCTACGAGGCCGACGACGTGATCGGCACCTTGGCGACCGGGGCCGGTCAGCCCGTCGACGTCGTCACCGGAGACCGGGACCTCTTCCAGCTGGTGGATGACGAGAGCGACGTACGGGTCCTCTACATCGGCAAGGGCGTGGGGCGTCACGAGCGGGTCACCGAGGACTGGATCAGTGACAAGTACGGCGTCACCGCAGCACAGTACGCCGACTTCGCCGCCATGCGGGGCGATGCCTCGGACGGGCTCCCGGGTGTGGCCGGGGTGGGCGAGAAGACGGCGGCCACGCTGCTGCAACGCTTCGGTGACCTCGATGCGATCATCACCGCCGCCCAGGACCCCGACTCCGAGATGGGCCCCGGCCCGCGCGGCAAGATCAAGGCGTCGCTCGACTACCTGTCCGTGGCGCCCGCGGTCTGCGCCGTGGCCCGCGACATCGCCCTGGACCGCTCCCACCTGACCCTGCCCCGCGTGCCGGCCGACCCCGACCGGGTGCTGGCCCTGGCCGAGCGGTGGGGCCTGGAGTCGCCCAGCGAACGGCTCGTCTCGGTGCTGTCGAGTCGCTGACGAGTCCTCGTGGGCTCCCCCGGGGTCGCCGTTTGGTCCCAAACGACGACTTTTCGGCCTCCGGGGTTGTCGTTTGGGACCAAACGGCGCCACCTCCGGCGGCAGGGGCCCCTACTCGGCCAGCCCCGAGTACGCCACCACACCACGCCGCATCGCGCGCACCGCGTCGCGAGCAGTAGCCCGCAACGGGGTGTCGCCCGCCGCGTCTGCCACCTGACCGGCGAGGTCAAGCAACTGCTTCATCCGGCGCACGAAGTCGCCCGCGGACATGTCCGACTCACCGATGAGGTCGTCGAGGTCGTCACCCTCGGCCCAGCGGTAGGCGATCCACGACATGCCCACGTCGGGCGGGCGCAGGAAGTCCAGCCGATGCTCACGCTCGAGGGTGTCCAGGTCGGCCCACAGCCGCTGCGTCTGGTCCAGAGCCTGCTTGACGCCGCCCCCGGGCACCCGCGGAGCTCGGACGTCGTCCGCGCGCCGCGCCTCGTAGACCAGCGAGGACAGCGCGGCCGCCAGTCCCGCGGGCGAGAGGTCGTCCCACAGGCCGTGCCGCAACGCCTCCGCAGCGAGCAGGTCCACGTCCGAGTACAGCCGCATCAGCCGGCGGCCGCGCTCGGTGACGTCGTCGCCGTCGAGGTACTCCAGGCTCGTCAGGACGTCGCAGACCCGGTCGAACTGACGCGCCACCGTGTTGGTGCGCTGCTCGATGCGTCGGCGCAGGGTCTGGGCGTCACGGTCGAGCTTGAAGTAGCGCTCGGCCCACCGGGCGTGATCCTCGCGGTCCGAGCACCCGTGGCACGGGTGGGAGCGCTGCTGCTCGCGCAGCGTGGCGATCTCGACGGCGGCTTCGTCCGACAGCCCCACACCGCTCCCGCCGGCACCCGCGCGTGTCGGGGGCGGGGTGAGGTTGTGCGTGCGCTCGCGAAGCGCGGAGGCCAGGTCGCGACGCATCTGCGGGTTGCGTCCGTTGAAGCTCTTCGGGATCTTCAGCCGCGTCACGGCCTCCACCGGTGTCGGGAAGTCCATCATCGCCAGCCGTCTCGCCTGCCGCTCGGCGGTCACGACGTAGGGACGCGGGCCGCCCTCGTCGTCCGGCGACCACCCTGGGTCGACCACCACGGCGTACCCGGAGAACTTCCCCGCCGGCACCATGATCACGTCGCCCGGCTTGAGGGCGCGCAGCGAGGCCGCAGCCTCGTCGCGACGGTCGGTACGGCGAGCACGCGACGCCGACTTCTCCACCTCGCCGACGCGACGGCGGATGCCGGCGTACTCCATGAAGTCGCCCAGATGACAGGTCGCGGCCTCGGCGTACCCCGCGAGAGCGTCGTCGCTCTTGGTGAGCTGACGAGCCAGCCCGACGACCGCCTTGTCGGCCTGGAACTGGGCGAAGGACTGCTCGAGCAGCTCGCGCGAGCGCGCGCGCCCGAACTGGTGCACCAGGTTCACCGCCATGTTGTACGACGGCCGGAAGGAGGACCTCAACGGGTAGGTGCGGGTCGAGGCGAGGCCGGCGAGCTCGCGGGGATTCATGCCCGGCTGCCAGAGCACCACGCCGTGGCCCTCGATGTCGAGGCCGCGCCGTCCGGCGCGCCCGGTCAGCTGGGTGTACTCCCCCGGGGTGATGTCGGCGTGGGTCTCGCCGTTCCACTTCGACAGCTTCTCGATGACCACGGTCCGGGCCGGCATGTTGATCCCCAGCGCCAGGGTCTCGGTGGCGAAGACGACCTTGCACAGCCCCCGCAGGTACAGCTCCTCGACGACCTGCTTGAACGCCGGGAGCATGCCGGCGTGGTGGGCAGCCAGGCCGCGGGAGAGCCCGTCGAGGAACGAGTGGTAGCCCAGGACGTGCAGGTCCTCGGCGGGCAGGTCGCGGCAGGCCGACTCCACGAACCCGTGGATCTCGTCGCGCTCCGCGGCGCTGGTCAGCCGGATGCCGGCGTTGAGGCACTGGGTGACCGCCGCGTCGCACGCGGCGCGGCTGAAGATGAACACGATCGCGGGCAGGAGCTTCTCGTGGTCGAGACGCTCGATGACCTCGGCGCGACCCGGGATCCAGACGCGGCGTCCGTTGCCGACCTGCTGTCCGCGCTGTGCCCCCTGGTGGCCACCCCGCTGGTTGCCCCGCTGGTTGCCCCGCTGGCCCCGCTGCCCCTTGGGCGAGCGCCGGTCCTTGATCCGCGTGGCGGCCCAGTCGTCTCGGGCGATCTTGAGGAGCTCGTCGTTGACCGGTGCGCCCTCCTTCACGAAGCCGGCCGCGGCGTCCACGTCCGAGGACGCGAAGAGGTCCAGCAGGCGACGACCGACCATCACGTGCTGGTAGAGCGGGACGGGGCGTCGTTCCTCGACGAGCGTGGTGGTCTCACCGCGAACCGTGGCCAGCCACTCACCGAACTCCTCGGCGTTCGAGACGGTCGCAGACAGCGACACCAGGGTCACCGACTCGGGCAGGTGGATGATGACTTCCTCCCACACGGCGCCACGGGCACGATCGGCGAGGTAGTGGACCTCGTCCATCACCACGAACCCGAGGCCGAGCAGCGTGCGGGAGCCCGCGTAGAGCATGTTGCGCAGCACCTCGGTCGTCATCACGACGATCGGCGCCTCGCCGTTGACCGAGTTGTCTCCCGTCAGCAGCCCGACCTGGTCGGCGCCGTAGCGGGCCACCAGGTCGGCGTACTTCTGGTTGGACAGTGCCTTGATGGGCGTGGTGTAGAACGCCTTGCGGCCGGTCTCGAGGGCGAGGTGGATGGCGAACTCGCCCACGATCGTCTTGCCGGAGCCGGTGGGCGCCGCCACCAGGACCCCGCGACCCTCCTCGATCTCCTTGCAGGCGCGCACCTGGAAGTCGTCGAGGGCGAAGTCGTAGAGGTCGGCGAAACCGGCGAACGCCGGATGTGCCTGCCGCGCACGCGAGGCGGCGTACCGCTCGGCCGGACTGGGCTCCCGATCAGGGAAGAGATCACTGCGGCCGGACATGCTGCGAGCCTAGTAGACCGCTCCTCCTCCGTCGGGAGGCCGGCTCAGCCGCCGAGGCGCAGGCGGACCGCGAACGACGACGGGGAGGCACCCAGTGCCTTGGCTAGCCGGGCGACGGCCTCGAGGGTGAGATCGGCCGAGAACGAGGTGCCGGGCACCAGCAGCGTCAGCCGGCCGTCGTACGACGCCAGGTGCACCTGCCCGTGGCGCCAGGCCTGGTGCACCCGCAGGCGACTGGCCTCACTGGCCACCGGGGCGGGGTAGGCCTCGTCGACGGCGAGCAGGTCGCAGGCGAGCTCGGAGCCGTCCGCCGCGGTCAGGATCCCCTGGACGCGAAAGGCGCCGGCCAGCGAGTCGATGCTGCTCCAGGTCACCTCGCCTGCCCCCAGCACCTCCGGCAGGTCGAACGGGTCGACCTCGGCGGGCTCAGGAGTCACAGGAACAGGCAATCACACCGGACGCTAGAGCGGTGAGGCGCTGTCGGGATCGAGGTCCGCGAAGCGGCGACGCTTGGCCCGGCGGCGGTCGTTGAAGCGACAGATCACCTCGGAGATGCCGAACAGCAGCACCATCGGCACCGCCATCAAGGTCATCGTGAACGGGTCGGCGGACGGCGTCGCCACGGCGGCGAAGATGAAGACCCCGATCACGATCCATGGCCGGTAGGCGGCAAGCGACTTGCCGGACACGACGCCGGCGAGGTTCAGCAGGATCACGAAGAGCGGGATCTCGAACGCGATCCCGAAGACCAGCAGGGTGCGGCTGAAGAAGGACAGGTAGTCGTCGAAGTCCACCAGGTTGGTCAAGCCGTCGGGGTTGAACCCGATCAGGATCTCCAGGCCCTTGGGCAGCGTCACGTAGCCCAGGAACACCCCGGAGAGGAACAGCGGTCCGGCCACGCCCACGAAGATGCGCGACATCTTGCGCTCGCGGGCGTGCAGGCCCGGCATGATGAACGCCCAGATCTGGTACAGCCAGAACGGGCTAGTCAGCACCACTGCTGCGAAGCCGCAGAGCTTGAAGTAGATGAGCAGCCCGGCACCGGGTCCGTTGCTGGTGAGCAGGTTGGATCCCTCAGGCAAGTTGAGCTTGGCCGTGGTGATCGGCCCGTAGACGAGGTCGTAGACCTGGTCGAAGAAGATCAGTGCCAGGATGCCTCCGGCAACGATGATCAGCGCCACCTTGAGCACGCGGGCGCGCAGCTCTCGCAGGTGGTCTGACAGTGCCATTCGTCCGTCGGCCCCGACGGGGTGGACGGGGCGTCCGGAGAAGATGTTGGCGACGCCGGTGATCGACATGGGGTGCTGGAGGTCCTGACGTGTCCTGGTCGGCGCCTGAGCGCCGGATCAGCTGTTGTTCTTGTCCGCCGAGGTCTCCGGCTTGACCGGGGTCTCGTCGGTCAGCGAGGTGGGGAGCTCCTTGTCGTCCTTGTCGTCGTCGTCCTCGTCGCGCAGGCCCTTGGTCTCCGCCTTGAAGATGCGCAGCGCCTGCCCGGTGCCGCGAGCGAGGTCGGGGAGCTTGGCAGCACCGAAGACAAGGATCACGATCGCCAGGATGACGATCCATTCTGCGCCTTGGGGCATTCCGATCAGCGGGTTCAACATGGGGCCCTCATCCGTTGGTGGTGTACGTCGAGATGTACGTCGTCGATCCTACGCGCTGGTGGAGCGATACAGCGCCAGCGCATCCTGAGCAGCGCCTGTGAAGTCCGCGGTGAACTCCGCCGGTGCTACCACTGAGGCATTCGGAGCCAGACGCAGGAGCAGTTTGGTCAGCCAGCGGTGATCGGCGACCAGCAGGTCGATCTCGAGGTGGTCCGGGCCCGGTCGCACGGCCTCGACGGAGTAGTACTCGACGACCCACTGGGCCTGCGGCGCGAGACGCAGGGTGACCAGGGTGGTCTGGTCGTCACCACGGTCGAAGATCCCGTCGCTGAGGTCACGAGGGGACTGCGGCGTCGTGGCCACCGGGGTGTCGAGCACGGTGGCGGCGGAGATCCGGTCGAGGCGGAACAGCCGGGGGGCCTCGGCGGAGTGACACCAGGCGTCGAGGTAGGCGAACCCGTTGTGCCGGCTCACGCCCCTGGGGTCGACGACTCGGTGGGACTGCTCGTCACGGGTCGGCACATAGTAGTCCAGCTCGACCTGCACCTGACGCTCGGCGGCGTCACGCAGTCGTACGCCGAGCGCGGCGAGGTCGGCGTCACGGCCGGGCTCGTCGAGCGCGGCATCCAGCGGGATCTCGCTCGGACCGTCCGCGGCAGCGCTCTCCAGCTTGACGAGCACGCGGTCGACGATCTCGACCGTCGTCGCCTCGGCGCCCGCACGCAGCGCGCGCAGGGCGACGATCATGGCCGAGGCCTCCGTGGGTGTCAGCCGCATCGGGCGGTCCAGGTAGTCGGCGTTGCTGACCCGGATGACGCCTTCGCGGTGCACCTCACCTTCCTCGGTCTCCAGCAGGTCGAGGTCCACGTCGATCAGGTCGTCGGGGTAGCCGCCGGGCATCCCGCACATCAGCAGCACCTTGAGGTCCTTGAGCACCTGCTCCGGTGTGACACCGAGAGCCTCGGCTGCATCGATGAGGCGCACGCCTCCGTGGGCGTGCAGGTAGGGCACCAGGGTCAACAGGCGCGCGACCTGGTCCTTGGCGCCGCTGGGCGCGGAGCCACCGGTGCGAGACGTCATGCCAGCGCCCCCTCGAGGCGCTCCACCACGGCATCACGCAGGGCGACCGGCGACTCGACGTACACGCTGGCTCCGTAGCCCAGCACCTCGTCCTCGAGCCCGACGTTGCTGCGCGTCAGGACCAGGCGGTCCCAGGCGGTCGCGGCGTCGGGGCCCGGTACGTCGGCCTCGACGCTGTCGGCCATCCGACGCAGCGGGGCAGCCGCTCCCCGGCGCACCAGCAGGACGGCGCGCTGCGTCACCGGTGCCGGAGCCAGACGACGGGTGGTCGCCGAGATGTCGAGTCCGTCGGGGATCTCGTAGGCGCCAGGCTTGCCCGTACGACGGGCCTCGCCCTGCACGCGCGAGAGCCGGAAGACGCGCTCGGCGCCGCGGTCGGTGTCGAAGCCCAGCACGTACCAGCGCCCGGCGTACCGGGTCACCCCCCAGGGCTGGAGGTGGCGTCGGGCGGGTTCCGCGGTCCCGGAGCGCCAGTAGTCGAACTCCAGGGCGCTGCGCTCGGTGAGCGCCTCGAGGAACACGTCGAAGGCCGGGTCGTCGGCTGCCAGACGCGGTTGAGCGATGTCGAGGGCCGTCAGGTCGACCGCCACGCCCGCCGCGGTCAGCTTGCGAACGGCCTCGGTCGTGGCACTCGCGAGGCGCTGGTGCTCCCACACCCGCGTCGCCAGACCCACGATCGCGGCCTCGTCGGGGGCCAGGTCGATCTCGGGCAGCGCGAAGGCGTCGGGACGGATCCGGTAGCCCGGCTCATCGAAGTAGGCGTCCATGCTGCCCACCTCGACGGGGACCCCGAGGCTGCGCAGCTCCTCCTTGTCGCGCTCGAACATCTTCTCGAACGCGTCGGTGCTCGTGTCGCCGTACAGGATGGAGCGGATCCGTTCCTTGGGCACGAAGTGCCGCTGCACGAGCAGCATGATGAGCAGCTTCATCAGGCGCTCGGTCTTGGCAGCGGTGCTCATGTGAGTCGACTCAGCCGGCGGCGAGGACGTCGATCACGAAGTAGAGCGTCGAGCCACCCGGGATGTCCTCGCCGCTGCCGTCCTTGCCGTAGCCGAGCTTCGGCGGGATCTGGAGCATGACGCGGGAGCCGACCGGGACGCCCTCCAGCGCCTGGTCCCACCCCTTGATGACGGCTCCTTGGCCCAGGACGGTCGAGAACGGGTCTGCGCCGTACGAGGCGTCGAAGGGCTTGGCTGCGTCGTACACCTGACCCAGGTAGTTGACGACGATCAGGTCGTTGGCCGCAACGTTGGGGCCCTCACCGGCGTACAGGACCTGGCTCTTGAGGGTGCCGTCCGGTGCGGCCACGCCGTCGAAGTCCAGCGCGCTGGGCAAGCGGTCGGAGAACGTGATCCCGGGGACCCAGGCGGGGCGAGCCTTGATCGGGCTGCCGTCGGGCTTGGTGCGCACGACGCTGTCGACGTCGATCACCATCATCAGGGCGTCCTCGTTGCCGATGTCGAGGTCGCTGCCGGCCACCCCGAGGATGTCGGCCGAGCTCACGGTCGTCACCTTCCGGGTGCCGACGGTGTCACCGATCTCGACCTGCTCGGCCACGAAGGTGTCGAGGAGGTAGCGCGCGACCTGGGCGTTGGTCGGCTGTGCCGAGGCCGGCTGCGGCACCTCTCCACCCACCGGGAAGTACACCGGGACCTGGTCCTCGCTGTAGGTGTCAAGGGTGGGTTCGCGGGTGAACCCGTTGCCGATGTAGTAGTTGACCAGGACGTTGTCGCCCTCGGCGAGCTCGGCGCCGTCGCCCTCGGTGAGCACCTCGGTCTCCGCGTCGCCCGCCTCCATCCGAGCGTTCCAGGTGACCTCGGGGCTGCTGCCCACCTCACCGCTCACTTCGAACGCCTCGGTGCGCTCGAGCGCGCCACTGGCGACGGTGACGTCGTCACCGCAGGCCGTCGCCAGGCCGGAGACCAGCACGAGCGGGAGGAGCACCTGCGCGGGACGGCGCGGGGCACGGAGGTGTCGGAGCACGGGTTCAACCTTCGGTGGTGAGTCGACAGGACGCATCTGGCACAGCGCGGGAAGCCTACAAGCCGGCCGACGTGTCGCTCACATGCCCGGCGCTCACATGCCGTCGATGAGCCGTTCCACGCGCTCGTCGTGCGCCCGGAACGGGTCCTTGCACAAGACGGTGCGTTGAGCCTGGTCGTTGAGCTTGAGGTGCACCCAGTCGACGGTGAAGTCGCGGCGCTTCTCCTGTGCCTTGCGGATGAACTCGCCCCGCAGCCGCGCACGCGTGGTCTGCGGAGGCACGGACTTGGCCTCGAAGATCTTCAGGTCCGAGGTGACCCGGGCGACCGAGCCACGCTTCTCCAGGAGGTAGTAGAGGCCACGGTTGCGGTGGATGTCGTGGTAGGCCAGATCGAGCTGCGCGATGCGCGGGTGACCCAGCGGAAGCCCGTGCTTGGCGCGATAGCGATCGATGAGCTTCCACTTGATGACCCAGTCGATCTCCCGGTCGACCAGGCCCAGGTCGTCGGACTCGACCGCCTTGAGTCCGCGCTCCCACAGGTCGAGGGCCTGCTCGATGATCGGCGTGCTGATCTGGCGACGGTCGACGAAGTCGCGCGCCTTGCTGAGGTACTCGCCCTGGATCTCCAGGGCGCTCGCCTCACGCCCGTTGGCCAGGCGCACCTTGCGGCGCCCGGTGACGTCGTGGGAGATCTCGCGGATCGCGCGGATCGGGTTCTCCATCGTGAGGTCGCGCATCACCACGCCCTCCTCGATCATCCGCAGGACCAGGTCGCAGCTGGCCACCTTGAGCATCGTGGTGGTCTCGCTCATGTTGGAGTCCCCCACGATGACGTGGAGCCTGCGGTACTTCTCGGCGTCAGCGTGCGGCTCGTCGCGCGTGTTGATGATGGGGCGGCTGCGCGTCGTGGCGCTGCTGACGCCCTCCCAGATGTGCTCGGCGCGCTGGCTCACGCTGTAGCTGGCGCCGCGGGGGGTCTGGGTGATCTTGCCTGCCCCCACGACGATCTGACGGGTCACCAGGAACGGGATCAGGATGTCGGCGAGGCGACTGAACTCGCCGGCGCGGCCCACCAGGTAGTTCTCGTGGCACCCGTAGGAGTTTCCCGCCGAGTCGGTGTTGTTCTTGAACAGGTAGATCTCGCCCGCGATGCCCTCGTCGTGCAGACGCTGCTCGGCGTCGAGGAGCAGTCCCTCCAGGACCCGTTCCCCCGCCTTGTCGTGGGCCACCAGTTCGGCGATGTCGTCGCACTCGGGCGTGGCGTACTCCGGGTGGCTGCCGACGTCGAGGTAGAGCCGGGCCCCGTTGCGCAGGAAGACGTTGCTCGACCGCCCCCAGCTGACGACCTTGCGGAACAGGTAGCGAGCCACCTCGTCCGGGCTCAGCCGACGCTGGCCCTTGAACGTGCACGTCACGCCGTACTCGTTCTCGATCCCGAAGATCCGCCGGTCCATGAGTGAACCCTAGGCCGTACGTGGTGGTTGGTGGGCCGAGTTGTGGGTGGGTGTTGCCGTTTGGGACCAAACGGCAACATTCGACGACGCTCAGGAAGCAGCCCGTGCTCCATCGGCGACCCCCATCTCGCGATGCCACCGATTCATGACGCGCTCCCGCCCTGCGTGTGAGTACATGGACTGCTCCACCACCCGCTGCCACGCATGGAAACGTCGCATCCGATGCGGACGACCCAGGTCGCGGTCGATCTCGTGCATCGTGACCAAGGCATGATTCAGCAGGTCGTCCAGGGTGAAACCCCGGCGTTGCAGGTCGGCGCCACCGATCCCACCGCTGCGACGAAGGTCTACGCTCTGAGCCTTCTTGCTCCGATGCACGGCGCCGTCGTACTCGTGGAGTCGCCGGGTGCCCACGATCCACAAGTCTGCCCGTGCCACCAACTGGCCGGCGTCGTTGTAGAGCTCGTGCTGCGCCACGTACTGGATTTCGAGCACGTCGTGGAACACCTGCAGCACCACCTCGCCGCCGGAGTCTGCCTTGCCGGTGCTCGAGAGCCAAGCAGTGCGGAGCGGTCGTACGCCGGGGCGGCGCGAGGCCAGGATCTCAGCCATCTGATCCTCATCGACGTGTCCAGCCCTCCGGGCTCCCTCCACCACGATGCGCAGGTCGAGCGCGGAGAGGTCGCGAGCGCAGCGCAGGAGGATCTCGGCACTGGTGTCAACTGGAAGTCCGTCGACCAACCCAGGTGCTGCATCTCGTCGCAGGCGCGAGCAGACCAAGCCAGGCCTCCGCGGTCTGGTGTCTGCAGAGGTCGCAGCGAAGATCGGGGTCTGCTCGGGTAGGGCGGGGAGATACCAGCCCAGGAGCCGCGCCGCGGTCAACCCGGTGTAAGCAGCACCGCGAGGGAGCACCTCCAGCCACGCCAACAGGTCTCGCCTCCATTCCGCCTCGTCGTCCAGGTGCTCGACGTTGACCAAGAAGAGTCCGTGCGCCACACGTCGGTAGCCACGACGGCGCATCTGTCCGCGGATGGGTGTGTCTCGCTCGTTTGCCATGGAGCCACGGTGAGCGATGTCTGAGGCTCCGGGAGTACCCCGCACTCAAGCCTGTGGAGAGGCGGCAGGACGAGCTGGCTGTGGACAACCGGTGGGTCGCCACGCTGTTGCCGTTTGGTCCCAAACAACAACGATTGGGGCGTCGAAGACGTTGTTGGGGACCAAACGGCGTCCCCCAGCGAAGGCCAACTTGCTCACAGCAGTCCGGCGTGGTCCAGCGCCAGGTAGGCGTGCTGCACGGTGCCGAAGCTGCCGTCGCGAAGTCGCGAACGGACCTCGGCGACGTCGAGGAGGACGACCTCGATGTCCTCGTCCGCCTCGAGGAGCTGGGGTCCGGTGAGCACGCAGTCATGGGCGATGACAGCCCAGCTCACCTCGGTGCTCTTGAACCACTGGGTGGGGCCGGCCAGCTGCCAGCGCTCCGCCGACCAACCGGTCTCCTCTCGCAGCTCGCGTGCCGCGGCACGGAGGGGATCTTCGCCGGGGTCGATGATTCCTCCCGACAAGCTGGTGATCACCGCATCGGGACCCGGCCGGTACTGGCGAATGCAGACCACCCGGCCTTCACGCGTGAGCGCAAGCACGACCACCGAGTCGGACGATTCGAGCAGGTCCCACTCCGACTCACGACCGCCCGGCATCTTCAGCCGACGGCGCACGACGCGCAGGAACCCGTCGTACCGCACGGACTGGGGACCGACCCTGGCCCAGGACTGCGCGGACGTCACTCCGGGGGCGCGATGGGGGGCTCCCCCGTAACGGGGTCCTCCAGCGGCGCGACGGATCCGCTGACCTGGTCGGTGGGGTCCGCGGGGTCATCTACGAGCGGAGCGCCGCCGCCTCCACCGGGGCGTACGTCGTCGCGCGCCCCGTCATCGGGCCCCCCGGGTCCGCGGTCGCCGAGCAGATCGTCCAACCGGGCAGGGCTCAGTCGGCTGAACTTGCGGGTCTGGCTGCGAGTGCGGTCCAGTACGGCGACCTCGAGGTCCGTCGTCGGGATGACCCGGTTGCCGGACTCAGAGGCGCCCAGCGCGGTGACCGCGGCACGGAGCGCGGCGGCGAGGTCGGCGCCGGCGATCTCGCTGGCACTCAGACTTTCAGCAACTGGTTCGACCTGGCCACCCATCACCGCGAACCCGTGCTCGTCGGCGACCTGACCGTCGTAGGTGAGCCGATAGATCTGGTCGTCCTCAGCCCGATCGCCCACCTCGGCGACGAAGATTTCCACCTCGTAGGGCTTCTCACCGCCACTGGAGAAGATCGTGCCCAGAGTCTGGGCATAGGCGTTGGCGAGACCGCGACCCGTGACGTCACGCCGGTCGTAGGCATAGCCTCGCATGTCGGCGAGCCTGACCCCGGCGATTCGAAGGTTCTCGAACTCGTTGTAGCGACCCACGGCAGCGAAGGCGATGCGGTCGTAGATCTCGGACACCTTGTGCAGTGCCTGCGAAGGATTCTCGGAGACGAACAGGACACCGTCGGCGTACTGCACCGCCACCACGGACCGCCCCCGACCGATCCCCTTGCGGGCGAAGTCGGCCCGGTCCTTCATCAACTGCTCGGGCGAGACGTAGAACTGCTGGCTCATCGGCCACCCTCCTCGGTGGTCAGCGACGCCGCCGGTCCATCGGGACGACCCATGCGCCCTTCGATGACGCGATCAGCGATCGCGGCGACGTCGGCGTCCGGCATGCGCGTGCCACCGTCCTCGGTGATCACGTGCACGACCGGAAAGATGCGGCGCGTCAGGTCGGGGCCGCCGGTTGCGGAGTCGTCGTCCGCGGCGTCGTACAGCGCCTGGACGATCACCTCGACACACTGCTCAGCCTCGAGATCGTGACGATAGAGCTTCTTGAGCGCCCCGCGCGCGAACATCGATCCTGAGCCCACCGAGTGAAAGGCAGTCTCCTCGTAGCGTCCACCCGTCACGTCATAGCTGAAGATCCGGCCCTGCCCGGCGTGCACGTCGTAGCCCGAGAAGAGGGGTACGACGGCCAGTCCCTGCATCGCCATGGGGAGGTTGTTGCGGATCAGCGCTGCGAGACGGTTGGCCTTCCCGTCCATCGACAGCGTGCTGCCCTCGATCTTCTCGTAGTGCTCGAGCTCGGTCTGGAACAACCGGACCATCTCCACGGCGAGTCCGGCCGTACCGGCAATCCCGACGGCGGAGAACTCGTCGGCAGGGAAGACCTTCTCGATGTCGCGCTGGGCGATGATGTTGCCCATCGTCGCTCGTCGGTCCCCCGCCATCACGACCCCGCCCGGGAAGGTGGCCGCGACGATCGTGGTGGCGTGGGGCGCTAGGTCCGCAGCACTGCCCTGTGGCAGTCCGGTGCGTCCGGGCAGGAGGTCCGGTGCCTGGTCGCGGAGGAAGTCCGCGAACGACGAGACGCCCGGACGCAGGTAGGCCGGGGGGAGGCGAGGGTCGGTCACTGGCCACCCTTCTGGATGAACGACTTCACGAAGTCCTCCGCGTTGGACTCCAGCACCTCGTCGATCTCGTCGAGGATGTCGTCCACGTCGTTGTCGATCGCTTCCTTGCGCTCGGCGAGGTCGCTCTCGGGAGCCACCTCGGTGGTCTCCTCGGTCTCCTGGGACTTGCGCGGCTGCTTCTGCTCCTGGGCCATGTGACGACCCTACTCAGTGGTGCCTCGACTTTCGACGACCAGCCGTGGGCCTGGACGTTGCGGCGTCAACCCGATCTGGGCACAGCAGTTGCGCCGTTTGGTCCCAAACGACGACCTTGGGGCGCTACAACACGTCGTTTGGGACCAAACGGCGCAACTCAGCGCGTCAAAGCGGTGAACAGCTGTTCCGCCGAGTCGCAGCTGTCGAGGAGTTGACCCACGTGCGTCCGGCTGCCTCGCAGCGGATCGATGGTGGGCACGCGCTGCAGGGACTCGCGCCCCGGAAGGTCGAAGATGACCGAGTCCCACGAGGCCGCGGCGACGTGCTCGGCGTACTTCTCCAGGCACCGGCCACGGAAGTAGGCGCGCGTGTCGGTGGGAGGGTCGTGCATGGCGTCGTCGACCTCCTGTTGGCTCAGGAGTCGCTCCATTCGCCGGGCAGCAACGAGTCGGTGATACAGACCCTTCTCGGGCCGGATGTCGGAGTACTGGTAGTCGATGAGCTGCAGCTTGGCGTCGTCCCACGCCAGTCCGTCGCGCGAGCGGTACTGCTCGAGGAGCCTGAGCTTGGCAACCCAGTCGAGCTCCGAGGCCAGCGACATCGGGTCGCGCTCGAGCCGATCCAGCACCGACTCCCAGCGGGCCAGGACGTCGAGCGTCTGCGAGTCGGCATCAGCGCCGTACCGGTCCTCGACGTACTTGCGCGCGAGGTCGAGGTACTCCAGCTGAAGCTGGACGGCGGTGAGCGTCCGTCCGTCGTTCAGCGTGAGCGTGCCCTGCAGCGTGGCGTCGTGCGACACGGCTCGCAGTGCGGCCACCGGAGCCTCGACCGCGAGGTCACGGTCGATGAAGCGGTCCTCGATCATCGCCAGCACGAGTGACGTCGTACCGACCTTGAGGTACGTCGCGACCTCCGACATGTTGGCGTCGCCGATGATCACGTGCAGCCGGCGGTACTTCTCAGGATCGGCGTGGGGCTCGTCGCGGGTATTGATGATCGGTCGCTTCAGGGTCGTCTCGAGCCCGACCTCGACCTCGAAGAAGTCGGCGCGCTGGCTGATCTGGAAGCCCTGCTCGCGCCCGTCCTGACCTCGTCCCACGCGCCCGGCGCCACAGAAGACCTGCCGACTGATGAAGAACGGAGTCAGGTGTCGCACGATGTCGGCGAACGGCGTGGAGCGCCGCATCAGGTAGTTCTCGTGCGCCCCGTAGGAGGCACCCTTGTTGTCGGTGTTGTTCTTGTAGAGCACGATCTCTGCCCCGGACGGCAGCTGTGCGGCTCGCTTGGCGGCGTCCAGCATCACCTGCTCGCCGGCCTTCTCCCAGCGCACGACGTCCAGTGGCGTGGTGACCTCGGGCGTGGAGAACTCGGGGTGCGCGTGGTCGACGTACAGACGCGCCCCATTGGTGAGGATGACGTTGGCCAGGCCGAGGTCCTCGTCGGTGAGCTGCGAGGGGTCGGCCACCTGGCGCGACATGTCGTAGCCGCGCGCGTCGCGCAGGGGGGACTCCTCCTCGAAGTCCCATCGGGCCCGACGAGCCTTGACCGTCGCCGAGGCGTAGGCATTGACCACCTGGGACGAGGCCACCATGGGATTGGCCGTCGGCTGTCCCACGACCGAGATCCCGTACTCGATCTCGGTCCCCATCACCCGACGAACACTCATGCTCGCGAGCCTACGCTGCGCTGCAGTACGACGAGCGCGGCGGCGTGCGTTGCGGTTGCGGTCAGCGGTTGGTGGCGAACTTGACGGCCAGACCGATGCCGGCGGCGGCGAGGACGACGATGAGCAGCTTCTTCATGGTGACTCCTGGTCTTGGGGCGACGGGTTTCGCTGGTCACCACTCAACACGATTCATCGGCCTGCGTCACGACCCATGCCCGGCGCGTTGGTCGATCAGGCGCCGCTGGTCTCCTCGCGCAGTCGCGGAACCGTGGTGAGCTCGGGTCGGATGCCCTGCTTGTCGGCGTAGAAGTCGCGGATCCGCTGCATGTCAGCGCCCACGTCGCCGGTCAGGGGGAACGTCGGACCCCAGCCCACCGTGCGGCTCGGCCGGTCGAGATAGGCCAGCGTGACCGGGATGCCGGTCTGCTGGGAGATCCGGTAGAAACCCGACTTCCAGTACTCCCCCTTGCTGCGAGTTCCCTCGGCCGCGATGCCCAGGAGGAACGTCTCATCGGAGTCCGCGTCGGCGAGGAGTGCGCGGATCGTGGCCCCGGGGTTGGACCGGTCGAGCTCGACCGCGCCCGTGGACCGCATGACGACCCCCAGGGGGCCCTTGAAGAACGAGTCCTTGACGAGGAGCCGGATCTGGACGCTGTTGTCCCAGGCGAGCAGCATGGTCAGGACCCAGTCCCAGTTGGAGGTGTGCGGGGCACCCACCAGGATCCCCCTGGCCGGCACGTCGCCCGCCGTACGCCACCTGCCCAGGCGAAGCGCCAGGCGAGCGAGGTTCCTGCGGAGGAAGAAGTGGCGGCGCATGCCGAGACCGTACCGGTCCGGCGCCGGTTGCCGCGCAGGCCGGACCGGTGACACCTTCAGAGGTGTCTCAGAGGTGGCTCAGAGGTACTGGCCGGTGTTGGCCACCGTGTCGATCGAGCGCCCCGGCTCGGTGCCCTGCTTGCCGGTGATGAGCGTGCGGATGAACACGATCCGCTCGCCCTTCTTGCCCGAGATCCGCGCCCAGTCGTCGGGATTGGTGGTGTTGGGCAGGTCCTCGTTCTCCTTGAACTCATCGACGCACGCCTGCAGCAGGTGCGCGACGCGCAACCCCCGCTGGTCGTGGTCGAGGAAGTCCTTGATCGCCATCTTCTTCGAGCGATCCACGATGTTCTGGATCATCGCGCCCGAGTTGAAGTCCTTGAAGTACAGGACCTCCTTGTCACCGTTGGCGTAGGTCACCTCGAGGAAGCGGTTCTCCTCGGTCTCGGTGTACATCCGCTCGACCGTCGCACGGATCATCGCCGCGACGCACGCCTCGCGGTCACCACTGAACTCCGCAAGATCGTCGGAGTGCAGTGGCAGGGTCGAGGTGAGGTACTTGCTGAAGATGTCGCGCGCCGACTCGGCGTCGGGGCGCTCGATCTTGATCTTCACGTCGAGCCGGCCGGGGCGCAGGATGGCCGGGTCGATCATGTCCTCACGGTTGGAGGCACCGATGACCAGGACGTTCTCGAGGAGCTCGACGCCGTCGATCTCGCTGAGCAGCTGCGGCACGATGGTGTTCTCCACGTCGGAGGACACCCCCGAGCCGCGGGTGCGGAACAGCGAGTCCATCTCGTCGAAGAACACGATGACCGGCGTACCCGTCGAGGCCTTCTCACGCGCCCGTTGAAAGACCAGACGGATGTGGCGCTCGGTCTCGCCGACGTACTTGTTGAGCAGCTCGGGGCCCTTGATGTTGAGGAAGTAGGACTTCCCCTCCTGCCCGGTGCGGGCGGCGACCTTCTTTGCCAGCGAGTTGGCGACGGCCTTGGCGATCAGCGTCTTCCCGCAACCAGGCGGGCCGTAGAGCAGAACTCCCTTGGGGGGCTTGAGCTCGTGCTCCTTGAAGAGGTCGGGGTGCAGGTAAGGAAGCTCGACGGCATCCTGGATCTGCTCGATCTGGCCCTTGAGGCCACCGATCGACTCGTAGGCGATGTCGGGGACCTCTTCGAGGACGAGCTCCTCGACCTCGGACTTGGGCACCCGCTCGTAGACGTAGCCCGCCCGGGAGTCGAGCAGCAACGAGTCGCCGGCGCGCAGGGTGATCTGCTTGAGCGGCTCGGCCAGGCGTACGACGCGCTCCTCGTCGGCATTGGCGATGACCAGGACCCGCTCACCGTCGGCGAGCACCTCCTTGAACATCACCACCTCGCCGACCTGCTCGAAGTCCATCGCCGCCACCACGTTGAGGGCCTCGTTGAGCATGACCTCCTGGCCCTTGCGGAGCTCGTCGAGATCGACCGCAGGACTCACGCTGACCCGCAGCTTGCGTCCACCGGTGAAGACGTCGACCGAGTCGTCCTCGTTGCGCGCCAGGAAAGTGCCGAACCCGGCGGGCGGCTGAGCGAGCCGGTCGACCTCTTCCTTCAGGGTGGTGATCTGGTCGCGCGCCTCGCGCAGGGTTTGGGCGAGACGCTCGTTCTGTGCGGTGACCGCGGCCAACGAGCGCTGGGCGTCCGCGAGCCTGAGCTCGAGGCCGCGCGGCTGCAGTGGTCCGTCGGAGAGCCTGCGACGGAGGTCGGTGACCTCGGCCTCCAAGAACCGCACCTGGGACATCAGCTCCTCAGGGCTGGCTCCGGCACGTCCGCCTCCGTTGGCGCCTTCATCCATGTTCGACATTCGGCCCACCTCCTGTCCTGATGACCCTACCTGCGGCGAGGCGTCACGGAAGTGCGTGACCACTCGGAGTCGGTCACGTTTTGGACACCAGGCCGTGACCCACCGTTCGTCGGCGGGTCTCGGGGAGTGCGTCGTTTGGTCCCAAACGACGCCGCTTCGGCCCTGGGAGCCGTCGTTTGGGACCAAACGGCACACCTTCAGCCCAGCGAGTACCGGGCTGCGAAGTTGGCCAGGATGCGCGCCGGGTGACGTACGTCGACATGGGCCGCGGCTGCGCGCAGAGCCGCGGCCTGCGACGGCTCGAAGTAGCCGAAGGTCGCATAGGCTTCGATCCGGGTCGCCAGGCCGGCGAGGTCGAGCTCGGGGTGGAACTGGGTGGCGTACACGTTCTCCCCGACTCGGAAGGCCTGCACGGGGCACGCGGCCGACGTCGCCAGCGCAACCGAGTGCGAAGGCGCCGTGGTGAGGGCCTCCTTGTGTCCGCCGTACGCAGCGAACTCGTTCGGCAGCCCGGCCATCAGGGGGTCGTGTGACCCGGCCTCGGTCAGCGTCACCGACAGCGGTCCGACGGCCTCGGGGTACGTCGTGTCGACCACCCCGCCCTGGTGGGTACCGAGCGTGCCGATGCCGTAGCAGGCACCCAGGAAGGGAAAGTCCTGTGCGACGACGTCGTCCAGGAGCGCGAACACGTCGGACTCCGCCCGCACCTGGCGCTCGGACTTGGTGGCGGGGTCGTCGGAATAGGTGAACGACCCGCCCCCGAGAAGGACACCGGAGTAGGCATCGAGGTCCAGGTCCAGCGGGGTCAACCCGAGCTCGATGCGCTCGAGCCCGCTCGCCTCGACCCCGAGGAATCGTGCGAAGGCCTCGTGCTCGTCGACGGCGGCCAGCGGCTCGGCTCTGATCGAGAGGAGCACGAACGGCTTCACTCCGAGGCGTCCTCGGAACCGGCCCGGCTCTCGGCGTCAGCCGGGCGGGGGCCGGTGTAGTCCTCGCCGTACGCGCCCGGGGCCGGACGTCGGCGCTTGAGCGGCGCCCGCTCACCGGGAGCCATCCGGCGCGCGGTGACCAGGAAGGCTGTGTGACCGATCATCTTGTGTCCCGGCCGCACGGCCAGGCCCTCGACGTGCCAGTCACGCACGAGGGACTCCCAGGCCTGCGGCTCGGTGAAGCCACCGTGGATGCGCACGGTCTCCATGAACCGCGACAGCTGCGTGGTGGTCGCGACGTAGGCACACACGATGCCCCCAGGGCGTAGCGCACCGGCGGCCGCGTCCACACACTCCCACGGTGCGAGCATGTCGAGAATGATCCGGTCGCAGCGCTGTCCCGACTCGGGGAGTTCCTCGGCGAGGTCGCCCAGGCGCAGGTCCCAGGCCGGGTGGCCGGCGACCTCGGGCCCCTCGGCGACGCCGAAGAACTGGTGGACGTTGCGGCGTGCCACGTCCGCGAACTCCTCGCGACGCTCGAAGGAGGTGACGTGGCCGTGGGGCCCGACCGCACGCAGCAGCGAGCAGGTCAGTGCCCCGGAGCCGACACCCGCCTCCACCACGTCGGCGCCAGGGAAGATGTCGGCCATCGACACGATCTGCGCGGCGTCCTTGGGGTAGACGACCGCCGCCCCGCGGGGCATCGAGACGACGAACTCGGAGAGCAGAGGTCGGAAGACCAGGTACTCGCCACCCGAGGTCGAGGTGACGGTGAACCCCTCCTCGCGACCGATCAGGTCGTCGTGGGACATCCCGCCGCGGTTGGTGTGGAAGGTCTTGCCCACCTCGAGGCAGATGTTGTGCTTACGCCCCTTGGCGTCGACCAGACGGACCCACTCGCCCGCGCGCAGAGGACCGCGGTGAACCCCGGACCAGGCTTGCTGGGGTACGTCGTCGGAGTCGGCCGGCAGGTCGGGATCGGTGGTGGACACCGCGGCACCGTACCGGAGCAGGGCCCGGGTGGAAGGATCAGCGACCTCGCACCGCACGGTCGAGGTCGGTCAGCGACAGCACGCCCACGAGGACGCCACCCGGCTCGACCAGCAGGTACTCCGCGACGGGAGCCCGGTTGATGGCACTCAGCAGCTCGTCGCCGGTGATGTCGGCGGGTAACCGGTGGCGTTCCTCCACGGGGCGCGCGACCTGGGAGGTGGGGATCCACGGACGCCGCTCCTCGGGCACCTGGGCGACGGCGGCATCGGGCACCACGCCCACGATCGTCCCGCGGGAGTCAGCGGTGACGAGTCCCGGTGCCTCGGCCTCCCCGGCACGGCGAATCGCCTCGGCGAGCGGCATGTCGAGCGGGACTGTCAAGGTCCGCCGGGCCAGGTCTCGCACCACGACTCCCCCGACCTGCAGCCGCAGGCGAGACACCGTGAGCTCGTGGGTCGCCATCGTCCACAGCAGCAGCGCGACAGCCACGCCGAGGACCGTGTCGGTAATCGTCGACTCCTCCTGGATCCGCGGCATCACCAACAGCGTCAGCAGCAGGACACCCACCGCGACGATCCGTCCGCCGTACGCCGACACGACCGCTCCCCGTCGGGGCGATCCCGTCACCCGCCAGGCGACGGCCTTCACCAGTCGTCCGCCGTCCATCGGCGGCGCGGGCACGAGGTCCAGCAGTCCCAGGATCAGGTTGGCCAGCACGATGACCTCGAGTGCCACCGACAGCGCTCCGTCGCCGAGCAGGACCCGCAGGCCCAGCGCAGCGGCCCCGAGCACGAGCGAGGCGAGCGGCCCCACGACGGCGGTGGCGAACTCCTCCCTCGGGCTCGCGGCTTCCCCCGTGACGGCCGTGCGCCCGCCGACCAGGCTCAGTGTGATCGAGTCCACGTCGTGGCCGTAGCGGCGAGCCAGGACCGCATGGGCGAGCTCGTGGACCAGCACCGCGCCGTAGACCAGCACGCCGATGCCCACGCCGACCAGGTACACGCCCGGTCCCAGCCCGGGGCTCTCCTCATGCAGTCGCGGCACCAGCGCGAGCGTCAGCACGGCGACGAGGATCGCGGTCGTCGCCGACACACGCACCGGCACGCCCAGCAGTGACCCCACGGGGAGGGAGCCAGGTGTCCGCACCATGCGGCGCGGAGACGACGACATGTCCGGAGCCTACCGGCCCGGTCGCACCGGCCCACGTGCAACGTCGGCGCCCACACCTAGGCTGGTCGCATGACGAGTCCGGTGGTGCCGAGCATCGAGGTCGACGGGACCACCGTGATCGGGAGCCTCTCGCCCAGCCGCGCCGGCGACTTCCTCCAGTGCCCGCTGCTCTACCGGTTCCGCACCATCGACCGGCTCCCCGAGCCGACCTCCCCGGACGCGCTGCGTGGCACGGTGGTGCACAAGGTGCTCGAGGACCTCTTCGACGTCCCGGCCGCCGGGCGCACGCCCCGCCAGGCGGCCGACCTCCTCGTCCCGACGTGGCAGGCGTTGGTGGAGGCCTCACCCGAGGTGATGACGATGTTCGAGGGCGACGGCCCCGACCTGGCGGCGTGGTTGGAGTCGTGCCAACGGGTGCTGAGCACCTACTTCGACCTCGAGGACCCACGACGCCTGGAGCCCGCCGAGCGTGAGCTGTACGTCGAGTCGTTGCTGGCCTCGCGCATCGTGCTGCGGGGCATCGTCGACCGGGTCGACGTCGCCCCCGACGGCGCGATTCGGATCGTCGACTACAAGACCGGCCGCTCACCGGGCGAGGGTTTCGAGGCCAAGGCGCTCTTCCAGCTCAAGTTCTACGGCCTGGTGCTGTGGCGGATGCGTGGCGTCGTGCCGGCGATGCTCCAGCTGGTCTATCTCGGCAACGGCGAGATCCTCCGCTACGCACCCGACGAGCAGGACCTCGTGGCGACCGAGCGCAAGGTGGAGGCCGTGTGGCGCGCGATCGAGCAGGCGCGTCAGCAGGGCGAGTGGCAGCCCCGACGCAGTCGCCTGTGTGACTGGTGCGCCCACCAGGCGCTGTGTCCGGAGTTCGGCGGCACGCCACCACCGCTGCCGGGCCAACCGTCCCAGGACGAGGCGGCCCGCCCGCTCAGTCCGCTTCCAGGTCGGTGAGCGCGACCTCGTGCGGGCCGATGGCGCCCGACGAGATCTCCTCGGCCCAGTGACACGCGACCCGGTGCCCGGGGAAGACCTCCCGGAGCTCGGGGCGTTCGTCGTGACACCGGCTCTCCTGCCGGAACGGGCAGCGCGTGTGGAACGTGCACCCGCTCGGCGGGTTGGCCGGCGAGGGCAGGTCGCCCTGGAGGATGATCCGTTCCCGCGACGCCTCGACGGCGGGGTCCGGCACGGGCACCGCTGACATCAGCGAGCGCGTGTAGGGGTGGGTCGGGCTCGCGTAGAGGTCGTCGGCACCGGCCTGCTCGACGATGCCTCCCAGATACATGACGGCGACCTCGTCGGCCATGTGGCGCACCACCGCGAGGTCGTGGGCGATCACCAGGTAGGTCAGCCCGAGCTCCTCCTGGAGGTCGTCGAGCAGGTTCAGCACCTGAGCCTGGATCGAGACGTCGAGGGCGGAGACGGGCTCGTCCGCGATCACGAACCGCGGCTCGAGGGCGACGGCGCGGGCGATCCCGATCCGCTGCCGCTGACCTCCCGAGAACTCGTGCGGGTACTTGCGCGCCGCAGACGCCGGCAGACCGACCTGGTCCAGGAGGCGGCGCACCCGGGTGGCGTCGTAGGGGATGCCGTGGGCCCGCAGCGGCTCGGTCAGGATCGTCTCCACGCTCTGGCGTGGGTTGAGGCTGGCCATGGGGTCCTGGAACACCATCTGCATGTTCTGGCGCATCGAGCGCAACCGCTCGCCGGACAGGCCCGCCACGTCGGTGCCATCGAACCGCACGCTCCCCCGGGTCACCGGCGCGAGGCGCAGCATGGCGCGCCCGAGCGTCGACTTGCCGCACCCGGACTCCCCCACGAGACCCAACGTCGAGCCGGCGTCGATGTCGAGGCTCACACCGTCCACCGCGCGCACCGCCCCGACCTCACGGCTGAACAGCAGCCCGCGGCGGATGGGGAAGTGCACCTCGAGGTCTCGCACCTGGACGAGAGGGTCGCTCATGGTGCCTCCTGCTGGGACGCGGCCCCGGTCAGCGGATGGAAGCATCGCAGCGCACGACCCTCGGACTGCTCCAGTGGTGGGGCCGAGTCGGTGCACTGATCAGCACGGTGCGCGCACCGGGGGGCGAAGGCGCACCCCTGCTCCCACGGAATCGTCTGGGTGGGAGAGCCCGGGATCGGGGTCAACCGTTGTCCACGCGGGGAGTCCAGCCGCGGGATGCTGCGCAGCAGCCCTCCCGTGTAGGGGTGGCGGGGCTCGGCGAAGAGGCGATCCCGATCGGCGGACTCCACGATCCGACCCGAGTACATCACCCGCACGTCGTCGCACAGTCCGGCTACGACGCCGAGGTCGTGGGTGATCATCAGCAGCGCCGCATCGGTGTCGGCCACCAGCTCCTTGAGGACCTCGAGCACCTGTGCCTGGATCGTGACGTCGAGCGCCGTCGTCGGCTCGTCGGCGATCAGGAGCTTGGGCTCGCACGCCAGCCCGATGGCGATCAGCACGCGTTGCCGCATCCCGCCCGAGAGCTGATGCGGGTACTCCTTCATCCGGCGACCTGCGTCCGGGATGCCGACCCGCGTCAGCAGGTCCACCCCGCGCTCGAAGGCCTCCGAGCGCGAGACCTTGAGGTGGCGTTGGACCACCTCGGCCACCTGCCGGCCGATCGTCACCACCGGGTTGAGCGACGTCATCGGGTCCTGGAAGACCATGGCGATCTCGCTGCCCCGCAACCGACTCATCGCGCGACGGTCGCAGGTGAGCAGGTCGGTGCCGCGGTAGAGCACCTCCCCGCTGACCTGCACCCCGCGCGAGGGCAGGAGGCCCATCACGGCCAGCGCGGTGACCGACTTGCCGCTGCCGGACTCCCCCACGATGGCCAGGTGCTGCCCCGGGTTGATGTCGAAGGACACCTCGTCGACGGCGGCGAAGCTCTCCTGCCCGCGCAGCCCGAAGCGGACGCTCAGGTCACGCACCGAGAGCAGTGGCTCGTCCGGTCTCGTGGCGGTCCGTGCCCGGCTCATCGTCTGCTCCTCGGGTCGAGTGCCTCGCGCAAGGCCTCACCGAACAAGGTGAACCCCAGTGCGGTGATGGCGATCGCCGCGCCGGGCAACAGCGCCAGCTGTGGCGCCGCCTCGAAGCGGTCCTGGGCTGCCACCAGCATCCGTCCCCACTCTGCGACCGCAGGGTCCGGCTGGCCCAGCCCCAGGAAGGACAGCGCGGCCACCTCGATGATGGCGGTGGCGAGGTTGAGGGTGGCCTGCACGACAGTGGGCCCGATCGAGTTGGGCAGGACGTGACTCATCACGATCTTGCGCTTTCGGATCCCGAGCGCCTCGGCAGCCAGGACGTAGTCGGAGCGACCCTGCGCAAGCATCGATCCCCGCAGCAGCCTGGCGAAGATCGGCACCTGAGCGGCTCCGATCGCGATCATGATGGCGTAGGAGTTCTGCCCCAGCACGGCCGCGATGCTGACGGCCAGCAGGAGGCTGGGCACCGAGAGCATGATGTCGACGACTCGCATCACGACGTTGTCGATCCAGACGCCCGGGCGACCACCGACGGCGATGGCGCCGCCGGAGACGATCCCGAGCGCGGCACCGAAGGCCAGGCCGATCGCCGTCGCCACCACGCCGTAGACCAACGACTGGCGCGCGCCGTAGACGAGCTGGGTGAACAGGTCGGAGCCGAACCGGTCGAGCCCGAGCAGGTGGTCGTCGCTGGGGCCCGGCACCGACGTCGGGGTCACGTCCCCCGACCACTCGGCAGAGCCGGGCTGGTACGGCGTCAGCAGCGGCGCGACGAGGGCAACGACGACGAAGGCCAGCACGATGACCGCGCCGACGATGGCCGTCGGGTTGCGGCGCAGCCGGGAGCCGGCAGCACGCCACAGGCTGACGCCGGGTGCGTCGTCGGCGGTGACCAGGACGTCGGGTGACCCGCCCGCGGGAGGAAGTGGCGCGCTCACGAGACACGCACTCGAGGGTCGACGACTCCGTAGGCCATGTCCACGGTCAGATTGATCAGGGCGTAGATGATGGCGATGAGCAGGATGTAGCCCTGGAGCACGGGGTAGTCGCGCTGCCCGATCGAGTCGAACAGGAAGCGTCCGATGCCGTTCCAGGCGAAGACGCTCTCGGTCAGCACCGCACCGGAGAAGAGCAGTCCGGCCTGCAGACCGATCGTGGTCATGACCGGCAGCATCGCGTTGCGCAGGATGTGTCGCCGCGAGACCAGCATCCTGCTCAGCCCCTTGCTCTCCGCCGTACGGACGTAGTCCTCGTTGAGCACGTCGGCTACCGCAGCACGCGTGATCCGCACGATGATGGCCAACGGAATGGTGCCCAGCGCCACGGCCGGCAGGACCAGGTGGGTGAGCGCGTCCAGGGCCGCGTCCCACTCGCGAGTCAGGAGCCCGTCGAGGACGTAGAAGTTGGTGATGTGCGTGGCGTCGATGCGCGGGTCCTGGCGCTGCGACGTGGGCAGCAGGTCCAGCCAGTTGGCGAAGACGAGCTTGAGCAAGATGGCCAGGAAGAACACCGGCGTCACCACTCCGATCAGCGACCCCGACACGATGGTGGTGTCCAGGAGCCTGCCCTGGTGCCGTGCCGCGTAGTAGCCGAGTGGGATGCCCAGCACGACGGCGAACAGCAGAGCGGCCACGCCCAGCTCGACGGTGCCGGGGAACTTCTCGATGAAGCTCTCCAGCACCGGTTGCCCCGTCTTGATCGACGAGCCGAAGTCTCCCCGCAGCAGCGCCCAGACGTAGGAGCCGTACTGCTGCAGGAGTGGATCGTTGAAGCCGTAGACCTCGTTGACCCGGGCGATGCCCTCCGGGGTTGCGCGCTGGCCGAGCAGCGAGCGGGCGGGCTCGCCCGGCAGTGCGCGAACCCACACGAAGAGAAGGACGGAGAGTCCGAGGAGCACCGGCACCAGCAGAGCCAGGCGTCGCAGGGCGAAACGCAGCATCTCAGCTCCCGAAAGCGTGGACGACGTGGGCGCGAACGGGTGCGCCGACCGGAGACGGCCGGCGCACCCTCATGGTCGTGATCAGCCGACCGACACGGCGTTCCAGACCTCGTCGTTGACCGGGCTGGGCTCGTAGCCGGTGACGTTCGGGCCGAAGGCGAGCGAGGGAGCCGGGTGCGCCAGCGGGACGCCGGGGAGGAACTCCATCACGTCGGCGTTGATCTCCTCGTAGAGCGGGATCTGCTCCTCGACCGTCGGGATCTGGCGCGCCTCGCGGAGCTTGGCGAACAGGTCGGAGTTGTCGAAGCCCCACTCGTCGGTCGCGGTCCCGAAGAAGACTCCGACGAAGTTGTCGGTGTCGTTGTAGTCGCCGGTCCAGCCCAGCAGGTGGATGCCATGGTTGGCCGAGCCCTGGATCTTCTCCAGGTAGTCGGGGTTCCAGACATCAGCGGTGGGCTTGATCTTCAGACCGACGGCCTCCAGCTGCGAGCGCACGACGTTGAACGTGTCTGCGGGCGAGGGCATGTACGGACGGCTGACGTCGGTCGGGTAGTTGAACTCGATGGTGGCGCCCTCCGCGCCCGCCTCCGCGAGCAGCTCCCGCGCGCGGTCCGGGTCATAGTCGTACTCGGTGACCGAGTCGTTCCAGCCGGCCACGGTCTGCGGCATGAACTGCGTGGCGAGCTCTGTGCCCTCGGGCAGCGACGCGCTGGCCACGGCCTCCTTGTCGATCGCGTAGGCGATCGCCTGCCGCACGCGCAGGTCGTCGAGGGGCTTCTGCTTCTGGTTGAAGCCGACGTAGAGCACGGTGAAGGGATCACGGGGCAGCACCTGCATGCCGGCGTCCTCGAGCGGAGCGATGTCGGCCGGGCCGATCAGGTCGGCGCCGTCCACCTCGCCGTTCTCGACCGCCGTGGCGCGAGCCTTCGGGTCCGAGATCGGGACGATCCGCACCTCGTCGACCAGGGCGACGTCGCCCCAGTAGTCGTCGTAGCGCGAGAGCGAGACGCTGTTGCCGCGATCCCACTCGTCGAAGACGAACGGTCCGGTGCCGGTCGGGTGCGCGGTGGAGTACTCGGTGGTGAGCACATTGGCGGCGCCGTCCTCCTGGAACTCCTCGAGGGCAGCGGGGCTCTGCATGGAGAAGGCCGGCAGCGAGAGCGCGGAGATGAATCCGGCGAACGGCTCGTTGAGTGTGATCACGGCCTCGCTCTCACTCGAGGCCTCACACCCGGCGTACAGGGCCGCATCGGAGTCGGGGCCGGTCGCGAAGCCCCGGAAGAGTGCGCCGTAGTAGTAGGCGAGGTCGCCGCTCTGGGCGCTCTCGGGGAAGTTGTACCAACGGTCGAAGTTGAAGCACACGGCCTCGGCGTCGAAGGCGGAGCCGTCGTGGAAGGTGACCCCCTCGCGCAGCTGGAAGGTGTGGGACAGGCCGTCCTCGCTGGTCTCCCACTCCGTCGCGAGCAGCGGCGCGGGGTCGGCGGTGCCCGGCATGGTGCCCACGAGGCCTTCGAAGATCTGACGCGCTACCCGGAACGTCTCGCCGTCCGAGGCGAAGGCGGGGTCGAGCAACGTGGGGTCGGCAGCACCCGCGAAGACGAAGGTCCCGCCACCCGAGCCCTCCCCCGACGGACCGTTGCCTCCGGACTCGTCCCGATCGCTCTCGGCACACCCGGCCAACGCGATGGAGGCCGCCACAGCGGCAACCACTCCTCGACGTACTCGACGATTGCTCGTTCGCACAGCTCACCTCATGCCTCGCGGCCGGACCACCCGGAGCCCGGCGAATTCTCGGCACATTACTGCTGCAGACGGCGCGCGGCCATCCCGTCAGCACCGCAATGTGTTGCGCTTCGGTAACGAAGAGCCATCATCTGCGGGCTCAGCGGCTCGAACGCACGCAGATCTTCCGGCTGTCGCCGCCCCCCGGCGTCGTCGACTGGGGAGGTGCTCAGAGCACCAGGGCTCCGAGCCGGTCGGCGCTAAGGCCCAGGAGGCTCGAGCGCACCACGCGTCGTCCTCCGCCCGGGACCGGCACGTGGTTCGGCACCGTGAGCACCGTGCACCCTGCCGCCTCGGCGGAGCGGCAGCCGGTGTCGGAGTCCTCGATGGCCAGACACCGAGACGGATCGACCCCGAGCTCTGCGGCAGCGGTGAGGTATGGCTCGGGGTGGGGCTTGCCGTGCTCGACCCGGTCTCCGGTGACCACCGTCTGGAACGACCCGGGCGGCAAGGCAGCGACGATCGGGGCGGCGAAGCGCTCGTAGGACATGGTCACCAGCGCGCAGGGCACACCGGCGGCCCGCAGGTCGGCGAGGAGCTCACGGGCTCCGGGACGCCACGGCACCGACTCCGCGAGACGGGCGACGACGCCGTCCAGCAGGCGCTCGACAATCTCCTCGGGCGTCAGCGCCAGGCCCATCTGCTGCTGGATGAAGCGACCGGAGGTCAGCAGGTCGTTGCCCACCAGCTGCAGGGCGAGAGCCTCGGACCAGTGCGCGTCGTACTCGGCAGCGAGCTCGAACTCGGTGGCGATCCAGTAGGGCTCGGTGTCGACCAGAGTGCCGTCCATGTCCCACAGCACGGCCGCCGGGGACGGCGCCGGAGATGACGCCGTTTGGTCCCAAACGACACGATCGGCGCCCGAAATGTCGTCGTTTGGGACCAAACGGCGCGACTCAGCCACCAGCCCTCAGTCCTCGGGCTCGTAGCCGAGGTTGGGTGAGAGCCACCGCTCGGCCTCGACCAGGGTCCAGCCCTTGCGCTCGGCGTACGCCGCCACCTGGTCGCGACCGAGGCGGCCGACGACGAAGTACTGCGACTGCGGGTGGCTGAAGTACCACCCGGACACCGAGGCGCCGGGCCACATCGCCATCGACTCGGTCAGGGTGATCCCGGTCTGCTCCTCGACGTCGAGCAGGTCCCACAAGGTGAGCTTCTCGGTGTGGTCGGGACAGGCCGGGTAGCCCGGGGCCGGGCGGATGCCGTCGTACCTCTCGGCGATCAGGTCGGCGTTGGAGAGGTCCTCGTCGGAGACGTGGCCCCAGAACTCGGTGCGCACCCGCTGGTGCAGCCGCTCGGCGAACGCCTCGGCCAGGCGGTCTGCCAACGACTCGAGCAGGATGGCGTTGTAGTCGTCGAGGTCGTCCTTGAAGGCTTGGACTCGCTCGGGAAGGCCGATCCCCGCAGTGACCGCGAAGCCGCCCACGTGGTCGGCGAGGCCGGAGTCGACCGGGGCCACGAAGTCGGCCAGCGACCGGTTGGGGATGCCCTCGCGGTGCTCGCCCTGCTGACGCAGGTGGTGCAGCGTCGCGTGCACCTCGCTGCGCTCGTCATCGACGTACACCACGGTGTCGTCGCCGTCGGCGGCCGCGGGGAAGAACCCGTAGACCCCACGCGCGGTCAGCCACTTCTCTGCCACGATCGTGTCCAGCATCTCCTGGGCGTCGTCGTAGAGCTTGCGGGCCGTCTCTCCGGTGGCGGGACTGTTGAGGATGTCGGGGAACTTCCCCTTCATCTCCCAGGCGTTGAAGAACGGCTGCCAGTCGATGTAGTCGCGCAGCTCGGCGATGTCGTAGTCGTCGAGCAGATGCACCCCGGGGCTCGCCGGCGCCGGTGGCGTGTACGACGTCCAGTCGACGGGGGTGGCGTTGTCGCGGGCCGCGTCGTACTTGAGCAGCTTGCGGTCGCCCTTGTTGGCGTGCCGGGCCCGCAGGGAGTCGTAGTCGACCTTGATGTCGGCGAGCAGGGACTCGCGCCGGGTCTCGTGGAGCAGTGCGGCCGCGGTCGGCACGGAGCGCGAGGCGTCCTTGACCCAGACCACAGGCCCCTCGTAGCGCGGGTCGACCTTGACGGCCGTGTGAGCCCTCGACGTGGTGGCCCCTCCGATGAGCAGCGGAATCGTGAGTCCCTGGCGCTGCATCTCGGTCGCCAGCGAGACCATCTCGTCCAGGGACGGGGTGATCAGACCGGAGAGGCCGATGATGTCGGCGCCCACCTCCGCAGCAGTGTCGAGGATCTTCTGCGCCGGGACCATCACGCCGAGGTCGATGACCTCGTAGTTGTTGCACTGCAGCACGACGCCCACGATGTTCTTGCCGATGTCGTGCACGTCGCCCTTGACCGTCGCCATCACGATCGTGCCGTTGGTGTCCTTGGCAGTGGCGAATTCGGGGTTGTCGAGCTTCTCCTGCTCGATGAACGGGATCAGGTGGGCCACAGCCTTCTTCATGACCCGGGCCGACTTCACCACCTGCGGGAGGAACATCTTCCCGGCGCCGAAGAGGTCGCCGACGACGTTCATGCCGTCCATCAACGGGCCTTCGATGACCTCGATCGGGCGGCCCCCGCGCTCGGCGATCTCCAGGCGCAGCTCCTCGGTGTCGGACTCGGCGAAGGCGTCGATGCCCTTGACCAGGGCGTGGGTGATCCGCTCCCCCACGGGCAGCGAGCGCCACTCCTCGACGGTGGCCTCCACGGCCTCGCCCGCCTTGTTGTGCTCCTCGGCGATCTCCAGCAGCCGCTCGGCCGCGTCGGGTCGCCGGTTGAGGACGACGTCCTCGATGCGCTCACGCAGCTCGGGCTCGACCTGGTCGTAGACCACGAGGGCACCGGCGTTGACGATCCCCATGTCGAGCCCGGCCTCGATGGCGTGGAACAGGAAGACGGCGTGGATCGCCTCGCGCACCGGGTTGTTGCCCCGGAACGAGAAGCTGACGTTGGAGATGCCGCCGGAGACCTTCGCGCCCGGAAGGTTTGCCTTGATCCAGCGGGTGGCCTCGATGAAGTCCAGGCCGTACGAGGCGTGCTCCTCGATGCCGGTCGCGACGGCGAAGACGTTGGGGTCGAAGATGATGTCCTCGGGGTCGAAGTCGACCTCGTCGACCAGGATCCGGTAGGCGCGCTCGCAGATAGCCTTGCGGCGCTCGAGGTTGTCGGCCTGCCCGTCCTCGTCGAAGGCCATCACGACCGCAGCCGCGCCGTACTGCTTGACCAGCCGGGCGTGCTCGCGGAAGGTGTCCTCGCCCTCCTTCATGGAGATCGAGTTGACGATCGCCTTGCCCTGGACGTTCTTCAGGCCGGCCTCGATCACCTCCCACTTCGAGGAGTCGACCATGATCGGCACCCGGCTGATGTCTGGCTCGGAGGCGATGAGCTTGGTGAAGCGGTCCATCGCCGCGACGCCGTCGATCATCCCCTCGTCCATGTTGACGTCGATGACCTGGGCGCCGTTCTCGACCTGCTGGGCGGCAACGGCCAGGGCCGCGTCGTAGTCGCCGTCCTTGATCAGGTTGCGGAACTTCGCCGACCCGGTGATGTTGGTGCGCTCACCCACGTTGACGAAGAGACTGTCCTCGTCGACCGTGAACGGCTCGAGGCCGGAGAGCCGCAGCGCGGGAGGTACGGCGACCCGCTCGCGCCGCGGCTGGTCGGCCACGGCGGCAGCGATCGCCGCGATGTGAGCCGGTGTGGTGCCGCAGCAGCCTCCGGCGAAGTTCACGAAGCCCGCGGAGGCGAACTCGCGCAGCATCTCCGCGGTCTCGTCGGGCGACTCGTCGTACTCGCCGAACGCGTTGGGCAGACCGGCGTTGGGGTAGCAGGACACGAAGCTGTCCGCGAGCCGGGACATCTCGGCGATGTAGGGGCGCATCTCCTTGGCACCCAGCGCGCAGTTCAGACCGACGGCAAGCGGCCTGGCGTGGCGCACGGAGTCCCAGAACGCCTCGGTGACCTGACCGGACAGGGTCCGGCCGGATGCGTCGGTGATCGTGCCGGAGATGATCAGCGGCCAGGTTCGGCCCAGCTCCTCGAACAGGGTCTGGACCGCGAAGATCGCCGCCTTGGCGTTGAGGGTGTCGAAGATCGTCTCGATGAAGATCAGGTCGGAGCCCCCGTCGACGAGCCCGCGGGCCGCCTCGACGTACGCCTCCACGAGCTGGTCCCACGAGACGTTGCGGGCGCCCGGGTCGTTGACGTCGGGTGAGATCGAGGCCGTGCGCGTGGTCGGCCCCAGAGCGCCGCCGACGTACCGGGGCTTGGTGGGGTTCTCGGCGGTCACCTCGTCGCACACGCGCCGGGCCAGCAGGGCGGCCTCGTAGTTGAGCTCGTAGGCGAGGTCCTCCATGCCGTAGTCGCCGAGCGAGATCCGGTTGGCGTTGAACGTGTTGGTCTCGATGACGTCGGCCCCGGCCTCGAGGTACTCGCGGTGGATCCCGGCGATGATCTCCGGCTGCGTCAGCGTCAGCAGGTCGTTGTTGCCCTGCAGGTCGCTGGGCCAGTCGGCGAAACGCTCGCCGCGGTAACCCTGCTCGGAGGGTCGGTCGCGCTGGATCGCTGTGCCCATGGCGCCGTCGAGCACCACGATCCGCTCGTTCAGGAGCGCGGTCAGGTCGGCAGTGGCATCGGGGCGGTAGTCAGGCAACGGGTCTCCTGGGGTGGGCTTCGAGCTCAAGCTGCGCCGTCCACGTCGTGGACATGATTCTCAGATCGTGACACCGGCGCGCGGTGCGGGTGAAATCCTCAACGCCCCAGGCTCCTCTAGGCTTCCCATCGTGATCGAGATGGAGGACACCCCGGACCTGGTCGACCCGCTGGTGATCGCGGCCTTCGAAGGGTGGAACGACGCAGCTGACGCCGCGTCCTCGGTGGTCGACCACCTGATGGAGGTCTGGAACGCGCGCGTGATCGCGGCGGTCGACCCCGAGGAGTTCTACGACTTCCAGGTCAACCGACCGATCGTGGGGACCGACGACCATGGGCATCGCCGACTCACCTGGCCCAGCACGCAGATCGCCGTCGCCTCACCGCCCGACCTGGACCGCGACGTGATCCTGATCCGAGGGATCGAGCCCAACATGCGGTGGCGCCAGTTCTGCGCCGAGCTGCTCGCGGCCTGCGACGAGCTCGGCGGTGAGCTCGTGGTGACGCTCGCTGCCCTGCTGGCCGACACCCCGCACACCCGACCCATCCCGGTGACGGGTACGGCGACGGAGCCGGAGCTGGTCGACCGGCTCAAGCTCGAGCAGTCCACCTACGAAGGCCCGACCGGCATCGTGGGTGTCTTCCAGGACGCGTGCGCACGCCTCGACATCCCGGCGGTGTCCTACTGGGCGGCGGTGCCGCACTACGTCGCCCAGCCTCCGTGCCCCAAGGCCACGCTGGCGTTGCTAGGGCAGCTCGAGGACCTGCTCGAGGTCTCGATCCCGCTCGACGACCTCGCTGAGGACGCCAAGGCGTGGGAGCGCGGGGTCGACGAGCTCGCCGAGGAGGACGAGGACGTCGCCGACTACGTGCGCTCCCTCGAGGAGACCCGCGACACCGCGGACCTGCCCGAGGCCTCGGGCGAGGCGATCGCGCGTGAGTTCGAGCGCTACCTGAAGCGACGGGGCGGCGACGGGCCGTCCGCGCCGCCGCAGCCACCCGCGCCCGCATGAGCGCGTCTCGACCGGCGTCGCCAGAAGGTGCCGTTTGGTCCCAAACGACAACAACTACGACCGCACTTGCGTCGTTTGGGACCAAACGGCGCCATCCAGCACGCAGCTGTGCGGCAGACTCCTAGCCTCGATGTTTCGTCAGGCTGGTTGAGGAACGGCTGATTGGTACGACGCT
>NZ_JAPYPS010000066.1 GCF_029937575.1 Nocardioides sp.
GCTACTGCACCGCGATCAACCAAAAGTGACCGCTTCAACCTGACAGCACACTAGCACCTTGGTGTAGTTGGGAAAGGCCCAGAGGATCTTCACGAACCAGTCGCCCGGCGCATTCTTCACCTCGGCTGGGATCTGCAGGGTGGCAGCGCCCGCCAGCGAGGTGGCGACCGGGCTCACGACTGTCTCGGTCACGCCGGCCAAGGTCACCCGGCGGAACACGGCCGTGACCGGGCCGGAGAGACCCAGGGACGGCAGGGGCGCAACCACACTGAACGGAAGCGCGCTCCCTGGGAAGTTGGCGCTGGCCGCGAACGTGACAGTCAACTGCGTGACGTCGGCGTTCGCCGTGGCGGTCTGGAGGTTCAGGTCCCCCTTGGTCGTCCAGGTCCGGTTCGCCGGCGCGGGTACGGCGCGCGGCGTGTTGTAGGCGAGCGAGTTGATGATGTCTGGGTCGCTGAAGGTTGGTGCTGTGGACGAAGAGCCGGTCGTCGAGGTCCCCGACGAGCCAGCGGAGAAGTAGTTGATCGGCACGAGGTTCTGCAGGGTCGTGCCGACACCCAGGAGCTGGGTGTTGTTGGCGGCTGCCGCCAGGCATCCGACGGAGCCGCCCATGGGCACGACACCGCCGGCGCTGTAGACGTGGGCGCTGGCCACTTTCTGCTGGGTCGAACCATCGGCACCGACAACTCCCCCGAACCCGAAGGTGATCCGGGCAAAAGGGCTCTTGATGTTGATCTCGAACCGGTTGGGGAACGAGATCGCACCGTTGGCGATCATCGCGGTCGCCGCCGCGTCGTAGGTCGTGCTCGACGGCAGGAACGAAGGCCCGTCACAGACGAAACGTTTGTCGGGGCTGCGCGGGATCGGGTAGTCGGCGTTGAAGGCGGCGTCTTGGCCCGCCACGGGCTTCACACATGCGATGTACCAGATCGCCGCCTTGGCAGCACGCAGTTTCGTCGCGGGAAGCGCCGCCGGGAGGTACTGCCCCGCGAACAGCGCAGCCCCGTCCACCTGGGCCTGGAGCTGACCACGGCGAGCCCATGCGTTGCCGATGTCGACCGTCAGGGCGGCAACCACGAAGAGGACCATCGAGGTGATGATCGCCGTGATCACGGCGATGGCTCCGCGCTCGTCACGGCGTGCTGGCCGGCGCGGGTGCCTGGCCGCGCGCACGGCAGTCGCGGGCTCAGCATGACGCGGTGCTCACGTGCACGTTCTCGAGCTTCTGCGTGAAGTCGGTGACGACCGCACCGTCGTTGGGCAGGGGCAGGAGGCTGGCGGCGCCGTCGACGACCGGGATCGTGAACGACACCGAGACCTCAGCCCCGATACCGACGGTGGGAACGATGCCCACCACCGTCTGGATCGCTGCGTCCGCGATGCCGAGCTGGCCGGCCAGGCTGTGGATGTTGCCCGCCAGGAGCGCCTTGACGCGAGCGGTGAGCTCGGCACACGTGTAGGTGCCCGCGATGCTTCCTGGCGGCAGTCCCGCGACGCTGAGGGTCTCGACCTTCTGTGCCTTCCAGAAGTAGTTGCCGTACGTGATCACCCCCAGCAGCAAGGGCACGAGGATGAACGCGCCCACAGGGTGCCCTCCACGGCGACTGCGCCGCGACCGGTCCGTTGCACCAGCGCACCCCAGCGTCCTGCCATGACTCACCTTGGCCCATCTTGCGGGGCCCCCACGGCCACGTGAGCCGAGCGTAGGTCTGCCGGACCCGGACCGAGGGTCCTTCGGCAGATCTTCTTCAGAACTAGCCGTTCGAACTAGCCCAGATGTGCCCCGGCTCTCGGGTGCTCAACCCACGAGGGTGACCGACTGGCAGACCGGGCGCCCGAGCATCTCGACGTCCGCAGTCCCAAGTTGCAGACCCACGATCGGAGTGAGGGCATTCAGCACCGCGGTCAGCAGCGGATCGATGGCGACATCGATCAGTGGCTCGACGAGTGAGTCCAGTAGGACGTTCAACGTGTTGGTGATGAGTGTCGAGGTGAGCAGGCTGAGCAGACCACCCTGGCCGGTGCTGAGGAACACCTCGGCGTTGTCGATCGCGAGCGCGTCGTCCAACCCGCCCTCGGGGAACGTGACGCTGGGGGGCTCAGCCGGCGGGGGGTCGTACACGATCGCCTTGGTCTCAGTCGCGCTCGCCACCGACCCCTCGAGCAACACGTCGAGGCTTACCTCGCTCAGCCCGAGTGCCTGGAGCGCGATGCGCAGCAGGGTTCCCAGACCCGGAATAGCGTCGAGGAAGGTTGCGACCGTGACGTCCAAGCCCACCTGACCCTGGGCGGGCGCCACCGGGGGAAGGATCTGCACACCTCCCGTGGTCGTGGTCATCGTCACCGTGTCCGGGAGGCACGTGATGTCGGCGTCGACCATGGCGGTCGCTGCACCGACGTTGATCGAGATGTCGGTGGTCCCTCCGACGAGGCCCGGCACGAGCCCCGCCACCAGGTCCGTCTGCAGACGCAGCCGAATCTGCGCCGACGTCGCCGTGGCGCCGCGGGCACCGCACGCGATCTTGGGAGGCTCGACGATGGTCAGCTCGGTCAAGCCGGGCACCTCGACGGCGATCGCGTTCTCGCCGTTGGCCGCCACGATGGCGGCTCCCAGAACGCCGAGGACGTTCAGGGTGGCGTCGAGTCCGGCCTCGCCGGTCGCCGTCCCGAGGGACAGGATGTCAGCGAGCGTGAAGCTGGTCTCGCCAGCACCGAGCGTGATCGCCCCGAGCACGTCGGCCGTGACAGTGTCCTCGCCGGCTACCTCGGCCACCGCCAGGAAGAACTCGTCCAGGGTGACCGTCGTCGTCGCCAGGTCATCGGCAGCGCCCACGTCGAGGGCGACTAGCAGGTCGGCCAACGGGATGTAGGCCTCATCGAGACTCACCAGTCCCTCGTAGCCCACGGCGCTGAGGTTGACGCTGAGGATCTGGTTGAGCAGGGGACTGAGCGCGCTCTGATCGGTGTTCAGCGTCAGCGCCTTGGCGCCGACGGAGAAGCACACGCTCGGCAGTCGCTGAGAACCGACGGCCGAACGCGTGGCATCCCCGGACGAGCTGCCGACGATCCCGCCGAAGGCGAACCCCACGGTTGACAAGGAACTCACCTTGATGGCGTTCGGCACCAGGGCCTGTGCAGCAACGGGAGGGCCGACCGCCGAGGAACCGGCCAGGTAGCTGACCGAGCCGTAGGAGGTGAATGTGCCGTCGACCATCCTGCCCGCCTCGATGGTCAGGCGTGGGGCGTCGCCAACGGCGCTGCCCGCGTTTCGATCGACGGTCGCGATGATCTCGTCCTTGAACGTCGCGTCGGCAAGCAGGACGTCTGCGGTCGTGGCGCTGTCGAGATGACGCGAGACATCCAGGGCCACCACGTCGGACAGCGCCTGCATGTCGCGGGCGACAATGCGCTGCATTCCGAGGTCGACGGTGAAGGCGGCGATCCCGAGGACCACCACCATGATCCCGGCCACCGCAACGGCGACCGCACCTCGCTCCTCCGAGTCGGGCCTGGTGAGCTGCCGACAGGGTCTCAACTGACCCTCACCTCGGAGGAAAAGCTGAGGTTGTCCGGCATCACGTAGCCGTAGCCCACGTCGGGCAGGAGCGAGTCGTCACCATAGGTGTAGTTCAGGGAGACCTTGACGCACTGTGCTGCGTCGAAGCCCGTGCACTCATCCAAGAGCTCGACCTCGCAGGTCCCAGCGGGGTCTCCGTCATGAGTCAGGGAACCGTCGGCACCAGACGTGCTGGCGCAGGTGACGGCGTAGCTGCTCAAGGCATCGTTGATGGCGGCTTGGGCACTCGCAAGCAGGTCGGGGTTGGAGACGCCGCCGGGGGTCACCGCTGCGGCGCGGGCTCCCTCCGCTGCGGCCTGGCTGATCGATTGGCGAAAACTCAACATGTAGCCGTAGCTGATGACCCCGAACACGATGTACAGCAGGGGCACGACGACAAGTGCGAACTCGACGGCAGCGGCCCCGTCGTCGTCGCGACGGCGCCTGCGGAGTCCACGAAGCCTCATTGCGTGCCCTATCTCGTCGACGACCCCCATGGCCGCCACGACCCAGGGTAGGGCCAATTCCCGCCCCGGGGCGAGATGACTAGGTCAACTCTGACCGAAAGGACTATTCACGGAGCCGCTGGCGTCGGACTACAAGCAGCGGCCAGACTCAGCTGCCGCCGACCGACTTGGTCGGGTCGAAGTCCTGCTCGGCCAGCTCCTCGACGTTCACGTCCTTGAACGTGAGCACCTTGACGTTCTTCGCGAAGCGGGCCGGCCGGTACATGTCCCAGACCCAGGCGTCCGACATCGAGACTTCGAAGAAGACGTCGCCGTTCTCCGTGCGCGCCTTCACGTCGACCTGGTTGCACAGGTAGAAGCGGCGATCGGTCTCGACGACGTACTTGAAGATGCCGACGACGTCGCGGTACTCGCGGTAGAGGGTGAGCTCCTGCTCGGTCTCGTACTTCTCGAGGTCCTCAGCGCTCATGTGGCGACTCTAGCCCCGGGCCACCTGGGTCCGGCTCCAGGCCCGCGGCACGGCGCACGTTGACGAATCTCATGCGGTGGATGGGGCACGGACCGTGCTCGGTCAGCGCGGCGGTGTGGACGTCGGTGATGTAGCCCTTGTGCGTCTTGAAGTCGTAGGCCGGCCACTCGTCGTCGAGGCCAGTCATGATCCGGTCCCGGGTCACCTTGGCCAGGACCGACGCGGCGGCGATGCAGGCGGCGACCCGGTCCCCCTTCCAGACCGCGAGCCCCGGCACGCCGAGGCCGTCGACCGGGAACCCGTCGGTCAGCACGTAGTGGGGTCGTACGTCGAGCCGCGCCACCGCCCGACGTAGCGCCTCGATGTTGGCGACGTGCATGCCCAGCCGGTCACACTCGTCGTGCTCGATGATCACCACCGACCAGGCCAGCGCTCGCCGTACGATCTGGTCGTAGCACTTCTCCCGGGCCTTCTCCGTGAGCAGCTTCGAGTCGGCCAGCCCCGGCACGACCCCCGCCTGGCCCGCCGGCAGGATCGCCGCACCTGCGACCAGCGGTCCGGCGCAGGCCCCACGGCCGGCCTCGTCGACGCCGGCGATCAGGTCGACGCCGTGGCGGCGCAGCGCGCGCTCATAGCCGTACAGACCGGCGTCGCGACGCACGGTCGAGCCCCGCGGCAGCAGGCTCATCGCTGACGCACGGCCGGATCAGCCGACGTCGGGGACGTCCGCGAAGGAGTCCGGCGTGGAGACGAAGCCGAAGTGGCTCAGGGGCCAGACGACGGAGAAGACCTTGCCGACCACCAGGTCGGTGTCGACGAACGGGTCGTCGGTGCAGTCCGTCTCGCCCTCCAGGCACAGGTGGTAGCTGGAGTCGGCCGAGTCGGATCGGTTGTCGCCCATCACGAAGATCGTGCCCTCGGGCACGACGCCGGAGGACCAGTCACAGCGCCCGATCATCGGCCCGTCGCACAGGACGCCCTCGGGGCGCGCGGCGATGTAGTCCTCCTCGTCGAGGGCAGTGCCGTTGACCATGAGGCGGCCCTGGTCGTCGCAGCACGACACGGTGTCGCCCGCGACGCCGACGACACGCTTCACCAGGTGCCCGCCGGTCGGGTAGAGCCCGACCTTCGACAGCAGGTTGCGCAAGCCGTCGACCTGACCGTCCTCGTTGGGTCCCAGCCAGCCGCCGGGGTCCTCGAAGACCACGACGTCTCCGCGCGACGGCTCGCCGCCGAACCAGTACGACGGCTTCTGCACCAGGATCCGGTCGTCGTTGACCAGGCCCGGCTCCATCGACGCCGACGGGATGTAGAAGGCCTGGACGAAGAGCGCCTTGATCAGGATGGCCAGGACGATGGCGGCACCGACGAGCAGGATCGACTCCTGCCAGAGCGGCAGCCCACGGCGAGGCCCGTCGTCCGGATCCTGCGAGGACCCGGCCGCACCGGAGTCGTCCACCTCGGTGCTCACACCGGAGGTGTCCGAGACGTCGTCGGCGAACGGGCCGGGGACCTCCGCCGAACCATCGTCGGCAGCGCCGCCCGGGCGCTCGTCGTCACTCACGCGGCCACCTTAGACACCGGAACCACGGCCACCACGCGTCGGGTGAGCGCGCGACTCACGCGTCGCGGCGCTCCTTGATCTTGGCAGCCTTGCCGCGCAGGTTGCGCAGGTAGTAGAGCTTCGCGCGACGCACGTCACCGCGGGTGACGACCTCGATCTCCTCGAAGATCGGGGAGTTGAGCGGGAAGGTCCGCTCCACGCCGACTCCGAAGGAGACCTTGCGCACGGTGAAGGTGCGGCCGATGCCGGCACCGTGGATGCGGATCACGACGCCCTGGAAGACCTGGACACGCGAGCGACTGCCCTCGATGACCTTCACGTGGACCTTGATCGTGTCGCCGGCGCGGAAGGCCGGGATGTCGTCCCGCTTGTGGACGGCGCCGAGCTCGGTGATGAGGTTGTTCATGTGAATCTCCTCGCGAGTGCCACAGGTCAGCCGCGGAATCGGTGGTGCTGACGTCATACGGGCCCAACCCGGTGACCGGTGGCGCAGGGCTCCCCCTGTGGCAGGGGCCCGGCGCAGTCCCTCCGTGCGTTCCTCGGAGCGGACTTCGGTCGTTGGACCAAGCGATGAGTCTGCCACAGGCGCCGGGGGTGGGCTAAATCGACCGCGGGCGTGAGCCGGCGGGGTCGTCGTTTGGTCCCAAACGACAGCCCCGAGCCAGGAAATCACGTCGTTTGGGACCAAACGACGCAATCCCGGCTGCCCGAGAGGTCAGCGACGAGGCTTCGTCAGGACCACGGCGAGGGGCGGCGCGTCGAGGTCACGGCGCAGCCGGAAGCCGGCCTTCTTGTACATCCGCAGGTTGGCCTCGCTGCGGGACCCGGTGAACAGCACGTACGACGTCGCAGCAGCAGGCGCGACGTCCTGGATGTGTTCGAGGAGCACGCGGCCCAGGCCGCGTCCCTGGAGATCGGGCGCCACCATGATCCGTCCGATGTCCCAGACGGCCTCGCCGGAGGAGTCCTGGTGGACCAGGCGACCCCGAGCGGCCCCGACGAGGCGGCCGTCGACGCGCACGACGTACGACGTCCACGTGGCCAGCCACTCCCGGACGTCGGCCAGGGACTCCTGCAGCGCCGGTATCCCGGCGACCGAGTCGTTGGCGGCGGCCTCCTGCATCCAGCAGGCGCGCTGCAGCGTGAGCAGCTCGCCGGCGTCGGCCGGCACCGCCGGCACGATCCCCCACTCCCCCGCACCCGCGCTGGCGGGCAGCAGGTCGGGGCGACGCTCGACGGTGCGCGCCACCGACTGCTCGTGGCGCCAGCCGGCGATGGCGGCGTGGTCGCCGGAGAGCAGGACGGGTGGTACGTCGTGCCCGCGCCAGCTCGCGGGCTTGGTGTAGACGGGGTACTCGAGGAGCCCCCCGGTGTCGTCGTGGTGCGACTCCTCGGCGAGCGAGGCGGCGTTGCCCATGAAGCCGGGCAGCAGGCGAACCACCGCCTCGGTGATCACCAGCGCAGCGACCTCGCCGCCGTTGAGAACGTAGTCCCCCAGGCTGACCTCGCGCACCTCTGCGCGGGCGGCTGCGTGGTCGAGCACGCGCTGGTCGATGCCCTCGTAGCGCCCGCAGGCGAAGACCAGACGCTCGCGAGTGGCGAGGTCGGCGGCGTCGCGCTGCCGCAGCGGCGCCCCGGACGGGGTGGGGACGACCAGCGTCGCACCGTCGGGCAGCAGCGCGTCGAGCGCCTCGCCCCACGGCTCGGGCTTCATCACCATGCCCGCGCCCCCGCCGTACGGCGTGTCGTCGACGGTGCGGTGACGATCGTGGGTCCAGTCGCGCAGGTCGTGCACGTGCAGGTCCAGCAGCCCGGAGGCCACCGCCCTGCCCGGCAGCGAGAGCGTCAGGGGATCGAAGAAGCCGGGGAAGATCGTCAGGTAGTCGAGACGCATCGGAACGAGTCAGTCCTCGGGCAGCGGCGCGACGAGCCCCGGTCGGTCGGCGATCACGACCCTGCCCGCGGCGACGTCGACCTCGGGCACGAGCGCGGCCACGAAGGGCACCAGTGTCGCGCGCCCGTCGAGCGCCTTGACGGCCAGCAGGTCCTGCGCGCCGCCGTGCACGAGACCGGTCACCTCACCCAGGTGCGCTCCCTCGACGTCGTACGCCGCCAGGCCGACCAGCTGGTGGTCGTAGAACTCCTCGGGATCATCCGGTGTCGCGGCGGCGTCAATGGTCGCGTGCAGCACGACGCCGCGCGCGGCCTCGGCCTGGTTGCGGTCGCCGATCTCGGCGAAGCGCACCAGTAGCGTGGACTGGTGCCATCGGGTGCTGGCCACCGTCACCGACCGGTGCCCGAAGGCGGAGCCACGCGGCGCTTGGACCCGCAGGACTGCCTCGGCGGCGTAGCGGCGCTCGGGCTCGTCGGTCCGGACGTCGACGGTGACCTCGCCCTTGATGCCGTGGGGTTTGCCGATCCGGCCGACCACGACCTCCACGGTCTGCTCTGCGCTGCTCACGGAGGTCAGCGTAGGGGTTCCGCGCGGCGGGGTGTGCGCGGCCGGCTCGCGCAGGATTCCCCGGTTCACCGGGGGTTCCTGCGCCCACGTCGAGGCGAGCCACAGCGACCAACCACCCCACACGACAGAAGCGGGCGCCTCCCCGAGGGAGACGCCCGCTTCGCAGGTCGTACGGCGGTCGCTGGTGGCGACCAGAGTGCGCTCGATCAGCGGCGACGGTCGACGTCGACGAAGTCGATCCTCGCGCCGCCCTTGCCGGCCAGCGCAGAGATGACGGTGCGGAAGGCCGAGGCGGTACGACCGCCACGGCCGATCACCTTGCCGAGGTCGTCGGGGTGGACCCGGACCTCGAGGATCGAGCCGCCACGACGCATCTGCTTGTCACGCACGGTGACGTCGTCGGGGTTGTCGACCACACCGCGCACGAGGTGCTCGAGGGCGTCCTCGAGCATCAGGCGTCGGTCTTCGTCTCGGCAGCGGCCTCCGGAGCGGCGTCCTCGACCGGCTTCTCCTCGGCAGCGGCCTCCGGGGCAGCGACCTCGGCCCGCTTCTCGTCGACCTTGTCCTCAGCCTTGTCCTCAGCCTTGTCCTCGACCTTGTCGGCCTTCTTCGACTTGGCGGTCGTCGCGGCGGCCTTCGGCTCGTTGCCGGCCTCCTTGAGCGCCTCGTTGAAGAGGTCGATCTTCGACTTCTTCTCCTCGGCCACCTTCAGGGTGCCCTCGGCGCCCTTGATGCCCTTGAAGTTCTGCCAGTCGCCGGTGATCCTGAGGATCTTGGCGACGGCCTCGGACGGCTGCGCGCCGACACCGAGCCAGTACTGCGCCCGCTCGGAGGTCACCTTGATGTAGCTCGGCTCCTCCTTGGGACGGTAGAGGCCGATCTCCTCGATGACCTTGCCGTCGCGCTTCTTGCGCGAGTCGACGACGACGATGCGGTACTGCGGGACGCGGACCTTGCCGAGGCGCTTCAAACGGATCTTGACTGACACTGGTGGGTGTCTCCTTGGAACTCGTGTGTGATGAGGGCCCTGGACCGAGTGGGGAAAACACCGGGTCGGATCCCTCGAGGGGCCTGGTCGCACGGTGAGAGGGGCCGGACGCACAGGACTCAGCGGGAAAGTCTGCCAGACGATGCCGTCTCGTCCGAATCACTGGCCGTCCGGGACTGCGCGGACCCCGGCCCCGGTGACCCGTGACCCGTGCGTGCTCAGACCCGCGTGTGCCCCACGACCCGGCCACGCAGCACCACGCAGGCCGGCCGCAGCACCGTGGTGACGTCCTGGCGCGGGTCGGCGTCGAAGACCACGAAGTCGGCGGGGGCCCCCTCGGCGAGGGTCGCGTCGCGGCCCAGCCACTCCCGGGCACGCCAGGAGGCGGCGCCGAGGGCGTAGTCGGCGGGCATGCCCAGCTCGGTCATCGCGACGATCTCACCGCCGAGGTTGCCGTGCCGGCTGACGCCTCCGCCGTCCGAGCCGGCGTACAGCGGCACGCCGGCCTCGTAGGCGTTCATGATGGTCTCGCGCTGTCGGGCGTGGAGGTCGGTCATGTGCTCGGAGTAGCGAGGGAACTTCTCCCGGCCCGCGTCCGCGTACTGCGGGAACTTCTCGATCTGCATCACCGTCGGCACCAGCGCGACGTGATGGGCCACCATCGCCTCGACCAGGTCGGGCGAGAGCCCGGTGCCGTGCTCGATGCAGTCGATCCGTGCATCGATGAGACCCGGCAGGACGCCCTCCCCGAAGCAGTGGGCCGTGACCCGGGCCCCCTCCGCGTGGGCCGCGGCGATGGCGGCGGCGAACGTCTCGGCGGGGAAGGACGGGGCCAGGTCACCGTCCTCACGTGAGATCCAGTCACCGACGAGCTTGACCCAGCCGTCGCCCCGCTTGGCCTCGGCCACGACGGTCTCGACCAGCTGCTCGGGCTCGACCTCGTGGGCGTAGTTGCGGATGTAGCGGCGCGTGCGGGCGATGTGGCGCCCGGCCCGGATCAGGTGAGGCAGGTCTTCACGCTCGTGCATCCACGAGGTGTCGAGCGCTGAGCCGCAGTCGCGGATGAGCAGCGCGCCGGCGTCGCGGTCGGCGATCGCCTGGGCCTCGGCCTCCTCCTCGCTCACCGCCCCGTCGTCGTCGAGCCCGAGGTGGCAGTGCGCGTCGACCAGGCCGGGCACGATCCAGCCGTCGACCACCTTCTCGCCCTCGGGGTGCCGCTCGTAGGTGATGTGACCGTCGACGACGCACAGGTGGCGGACCTCGCCGTCGGGGAGCACCGGGCCGGAGAACTTCAGCACACTCATGCTCCGAACCTAACGCGCCGCACGTCTCGACGCAGCGCGCGCTACTCCCCCAGCCGGTCGATCAGCCAGGTCGGCCCGACCACGACCGCTCCCACGGCCCCGACGTTGGCCGACAGGGCCCGGTCGGCGGTCACGACGGTGACCCGGCGACCCTTGTCGGCCGCCCGGGTGGCCTCGGCGAGGATCGCCGAGTCGCCGTCCTTGGGAGCGTGGACCACGCGCACGTGCGCGTCCTTCCCGGGTCGTACGCCGGCCTTGGCACCGCCCTCGAGCACGAGCACGATCTCGTCGCCCGGCACGTCCGCGGTCAGCAGCTCCTCGTGGAGACGACGCGCCGCCCCGGCGCGGTCCTTCCACCACCCGTCGGCGCGGGCTCCCACGACGTTGGCCGCGTCGACGACCAGCGTGGTGCTCACTTGAGGAACTTGGAGAAGTCCTTGGGGAGGTTCAGGTCCGCGGCGGCCTTCTCGTAGTCGATGTCCTCACCGGGCACACCGAACGGGTTGCCGGCCGAGGCTGCGGCCTTCTCCTTCTCGGCCTTGGCCTCCTGCGCCGCCTTGGCCGGGTTGCCGGAGACGCGGCGTCCCTTGGCCTTCTTGGGCTGCTGCTTGCCCTTGCCGCGCTTGCCGCCGCCGGGACCGCCCATGCCAGGCATCCCGGGCATGCCCGGCATCCCGCCACCCTTCATCATCGACATCATCATCTTGCGCGCCTCGAAGAAGCGGTCGACGAGGGTGTTGACGTCGTTGACGGTGCGGCCCGAGCCCTTCGCGATCCGGGCCCGGCGCGAGCCGTCGATGATCTTGGGGTTGGCGCGCTCCGCCGGGGTCATCGACTGGATGACCGCCTGGATCCGGTCGATCTCGCGCTCGTCGAAGTTCTCCAGCTGCTCGCGCATCTGGCCCATGCCGGGGAGCATGCCCATGATCTTGGACATCGAGCCGAGCTTGCGGACCTGCTGCATCTGCTGCAGGAAGTCGTCGAGGGTGAAGTCACCACCCTGACCGGCGAGCTTCGAGGCGGCCTGCATGGCCTGCTCGGCGTCGAAGGTCTTCTCGGCCTGCTCGATCAGGGTGAGCATGTCGCCCATGTCGAGGATGCGCGAGGCCATCCGGTCGGGGTGGAAGACGTCGAAGTCGCCCATCTTCTCGCCCGAGGAGGCGAACATGACCGGCTTGCCGGTGACCTGGCGGATCGACAGCGCCGCGCCACCGCGGGCGTCACCGTCGAGCTTGGTCAGGACCACGCCGTCGTAGCCGACGCCGTCGAGGAAGGCCTGCGCGGTGACGACCGCGTCCTGGCCGATCATCGCGTCGACGACGAACAGCACCTCGTCGGGCTGGACCGCGTCGCGGATGTCGGAGGCCTGCTGCATCAGCTCGGCGTCGACGCCGAGGCGACCGGCGGTGTCGACGATGACGACGTCGTACAGCTTGCGCTTGGCCTCCTCCATCGCCGCGCGGGCCACGGCCACGGGGTCGCCGACGCCGTTGCCGACCTCGGGCGCGAAGACGGGTACGCCGACCCGCTCACCGTTGACCTGGAGCTGGTTGACCGCGTTGGGTCGCTGCAGGTCGCACGCGACGAGGACCGGGGCCTTGTCCTGCTCCTTGAGCCACAGCGCGAGCTTGGCGGCCAGGGTGGTCTTGCCGGCGCCCTGGAGGCCCGCGAGCATGATGACCGTCGGACCGGACTTCGCGTAGCGCAGTCGACGGGTCTCCCCGCCGAGGATCGTGACGAGCTCCTCGTGGACGATCTTGATGATCTGCTGGGCCGGGTTGAGGGCTTGGCTGACCTCGTCGGCGCGGGCGCGCTCCTTGACGGCAGCGACGAACTCCTTGACCACCGGCAGGGCGACGTCGGCCTCGAGCAGCGCGATCCGGATCTCACGCGCGGTCGCGTCGATGTCGGCCTCGGAGAGCCGACCCTTCCCCCGGAGGTTCTTGAAGGTGTCGGCGAGGCGATCGGAGAGAGTGGCGAACACAGATGGGTCCTACGGGCCGGAGGTCAGGGACCGCTACAGGATAGTGGCCCGCCGGGCGTGCCCGTACGCTCGGTCACATGACTCCGTGGATCGTCGTGATCGGCACGATCGTGGTCGGCCTGCCGGTCCTGGTGTGGATGTCGCACCGGATGCTCACCACCGCGCACCGCGACGGCACGGGTGGGTCCGGAGGAAGTGACGCCTTCGGGGCGATCGTCGACGTCTTCGAGCCTGCGCGCGCCCGGGCCGATGCGGACCTCGAGAGCCACAACACGATGCGTCAGCAGCTCCCGGCGCCGGGCGACGACCCCGGACCACCCCAGATCATCGACGGTACGTCGATCCGCATTCGCCGCCCCCGCGGATAGTCGCTCCGGGGCAGCGCTCAGCTGAGCGCTGCCCGTACGGCGTGTGCCGCCTCGGCGGCCCGGGTCTCCGACAGCGCGCCCGCCGAGGCCTCCTGCAGGTAGAAGACGTCGACGGCCTGCGGTCCGAGGGTGTCGAGGTGGGCCGATCGCACGGCCACGTCGAGGCGCGCCAGCGCCGAGCAGACCAGGTACACGACGCCTGGACGGTCGGCGGCGCGGACCTCCAGCACGGTCGCCTGCTCACTCGCCTCCGGTCGTACGACGACCGTCGGCGCAAGTGCGTCGGCTCCCGGAGCGAACCGGGTGAGCGGGTCGGCCCGGCCCCCCACGATGGCGTCGTACTTGGTGCGCAGGATCGCCGGGTCGACGGACTCCGAACCGACCTCCCACACCGACACGCCGTACTCGCCCTGGGCCCAGACACGGGCGGCCCGCACCGGGACCCGTTGCAGCGCCAGCATGGCGGCGAAGTCGGCCAGCAGACCGACGCGGTCGAGGGCGATGGTGGTGATCCTCGACCCGTCGGGCACGGGCTCGACGCTGATCGACACCGAGGCCGGGTTGAGGTCCTCGGGCACGGTGAGCTCGTCGGTGGTGATCGGCGGCAGCGCGACGCCGGTGTCGAGGGCGGCTCGAGCGCGCCGGGACAGGTCGACGATGAGGCCGGCACGCCATGACGACCACGCCTTCGGTGCGGTCGCCTTGGCGTCGGCCTCGGTCAGGGCGCTGAGCAGGGAGAGCGCCTCGGGGGTGCCCATGGTGGAGGCCACGAGGTCGACCGTGGCGGGATCGTCGGGATCGCGGGTCGTCGCCGTCGTCGCGAGCAGCAGGTGCCAGCGCACGAGGTGGGCAATCAGGTCGATCGAGTCCTGCTCGAAGCCCATCCGCGTGGCCACTACACGGGCGATCGGCTCCCCGGCCACGCTGTGCTCGGTCAGCCCGCCCTTGCCGATGTCGTGCAGCAGCGCGGCGACCATCAGGACGTCGGGACGCGCGACCGTGCGGATCAGCTCGGAGGCCTCGATGCACGTCTCGACGACGTGCCGGTCGACGGTGAAGCGATGGATCACCGAGGCGTGTGGCAGCAGCCGGACCCGCTCCCACTCCGGCAGGAAGCCCGTCAGCGCCTCGGTCTCCTCCAGCGTCTCCCACACCTCCAGGAGCCCGCGCCCGGAGGCGAGCAGCCGCACCAGGAGGTGCCGGGCCTCCTCGGGCCAGGGCTCCGGCAGTGGCGCGCACTCGCGCACGAGCCGGGCCGCGGTGGCCGGCGCCAGCACGACGTTGTGCTCGGCGGCGGCGGTCGCGGCGCGCAGCAGCAGCACCGGGTCGTGAGCGGGATCGGCCCTGCGGTCGAGCACGACCTCGCCGGCCGACAGGGCGACGCCGTGGGCCAGGGGCTCGAGGACAGGTCGACGGGGAGTCTTGGGCGACAGGGGTCGCGACAAGACCCCGTCGACGCGCCGCCACGCCAGGCGCGAGAGGTGGGTGATGCGCCTCCCGATCTCACGCACGTGCACCTGGGCGGCGCGGTCGTCGGCGAGGCCCAGGCCCACGGCGAGGTCGGCCCACATCTCCGGCGAGATGCGGTCGCTGGCCCGCCCGGCCAGCCCCTGGACGACGTCGCGCACGTCGAGCAACGCCTGCCGGCTCTGCTCCAGCTCGGTGTGAGGCACGTCCACCAGCCAGGTGGCGACGATGCCGCGCAGCGTGGTGGCGTCGCGCAGACCGCCCTCGGCCTCCTTGACGTCGGGCACCGACAGGTGCGCCAGCTCACCGATCAGTCGGTGCCGGTTGAGCGAGGCGGTGCGGATCTCGGGCAGGCGCTCGCGCGCCCCCTTGCGCCACTGGGCGAGCATCGTGGTCCGCAGCCGGAGCGTGAGGTTGGGGTCGCCGGCGACGTGCCGTACGTCGAGCAGGCCGGAGGCGACGCGGTGGTCGGCGTCCGCTGCGGCCACCATCTCGGGCAGCGAGCGCACCGAGTGGTCGAGCTGGGAGCCGGAGTCCCACAGCGGGTACCAGATCTTGGTGGCGAGCTCCCCGAGGTCGACGCCCTCGTCGTGGACCAGGACGACGTCGAGATCGGAGTGCGGCGCCAGCTCTGCGCGCCCGTAGCCGCCGACAGCGACGAGTGCCACACCGGTGTCGGGGCCGGAGCAGTCGGTGTAGGCACTGCTGCACAGGTCGTCGGCCGCCCGGGTGCGGGCAGCGCGTTCGTCGGCCGTCACCGGTCGGCATCCTCCCTCGGCCTCAGTCGGACCTGCATGGAACTCGTCGTGGAGCGCGCGTGCGTGTGGTGCGTCAGAGCGCGGCTTCGTCTCGATCGCCCGTGCGGACGCGGACGACCGACTCGAGCGGGGAGACCCAGATCTTGCCGTCGCCGATGCGACCGGTCTGTGCGCTGGTCTCGATCGCCGCGACGATGGCCTCGACGTCCTCGTCGTCGATCGCCACCTCCAGGCGGATCTTGGGCACCAGTGAGATCTCGTACTCGGCACCCCGGTAGACCTCGGTGTGGCCCTTCTGCCGACCGTAGCCGCTGACCTCTCCCACGGTCATGCCGCTGACTCCGGCCGTCTCGAGGGCCTGGCGGACGTCCTCCCACTTGTGCGGCTTGATGACCGCGGTCACGAGCTTCATCTGGTGGTCTCTCCTCGTCTGGGACGTCCGAGTCCCGTGGCGACGTGCGGTACCTGCACGGCTGGTCTGGAGTCGATCATGCCCGACCACGCCAGGCCCGGGTGGGATGCCCACGCCCTGCGATAGCCATGTCGTGGGGCGGGATGCGCGCGGCCCGGCCGTCCGAGGACGACCGGGCCGCGCGGTGCTGCTCAGGTCATGCCCAGCGGTGACCGTCCCCGAGTGACGGGCGCTGGTGATGCGGGTCAGGCGCTCTCCCTCAGAGAGCGGCCTCGTCCTTGTCGCCGGTCCGCACGCGGATCACGGTCTCGACGGGGCTGACCCACACCTTGCCGTCACCGATCCGACCCGTCTGGGCGGTGCGGACGACGATGTCGACGATGTCGGCGGCGTCACCGTCGTCGACGACGATCTCGATCCGGATCTTCGGCACCAGGGCGATGTCGTACTCGGCGCCTCGGTAGACCTCGGTGTGGCCCTTCTGGCGGCCGTAGCCGCTGACCTCGCTGACCGTCATGCCGGTCACACCGAAGGTCTCGAGGGCCTCGCGGACGTCTTCCCACTTGTGCGGCTTGATCACCGCGGTCACGAGCTTCACTTGAGGATCCCTTCGCTCGAGCCGGCGAGGGCGCCAGCGTGCAGATCGTAGGCCGACTCACCGTGCTGGTCGAGGTCGATCCCGCCGACCTCGGCCTCCTCGCTGACGCGCCACCCGATCGTGTACTTGATGGCCAGCGCGATCACGAGGGTCACGATGCCCGACCAGGCGATGGCCACGAGGACACCGAGGATCTGGTCGACCAGCGAGTCGATGCCGCCGCCGTAGAACAGGCCCTCGGCCAGACCGCCGACGACTCCGGAGCCCTCGTCGCCGGGGGTGGAGAACAGGCCGATCATGACGGTGCCGACGACGCCGCCGACGAGGTGGACTCCCACGACGTCAAGCGAGTCGTCGAGGCCGAACTTGAACTTGTAGCCGACCGCGACAGCGCACAGGACACCGGCGACGAGGCCGATGATCGAGGCACCGAAGACGTTGACCGCGCCGGCAGCCGGGGTGATCGCGACCAGACCGGCCACGATGCCGGAGGCGGCACCGAGGGTGGTCGCCTTGCCGTGCATGAGGCGCTCGATCACGAGCCAGCCGATGATGGCGGACATCGTGGCGATGGTGGTGTTGGAGAACGTCAGGCCCGTCTCGTTGAGGAACTGCGTGCTCGCGTCGCCGACCGAGTCGTCGAAGATCAGCGAGCCGACGTTGAAGCCGTACCAGCCGACCCACAGCAGGGCCGCGCCCAGCATGGTGAGGGTCAGGTTGTGCGGACGCATCTTCTCCTTCGGCCAGCCGATGCGCTTGCCCACGACCAGGGCGAGCACGAGGCCCGCGACACCGGCGTTGATGTGGACGGCGGTTCCGCCGGCGTAGTCCTGCGCACCGATCTGCGTGCAGATGAGCGCGTCGTCGGTGCAGCCGAAGACCATGTGGGCCATCGGGAAGTAGGACAGCGTCGCCCAGAGCGGGACGAAGACGACCCACGCGGAGAACTTCACACGGTCAGCGATGGCGCCGCTGATCAGCGCGGTGGTGATCACCGCGAAGGTCAGCTGGAACATCATGAAGGTGTAGCCGTCGTAGCCGACGCCGTCGAGGGCGAAGTTGCTGAACGGCGAGTTGAAGAAGGTGTCGATGCCACCCTCGCCGCTGAACACCATGCTGTAGCCGTACAGCACCCAGAGGATGCCGACGATCGCCATCGCGACGTAGGACATCATCATCATGTTGAGCACGGACTTCGAGCGCGTCATGCCGCCGTAGAACAGTGCCAATGCGGGAGTCGTCATCATCAGCACGAGCAACGTGGCCACGAGCATGAAGGCGTTATAGCCGTCCACAGGACCTCCATGGAGTTTGGATCTCGGGTAGGGGGGAAGGTTCGACGTCGCTGTCGTTCCGGTCCCGCCTGATTCCGTGGAAGCCTCGTGGGGCGAGATTTCGCTGCCGTCCGAGGAATGTTCTAGTCAGGTAACGAACCTCGGCTTTTTGTTTCCGGGGTGTTAATCGTTCGCGGTTGGCCGCGTTTCGTCCGGCGAGCGAACGCGCTCGCCGGACACCTTCCTACCTCTGCGACCGGGCAGTTCAGCCGGCGTTCAGCCGAGCAGGGCGTCGACGAACGCCGCGGCGTCGAACGGCGCCAGGTCGTCGGGCCCCTCGCCGAGGCCGACGAGCTTGACGGGCACGCCGAGCTCGCGCTGGACCGCTACGACGATGCCGCCCTTGGCCGAGCCGTCCAGCTTGGTCAGCACGATGCCGGTGACGTCGACGACCTCGCTGAAGACGCGCGCCTGGATCATGCCGTTCTGCCCGGTCGTGGCATCGAGCACCAGCAGCACCTCGGTCACGGGGGTCTGCTTCTCGATGACCCGCTTGACCTTGCCGAGCTCGTCCATCAGGCCGGCCTTGTTCTGCAGTCGACCGGCGGTGTCGACGATGACGGTGTCCGTCGACGACTCCATGCCGTGCTTGACCGCGTCGAAGGCCACGCTGGCCGGGTCGGTGCCCTCGGGGCCGGTGACGACCTCCACGCCGACGCGCTCGGCCCACGTGGCGAGCTGTTCGACGGCAGCAGCGCGGAACGTGTCGGCGGCGCCCAGCGTCACGCTGCGGTCCTCGGCCACCAGGATCCGGGCGATCTTGCCCACGGTCGTGGTCTTGCCGGCTCCATTGACCCCGACGACCAGGACGACGCCCGGGTGCCCGCCCTCGCCACTGACGTTGAGCCGGCGGTCCATGTCGGGGTCGACGAGCTTGATCAGCTCGTCGCGCAGCACGGCCTTGGGGTCGGCGGCCTCGTCGCCACCGACGCGCAGCCGCGTCCGGAGGTTGTCGACGACCTGCTGGGTGGGAGCGACGCCGACGTCGGCGGTCAGCAACAGGTCCTCGATCGACTCCCACGTGTCCTCGTCGAGCTTGTCGCGGCTGAGCAGAGCCAGCAGCCCGCGGCCGAGCCCGCCCTGGGAGCCCGCCAGACGCTCGCGCAGGCGGACCAGGCGTGACCGGGTGCCCTCGGGACGCTCCAGCGGCGGCGTGGTCTCCGGGGCGATCTCCACCGGTGGTGCGGCCGGGAGATCGGTGTCGATCTCGAGCGTCGGGTCGGCTGTGGGCGGCGGCGAGGGAGCCTGCGGCGCCTCGGGAGCCTTGAGACTCGACGTCCGGCCGCCGCGGACGAGCAGCAGGGCGCCGGCGCCCACGGCCAGGAGCGCAACCACGGCGATGATGATGATGAGCAGCACGACAGACATGGCGCCATCCAACCAGCCGTGCGGGAACTACCTGACCAACGGCTCCAGCACCGAGCGGATCAGGTCGGGCACCGGGGTCACCGGGCGGCCACCGCCTGGGTCGGTGTTGTCGACGTACACGTGCACGAACCTGCCCTCGGCACACGCCTGCTCGTCCGCCGAGCCGTCGCCGCCCTGGAAGAGCCCGACCCGGTAGATGACCGAGGACGAGCCCAGCCTCTCCACGACCAGGCCCAGCTCGATCGGTCGGGGGTAGCCCATCTCGGCGAAGTAGCGGCACGACACCTCGGCCACCACCCCGATCTGGGGCAGGACGCGGATGTCGGTGCCGGTCGCCTCGGCGAGGTGGGCGTTGACCGCGGTGTCGATGAGGTCGAAGTAGCGCGCGTTGTTGAGGTGGCCGTAGACGTCGTCGTCGGACCAGCGCGTGGTCGCGGCGCGCCAGTCGACGTAGTCGGCCCGGGTCGGCCTGCTCGGCCTGCTCGGCCTGGCGGGAGAGGCTGCTGGGTCGCTCATGCTCAGGACTCCGACTCGCGTAGGCGCTGGGAGATGACGGTGCTGACGCCGTCGCCACGCATGGTCACGCCGTACAGCGCGTCGCCCACCTCCATCGTGCGCTTCTGGTGGGTGATGACGAGCAGCTGGGAGGTCTCGCGCAGCTCCTCGTAGATCTCGAGCAGACGGCCCAGGTTGGTGTCGTCGAGCGCGGCCTCGACCTCGTCGAGGATGTAGAACGGGGAGGGTCGGGCCTTGAAGAGCGCCACCAGGAAGGCCACCGCGACCAGCGAGCGCTCGCCGCCGGAGAGCAGCGAGAGCCGCTTGACCTTCTTGCCGGGCGGTCTGGCCTCGACCTCCACCCCGGTGGTGAGCATGTTGTCGGGGTCGGTCAGGACCAGGCGTCCCTCACCGCCGGGGAAGAGTCGGGCGAAGGTCGAGTCGAAGGCGCGCTCGACGTCGGCGTAGGCCTCGGTGAAGACCTGCTCGACGCGCGTGTCGACCTCGCGGACGATGTCGAGCAGGTCCTTGCGGGTGCTCTTGAGGTCTTCGAGCTGCTCGGTGAGGAACTTGTGCCGCTCCTCCATCGCGGAGAACTCCTCGAGCGCCAACGGGTTGACCTTGCCGAGCATGGTCAGCTGGCGCTCGGCCTGCTTGAGCCGCTTCTGCTGCTCCTCGCGGACATAGGGCACCGAGGGTCCCTGCGCCTCGCCCTGATCGTCTGCGGAAGGCGTGTCCTCCGAGGCAGCCTCGCCCTCGCGGGCGGCTTCGCCGTCCGGGGCGCTCTCCGGTACGTCGACCGGCGATTGCGCCGGGGCCCCCGCCGGGGCACCGGGCGCGGCCAGCGACGGCGGCACCAGCTGGTCGGGGCCGAAGTCGGCCACCAGGGCGTCGGGGTCGAGGCCGAGCTCGTCGAGGGCACGCTCCTCGAGCTGCTCGATGCGCATCCGCTGCTGGGCGCGGGCCATCTCGTCGCGGTGCACGGAGTTGACGAGCTGGTCGTGCTCCTTGCCGAGCTCGCGCAGGTCGGCGCGGACCTCGAGGAGCTGGCGCTCGCGCCCGCTGCGGGCCTGCTCGACCCGCAGCCGCGCCTGGGTCGCCTCGTAGATCGACACCTCGAGGCGCGCGAGCACGTAGCCCGCGGCGGTGCTCACGGCCTCGGCCGCGCGGCCCTCGCGCAGCAGGCGCTCGCGACGCTCGGCGGCCCGGGCCCGGGTGTCGCGCTCGGCCTGCGCCTGGCGCAGCAGGGTGTCGACGCGTCCGTGGAGGGCGCGGGCCCGCTCCTCGGCCGTCCGCAGGGCGAGGCGGGCGTCCATCTCGGCTTGGCGGGCCACCTTGGCGGCCTCGACCAGGCGGGTGCGCTCGGTGGTGTCGGGCTCCTCGTCGGGAGCGTCCTCGGCGGTGGCGAGTCGCTGCTCGAGGTCGGCCAGCCCGGCCAGGTCCGCCTCGCGCGCGGCCTGCGCCTTCTCGATCGCCTGGGTGAGCCGCTCCGCCTCGCCCTTGGCCGCGCGCGCCTGGGAGCCGTACTGCCCCAGCTCCTCGGCGACGGCGGCCAGCGTGGCGTCGGACTCGTGGAGCCGGGCGAGCGCCACGTCGACGCGCTTCTGGGCCTCGAGGCGCTCGCGCTCGAGCGTGGACTGCTCGAAGCCGAGCCGCTCCCCCGCCGCCGTCGCCTCGGCAAGCTGGGCCGCGGCGTCGTCGACGGCGCTCTGGATCTCGATCAGGCTCTGCTGGGCGGTCGAGCCACCGCCGGCGACGTGGGCGCCGAGCAGGTCGCCCTGGCGGGTGACGGCGACGACGTCGGGCAGGTCGGCGACGAGGCGTCGGGCCGCGTCGAGGTCGTCGACGACCGCGATCCGCGCCAGGATCCGGGTGATCGCCGCCCTCAGCGAGTCGGGGCACTCCACGACGTCGACGGCGTACGACGTGTCCTCCGGCAGGGTGGGCCAGTCGCGGGCGGGGGCGGCTGGGCCGGCGAGGACCAGGCCGGCCCGCCCGAGGTCGCCCGCGCGCAGGTGGGCGATCGCGGCCACGGCGGCGTCGGCGTCGGCGACCGCGACGGCGTCGGC
>NZ_JAPYPS010000067.1 GCF_029937575.1 Nocardioides sp.
GCGCCGACCTCAAGCTGGTGCGCGGCTGGCTCGCCGACGACCGGCCGCCGGCGATGCTGCATCGTGCCGCGCCGTGGGGGCCGGTGCCGATCTCCGGGATGCCGGTGGCGCTGACGCCGGGGGAGCGGGGCGCCTACGAGGCCGAGTGGGGCGAGTTCTGTCGGGAGATGGACATCGCGCGCCACGGACGCAACGTCGCGAAGGGCCGGGCCGCGCTGCTGCGCTTCCGGCAGAAGGCCGGACTGATCCGGGTCGACTCGACGGTCGCGTGGATCGCCCAACAGGTCCAGGCCGAGCGACAGGTGGCGTGCTCGGTCGAGTTCGTCGCAACCGCCGCCGACCCCATCGCCGAGCGGCTGCGCGACCTGGGCGTCGAGGTGGCCACGATCTACGGCCGTGACCGGTTCGACGTCGAGGCCGAGCGGCTCCGGTTCCAGACCGGGCAGGCGAAGGTCTGCGTCTTCACCACCGTCGCCTCGATCAGCCTGCACGCCGGCGAGACGCTCCCCGGCGGCCGCCAGGCCAGCACCGAGCCCCGGGTAGGCGTCTTCCACCAGGCCCGCTTCTCGGGCATCGCCGCGCGTCAGGTGACCGGTCGCACCCACCGCGACCACCAGGTCTCCCCGTGGCACATCGCGTACGCCGAGGACACGGTCGAGGCACAGGTCGGCAAGATCATGGTGGAGCGGATCGCCGCAGCCTCCGACACCGTAGGAAGCGACACCGCCGGCCTCGCCGACCTCGCTCAACTCCTCGGTGCCGACTGGCTGCCGCCCACGACCTTGACCGAGGACGGCACCTGACCGAGGTCCAGATCGGGACGGGCGTCAGTGACGGTGTCGTACCGCCGCCGAGGAGCCACCGAGCTCTGACAAGCGCCGTGCGATCTCAACGTCACGGTCGACTCTTCCGCCCGGTGCCCTGTCAGTGGTAAGCCACGCTCATGCATCGCACTCTGTTCGGGGTCACCACCCTCGCTCTCGTCGCGCCGGCCTTCGTGGCCGCCACCACCACGTCGGCTGCTGCTGACCCCTCCGCTGGTCTCGACGACGGCGCCCATGTCTGGCGTGCGGCCTCCGCCAAGGGACCGCGCCTCGTCCGGCCGGCCAAGATCGGGCAGGCGAAGATCGGGATGACCGTCGAGGAGGCCATGGCCACCGGCGAGTTCAAGCAGGACGTCCCCAACCCGCCCTGTGACCCGATCAAGCTGCAGCCCACCAAGAGCTACCGGACGCAGTACGTCGTGTCCGTGGCCGACGACCGCATCGTCGAGATGAACGCCACCGGCGATGACATGGCGACGCCCACCGGCACCCGCATCTACTCGACGTACCGCCGGATCGAGCGTGACTACGGCGCGGCACTCTCCAAGCCGCGCGAGGTCGGCTACGGGCAGTGGGGCGTCTACCTGCACCGGGGGAAGAAGGGGCCGAACCGTCGGTGGATCGGCTTCCTCTTCGGCGAGGCCCTCGTCGAGGACGGCGCCCTGGGACGCAACGACATCATGACCCTCATGGGCGTGACGAAGGGAAAGCGGCCACCGCTGATGCTCGACGGCTGCTGAGGGTCCGGGGGCCAGGGGCGGTACGACGAAACCGGGGCGCGTTCGGCGCCGGGCGGTCGATACCATCGCGACGTCCGGCATCCGTCGGGCATCGAGCTGGATCGACCAGCAGCCAACCTCCTGAGGAGCCCCCGTGTCCGAGATCAAGGTCGTCCGAGTCCACGCCGACGTGCGTCAGGACCAGACGGTCACGACGGGCACCAAGGCGTGGGAGCTGTTCGCCGAGGACACCGACGTGATCGCGGCACGCGTGGGGGAGGGCGAGGGGAGCAGCCTCAAGGACCTGGCCTACGAGCTGGCCGACGGTGACGTCGTCGCCTCCGTCGAGATCCACAGCCCCGACGGCCACGACATCCTGCGCCACTCCACCGCGCACGTGATGGCCCAGGCCGTGCAGGACCTGTTCCCCGACGCCAAGCTCGGCATCGGCCCGCCGATCACCGACGGCTTCTACTACGACTTCGACGTCGCGACCCCCTTCGTGCCGGAGGACCTCGACAAGATCGAGACCCGGATGCGCAAGATCATCAAGGAGGGCCAGCGCTTCTCGCGCCGCGTCACCACCGATGCCGACGCGCTGTCCGAGCTCGCCGACGAGCCCTACAAGATCGAGCTGATCGGTCTCAAGGGCGGTGCCGGCGTCGAGGATGCCGCCGAGGGGGCGAGCGTTGAGGTCGGCGCCGGCGAGCTGACCATCTACGACAACATCAATCGCAAGGGCGAGGCTGCCTGGTCCGACCTGTGCCGCGGCCCGCACCTGCCGACCACCAAGCGGATCCCGGCCTTCAAGCTGATGCGCTCGGCCGCGGCCTACTGGCGCGGCGACGAGAAGAACAAGCAGCTCCAGCGCATCTACGGCACCGCCTGGGAGACCAAGGAGGCCCTCGAGGCGCATCTGCACCGCCTCGAGGAGGCCGAGAAGCGCGACCACCGCAAGCTCGGCCGCGACCTCGACCTCTTCAGCTTCCCCGACGAGATCGGCTCCGGCCTGCCGGTCTTCCACCCCAAGGGCGGGGTGATCAAGCGGGAGATGGAGGACTACGTCCGCCAGCGCCACATCGAGGAGGGCTTCGACTACGTCGGCACCCCGCACATCTCGAAGGAGGGCACGTTCCACCTCTCGGGTCACCTGCCCTACTACGCCGACGGCATGTTCCCCCCGATGGAGTTCGAGGGCGCCAACTACTACCTCAAGGCGATGAACTGCCCGATGCACAACCTGATCTTCAGGTCGCGCGGGCGGTCCTACCGCGAGCTGCCGCTGCGGCTCTTCGAGTTCGGCCACGTCTACCGCTACGAGAAGTCCGGCGTCATCCACGGCCTGACCCGGGTGCGCGGTTTCGCCCAGGACGACTCCCACTCCTACGTGACCCCCGAGCAGGCGCCCGGCGAGATCAAGCACCTGCTGGACTTCGTCCTCGGGCTGCTCCGCGACTTCGGCCTCGACGACTTCTACCTCGAGCTCTCGACGCGCGACGACTCCAAGCCCGACAAGTTCGTCGGCTCGCAGGAGCAGTGGGACAACGCCACCGACGTGCTGCGTACGGCGTGCGAGGAGTCCGGTCTCGAGCTGGTCCCGGACCCCGGCGGCGCGGCCTTCTACGGCCCCAAGGTCTCGGTCCAGGCCAAGGACGCCATCGGCCGCACCTGGCAGATGTCCACGATCCAGTACGACTTCAACCAGCCCGAGGGCTTCGACCTCCAGTACCAGGCAGCCGACGGCTCGCGCCAGCAGCCGGTGATGATCCACTCCGCCAAGTTCGGCTCGATCGAGCGCTTCCTCGGGGTGCTCGTGGAGCACTACGCCGGCGCGTTCCCTCCGTGGCTCGCCCCGGTCCAGGTCCAGGCGATCCCGGTCGCCGACGCCTTCAGCGACTACCTGTACGACGTCGCACGCCGGATGAAGCTGCAGGGCCTGCGGGTGGAGGTCGACGACTCCGACGACCGGATGCAGAAGAAGATCCGCAACGCCCAGCTGCAGAAGGTGCCGTTCATGATGATCGCCGGCGCCGACGACGTCGCTGCCGGTGCGGTCTCCTTCCGCTACCGCGACGGGCGCCAGGACAACGGCGTCCCGATCGACGAGGCGATCGCCCGCGTCACCGCGGCAGTGGCGACCCGCGAGCAGGTCTAGTCGGGCAAGCGGCCGGGCGCGGGCGTCTCGCGTCCGCTCGCCTGCCGGCTACTCGACGATCGAGGGTGGGCCGGCTGCTCGACGAGCGGCGGCGCCCGACCGGGCGTGTGCTGAAGTGGAGCCATGGCCAAGACGATCGCAACCACCACCACCGTCGACCTCGAGGGACTGCTCGAGTTCGTCCGACCGCGCCACCGGATGATCCTCACCACGCAGCGCCAGGACGGCACGCCGCAGATGTCGCCGGTGACCGGGGGAGTCGACCAGGAGGGGCGGATCGTCATCTCCACCTACCCCGAGCGGGCCAAGGCCTCCAACGCGCGTCGGCACGCGGGTGTCAGCGTGATGGTGCTGGGCCAGGAGTTCAACGACGCGTGGGTGCAGGTCGACGGCGAGTGCGAGGTGATCGACATGCCGGAGGCGGTCGAGCCTCTCGTCGACTACTTCCGCTGCATCTCCGGCGAGCACTCCGACTGGGACGAGTACCGCCAGGCGATGCGCGACCAGGGCAAGTCCTTGCTGCGGATCACGCCCACCCGCTGGGGGCCGATCGCGACGGGTGGGTTCCCGGCGCGCCTGGCCTGATCACCGGCCGGCTCGGCCGCCGCACAAGTTACTGAGACGTAATGTCGCGCATACCCTTTACATGTCACATGGCGTCGCATTAACGTCGTCATCGTTGACCACCCAACGGTGAGAGGTTCACGCGATGACGAGCACGATCGGCCACGACCAGGACACCCGCGACGCTCTGGCAGCCCCCTTCCAGACCTACGAGCAGCGCCTCAAGACGCTCTCGGAGGCTTCCGTCGAGCAGCACTTCGACGCGTTCGCCGACATCGACTGGGACCACCCCGACTTCGCGATCGACCCGACCGACGAGCGCTGGATCCTGCCGGAGGCCGACGTGCTCGGCCGGCATCCCTGGTACCAGGCGCTGCCCCAGGACGAGCAGATCAGGATCGGGCTCTACCGCCAGGCCAACATCACCAAGGTCGGCCTGCAGTTCGAGCAGATCCTGATCGCCGGACTGATGAACTACGCCTTCTCGCTGCCCAACGGCTCCGCGGAGTTCCGCTACTCCACGCACGAGGCGACCGAGGAGTGCCACCACACCCAGATGTTCCAGGAGTTCGTCAACCGCTCCGGGCAGGACGTCGGTGGCGGCTCGGGCATCTTCCGCGCGGTCAGCCCGATCCTCCCGCTCGCGGCGCGGATCATGCCGTTCGGCTTCTTCTTCGGCGTGCTCGCCGGCGAGGAGCCGATCGACCACGTGCAGAAGACGATCCTGCGCGCCGGCGACGACATGCACCCGCTGCTGCAGCGGATCATGCAGATCCACGTCGCCGAGGAGGCGCGTCACATCGGCTTCGCCCACCAGTACCTCCAGCACAAGGCCCCGCGGCTCAAGCGTCACGAGCGTGCCGTGCTGTCGGTCGCCGTACCGCTCATCATGCGCTGGCTCTGCGACGAGATCGTGGTGCCGACCAAGAAGGCGCAGCGCGACATGGGGCTCCCCAAGTCGGTCGTCAAGGAGCTCTACTGGGACAACGCGGAGTCGCGGAAGTTCCTGCGCGACCTGTTCGGCGACGTCCGGATGCTCGCCGAGGAGACCGGCATGATGAACAAGGTCTCGCGCCGGGTGTGGAAGCTGATGAAGATCGACGGCCCCACCTCGCGCTTCCGCAGTCAGCCGGCCTCCGCGGCCGCCTGAGCTGCGACCCGGAAGTCAGAGGGACAGCGGTGACGTACGTCGTCACGCAGTCGTGCTGCGCCGACGCCTCGTGCGTCATCGCGTGCCCGGTCAACTGCATCCACCCGGCGCCGGGCGAACCCGGGTTCACGACCGCCGAGATGCTGTACGTCGACGCCAACTCCTGCGTCGGCTGCGGAGCCTGCGCCACGGCGTGCCCGGTGGAGGCGATCAAGCCCGACAGCACCCTCACCCCCGACGAGCAGCCGTTCCTGGCGATCAACGCCGAGTACTACGAGTGCTTCCCGCACCAGCCGCGCCCGCCGCTGGCGATCGTCCCCCAGCAGCGACGCCTCGCCCACCAGGGATCGTTCCGGGTGGCGGTGATCGGCGCCGGCCCGGCCGGTCTCTACACCGCCGACGACCTGCTCACCCACCCCGAGATCAGCGTCGACGTCTACGACCGCCTGCCCACGCCGTACGGACTGGTGCGCGCAGGAGTGGCGCCGGACCACCAGCACACCAAGGCCGTCGAGAAGCTCTTCCGCCAGATCGAGGAGCAGCCGAGCTTCCGGTACTTCCTCGGGGTCGACGTCGGTCGTGACGTCAGCCTCGCCGAGCTCGAGGAGCACTACGACGCCGTCGTCTACACGGTCGGCGCCAGCGCTGATCGTCAGCTCGGGATCCCCGGCGAGGACCTCGTCGGCTCGATGTCGGCCACCGACCTCGTCGGCTGGTACAACGGCCACCCCGACAAGCAGGACCTCCTCGTCGACCTCGGCACCGAGCGCGTCGTCGTCGTCGGCAACGGCAACGTGGCCCTCGACGTGGCCAGGATCCTGACCGCCGACCCCGTCGCGCTCGAGGTCACCGACATCGCCGCCCTGCCCTGGGCGGCGCTCTCGCGCAGCAGGGTGCGCGAGGTCGTCGTGCTCGGACGGCGCGGCCCGGCCGAGGCCGCCTTCACGGTGCCCGAGCTCGTCGGGCTCTGCGGCCTCGCCGAGGCCGGCGTGATCGACGTGGTCGTCCGAGCCGGACCGGGTGGCGACCTCGACGCGGTCGACGGCGACGACATTCGCACCCGCCTGCTCAAGGACCTGGCCGCCCGCCCGCGCACGCCGGGTCGCCGTACGGTCGTCCTGCGCTTCCTCACCGCACCCGTCCGGCTGCTCGGCGACGACCGGGTCACCGGCATCGAGGTCACCGGCACCCGCCTCGAGCAGGGTGCCGACGGCCGCGCCGTTGCCGTCCCGACGGGGGAGACCGAGGTCATCGAGACCGGGCTGGTCCTGCGCGCGGTGGGCTACCGAGGACTGCCCGTGACCGACCTGCCGTACGACGAGGTGACCGGCGTGGTGCCCCACGACCGGGGCCGCGTCCGCCCGGGGCTGTACGTCGCCGGCTGGGTCAAGCGCGGACCGACGGGCTTCATCGGCAGCAACAAGGGGTGCGCCCAGGAGACGGTCGCGCGGATCCTCGACGACCTGGACTCCGGGGCGACCACCGGCCGCGACGCCGACGAGGAGGCGATCGTGGCGCTGGTGTCCGGGCGCAGCCCCCAGGTCCTCGGCCTGGACGGGTGGCGGGCCATCGACGCCGAGGAGCGCAGACGCGGCGAGCGACGCGGGAGGCCTCGGGCCAAGCTCGTCGAGGTGAGCGAGATGCTGCGGGTCGCACACTCGGCGCGAGGCGTCGACGTCAAGCGCCCCGGGGTGACGCCTCCGCCGGGGGAGCGGGCTGGCAGTACCTCACCCCCGCGGCGCGGCTACCCTTCGGTCACACGGCTCCGACGGGGGCTCCAACGGCGAGGGTGAGGCGGTGAGATGGCTCAGGACGGCCGGCAGGCGCGCTGGGACGCCCACAACCAGCAGCGACGCCTGAGCATCCTCGACGCGGCCCTCGAGGTCATCGAGTCCGAGCCCGTGGGGGCGGAGTTCCACGTGCAGCAGATCGCGGAGCGTGCCGGGCTCAACCGCACGGTGGTCTACCGGCACTTCGCCGACCGCTCCGACCTGGACACCGCGATCCGGACCCACATCATCGCCTCGCTGACCGAGCAGCTGACCCCCGTGGTCTCCCTCGAGGGGACGATCAACGAGATCATCGGCCGGATCATCCGGACCTACGTCGACTGGACCGAGGCCCACGTCGCGTTGCACGCGTTCGCGGTCCAGGAGACCGGAGGGCCGTTCCAGCAGGGCATCGACCAGATCGCGACCATGCTCGGAGACCTGCTCTCCCTGGCGATCGCGCTGCTCGGCGCCGAGCTCAGCGAGGACGAGAAGGCACTGGTCGACCCGCTCGCCTACGGGCTGGTCGGCGCGGCCCTCGGCGCCGTCGGTCGCTGGCTGGCCCGCGACGTCCGCGAGCCCTCGGCCGAACGGATCTCCGAGCTGCTGTCCATGTCGATCTGGAACCTCCTCGACGGTCACGCCAAGCGTCTCGGCGTCGTCCTCGACCCGGACCTGCCCCTGGCCGACGTGTTCGCCGGCGGTGCGCCCGGGGCCGTCCCCGGGTCCTCGTCGTGAGCGACGACGCCGTGCGCCAGGACGGGATCGGCGAGCCCGACGACCTCGACCGCCTCTGGACGCCACACCGGATGGCCTACATCCGTGGCGAGTCCAAGCCCGCCGACGCGAGCGCCGGTCAGTGCCCGTTCTGCCGGATCCCGACCCTCGACGACGCCGACGGGCTCGTCGTACGGCGTGGTCGGCTGGCGTTCGCCGTGCTCAACCTCTACCCCTACGCGCCGGGGCACCTGATGGTGTGCCCCTATCGCCACCTGGCCGACTACACCGAGACGACCGCCGAGGAGGCGATCGAGATCGGCGAGCTGACCAAGCAGGCGATGCACACCGTGCGGGCGGTCTCGGGTGCGCGCGGCTTCAACCTGGGGATGAACCAGGGTGAGGTCGCCGGGGCCGGCATCGCGGCGCACCTGCACCAGCACGTCGTGCCCCGCTGGCCGGGTGACCAGAACTTCATGCCCATCATCGGGCGCACCAAGACGCTGCCCGAGCTGCTCACCGAGACCCGCGACCTGTTCGCGGGCGCCTGGGTCGACTGAGGTCGACCCTCAGCCGGCTGCCGCCTCAGAAGTGGGCCGATCCCACCCGGGACCGGTAGCGTCCGCGGCATGTTGGACAGGTTCAAGGGCTTCTGGCAGGGCGTCGTGCTCATGCCCTTCGTCAAGCTCTTCATCAAGTGGGGTGTCAGCCCCGACACCGTCACGTTCGTCGGCACTGTCGGTGTGGCCGCGGGCGCGCTGATCTTCTTCCCGATGGGGGAGCTGCTCATCGGTGTCCTGTTCATCACCGCCTTCGTGTTCAGCGACCTGATCGACGGCAAGATGGCCCGCGAGCTCGACCGTCGCTCGACGTTCGGCTCGTTCTGGGACTCGACGCTCGACCGGATCGGCGACGGGGCGATCTTCGGTGGCCTGGCCCTCTACTTCGCCAACACCAACGAGGGCGACTCCTACCTCTACCTGTGCCTGACGCTGTACTGCCTGGTGATGGGATCGGTGACCTCCTACGCGCGGGCCAAGGCGGAGTCACTGGGCCTGGACGCCAAGGGCGGTCTGGCCGAGCGGGCAGACCGGCTCGTCTCGATCCTGGTGATGACGGGGCTCGGGGCGCTTCTCGACCTGCCGATCCTGATGTACCTGACCCTGTGGGTGCTGGCCTTCGCCAACACCTACACGGTGATCTTCCGCGTCAACAAGGTACGTCGCCAGGCGCTCGCCGCCGATGCGGCGCGGGACGCCGCGGAGGCCGCGGGTCGGGGCGGTCCCGATGCGCCCCCGACCGCCTGAGCGCCGTAGCATCAGCGCCATGAACGACCTCACCGCCGACAACGCCGAGACCCCCCTGACCAGCAGCGCCACGGGCACCACCCGCGTCAAGCGCGGCATGGCCGAGATGCTCAAGGGTGGCGTCATCATGGACGTCGTCACCGCCGAGCAGGCCAAGATCGCCGAGGACGCCGGCGCGGTGGCGGTGATGGCCCTCGAGCGGGTGCCGGCCGACATCCGCGCCCAGGGCGGCGTGTCCCGGATGAGCGACCCCGACATGATCGACTCCATCATCTCCGCGGTCTCGATCCCGGTGATGGCCAAGGCCCGGATCGGTCACTTCGCCGAGGCGCAGGTGCTGCAGAGCCTGGGCGTCGACTACATCGACGAGTCCGAGGTCCTGACCCCGGCCGACTACGCCAACCACATCGACAAGTGGGCCTACACCGTCCCGTTCGTGTGTGGTGCGACCAACCTGGGTGAGGCGCTGCGACGGATCACCGAGGGCGCGGCGATGATCCGCTCCAAGGGCGAGGCCGGGACCGGTGACGTGTCCAACGCGGTCACCCACATGCGCACCATCCTGGGCGAGATCCGCCGGCTGTCCTCGCGCTCGGCCGACGAGCTCTACGTCGCCGCGAAGGAGCTGCAGGCGCCGTACGACCTGGTGGCCGAGGTGGCAGCGTCGGGCAAACTGCCCGTGGTCCTGTTCACCGCCGGCGGCATCGCGACGCCCGCGGACGCGGCGATGATGATGCAGCTCGGCGCCGAGGGTGTCTTCGTGGGCTCGGGCATCTTCAAGTCCGGCAACCCCGCCCAGCGGGCCGAGGCGATCGTGAAGGCGACCACGTTCTTCGACGACGCCGACATGGTCGCGAAGGTCTCGCGCGGTCTCGGCGAGGCCATGGTCGGGATCAACGTCGACGAGATCCCCCAGCCGCACCGCTTGGCCGAGCGGGGCTGGTAGCCGCTCGCGGCTTCCGCCCACGCCTCGACCCTCCCCGTCATCATCCCCGTCATCGGCGACGCACTGCGTCGGCTCCGTCGGCGCGAGCCCGTCCCCAGCACCGTCGTCGCGGCGGTGGTGGCCGTGGTGCTCACCCTCGTCGTGGTGGCCGGCGTGCTCCTGGTCACCGGACCGGGGTCCGGGCCCAGCTCATCGGGCGAACCCCTGGTGGTGGACACCGAGCAGGGCAGCCTGCGGGGAGTGGACGAGCAGGGCGTGCGGACCTGGCGCGGCATCCCGTACGCCGCCGCGCCGGTCGGCGACCTGCGGTGGCGCCCCCCGGCGCAGGCCCCCACGTGGGAGGGGGAGCGGGTCGCGGAGAGCTTCGGTGCGCCGTGCCTGCAGCCGGCCGGCTACCGGTACGGCGACCGTGACCTGAGGCCGCGTCGGACGAGCTCCGAGGACTGCCTCTACCTCAACGTCACCAGCGCGTACGGCGACGAGGACGCCGAGACCGATCCGTCGCGGCCGGTGATCGTGTGGCTGCACGGGGGAGGTCTCTTCGAGGGCAACGGCTCGCTCGTCGATCCCACGGTGCTCGCCGAGCACGGCACCGTCGTGGTGACGGTCAACTACCGGCTCGGGCTGCTTGGCTTCTTCGCCCACCCGTCCCTCGACCAGGACGTCGCCAACTTCGCGCTCCTCGATCAGATCGCCGCCCTCGAGTGGGTGCGCGACAACATCGCCGGTTTCGGCGGCGACCCCGACAACGTGACGGTGATGGGGGGCTCGGCCGGCGCGATCAGCGTCAACGCGCTGATGGTCGCCCCGGCAGCCGACGGGCTCTTCGACCGGGCGATCTCCCAGTCGGCGCCCGGTGACAGCGCCGCGCGCACCCTGCGTGACGTACGGCGTCAGGGGGCGCGGGTCTTCCGTGGCCTGAGCGCGGGCGACCTGCAGGCGCTGCCGCCCGAGGAGCTGCTGTCCTCCACGTTCAACGTGCTGCTCGGGGACGCTCCGGTCGTCGACAGCGTGCTGCCCGAGCGGGTCGTCGACGCCTTCGCCGCGGGCCGGGAGGCGCCGGTGCCGTACCTGGTCGGGACCACGTCGGGGGAGTTCTCCGACGGTGACTTCCGGGCCTCGGGCAGCAACCCGACCCGCATCCGCTCCCGGCTGGGCGGTGCTGACCACGACGCGCTCGTGGCGGCGTACGGCCGTCCTGCGTTCCGTGAGTTCGTGCTGGACGACCTCGTCTTCCACGCGCCGGCAGTCTCGCTGGCGCTCGAGCACGCCGAACGAGCCCCGACCTACCGCTACCGCTTCGGCCCGGAGCCCGACGGCTCCACCCACGGGGCCGAGGTGCCCTACGTCTTCGGCTCCGAGGTCCGCCCGGGCGGGCAGGCGTTGGCCGAGGCGATGGTCGACTACTGGGTCGCCTTCGCCCGCACCGGAGAGCCCGAGGTGGAGGGCCTGCCGACGTGGCCGCGGGCGGCCGGTACGTCGTACCTCGACCTCGGCACGGGCGGTCCGCGGCCCGTCGAGCGCGACCCCTGGACCCGTCGCCTGCGCGCGCTCTACGACACCGTGCCGTTGCAGCTGCCGGAGAGCCTCCGCATCAGCGGAGCTCGGGGCAGGTGAGCCCGACGCGCTCGGCCGTGGTCAACCGGTCGTAGTCGCCGACGAGGTCGATGGTGCGACCGTCGGGCGGGTCGGTGTCGAGGTAGGCGCGGAAGTCGTACTGGTCCTGCGTCCAGTAGAGCTGCGGCTCGCCCCCGTCGGCGATCGTGTAGGTCCCCGAAGCGGCGCCCATCAGGCCGATGAGCTCGGACGGTGACATCTCGAGCTCGAGGTCGCACCACACGGCGAGCCATCGCCGGGGATCGTCGGAGTCGGCCTCGGCCGGGTCCGGCGGTTCGGATGTGCCGCTTCGGGCAACGGATTCCTCGACCAGCCAACGGGTGCTCTGCTGGATCATCCGGACCGTCTGGTCCTCGCCGGGGAAGTCGACGGCCAGGAGGGCGTCCTCGTCGGTGAGCTGGGTGACCTCGATGTCCGACGGGTCGTACTCGCGGTCGGGCTGCTCCCACAGGACCGCCACGAAGTCGGTGCAGGGGTCACCGAGGCGGGCGCGCTTCAGCAGGATCGCCTCGTAGCGCAGGTCGATCGTCAGCTGCGGTGCGTGGCGAGCGCAGGCCGCTCGGGCGTCCTGGGTGTCGAGCGCGGCCAGCCAGGCCCGGTACGCCGTCACCGCCGGTGGCTCCGCCTCGGGGGAGGAGCTCTCGCGCGGGCCTGCGGACGCCGAGGTGCTCGGCGTCGTGCTGATCTCGGCCAGGGGAGTGGGCGACGCATCCTCCCCGCAGGCGGTGAGGACGGCCAGCAGGAGCGCGAGGGCGGGGACGAGTGGGGCCACGGTGCGCGGCGATCGGGAGCGAGGCACGGGTCCACTCTGCCGGGCTCGCCCGAGGTTGTGGATTCCTTGAGGATCTCCGCCCCTCTCCTGGGGTCGCGGCCCAGGACGGGTGCGGACCCACCGTCAGGTGCTCCCCACCACAGCAACTCATCCGGAGGACAGACACCGTCGGACAGCATCTCCCGGGCGCCTCGGGGTTCAGCTACTCCTGCTGAGCTCATCGGACCCTGCTTCTAGGGTGAAGGGATGACAGCGACCATCGGCGTGCTCGCGCTCCAGGGCGACGTCCGCGAGCACGTCGCGGCCCTCGCCCGCCTCGGCGTCACGGCGACCGCCGTACGGCGTCCTGCCGAGCTGGCGGCCGTCGACGGTCTCGTCCTGCCGGGCGGGGAGTCGACGACGATGGCCAAGCTCGCTCGCACCTTCGACCTGATCGAGCCGCTGCGGCAGCGGATCAAGGACGGGATGCCCGCCCTGGGCACGTGTGCGGGGATGATCCTGCTCGCCGACCGGATCGAGGACGGTGCCGTCGGCCAGGAGTCGATCGGCGGGCTCGACATCACCGTGAGGCGCAACGCGTTCGGCCGCCAGGTCGACTCCTTCGAGGGGGACGTGGACGTGGTCGGCCTGGACGCTCCGGTGCACGGGATCTTCATCCGCGCACCCTGGGTGGAGTCGGTCGGCGGAGGAGTCGAGGTCCTCGCGCGGGTCGGCTCCGACGCCGAGCCGGAGGCGGTGGGTAGGATCGTCGCGGTCCGGCAGGGACCGCTGATGGCGACGTCGTTCCATCCCGAGGTGGGCGGCGACGCGCGGGTGCACGGCTTGTTCGTGGACCTCGTCCGCCAGCACGCGTGACCCGCGCCGACTCACCGTCCCAGCGCAGCACAGGCGTAGAGCAACAGAAGAGGTAGGCATGTCCGGGCACTCCAAGTGGGCGACCACGAAGCACAAGAAGGCCGCGATCGACGCCAAGCGCGGCAAGATGTTCGCCAAGCTGATCAAGAACATCGAGGTCGCGGCGCGGATGGGCGGGGGAGACATCTCCGGCAACCCCACGCTCTACGACGCGATCCAGAAGGCCAAGAAGTCCTCGGTCCCCAACGACAACATCGACCGCGCGGTCAAGCGCGGCTCGGGCGCGGAGACCGGCGGCGCCGAGTACTCCACGATCATGTACGAGGGCTACGGCCCGGCCGGCGTCGCGATGCTCATCGAGTGCCTGACCGACAACAAGAACCGCGCCGCCATGGAGGTCCGCACCGCCATGACCCGCAACGGCGGGTCGCTGGCGGACCCCGGCTCGGTGTCCTTCCTCTTCAACCGCAAGGGCGTCGTCGTGGTGCCCAGCGAGCAGGAGGGACGCACGATCTCCGAGGACGACCTGCTCGAGGCGACGCTCGAGGCCGGCGCCGACGACGTCAACGACCTGGGGGAGACCTTCGAGGTCGTCTCGGAGTCGACCGACCTGGTCGCCGTACGCACCGCTCTCCAGGCCGCCGGCATCGACTACGACTCCGCCGAGGCGTCGTTCGTCCCGGACAACAAGATCGAGCTCGACGCCGACTCGGCCGGCAAGCTCTTCCGCCTCATCGACGTGCTCGAGGACCTCGACGACGTGCAGAACCTCTTCGCCAACTACGACGTGACCGACGAGGTCATGGCGCAGGTCGACGCGGACTAGGGCGGGTCGGTAGGCGCCGCATTCACCGGCCGGCCGGTGAATGCGGCGCTTGGACGCTGTTTGAACATCGGCCAAGCGCCTGATTCACCGGCCAGCCGGTGAACGGGACTTCACGCACCCCCGCGTGTCGGCCCCGGCCGAGGCGCACGTCCGCGTTAGCGTGTTCTCCGAACATCTGTTCTAACGGAGGGGTACGGCGTGCGCGTGCTCGGCATCGACCCGGGACTGACCCGGTGCGGGATGGGCGTGGTCGACGGCAGCGTCGGGCGGCCGCTGACGCTGGTCGACGTCAACGTCATCCGTACCTCCTCCGACCTTCCGGTCGCCCAGCGGCTCGTCACCATCGAGAAGGGCATCGACGCCTGGATCGAGGAGCACCGGCCCGACGCGGTCGCGGTCGAGCGGGTCTTCGCCCGCTCCGACGTCAGCACGGTGATGGGCACCGCCCAGGCCAGCGGGATCGCGCTGGTCTGCGCGGCTCGGCGCGGGCTGCCGGTCGCCCTGCACACCCCCAGCGAGGTCAAGGCCGCCGTCACCGGCAGCGGCCGGGCCGACAAGGCGCAGGTGGGCGCGATGATCACCCGGATCCTGCGCCTCGACAAGCCGCCCAAGCCGGCCGACGCCGCCGACGCACTCGCGCTGGCCATCACCCACATCTGGCGCGGCGGAGCCCAGGCGCGCCTCGAAGCAGCAGTCAGGAGAGCCCGATGATCGCGTTCGTGAGCGGCAAGGTCGCCGAGGTGTCGTTGTCCAGCGCCGTCCTCGAGGTGGGCGGCGTCGGCCTGGAGCTGATGTGCACCCCGGGCACCCTCGCGACCCTGCGCCAGGGGCAGCCCGCCACGCTGCCGACGAGCATGGTGGTGCGCGAGGACTCCCTGACGCTCTTCGGGTTCGTCGACGACGACGAGAAGACGATGTTCGAGCTCGTCCAGACCGCCTCCGGCGTGGGCCCGAAGGTCGCCCAGGCGATCACCGCCGTGCTCAGCCCCGACGACCTTCGGCGCGCGATCGCCGGCGACGACGTCAAGACCCTCACCCGCGTTCCGGGCATCGGGCAGAAGGGCGCTCAACGGATCATCCTCGAGCTCAAGGACCGCATCGGTGCCCCGACCGGCGGTCGTACGGCGGCTGCCGCGACGCCGGCCCCCGAGGAGGCCTGGCGCGACCAGGTCCACGGGGGGCTGGTCGGCCTGGGCTGGTCGACCAAGGAGGCCGACAAGGCAGTCGATGCCGTCGCACCCGACGCCGGCCCCACGCCGGATGTCGGAGCCTTGCTCCGAGCCGCGCTGCGCACCCTCTCGAAGGCCTGAGCGGAGACCGAACGATGCCGCACGACGAGTACGACGTACAGCACGACGTGGACCCCCTCGACCCCCTCGACCCGCTGTCGCGGGCCGAGGACGACCACCTCCGCTCCCTGACGGCCGCCGAGGCCGAGGGCGACGAGCGCGCGATCGAGGCCGCCCTGCGACCGCGCACGCTCGACGAGGTCGTCGGTCAGGCACGCGTGCGCGAGCAGCTCGGCCTGGTCCTCGAGGCGGCCAGGTTGCGCGACCGCGCACCCGACCACGTGCTGCTGTCCGGCCCGCCGGGACTCGGCAAGACGACGCTGGCGATGATCATCGCCGCGGAGATGTCCGCGCCGCTGCGACTGACGAGCGGCCCGGCGATCACCCACGCCGGCGACCTGGCCGCGATCCTGTCGGGCCTCAACGAGGGCGACGTGCTCTTCGTCGACGAGATCCACCGGATGTCGCGTCCGGCCGAGGAGATGCTCTACCTCGCCATGGAGGACTTCCGCGTGGACGTCGTGATCGGCAAGGGCCCGGGCGCGACCGCCATCCCGCTCGAGATCCCGCCCTTCACCCTCGTCGGGGCGACGACACGCGCCGGCCTGCTCCCCGGGCCGCTGCGCGACCGCTTCGGCTACACCGGCCACCTCGAGTTCTACGACCCCGCCGAGCTCGACCTCATCGTGCACCGCTCGGCCGGCCTGCTCGGGGTCGAGCTCACCGCCGAGGGAGCCGCCGAGATCGCCTCGCGTTCGCGAGGGACCCCTCGCATCGCCAACCGGCTGCTGCGCCGGGTGCGTGACTACGCCCAGGTGCGTGCCGACGGGGTGGTCACCCTCGAGGTCGCCCACGCCACCCTCGACCTGTACGAGGTCGATCCGCTGGGTCTCGACCGTCTCGACCGCGGGGTCATCGACGTGCTGTGCCGACGCTTCGGGGGTGGCCCCGTCGGGGTCTCCACGCTGGCGGTGGCCGTGGGGGAGGAGCGCGAGACCGTCGAGGAGGTAGCCGAGCCCTTCCTCGTGCGCCTCGGCTTCCTCGCCCGTACCCCGCGAGGTCGGATCGCCACCCCGGCCGCGTGGGCCCACCTGGGCCTGAGCGCACCCCGCGAGGGCGACGAGGGAACTCTGTTCGAGTCCCAGTAGTTGGGTCAGGCAACAGCACCGCTACCGCGTCACCGTCGGAGGCGGACCGGCACCCCGGGATTGGTCGGCACGACTACCCCCATGGCTACACTGGCCCGTCGGTCGGCATACCGCCCGACATGGAGTGCTGTGCTGCTCCGGCGTCACGTGCGCTCCCACACTCGATGTTGAGAGGTCTTCTTCGTGGACTGGCTTGCCCAGCTGTTGTTCTTCGCTGCCATCGCCGCCGTTTTCTGGCTGCTGCTGATCCGGCCCAACGTTCGTCGTCAGCGCCAGACCGCCGCCATGCAGGAGGCCCTTCAGGTCGGTGACCAGATCATGCTGACCTCGGGCTTCTTCGGGACCCTGGTGTCCCTCGACGAGGACCGTGTGCAGGTCGAGATCGCCCCCGGTACGACGGTCACCGTCGCGCGCGGCGCGGTCGGCAGCGTCGTACCCCCGGCGGGCACGGAGACCGAGACGGATCAGACTGGCTCAGACGCGGTCGAGACCGCTCGGGACTCGGAGGACAACTGACATGGCCAGCAAGCAGCAGCGACCAGGGCGCACCCTGGTCGTCTTCTTCCTCGGAGTGGGGATCGCCTTCGGGCTCGTCGCCCTGACCGGCACCTGGTCGCCCCAGCTCGGCCTCGACCTCGAGGGCGGCACCCGGATCACGCTCCAGGCCAAGGGCAACCCGTCCCAGGACAGCCTCGACGAGGCCCGCAACATCATCGACAACCGGGTCAACGGCTCCGGTGTCGCCGAGGCGGCCGTCTCCACCCAGGGCGGCGGCATCATCTCGGTCGAGATCCCCGGCGACCAGCGCCGCGACCTCATCGACACCGTGGAGCGCCAGGCGCAGCTGCGCTTCCGGCTCGTGGCGTGCTCCGACCTCAACCCGTGCATCGCGCAGAGCGGCGTCACCGACCCCGGCCAGATCACGCCGGAGATCGAGATCCCGACCGAGGCCACGGACGCTCCGTCGGCCAGCGCCAACGGCAACCGCAACGGCGGCAACGGCAACGGCAACGGCGGCAACGGGGGCAACGGGGCAAACCCGCGCGTCGCGCCCGGCTTCGCCCTCGACGGCACGGCGACGCCGACCGACGAGCCCACCGATGACGCCACCGACGAGCCCACCGACGCACCGACCGACGAGCCCACCGACTCCCCGACGGACGACGGCACCCTCACCGAGGACTTCGACAACTCCGCCGTGGCCGACCTGGACGAGGAGATCGCGTTCATGCGCGGGGGCTACACGCAGGAGGACGTCGACCTCTTCAACGCCTACGTGTGTGACGACCAGGGGATCCTGCTCGACGCACAGACGGGCGAGGCTGCCAACCTTCCCGACGACCCGCTGAAGCCGCTGGTGGCGTGCTCGCCGCCCGAGGAGGGCAGCGGCACCGCCGATGACCCCGGCCAGCCCTCGTTCAAGTACCTGCTCTCCCAGGCGATCATCCAGGGCACCGACCTCGACGACGCCGGCTTCGGGATCCCGCAGGGACAGGTCGGCTACGCCGTCACGCTCGACATCGGCGGTGACGGACGCCAGGTCTTCTCCGACGCCTCGAGCAAGCTGACGCTCGACGTCGAGCAGTTCGCCATCGTGCTCGACGGCCAGGTCATCTCGGCCCCGACCTTCAACGGCCGGATCCCCGACGGCTCGGCTCAGATCAGCGGCAACTTCACCGAGACCGAGGCCGAGAGCCTCTCCACCAGCCTGAAGTTCGGCGCGCTGCCGATCTCCTTCGAGGAGCCCAGCAGCGACACGATCGGGCCCTCGCTCGCCGGCGACCAGCTCCGCGCCGGCCTCACCGCCGGGGGCATCGGACTCGCGCTGGTGATGCTGTACTGCCTGCTCTACTACCGCGGCCTGGGGACGGTGGTCATCGCCTCCCTGGGGGTCGCGGCAGCGATCACCTACGCGATGGTGCTGCTGCTGAGTGAGACGGCCGGCTTCACGCTGACGCTGCCGGGGGTCGCGGGACTGATCATCGCGGTCGGCATCACCGCCGACTCCTTCATCATCCTCTTCGAGCGCATCCGCGACGAGATGCGTGACGGCAAGTCGATGCGGGTCGCGGTCGAGTCGGGCTGGGTCCGGGCCCGCAACACAGCCCTGGCCGCCGACGCGGTCTCGCTGCTGGCCGCCGTGGTGCTGTACCTGTTCGCCTCCGGCGTGGTCAAGGGCTTCGCGTTCGCGCTCGGCCTGACCACGCTGATCGACCTCGTGGTCTTCTTCTACTTCACCAAGCCGATGGTGTCCTACCTGGCGCGGTACTCGTTCTTCAACAAGGGCCACCGGCTCTCGGGACTCAGCGCTGCGACGCTGGGCACCGACGTGGCGCCGGCCGTGCCCGCAGGAGGTAAGGCCTGATGGGCAAGTTCTCCCGGCTGGGCAACGACCTCTACGCGGGTCGACGCTCCTACGACTTCATCGGCCGCCGCGCGGTGTTCTACGTCGTCTCGGCGATCCTCGTGCTCTGCGCCGTCGGGCTCGTGGGGGGCAAGGGCCTCAACTTCGGCATCGAGTTCACCGGCGGCACGCAGTTCGCGGTCAACCTGCCCGCCGACCAGGTCACCCAGGACAACGCCGAGGAGCTGCGCGAGACCGTGGCCGACGCCGGCATCGAGACCGGTGACCCGATCGTCACGACCGAGGGCGACAGCCGCCTCATCGTGCAGGTCCAGGAGCTGGACCAGGCCGACACCGACACGTTGATCGGCGTGATCGCCGACGCCCAGGGGATCGCGCCCGAGGACGCCAGCAACGACATCAGCGTGTCCGCCATCGGCGCCAGCCTCGGTGCCCAGCTGGCCCAGCGGGCTGCCATCGGGGTCGGGGTCTTCCTCTTCCTGGTGGTGCTGTTCATCTGGGCCTACTCGCGCGAGTGGAAGATGTCGGTCGCGGCCCTGATGGCGTTGTTCCACGACATCGTGATCACGGTAGGGATCTACGCGCTGTCGGGGTTCTCGGTCACTCCTGCAGCGGTCACCGGATTCCTCGCGATCCTCGGCTTCTCGCTCTACGACACCGTCGTCGTCTTCGACAAGGTCCGCGAGAACACCGCCAACCTCCGCAGCAAGCGCACCACCTACGGCGAGGCCGCCAACCTGGCGGTCAACCAGACGCTGGTGCGCTCGGTGAACACCTCGGTCGTGGCCCTGATCCCGATCGGCGCCATCCTCTACGTCAGTGCGGTCCAGCTCGGCTCGAGCTCCCTGCAGGACCTCGCCCTGGTGCAGTTCGTCGGCATGGGGGTCGGCGTCTACTCCTCGGTCTTCCTGGCCCCGCGCATCCTGGTGCACCTCAAGTCCAACGAGGACGACGTCAAGCTCGCCGAGAAGCGCGCCAAGGCGCGCGCCCGCGCTGCTGCGGACCCGTACGCCTCGGTCCCCAACTTCACCGAGGACATGCCGATCGGTGCCGGGAGCGACGAGGGCGTCGACCCGGAGGACGACGAGGAGCACGACGAGTACGAGTCGGGGGAGCCGGACGAGGACGAGCCGACCCGTTCGTCGTCGACGCGCTCGGAGGCGATGGGCTCCGGTCGCGTGGCCCCTCCGGCACGCGGACCGATGGGGCAGAGCAACAGCTCGGGCCGGGTCCAGCCCTCGCGCCGGACCAAGTCGCAGCGCAAGAAGTAGGTCTCGGTGTCGGCGCCTGACGTGCAGCCCCTGGAGTCCGCTGCGGCGGCGATCGGACGTCTGGTCGTCGACGTCCCCGACTATCCTGAGCCCGGGGTCGTCTTCAAGGACATCATGCCGCTGCTGGCAGACCCCCAGGGTCTCGCCGCGGTCGTCGTCGCCCTGGCCTCGGCGGGACGCGACGAGCGCGGTGACGTGGTCGTCGACAAGGTCGTCGGCATGGAGGCCCGCGGGTTCATCCTTGCCGCGCCGGTCGCCCTGGCCCTGGGCGTCGGCTTCGTGCCGGTCCGCAAGGCCGGCAAGCTGCCGCGCGACACCCACGCCGTCTCCTACGCCCTGGAGTACGGCGAGGCGACCCTCGAGATGCAGCGCGACTCGCTGATCGACGGGGATCGGGTGCTGCTGGTCGACGACGTCCTCGCCACGGGCGGCACGGCGGCCGCGACCCGCGATCTCGTCGCCGCGTGCGGAGGCTCGGTGAGCGGCCTGGCCGTGCTGATGGAGCTCTCGTTCCTCCCCGGCCGCGCGACGTTCGGTGACGTTCCGATCACGTCTGTCGTGGTTGCTTGAGCCGAGCCTCGCCCCGGTCCCTAGACTGACCAGATGAGCGAGGAGCGCACGCCCGCAACGCCGCGGGTCCGCGCAGCAGCGACCCGGTCCGAGGCCCCCGGAGCCGCACCGGACAGCGGTGGCCCCACCGACGGTGCCGGCGCCGCCGGGCGCGGGATGCGGGCAAGGCTGGCC
>NZ_JAPYPS010000068.1:0-13397 GCF_029937575.1 Nocardioides sp.
CCGTGCTTTTAGCCCCGGTGTCGCCCGATCACTCGTGAAATCCCGAGGCTAGTGGCCCGCAGTGGCGCCCTGAACGGTCACGAGCGGTGCCGATTACACTCTCCGGGTGATCTTCAAGCGGGTGGGTGACGGACGTCCCTACCCCGAGCACGGCCTGTCGCAGCGGGCATGGGCCGCCGTGCCTCCGCGGCAGGTGCGTCTCGACGAGCTGGTCACGACCAAGGACACCCTCCAGCTGGCCGCGCTGCTGGACGAGGACTCCACGTTCTACGGCGACCTCTTCGCCCACGTCGTCGAGTGGCACGACGACCTCTACCTCGAGGACGGACTCCACCGGGCGCTGCGCGCGGCCCTGCAGCAGCGCAACGTGCTGCACGCCCGCGTCCACCGGGTCCCGGGAGAGGCACACCCGTGAGTGACCACCGCCCGGGCCGTCCCCAGGTCAACGAAGTCCTCAGCGAGGCCTGGATCGCTCGCCTGCGGGCGGCCGCCACGCTCACCGTGCTGGTGCTCCTGGTCTTCGTGGCCATCCGGGTCGGACTCAACCAGGTCTCCGAACCCTTCCCCGAGTCCCAGGACGCGCCGATCTGCACCACCCTCGACCTGGCCGAGGGCGACGACCTGCGACCCGCCGACGTCACCATCAACGTCCTCAACGCCGGCGACCAGTCCGGCCTCGCCGGGCGCACCCTGAGCGACCTGCAGGACGGCGGCTTCGGGATCGGCGACGCCTCCGACGCACCTGACGACGTCGAGTCCGTGGCGAACGCGCAGATCTGGTCGCCCGACGGCACCACGGCCGCCGTACGACTCGTGCGGAGCTACCTCCAGGGCAAGGTGCGTGTCGTCGACCGCGTGGGCTCCTCGGCCGGCCTGACCGTCGTGGTGGGCGGCAACTTCAGCGGCGTCAAGGAAGGCCGCGCGAAGGTCAAGGTGAAGGTCGACCAGACGACGTGCGTGCCGACGATCACCGAGTCCACCGACCTGCCGATCCCCTGACCGGCCCTCACGAGGGGCGCCGGGCGCCTGCTACTCGTCGAGCCACTGGGCGAGGCGGCCCCGGGCGCTGACCTCGCGCAGCCGGCCCTCGGTGGCCTCCCGCAGCCTGCGTGGGGTGACGACGAGCAGGTCGTCGCCGTGACGCAGCACCGTGCGCGCCTCGGGCACCAGTGTCTGCTCGTCACGGATGACCAGCGAGACCGAGGCGCCCTGCGGCAGCCGCAGCTCGCCGACCTCGACGCCGTGCAGCTTCGAGACCGGGCTGATCGTGATCTGGAGGAGGTCGGCGGCGACGCGCTCGAGCGGCGCCGCCTCGAGGTCGAGGTCGCGCGGCTCGGAACGCCTCGCGACGCGGAGCACGCGCGCGACCGTGGGCAGGGTCGGGCCGGTCAGCAGGGTGTAGACGACGACGATCACGAAGACGATGTCGAAGAGTCGCTCGGCTCCGTCGACCCCCTCGGACAACGGGATGGTCGTGAGCACGATGGGGACGGCGCCGCGCAGCCCTGCCCACGACACGAAGGAGAGCTCGCGCCAGGGCATCGGTTGCACCACCGAGCTGATGGCCACCGAGATCGGTCTGGCCACCAGGGTGAGGATCAGGCCGGCGACGATCGCGGTCCCGACGGTGGACAACGAGAGCCTCCCCGGCGACAGCAGCAGCCCGAGCATCACGAAGAGGCCGATCTGCGCCAACCAGGCCACACCCTCGGCGAACGACTTCGTCGCTCCCCGGTGGGGCAGCTCGGAGTTGCCGAGCACCAGCGCGGCGACGTACACGGCCGCGAAGCCACTGGCGTGGAGGGCCGACGCGGAACCGTAGGCGAGCAGGGTCAGCGTGAGGACGGCGAGGGGGTAGAGCCCCGAGGACGGCAGTGCCACACGACGCATCAACCACGCCCCGCCGAAACCGACGCCCAGACCAGCGGCGACCCCGGCGACCAGCTCGAAGACGATGACGCCGACGGTGCCGAGGATCCCGTAGTCGGCCACTGCGCCGGTCGAGATGAGCGTGACCAGCACGACGGTCGGCGCGTCGTTGAGACCCGACTCCGCCTCGAGCGAGCCGACGAGGCGCTGCGGGAGGGGGACCACCCGCAGCACCGAGAAGACCGCCGCCGCGTCCGTCGGCGAGCAGACCGCCCCCAGGAGGACCGCGAGCTCCCAGGGCAGGCCCAGGACGTAGTGGCCGCCCACGGCCATGATCGCCACCGACGTGGCGACCCCGATGGTCGCCAGGGAGAACCCCAGCCGCATCGAGGGTCTCGCCTCGCGCCAGTTGGTGGTCAGCCCGCCCTCGGCGAGGATCAGGAGCAGGGCCGCGAACCCGAGGGAGTGCGCGAGCTGGGAGTCCTCGAAGCCGATCCCGACACCGGACTCGCCCAGGGCGACGCCCATCAGCAGGTAGATGAGCAGGCTGGGCAGTCCCGCGCGCGAGGAGAGGCGCACGGCGAGGATCGCCAGCATGGTGACGGCAGCGCCGATCAGAACGAACTTGTCGAGCTGTTCGACGTCGAAGGACACTGTCACCTCGCTGCTGGGGTGGCGGGTGCTGAGTCTATCGGCGAGCGGGCCGACGCCGTACGCCGGCGTGGCGGGTGGGACGCGTGTGCCGCACGGGTCCTGCGGGGCCTCCCTCGCAGGACCCTCGAGCTACCGGGGAGCAGAGCCGGTGCGGCTGCGTGACCACGCCGCGATGCCCGCATCGACCACGTCGGCCCGGCGACCGCGCTGGTCCAGGTCGCCCAGCGGGACCCACTCGGCGAAGTCGGTGCTGCCGCCCACCTCGACGGTGCCGAGGCTGCCACCGGTGATCGTGGCGTCGAAGAGGACCTTGACCGCCTTGTAGGGCTTGTCGGATCGCTTCGTCCCGTTGCGATGGCCCCAGGCCTGCGTCGTCAGCGGCCGGCCGACCTCGACCTCGTAGCCGGCCTCCTCGTGGACCTCGCGCACCACGGCCTCCTCGAGGCTCTCGTCGTACTCCACCCCACCGCCGGGCAGGCTCCACCCCGGCTCGTGGCGACCCTCGCCGTTGTACCAGGTGAGCAGGATGCGCTGGTGCTCGTCGACGATGACGGCGTAGGCCGCGACCCGGGTGTCGTACTCGGTGAAGTGCACGAGAGCACGCTACCGGCGGGCGATGCCCGCGGCCCCGTCGCGGGAAACTGAAACATGTTCTAGATTTGTCGGGTGAGCACCGCACCCAGCAAGGGCACCGTCGTCCCCGAGACCGTTCCGGCGTCCTCCCTGCCGCCCGACACCCCGTCGTACGACGTGGTGGTCGTCGGCTTCGGGATCGCCGGCGGCTGCGCCGCCCTCGAGGCCGCGCGCACCGGCGCCCGCGTGCTGCTCCTCGAGCGGGCGGCCGTGCACGGCGGGACGTCGTCGATGTCGGGCGGGCACTTCTACCTCGGCGCCGGCACCGCGGTGCAGCAGGCCACGGGTCACGATGACTCGGTCGAGGACATGTACGAGTACCTCGTCGCGGTCTCCAAGGAGCCGGAGAAGGACAAGATCCGCGTCTACTGCGAGGAGTCGGTCGCCCACTTCGACTGGCTCGAGATGCTCGGCTTCGCCTTCGAGCGCTCCTACTACCCGGAGAAGGCCGTGATCCAGCCCGGCACCGAGGGCCTGATGTTCACCGGCAACGAGAAGGTCTGGCCCTTCAAGGACGCCGCCCGACCGGCGCCGCGTGGCCACAAGGTGCCGGTCGCCGGCGACACCGAGGGCACCAAGATGGTGATGGACCTGCTGCGCGACAGGTGCGACGAGGCCGGGGTCGAGGTGCGCTACGAGACGGGTGCGACACGCTTGGTCGTCGACGAGTCGGCCGCGACCGGGCCGGCCGTCGTCGGCGTCGCGTGGAAGTCGTTCGAGCAGGCCGGCTACGTGCGCGCCGGTGGCGTCGTGATCGCCGCCGGCGGGTTCGTGATGAATCCCGACATGGTCGCCGAGCACACCCCCGCCCTGGCCCAGAACCTCTTCACCCTCGGCTCGACGTACGACGACGGGCTGGGCATCCGCCTCGGGCAGTCGGTCGGGGCCGAGCTCAAGCACATGGACGAGCCGTTCATCACCGCCCCCGTCTACCCGCCCTCCCAGCTGCTGACCGGGATCATCGTCAACCGGGCCGGCGAGCGGTTCGTCGCCGAGGACTCCTACCACTCACGCACCTCGCAGTTCGTGATGGAGCAGCCCGACTCCGCGGCGTACCTGATCGTCGACAGCGAGCACGTCGAGTACCCGAAGTTCCCGCTGGTCCCGCTCATCGACGGCTACGAGACGCTCGAGGAGCTCGAGTCGTCGCTCGGGCTGCCGACCGGCTCGGTCGCGACGTCGCTCGAGCGCTACAACGATCACGCCGCCCGCGGCGAGGACCCCGACTTCCACAAGGGCGTCGAGTGGCTCTCCCCGCAGGGCACCGGGCCCTGGGCGGTCTTCGACCTGCGGCTCGGCAAGGCGATGTACGCCGGCTTCACGCTCGGCGGGATGCGGGTCACCGTCGACGGCGAGGTCCAGCGGCCCGACGGGTCCGTCGTCGTCGGGCTGTACGCCGCCGGGGCCTGCGCCTCCAACCTCGCCCAGGACGGCAAGGGGTACTGCTCCGGCACCCAGCTCGGCGAGGGGTCGTTCTTCGGGCGGCGGGCGGGGCGGGCGGCCGCGGTGACCCGTTCACCGGCTGACCGGTGAATGCAGCACTTGGACGATGTCCGGTTAGCGTCCAAGTGCGTGTTTCACCGGCCAGCCGGTGACTCGCGAACGACTAGCCTCGCCCCGTGAACCGTCTCCAGGCCGCCCAGCGCGCCAACGTGCCGCCGTTCCACGTGATGGACCTGCTGACGGCCAGCGCCGAGCGCGCCCGCACCCACGGAGACGTCCTCAACCTGCTCGCGGGCCAGCCGAGCACGGGCGCGCCCCGACCCGTCAACGCAGCAGCCATCCGGCTGCTGCAGAGCGGCGACCCGCTCGGCTACACCCCGGCCACCGGGATCCGCGAGCTGCGCGAGGCGATCGCCGGGCACCACCGGCGCACCTACGGCATCGAGGTCGACCCGGACGAGGTGGTCGTGACGACCGGGAGCAGCGGCGGCTTCCTGCTGGCGTTCCTCGCGGCGTTCGAGCCCGGTGATCGCGTGGCCATCGCGCGGCCCGGCTACCCCTGCTACCGCAACGTGCTGACGGCGCTGGGCTGCGAGGTGGTGGAGATCCCGGCCGGGCCGGCGAGCCGATTCCAGCCGACCGTCGACCAGGTCGCCGCGCTCGTCGACGACGCCGCGGCCGGCGGACTCACGGGCCTCGTCGTGGCCAGTCCGGCCAACCCCACCGGGACGATGCTGCTGCCCTCCGAGCTGGCCGCGCTGGCGTCGTACTGCGAGGAGGCCGGCGTCCAGCTGATCAGCGACGAGATCTACCACGGGATCGAGTACGCGCCCCTGGCTCCCGGGGGCGAGCGACTGGCGCGCTCGGCGTGGGAGACCAGCCGCGAGGCCGTCGTCTTCTGCTCGTTCTCCAAGTACTTCTCGATGACGGGCTGGCGGATCGGCTGGATGCTGGTGCCCGACCACCTGCGACGAGCGGTCGACGTCCTGACCGGCAACTTCACGATCTGCCCGCCCGTGCTCGCACAGCGTGCCTGCCTCGCCGCCTTCTCCGAGGAGTCGTACGCCGAGCTCGACGGTCACGTCGAGCGGTACGCCGCCAACCGGCGGCTGCTGCTCGACGGGCTCCCTCGCCTCGGGGTCACCGAGCTCGCTCCGGCCGACGGCGCCTTCTACGTGTACGCCGACCTGGGCCACCTGCTGGGCGGCCACAGCGACTCGATGGCGTTCGCGCATCGCCTGCTCGCCACGACCGGGGTCGCCGTCGCAACGGGCATCGACTTCGACACCGTCGACGGGGGCCGGTTCGTGCGCTTCAGCTTCGCCGGCTCCGGGGGCGAGATCACCGAGGCGCTGGAGCGGATGGCGCCAGTGCTGCTGGCCGGCTGACGACGCTCCGACGGCTAGCCGAGCGTGCCGATCGGCGCCGTCGGCTCGGCGACCCCGATGTCCTCGACGAACTTCTTGCGGATGAAGCCGTTGCGGATCCGCTGGGGGTGGTTGCCGACGGAGATCGTGTCCACGATCTTGGCCTTGCGGTAGGAGATCCGGGAGATGTCGTCAGAGCCGCTCCAGGAGATGTAGCAGTACTTCCCGTCCCAGCTGGGGGTGACCCAGTAGGGCTTGAGGCCGCCCTTGAGCAGACGCGTGCGCTTGAAGGACTCGGCTCGCACGATCGTCGCGTAGTCGCTGTTGGTGCCGGCGACGCAGATCCGGCTGCCCCTCGGGTTCATCGCGATGCCGTGGTGGGCGGAGTCGAGGACGTAGGCCTCGCGCGGGACGTTCGGTGCCAGGTCGGGCAGACGCTTGACCCGGGTGATGGTGCTCGTACGGCGGTCGAACTCGACGAAGCCGTGGAAGAAGGAGAGCTGGAAGTAGATCTTCTTCTCGTCCGGCGAGAGCGTCAGCGGTCGCACCGAGATCGAGACCTTGTCGAGCCCGACGGCATCCAGGGCCTTGCGGACGTTGTAGCGCTTGATCACCTTCAGGGTCTTGGCGTTCACGACCTGCAGCACCCGCTCACCCTCGAGCGGGTCGGGGATGTCGGGGTTGTCGAGCGGGCTGTAGACGGTGCCGATGCTCGCGTGCAGGATCTTCTTGCCGCCGTCGATGTAGACGCTCTCGTGCGGCGAGCCGCCCGAGCGGAACTTCCCGACCTGCTTGCCGTCCTTGATCCGCAGCACGTGGACGACGTTGCCGGTCGACGCGCTGACCACGACCCGCTTGCCGTCGGGCGAGACCGCCATGTGGTCGGAGCGGACGCCGTCGACCTCGAAGCGCCACACGATCTTCTTCGTCTTGAGGCTGATCGCGACGACGTCGGCGAACGACGGCCGGGAGATGACCACGAGCCGGCCGTTGTTGGAGGAGTACATGTCGTCGACGAACTGGTCGTTGCCCTCACCGATCAACGCCCGGATCGCGAGGAAGTACGCCAGCCGGTAGGGGTTGGTGGCGATCTCCTGCATCCGCTCGTCGTAGTCGGGCACGACGTCGATCCGGCCGAGGCGCTCGAAGGAGCCGGGCGCGACGAGGTCCGCCGTACCGTCCCAGTTGTTGCCGACGAAGACCACGCGTCGGGTCCCGCGGGCCGGGTCACCGGTGGGGCCCGGGCTGACAGTCCCCACCGAGCCCTGCGCCACGCTCGAGGGGAGGTCCCCCGCAGCTGCCGAGGCCGGTAGCGTCGGTCCCGCTCCACCCGAGAGGGTCGCGGCCACCACCGCGGCGCTCAGCGCGGCCGGCAGGCCGCGTCTCCACATGCTTCGCCCCATGGCGAGACTCCCTTGTACTCGTCGGACTGCGCCCATCCTGCCTTGCCGGGCGTTTCGGCGGGACCGAAGCTGGGAAAGCAGCCCGGGAGCCCCGGCCCGCCGCCCCCGGACCAGGCATCACCCCCCAGCATCACCGACCAGCAGCCAAGCGACGAGGAGTGAGATGTACGGCGACCCCGACGTGCTGCGCTCACAGGTCGACGACCTGCGCGAGCAGGCACTCGACGTCCGCAGCCTGGCTGACCAGCTGGTCGCCCGCACCGAGGGGCTCGGCTGGTCCGGGCGTGCCGCCGAAGCGATGCGGCTGCGGGTCACCGAGCGCGCCGGACACCTGCGCGCGGCGGCCGCCGAGCACGACGCCGCCGCCGACGCCCTGCTCGCTCACGCCCAGGAGGTCGCTCGGCTCCAAGAGGCCATCCAGGACGTCGAGCAGCGGGTGCACGACCTCGTGGCCGAGGCGGGCACCCGCCAGTCACGTCGCGACCTCGACCCTCAGGCACCGGGCGGGGCCGCCTCCTCGGACCCGACGGCCGACGACGACCGGCTCGTCCTCGCCTTCGAGGCGCCGCCGCCGGGTCACCGGGACTGGCTCTCGGCGGAGGTGCCCGGACTGTGAGCACGATCGACCTCACCACACCGAGCCCACCGCCGGAGAGCCTGCTCGACGCCCTCCCGCGCCGCGTCTCGTTGACCCTGCCGGAGCTCCAGGAGGTGGCTCGCCGAGCCGGTGACGCACCCCTCCCGTTCGACATCGTCGCGCCCCCCGAGACCGACGCCCTCGAGGCCCGGCTCGGCGCCAGTCGCGGGACCTCGGAGGACGAGGCGTACGGCGCCGTGCTCGCCGCCCTCCACGACCCCGTCGAGTCCCTCGTCCGTCGCGGGCTGCTGACCGACGACGAGCCCGCCCGGGCCACCCTCGACCAGGGGCTGGCCGGCGCGGTCGGCCTCCTGGCCACACCTCGCGTCGCCCTCGACCTCGACCTCGCGGTCGACGCCGGCACGCCGCTGCAGGTCAAGGCCTGGCACCGCCAGGCGGGGGACGCCGTGGCCACGCTGGCCACGTGCGACGGCATCGTCTTCGAGCTCGCGTGGTTCCCGACCTCCGCGTGGTCCGCCGAGCTGGCTCGGGTCGCCGTCCTCCCCGAGGACCTCGCCGCACGCGAGTCGCGCGTGCCGGCGTACCTCGACCTTCCCTTCGAGCTCGCCGACGCCGCCGTCGAGGCAGGCACGACCGGCCGCTCCGACCTCGTGCAGGTGCTCACGTCACGCCACGAGGGTGGCGTGCGCGACGGGGACGGTCGCGCGTTGCCGGAGGCGGAGGTCTCCGGAGTCCTCGCGGCGCTCGGCACCGAGAGCCAGGGGCGCCTGCGCGCGATGGTCGCCGACGTCTCCCGAGCCTCGACGACCGTGGTCGGCGTGCGCTCGTGGCTCCTGCTCTCCGACGGGTGGCGCAGCCTGCACAGCCACCACCGGGACGGGCTGCCGTGCGTGGAGGTCCGAGCCACCGAGCCCGCCGACCTGGCCGCCGACCTGGCCCCCGTGCTCGCGGAGGTGATGGCGTGACCTCGCCGCACACCGACGACACCGGGACCGACACCGGGACCGGCGTCTCGGCTGGGACCGGCCCGTCCCCCACGGCCTCCGAGACCACACAGGCCGCCGTCCTCGCCGCCGTGGCAGCCGAGCGTCGGGAGCGACCCCAGAGCGACCGAGAGGCCGCGGACCGGGCGGACTCCTACGACGCGATGATGCGCCTGGCCGGCCTCCTGGACGACTCGGGCGAGGAGCTGCGGCAGCGCTCCACCCTGGGCGCCGTGATCACCCGCGGCTCGTCCTTCGTCGACTCCGCGCCGCTGTCCCCGCGCACGCACGAGGAGGCCGAGGACCGGATCCGGGCCGCCACCACCGGCAAGCACGGCCTGTTCGCTCGGTCGATCGAGCTGGACGCCGACGCCCTCGTCCTGCGCGCCACCGTGCTGACCTACCGATGGATCGACGAGCTCCAGCAGGCGGCCTTCGAGACCCTGGGCTCCATCGCAGGTCGCGCCATCGGCTATCTCGCCCCCGAGGTCGCCCTCGGCGGTGCCATCGTCTCGGCCGGCCTGATCGAGACCGACGCCTTGGACCGCGACCGGGTCGCGGCGTACCTCTCCGAGCTCGCCGAGTCCAACCCCGAGCTGATGGAGCACGTCACGAGCGGTGGCGGCGGCCTGCTCGACGGGCTGCAGATGCGTTCGCTGCTCACCGCCGGCGTGCTGGCCGGCGACCCGACGCGGCGGGCGGCGGGCGGCGGGCTGCGGGCCATCGGGGTCGAGCCGTTCGGCGTGGGTGCCGATGCTGCGCTGCGCGACGTCGCCGTCGGCGTGGTGACCGGCGACGTCGACCAGACGCTGTCCGCGAGTGACCCCGACCGGACGGACGGCACCGCGCCGCGCGACCTGACGTCACTGCTGAGTGAGCTCGAGGCAACCACCGCGCCGGTCGTCGTACGGCGTGTCGCGGACGCCCGCTACGTGGTGTTCCTGGGCGGCTCGCCCGTCGACGACACCGCGCGGCGGCTCGTCACCGGCGACGCCTCCGGCTACGCGGCGTCCGTCGTGCGCTGCATCGGCGAGGCGGTCGAGGGCGACGACGTCCGGGTGATGCTGGTCGGCGCCGGCCAGGGCGGCGTGACCGCGGCCGAGGTCGCCGCGACCGGACCTGACTCGGGTCCTGCGGCTGGGTCCGGGTCACGCTTCACGATCGACCAGGTGGTCACCGCCGGGGCACCCTCGGCACACGTGCCCCGCATCCCAGCGCCCACCCGGGTCCTGTCGCTCGAGGACCGCTCCGACCCGGTGGCCCTGCTGGGGTCGCTGTTCAACGCCGGCTCGGACAACCGGGTGACGGTCCTCTACGACGGGGAGCCCGATGCTGCTCCGGGCAGCGCCGTCCGCGCGGGGCGCGTCGCCGACGCGGCCACCCACCCCGAGCTCGTCGCCGAGCTCGAGCGGATGCGGGGGCTGGGGTTCCTGGGCGGCTGACCTGCCAGAGCGGCACAATTGTGGAGTTGTGGCAGGATCTCGGCCGCGAAACGTGCCACAACGGCACAATTGTGCCGTTCGGACAGCCCCTCACAGCGCCAGGTCGTGCACGAACTCCGCGAGCTGGGTCAGGTTGCGGCACTCGACCATGTCGACGATGTCGCCGTACGCCGGCGCCGCGGAGTCGCCGGTGCCCCAGTGTCTCCGGTGCTCGGGGTTGAGCCACCACGCATGGCGCACGGTGCCGGCCATCTCCTTGAGGACGTCAGCGGCGAGGTCGGAGTAGTTGGAGCGCGCGTCGCCGAGGATGAGCAGGGAGGTCTTGGAGCCGATGGCGTCGGAGTGCTCCTCGACGAACTTGGTCAGCGCCCGCCCGTAGTTGGTGCGCCCCCACAGGGCCGCGTGCGCCGTGCTCGCGGCCAGGTCCGACATCACGTCGACCACGTCGGCGCCGGGCTTGAAGTGGTGGGTGACCTCGTGGACGTGGTCGATGAACGTGAAGGCCCGCACCTTCTGGAAGGACTCGCGCATCGCGAAGACCAGCAGCAGGGTGAACTGCGCGAAGTTGGCGACCGAGCCACTGACGTCGCAGAGCACGACCAGCTCGGTGCGGTGCGGTCGCTTGGGTCGGTGGTGGGTGGCGATCGGGACGCCCCCGGTCGACATCGACGCCCGGACCGTGTGCCGGAAGTCCAGCGGCCCGCGCCGCTTGGCGTGGTGCTCCTTGGTCAGGCGCGCCGCCAGACGCCGGGCGAGCGGGTAGATCTCGCGCCGCATCTCCTCCAGGTCGGCCTTGCGTGCCGAGGTGAAGTCGATCCGGTCGATGCTGGGACGCAGCGCGACGTTCGCGACGTGCTCGGCCCCCTTCTCCTCCGCGATCCGGCGCCGGGCGTCGGCCTCGACGGTCGCGGTGAAGGCACCGACCCGGCGACCGGCGGAGCGCTCGGCCTCCTCCTCGGTCAGGCCCTCACCGAGCAGGGCGGCCACGATCCGCTCGATCAGCTGGCTGGGGGCAACGCGCTGCAGGGCGGTGTACGCCGACCACGACGACAACCCGGGCCCCCGGCCGGGCATCGCCCCGAAGCGACCGACCATCTCCGCGGCCAGCTCTTGCAACCGCTGCTCGTCGCCCTGCTCGAGGGCCTCGGCCAGTGCCTCGCGAAAGGCCTCCAGCGCCGCGGCGTTGTCGCGCACCGGCGATCCGTCACCCTCCGAGCCCTCGGTCTCCGCCCGCTGCGCCTCGGCGACGCCGCCACCCACCAGGCGCGGGAAGTAGAGGTCGAAGAGGGCGTCGAACGTCGGGCGCTGCGCCTGCCGCTTGACCAGCGTGGCGGCGTACACGTCGTGCACGATGCTGCGATCGGTCCACTCCACCGACGTCAGCGCGGCGACTGCATCGAGGTCCTCGGCCAGGGAGACCGACAGGCCGGCGCCGCGCAACGCCTCGAGGAAGGCGATGTGCCGGTCGAGCAGCCCACTTCGAGCCGCCGCGGGGTCGGTCATCGACCCAGCCGGAGCTCTTTGACCGCGCGCGCCTGGTCGGAGGAGTGCTTGAGGATCACACCGAGGGTGTCGGTGATGGCCTTGTCGTCGAGGTCGCCGATCTCCAGGGCGACGAGGGTGCGCGCCCAGTCGACGGACTCCGCGATCGAGGGCGCCTTCTTGAGCTCGAGCTCGCGCAGCCGGGCGATGGTGGCGACCAGCTGACCGGTCACCTTGTCGTCGAGGTCGGGCACCTGCGAGGCCACGATCTCCCGCTCGCGCTCGGCGTCGGGGTAGTCGAGGTGGAGGTAGAGGCAACGGCGCTTGACGGCCTCGGAGAGCTCGCGGCTCGCGTTGGACGTGAGCACGACGTACGGGCGTCGCGTCGCCTCGATCGTGCCGAGCTCGGGGATGGTGACCTGGAAGTCGCTGAGCACCTCGAGGAGCAGCCCCTCGACCTCGACGTCGGTCTTGTCGACCTCGTCGATGAGCAGCACGGTGGGCGTCTCGCGCCGGATCGCGGTCAGCAGCGGCCGGGTGAGCAGGAACTCCTCGGCGAAGATGTCGTCGTGGGTGGCCGCCCAGTCCTGGTCGTCCTGGCTGCTGGTGGCCTGGATCCGCAGGAGCTGCTTCTTGTAGTTCCACTCGTAGAGCGCACGCGCCTCGTCGAGGCCCTCGTAGCACTGGAGGCGGACCAGGTCGGCGCCCGTGGCTCGCGCGACGGCCTTGGCGAGCTCGGTCTTGCCGACCCCGGCGGGACCCTCGATGAGGAGCGGCTTCTCCAGGGCTCCGGCGAGGTACGACGTGGTCGCGGTCGTGGCATCGGCGAGGTAGCCGGCCTCGTGCAACCGGTCGGAGGCGTCGGCGGGCGTGGAGAACCAGGTCATGTCCACATCCTCCCACCAGCTCGTGGCGCGCGATCTTCGCACCGACCCGTGACCCGATCCCGCTCGGATCGTTGACCAGTCGTCTCGGTGTCGCACCTGTCCGGGCCGGTCGGCGCCAGCCGCCCACTCCCCGCACCCGTTCCTGTCCGACGCCCCGATCGAATCCCACCGACCCGCCTGGAGGCCGCCATGAAGCACGCGCTGAGGCGTGTCCGGCCGCGCCGCGAGCACGCCGTACCGGCCGCCACCGCCGTGAAGTGCGCTGTCGTCGCGACGTTCGCGTTCCTCGCCGTGAGCGCCGCCGGCACCACGACCGACGGCGTGACGGCCGCTCAGGACGTCACCGCGCCGCCCGCGGGCGAGGCCCGCCTGGGCAAGCTGATCGAGCGCCACGACTGCTCGCCCACCGGGTTCGGCGCCGACGTCATCCCCGGCTCCTCCCTCGTCCTGCAGGACAACAAGGTCAAGCACGTCTCGTTCGACGAGGGCTGGGCCGTCTACACCGGCGACGAGGCCGGCACCCTGCTGGCCGTGTGCCGCGTCACCATGTGATGCCCTGAGCCGGCCGGCGAGCCCGGCCCGCGGCCACGGGCCGGCGCCCTCTCCCATGATCCGGTCCACGAGGACCCAGGATGC
>NZ_JAPYPS010000068.1:13497-20329 GCF_029937575.1 Nocardioides sp.
GCGGCCACGGGCCGGCGCCCTCTCCCATGATCCGGTCCACGAGGACCCAGGATGCAATGATGGGCGCACTGACGGGGGAGGACGGGAGGCCTGGTCAGATGAGCATCACCGAGCGCCTGCGGACCTCGAGTCGTCCTGGCGAGCCTGAGGACGCTGCCCACGTCATCGAGGAGGCCACCCTCCAACGCGCCATCGACGCCAAGACGATCGCGAGCCTCCCGCAGGCCGAGCTCGTCCGACGCCTGGGCATCGCCGCATCGGCCGCCGGAGCGCTGGTGGTGCTGCTGGGCTCGGTCGTGCTGGTCGGCTGGATCGCCGACGTGCCCTCGCTCTACCGACTCTCCCCCGACACCGCCTCGACGAAGTTCTCCACGGCGCTCGCCCTCACCCTGCTCGGGCTGGCGGTCCTGATCAGTCACGTGCGCCAGCCGTGGGCACCGCGGGTGACCAGCGCCATCGCCGTCGTCGTCGGCGCCTACGCGGTGCTGACGGTCAGCGAGTACGCCCTCGACACGACGTACCCCTGGGACAACCTCCTCGGTCTCGACCCGGGCGACCTGGGTGGTGACTCGGCCGGTCGGATGTCGCTGGCGACCGCCGTGGGCGTCCTTCTCGTCGCCGTCGCCATCTGGCTCGTCGACCGGGGCCAGGTGATGGCCGGTCAGCTCGTGGCGTCCTCGTGCCTGGTCGTCGGGATGGTCACCCTGGTCGGCTACGCGTACGGCGTGGAGTCCCTCTACACCCTGGGTGCGTTCAAGAGCATCGCACTGCGCACCGCCGTCGGCCTCGTCCTGGCCAGCCTGGGCGTCCTGCTGCGCCGCAGCGACGGCGGCTACATGTCACTCATCAGCGGCAACACCGCCGGCGGCATCATCGTCCGGCGGTTCCTCCCCGTCGCGACCCTCGTCCCGATCACGGGCGGTCTCGCCGTCGTGCACCTCGGCGACACCGGGACGGGCGACAACTCCGCGGCGCTGATCGCGGTCGCCGCGACCCTGGTCGGGGTCATCGGCTCCGCACTCGTGTGGCTGCAGTCGTCTCGGCTGCGTCAGGTCGACCTGAGACGCGCCGGAGCCGAGGACGCCTTCACGATCGCCCGCGAGGCGATCGAGGCCCGCGACGCGATCGCCGAGGAGCTCGCCGCGAGTCAGCGTCGTACTCGCGCGATCATCGCGAGCTCGACCGCCGCCTACATCAGCTTCGGCCCGGACGGGGTCGTGGACGACTGCAACTCAGCCGCCCTCAACCTCTTCGGGCTCCCCCTCGACGCGGTGCTCGGGCGCCGTGCCTCCGACCTCGTCACCCGGTCCACGGTCGACGGCAGCCGGTCCCAGATGATGGCCTACCTGGCGGGAGAGGGCCCACCGCCCGGCGACCAGCGCTACGAGGCCGCGTTCGTCACCCAGGACGGGCGCAACCTCACCGTCGACATCGCGCTGTGGACGCTCACCGACGAGTCCCAGCTCAGCTTCCACGCCTTCATCTCGGACGTCACCGACCGCAAGCAGGTCGAGGTCGAGCTGCGCCGGGCCAACGACGACCTGGCCGACTTCTCCGCTGCCATGGCCCACGACCTGCGCACGCCGCTCACGGTCGTCAAGGGCTTCAGCAGCATGCTGCGCGGCAGCCTCGAGGGCAAGCGCGAGGAGGACTTCGTCGCCCGCATCGAGGGTGCCGCCGACCGAGGCTCGCGACTCATCGACGACATCCTCGCCTTCGCCCAGATCGGCCGCGAGGCGCTCAGCCACAGGCCGGTCGAGCTGACCACCCTCGCGGAGCACGTGGCCGCCGAGCTCGTGGTCGCCGCCGATCGCCCGGCGGACGTGCGCGTCGACCCGCTGCCGCGCGTCTCGGGTGATGAGGCGCTGATGCGCACGATGCTCTCGAACTTCATCGGCAACGCGATCAAGTACGTGCCTGCCGACCGCAACCCGGTCGTCGTCGTCGACAGCGTCGTCGACGCGGAGACCGGCTGGCCGGTGATCCGGGTATCCGACAACGGCGATGCCCTCACCGACACCGACCGACTCTTCAAGATGTTCGAGCGCGGTGCGGCCGACGACCGGACGGTCGGCAGCGGCGTGGGACTCGCGGTCTGTCGGCGCATCGCCGAGCTGCACGGCGGCCGGGCGTGGCTGGAGACCTCCGAGGAGGGCGGGCCCCGCTTCTGCGTGCTGCTCTCCGGCGCGCCGTGAGATCCGCGTACGACGGACTCAGCCGAGGTCGAGGGCAGCGGCAGGCCCGACGAGCAGGGGCGCGAGCCGGTCACGCCAGGTAGGCACGCTCTGCAGCACGGCGTCGCCGAATAGATGCGCACATCGTGGGTAAGCGAGGAGACACCAAGGGCCTCCGATCTGCGTGTCCGCAGATCAGAGGCCCTGTGGGCTGGCGGTGGCGGTGGGATTTGAACCCACGGTGGGTTTGACCCCACACATCATTTCGAGTGATGCACCTTCGGCCTCTCGGACACGCCACCGCCGGGAAGGTTACCGGAGGGTGCGGCCGGGCCGAAATCAGGCTGAACCGCGCAGCCGTCAACCCAGCGCGGCGTACCGGGCGGCGACATCGCGCACGATGGCGGTGACGTCGTCCGCCGACAGGTCGCCGCTCGCCTTCTTGGTCGTGACGTCCACGCCCAGCCAGGAGGCCGCGTCACCGGCGTACTCCGCAGTGTCGATGCGCTCGACCGGCCGGGTGTCCACGTCCGGGACGATGTTGGCGATCCAGTTGTGCGCCGTCGGGCCGGCGAGGACCCACAGCCCGCCCCCACCCGTGGTGCTCTGGACGATCGGGCGCGTCACGACCACAGGCACGCCGTCGACCTCGCCCTGGATGCCGCCGTCCTTGCCCGGTCCCGAGGACAGTCCCAACGTCTCTCCGGCCTGCTGCAGGGCACTGGGTTGCTTGGACCGCTTGAAGATCATCGCCCCACCCTGACAGCCGATCAGGCTCCGCGGGAGCGCTGCTCGGCAAAGAATGTCGCCAGCAGCGCGACCGCCTCCTCGGCCAGCACGCCGGCGACGACCTCCGGCCGGTGGTTGAGCCGACGGTCTCGCACGACGTCCCACAGCGACCCGACGGCACCGGCCTTCTCGTCGTGAGCCGCGAAGACCACCCGCTCGACGCGGGAGAGCACCGCGGCTCCGGCGCACATCGTGCAGGGCTCGAGCGTGACCACGAGGGTGCAGCCCTCCAGGCGCCACTCGCCACGCTCGCGGGCAGCCGCCCGCAGGGCGACGACCTCGGCGTGGCCGGTCGGGTCGGCCTCGGCCTCGCGCACGTTGCGGCCGTGACCGATCACGACACCGCTCGGATCGAGCACGACGGCACCGATGGGTACGTCGCCGGTGGTCAGGGCACCACGCGCCTCCTGGAGGGCGGCGCGCATCGGCTCCGCCCAGCGTTGCTGCACCGTCACGCGGAGGTGAAGCCGACCGCGTCGTCGAAGAGCTCACCGAACCCGAGCTGACGGGCGACGTCGGAGAGCATCTCGTCGGGGTAGAGGTCCTCGTCCTCGTCGAGCATCTCGGCAAGGTCGATCGCCTGTACGCCGAGGTCGCTGAGCAGGTCGAGGTCACCGGCCGGGTCCTGGTCGTCGTCGTCCTCGGGGAACGGCAGGCCGAGGTGCTCGACGACCGAGCTGGCCAGCTCCCACTCGTCGGCGGCGGTGATGTCGGAGAGCAGCAGCCGGGTGACAGATCCGGTCACCCGGACGATGAGGAAGAAGTCCTCGTCGACGGCCACCAGCCCGACCGCGCCGCCGTCGCCGGGGAAGCGGCGCAGGGCGTGGACGATCGTCTCCACGTCCACCACCAGGTCGTGACCGAGCTCCTGGACCTGCCACCCGTCGTCGTCCCGGTAGGCAGCCAGCGCGAAGTCGACGGCGTCGATCTGCTCGGCCATGCCTCAAGAGTCGCACGCCCCCGGGTCACCGCCAAGCCCTTTCTCGTGCGCTGCTCTCGGCGCCCGGGCGCATGACTACTAGGGTCTCGTCCATGCGCACGCACGTGGTCGACCACCCGCTCCTGGCTCACAAGCTCACCGTGCTGCGTGACGAACGCACGGACTCTCCGACGTTCCGGCGCCTGGCGGACGAGCTCGTCACGCTGCTCGCCTACGAGGCGACTCGCGACGTGCGCGTCGTACCGGACGAGATCGTGACGCCGGTCGCCCCCACGACGGGGACCAAGCTGGCCACCCCCAAGCCCCTCGTGGTCCCCATCCTGCGGGCCGGTCTGGGGATGCTCGACGGGATGATGCGGCTGCTGCCGACCGCGGAGGTCGGTTTCCTCGGGATGGTGCGCAACGAGGAGACCCTCGAGGCCTCGACGTACGCCGAGCGTCTGCCCGACGACCTCTCCGGGCGCCAGTGCTACGTGCTCGACCCGATGCTCGCGACCGGCGGGACCCTCGCCGCCGCGATCCGGTTCCTGGTCGACCGCGGGGCCGACGACATCACCTGCATCACGCTGCTCTCGGCACCGGAAGGCTGCGCCAACCTCGAGCGCGGCCTCGAGGGCATCGACGTCCCGGTGACCGTGGTGACCGCGGCGATGGACGAGCGGCTCAACGACAAGGGCTACATCGTGCCCGGCCTGGGCGACGCGGGCGACCGGCTCTACGGGCTGGCTCAGTAGGCGACCGTGTGGTGGCGCGGATGCTGGCTCGGGGCGGACGCGTTGCCCCGCCGTCGGCGCTAGCGTCGGTGGCATGTTGGAAGCGATCTCACTGACCAGGGTCTTCGGGAGCCTGACGGCGGTGGACGACGTGTCGTTCCACGTCCGCCCGGGCCGGATGACGGGCTTCGTCGGCGCCAACGGCGCCGGCAAGACCACCACGATGCGCATGCTGATGGGAGTCCTCGCGCCGACCTCGGGGTCGGTGACCTGGAACGGGTCGCCGATCGGCGCCGAGGACCGGCGCGGTTTCGGCTATATGCCCGAGGAGCGCGGGCTCTACCCGCGGATGAAGCTGGCCGAGCAGCTGAGCTACTTCGCCCGGCTGCACGGCTTCTCCCGCAGGGACGCCCTGTCCCGTGCCGACGAGCTGCTGGGCTTCTTCGGCCTCGAGGAGCGGCGCGACGACCTGTTGGACAACCTCTCGCTCGGCAACCAGCAGCGCGTGCAGATCGCGGCCGCCCTGATCCATCGCCCGACCGCCCTCGTCCTGGACGAGCCCTTCAGCGGCCTGGACCCGCTCGCCGTCGACGCCATGGTGGAGCTCTTGCAGCGCGAGGCCGCCGACGTGCCCGTGCTCTTCTCCAGCCACCAGCTCGAGCTCGTCGAACGCCTCTGCGACGACCTCGTCATCCTCTCCGGCGGGCGCGTGGTCGCGGCCGGCTCGGTCGACGAGTTGCGCAGCGAGAGTGTGGAGCGCTACCGCGTCGTTCTCGACGGCCAGGATGCCGCCTGGTTGCGCGACCTGCGCGGCGTACGGGTCGACGACGTGGACGGCTCCACCGCCCTGCTCACCCTCGATGGCATCGAGGCCGCCGACCTGACCCGCACCGTCGTCGAGCGGGGGCCGGTCCTCGAGGTCGCCCGCGTCCGCCAACCCCTGTCCGAGATCTTCCGGGAGGTCACCCGATGAGCACCCCGTCCACCACCGGTCCTGCGACCGGCCGCGGCATGTGGCGCGTGGTCGCGGAGCGCGAGGTCAGCACGCAGGTCCGCAGCAAGGCGTTCCTGATCCAGTCGGGCCTGCTGCTCGTCGGCCTGATCGGCATGGTCGTGCTCTACACGTTCCTCGGTGACCGTCAGCAGACCAGCACGGTCGGCGTCGTCGACGAGATCGCGGCCACCGCCGTCGACGAGGCCTCGACGATCGCCCGCTCCACCGACGACAACGCCGTGCTCGAGGCCATGACGTACGACGACGTGGCGGCGGCCGAGGACGCCGTCCTGGCCGGCGACGTCGATGCGGCCCTGCTCCCCGCCGCCTCGGGCGAGGGCTACGAGCTCGTCGGTGAGGACGGCGTCTCGCCGACCATCACCCAGTCCGTCACCGCCGCCGTCTCCCAGCTGGTCACCACCGCGAACGCGGCCGAGCAGGACGTCGACCTCGCCGCCCTCGTGCGCGGCGCCGAGGTCGGGCAGCGGCTGCTGGACCCCGATGCCGAGGACGCCGGGCTGCGTCAGGCCGCGTCGTTCATCTTCGTGCTGCTCTTCTACGTCACCGCGCTGACCTTCGGTCTGACCATCGCCGGCAGCGTGACGCAGGAGAAGGAGAGCCGGGTGGTCGAGATCCTGGCGGCGTCGGTCCCGATCCGGGCCCTGCTGTGGGGCAAGATCGCCGGCGCCAGCGTCCTGGCCATCGGCCAGACCGTCGTGCTGGCGCTCGCGGGAGTGATCGGCCTGGTCGCCACCGGCAACCTCGACGCGCTCGGCGTCATCGGACCGGCGATCGGCTGGTACGTCGTGTTCTTCGTGCTCGGCTTCGTCGCCCTGGCGAGCCTGTGGTCGGTCGCCGGCGCTCTTGCCTCGCGCCAGCAGGACCTGGGCGGCGCTACGGCTCCGCTCCAGATCATCTTGTTCGCGCCCTACCTGATCGCGGTCACCGCCGGCGAGGGCGTGCGGACCGTGGTGTCGATGCTGCCCGTCGTGTCGACGATGCTGATGCCCGCGCGACTCGCGGAGGGCGACGTGCCCGCCTGGCAGCTGGTCGTCGCGATCCTGGTGACGCTGGTGGCCGCCGCGCTGTTCGTGCGGTTGGGCGCGCGGGTCTACGAGAACAACCTGCTGCGCACCGGCAACCGGATCTCGTTCCGCGAGGCGTGGGCGCGGCGAGCGCCGGCCGACGCCTGACCGAGCGCGCGGGGGGGGGGGGGGCGCGG
>NZ_JAPYPS010000068.1:20339-20982 GCF_029937575.1 Nocardioides sp.
GCCCTCGCCGGCGCGCTTCTGCACCCGCTGACCGCGCCGCGCGGCGCCGACTCGACGGCAGGTGGAGCAGGGAGGTCCGGTGAGGGCCTCGAAGGTGAGGCTCAGGCGCCCTTGCCGGTGACGGTCACCGGGACGTTGCCGCGGGTCGCCTTGGAGTACGGGCAGACCTGGTGGGCTGCCTCGACGAGCTCCTGGGCCTTCGCGTCGTCGACGCCCGGGATGGTGGCGGTGATGTCGGCGGTGATGGCGAAGGAGTCGCCCTCGGGACCGAACCCCACGGCGATGTCGACCGTCGAGCCGGACGCGTCCACGCCGTGCTTCTTGGCGACCAGGCCGAGCGCTCCCTGGAAGCAGGCGCCGTAGCCCACGGCGAACAGCTGCTCCGGGTTGGTGCCGGTGCCCGGACCGCCGGTCTCCTTCGGAGCAGTGAGGTCGAGGTCGAGGATCCCGTCCTCGCTCTTCGCGTGGCCGGCGCGGCCGCCCGTGACGGTGGCCTTGGCGGTGTAGACGATCTTCGTCGGTGTGTTGGTCATGCCTGCCTCAACCGTCCTCGCGTGCCGGTTGTTCCGGAGCGGCGCGCGGGTGGGTGGTGGGGCGGGTGGGGGTGCTCACGGCGCACAATTGTGGAGTTGTGGCACGTCTT
>NZ_JAPYPS010000010.1 GCF_029937575.1 Nocardioides sp.
CTTCCGTGCTTTTAGCCCCGGTGTCGCCCGATCACTCGTGAAATCCCGAGGCTAGAGCAGGATGCCCAGCGCCGCGTCGGCCAGGGCAACGATCGCCACGGCGGCATCGGGGTCGGAGGTGTCGGCCAGGCCGTCGACGCCGAGGGTCGCGGCGACCCAGGCATCGATGGCGGCCACCGCGCGCGGGGCGTCGAGGTCGTCGGCGATCGCGGCGAGGACCTCCTCGACCACGGGACCGGCCGGCGCGCCGGTGCCGAGAGCGGCCGCCTTGCGCCACTGTGCCAGCGAGTCCAGGGCCTCGAAGAGCTCGGCGTCGGTCCACTCCCAGTCACTGCGGAAGTGGTGGCGCAGCAGCGCGAGGCGGATGGCCATCGGATCGATGTCGCTGTTGCGCAGGGCCGAGACGAAGACGAGGTTGCCGCGCGACTTCGACATCTTCTCGCCGTCGTAGCCCACCATGCCGGCGTGGCTGTACACCTGGGCGAACGACGTGCCGGGGACCGCTACCTGGGCGTGACCGGCACACATCTCGTGGTGCGGGAAGACCAGGTCGCTGCCGCCACCCTGGACGTCGATGCCGGCGCCGAGGTGGGTCATCGCGATCGCGGCACACTCGATGTGCCATCCCGGCCGCCCGGCACCCCACGGGCTGGGCCACGAGGGCTCACCGGGACGCTCGCCACGCCACACGACGCAGTCGAGCGGGTCGCGCTTGCCCTCGCGGTCCGGGTCTCCCCCTCGCTCGCCGAACAGCGACAGCATCGTGTCGCGGTCTAAGCCGGACTCGTCACCGAAGGCGGTGTCCGCGGTGACCGAGAAGTACAGGTCCTGCTCGACCTCGTAGACCGCCCCCGCCTGCTCGAGGACCTGGATGAGGTCGATGACCAACGGGATCGACTCGACGGCGCCGACGTAGGCCGCAGGTGGCAGGACCCGCAAGGCCTGCATGTCCTGGCGGAACAGCTCGGTCTCACGCTCCGCGAGCTCGACCCAGTCGATGTTGACCTTCGTGGCCCGCTCCAGGAGCGGGTCGTCCACATCGGTGACGTTCTGCACGTAGGTGACGTCGTGTCCGGCGTTGCGCCAGGCCCGGTTGAGGAGGTCGAAGCCGACGTAGGTCGCCGCGTGGCCCAGGTGGGTGGCGTCGTACGGCGTGATCCCGCAGACGTAGAGGCGCGCTGGGCCCTCGGGCGACGTGGTGACCTGCCGGCCGGAGGACGTGTCGTGCAACGCGACCGCCGGAGCGGTCACGGGCAGCGTCGGGATCGTCGGGGGGTTCCAGGCACGCATGTCGGCAGCCTACGGCCAGGGCTCAGAACGGTGGCCACGGGATCGATGGCCACTCACCACGGGGCACCGGAAGCACGCCGTGCTCCAGGAGCCGCCGGCAGCGTCGCCCCAGCACGGTGATCTCCAGGTCCGTCAGGTGATCGGCCAGGGTCTCCCCCAGGTCGCCGGACAACGCGCTGATCACGCGCTCGATGCCGGCGACGTCCTCGTCGCCGAGGGGCTCCCCGTGCCAGCCCCACAGCACCGTGCGCAGCTTGGCCTCGTGGTGGAACGTCAGACCGTGGTCGACTCCGTAGCGATGACCGGAGGTCATCTCCAGGACGTGTCCGCCCTTGCGGTCGGCGTTGTTGGTGATGACGTCGAAGACGGCCATCCGACGCAGCGGCGCCGTGTCCTCGTGGATCAACGTGACGTCGCGGTCGTGGTCGTCGACACCCTCGAAGACCGTCCGCCACCCCCGCGGCACCTCGGTCGGGGCCACCAACGTCACGGCCTCCTGCTCGGGATCGGGCTCCTGCCACTCCTGAAGCATCCCGAGCCCGTGCGGCCCGTCGCCCAACCAGGTCCGGGGCACGACGTCCCAGCCGACGACCTGCGAGACGGCGTACGCCGCCACCTCGCGGCCGGCGAGCGTCCCGTCGGGGAAGTCCCACAGGGGCCGCTCCCCCGCCACGGGCTTGTAGACCACCTTGCGCCCGTCCAGCTCACCGAGGAAGGTCGCGTTCGAGGCCGGCATGATCCGGCCGTGCAGCTCCAGTGCGCTCATCGGGCCGCGGGTGCCCACAGCCAGGTCACGGGTCGCGCCGGCGGAACCCGTTGGCGCGCACGCACAGGTGTCCGGCGGGGTCGATCGGGTTGCCGCAGAACGGACAGCTGGGACGGCCCGCCTCCAGGACCTGCTCGGCCCGCTTGACGAACGAGCGCGCGGCCGCGGCGGTCAGCCGGACCAAGAACACCTCGTCCGGCTCGGGCTCCTGGAAGTCGTCCTCGTCGAGCTGGTCGGGCGAGACCACAGCCGCCTCGGAGAACGGGAACACCTCGATGACCACGCGTTCGTCCGAGGGATCCCACGACAACGTCATCGTCCCGGCACGAAACTCCTCCTCGATCGGCTGCTCGAGCGGTGCCGCGTCATCGAGGGCCAGGGGCGCCACCGCCGGGACCACCGACTGGCTCGCCTGGTTGGCCATCACCTCGTCGAGCAGCTCGTCGATGCGCTCGGCGAGCGCGGAGACCTGTTGCTTCTCCAGCGAGACACTGGTCAGCCGCGCACCCGTGCGCGCCTGCAGGAAGAACGTGCGCGCGCCCGGCTCACCGACGGTGCCGGTGACGAAGCGTTCCGGCGGGTCGAAGCCGTGGACGATCGGAGCCATGCCGCTCACCCTATGACCGGGCCGTAGGGCTCGCGCCCGGGGCATCGGGTCCGGCGCCACCGCCGACGACGGCACCAGCGTCCACGGACGCACCAGCCGAGGACTTGCGTGAGGTGCGCCCCTTGCGTGGCGCGGCCTTGAGCCACGAGAGATCTCCCTCGTGGGTGTTGGAGGCCAGCACGTACGGGCGCGCGCCGGTGTAGCGGATGATCGAGATCGATGCCGGGTCCACGCCGATGCGCTGGAACAGGTCCAGGTGCATCCCGAGCGCATCGGCCAGCACCGACTTGATGATGTCGCCATGGCTGACGGCCACCCACACCGCTCCCTCGCCGTGCTCGGCCTCGATGGCGGCGTCACGCTGTCGGATCGCCGTCACCGAACGCGCCTGCATGGTCGCCATCGACTCCCCGCCCGGGAAGGTGGCGGCGGAGGGCTGCGACTGAACCGTCTTCCACAGCGGCTGCTTCGCCAGGTCCCTCAGGGCGCTGCCCTGCCAGTCGCCGTAGTCGCACTCGGTGATCCCCTTGTCCACCGTGACCCGCAGGCGACGGTCGGCGCCCTGGGCGCCCAGGACAGCCTTCGCCGTCTGGCGGCACCGCTCCAACGGGCTGCTCACCACTGCCACGAGCGGCACGGCCGCGATGCGCGCGGCGGCGCGGTCGGCCTGCCCGGTGCCGACGTCGTCGAGCTTCACCCCGGTCATCCGCCCCGCGAGCATGCCCGACGCGTTCGCCGTCGTACGCCCGTGTCGGACGAGGATCACCGTTGCCATGTCGGCGACTCTAGGGCGTCCACCGAAACCGTCGACGGCGCTAGGTTGAGCACGTGATCGTCGACAGCGCCGTCTACAAGGGTGGCAACCGATTCGCCGTCGACTGCCAGCCGCACGACTACGCGGCCCTGCGGCAGAGCGCCGCCGACGGCGAGGGCTTCGTCTGGCTCGGCCTGTACCAGCCCAGCGAGATGGAGCTCACCGAGGTCGCCGAGGCGTTCGGGCTCCACGGACTGGCGGTCGAGGACGCCGTCAAGGCGCACCAGCGGCCCAAGGTAGACCTGTACGACGACCATCTCTTCCTCATCCTCAAGACGCTCTGGTACGTCGACGCCGACGACGCCGTGGAGACCGGTGAGATCAGCCTCTTCGTGGGACCCGACTTCGTGATCACCGTCCGCCACGGTCGCGGCTCGCAGCTGCAGGACGCGCGACACCGGCTGGAGCAGTCGAGCTCGCTGCTCACCCACGGGCCCTCCGCGGTGGTCTACGCCGTCAGCGACGTGGTCGTCGATGCCTACACCGAGGTCGTGGTCGCGCTCGAGGAGGATGTCGACGAGGTGGAGGCGTCGGTGTTCTCCCCCGAGCGCACCCGCGACTCGGCGAGGATCTACGCCCTCAAGCGCGAGATCGCCGAGGTACGGCGTGCCGTCCTGCCGCTGCGCGAGCCGATGCGACGCCTCGCCGCCGGGACCGTCCCCGGCGTACGCGGGGAGGCGGCGCCGTTCTTCCGTGACGTCGTCGACCACCTCAACCAGGCGGCCGAGATCGTGGACAGCCTCGACGGCCTGCTCTCGACCGCCTTCGACGCCCACCTGGCCTCGATCTCGGTGCAGCAGAACGACGACATGCGCAAGATCTCCGCGGGCGCCGCCATCGTCGTCGTCCCCACGCTGATCGCCGGGATCTACGGGATGAACTTCGACGACATGCCGGAGCTGCACTGGAGCCTGGGCTACCCGTTCGCCCTGCTGCTCATGGCCGGTGCCTCGGGGGCACTGTGGTGGTTCTTCAAGCGGGCCGGCTGGCTATGACGACGCTCAGGCGATGAGCACACCGGTACCGACCAGCACCAGCGTCGAGACACCCAGCACCACGCGGTAGAGCACGAACGGCGTGTAGGAGCGGGTGGAGACGTAACGCAGCAGCCACGCGATCGCGGCGTAGCCGACGACGAAGGAGACCACCGTGGCCACCGCGGTGGGGCCCCAGCCGTAGGTGTTCTCCCCGTTGGGGATCTCCTTGAGCTCGAACAGACCGGCGCCCACGACGGCCGGGATGGCGAGCAGGAACGCGTAGCGCGTGGCCGCCTCCCGCTCGTAGCCGAGAGCCCGGCCCATCGACAGCGTCGCCCCGGACCGCGAGACTCCCGGGATCAGGGCCATCGCCTGGGCCACGCCCATCAGCACGGCGTCGCGGAGCGTGATCTGCTTGATCTTCTTCTCGTTCGAGCCCAGACGGTCGGCGACACCGAGGATCAGGCCGCCGACGATCAGGGTCGTGCCGATGATCCACAGGCTGCGGAAGTCGTTCTCGATCACGTCCTTGAGGGCGATGCCCAGGACCACGATCGGCAGGGAGCCGACGATGATGAACCAGCCCATCCGCGCGTCGAGATGACCGCGGAGCTCGGGGCGCACCAGGGACCTGAGCCAGGTGGAGGCGATGCGGAGGATGTCCTCGCGGAAGTAGATGAGGACCGCGAGCTCGGTGCCGATCTGGATGACCGCGGTGAAGGCGGCTCCCGGGTCTCCCCAGCCGAACAGCTCGGGATAGATGCGCAGGTGCGCGCTGCTCGAGATCGGCAGGAACTCCGTGAGCCCCTGGATCGTCCCGAGCACGATGGCCTGGAGCATCTCCCACACCCGCCGAAGCCTAGGGCGTGTCGGTGGGCAGTTCACCACCGGCTGGCCCCACTTGGTTAGGTTTCTGCCATGCAGCAGCGACGTGTCGGCGGCACCGGCCTCCAGGTCTCGCGTCTGGGCCTCGGCACGATGACCTGGGGACGAGACACCGACGAGCACGAGGCTCGCGAGTCCCTGATCGCCTTCGCCGAGGCCGGCGGGACGTTGATCGACACCGCGGCCGGCTACACCGACGGCGAGTCCGAGCGACTCGTCGGGCACCTGATCGGCGACGTGGTGGCCCGGGACGAGATCGTCCTCGCCACCAAGGCCGGCGTGTCTCGCCGCTCGGGCGAGCGCGTCGTGAACACCTCGCGCGGCCACCTCCTCGCGTCGTTGGACGCCTCCTTGGAGCGGCTCGGCGTCGACCACGTCGACCTGTGGCAGGTGCACACCTGGAGCAACCAGGCCCCTCTCGAGGAGACCTTGGCCGCACTCGACCACGCCGTCTCGTCGGGACGCACGTCGTACGTCGGGATCAGCAACTACACCGGGTGGCAGACCGCACGCGCCGCGACGTGGCAGGAGACCGTGCCCGGGCGCACGCCCGTCGCCAGCACGCAGGTCGAGTACTCCCTGCTCAACCGCTCCGTCGAGCGAGAGGTGCTGCCGGCCGCCCTGGCGATGGGGCTGGGAGTCCTCCCCTGGTCACCGCTGGGCCGCGGAGTGCTGACCGGCAAGTATCGAGGAGGGACGCCGGTCGACTCCCGCGGCGCGTCCCCGACGTTCGCCGGCTTCGTGGGCGCCTACCTCGACGAGGCGAGCGCCCGCGTCGTGGAGGCTGTCGCGCGCGCTGCCGAGGGCCTGGGGTGGACCCCGCTGGAGGTGGCCCTGGTCTGGGTGCGGGACCGCCCCGGGGTCACGGCGCCCATCGTCGGGGCACGTACGGCGGCCCAGCTGCGCGGTTCCCTCGACCTCGAGGACAAGACCCTGCCCACCGAGCTCGTGCGGGCGCTCGACGACGTGTCGCAGCGATCCGCATGAGCCGCAGGGAGCGGCGTGCCCCGCGCGCCGGCGTGGAGTGGGAGTTCGACAAGGTCAGCTTCGACCGGGACTTCTCTCGCGGCGTCGTCACCAAGCTGCTCGTCGACCGTGCCGAGCACGGCGGCTGGGAGCTCGACCGCGTCCGCATCGGCAACGACGGCGTGCGCCGAGTGATCCTGCGCCGCAAGATCATCCGGGCCGTCCGGACCGCGTAGGCGCACGCGGCGCACCTGCGCGGCCTACGCCTCGCCGAGGAACCGGTCGAAGACCCGCGCGCCGAACTCCAGCGCGTCGACCGGCACCCGCTCGTCCACCCCGTGGAAGAGCGCCGTGAAGTCCAGGTCGGCCGGCAGGCGCAGCGGGGCGAAGCCGTAGGAGCGCATGCCGAGCTTGCGGAAGTGCTTGGCGTCGGTGCCTCCGCTCATCGTGTACGGCGCCACGATGCCCTCCGGGTCCTCGGCGAGGATGGAGCGCGTCATCGTGGCGACCAGGTCGCCGTCGTACGGCGTCTCCCACGGCTGCTGGTGGGAGACGAAGTCCCACTCGATGCCGTCGCCGCAGAGCTCGCGCAGGGTCTCGAAGAACTCGTCCTCGTAGCCGGGCAGGAAGCGACCGTCGATGTGGGCGCTGGCCTCGGTGGGGATCACGTTGACCTTGTAGCCGCTCGCGAGCTGCGTGGGGTTGACGGTGTTGCGGATGACCGCGCCCAGCATCCGGGTGGCTCCCCCGAACTCCTCGACCAACGCCTGGGCGTTCTCGGGGGTCGCCTCGGTCCCGGCCAGGTCGGCCACTGCAGCCAGGAGCACCTCCATCGTCGGCGTGAGGCGGACGGGCCACTGGTGGGCGCCGATGCGGGCCACCGCGGCGGAGAGCCGGGTGACGGCGTTGTCTGAGTTGATCATCGAGCCGTGTCCGGCCCGTCCGCGGGCGGTCAGCTTCATCCAGGCCATGCCCTTCTCGGCCGCCTCGATCAGGTAGAGCCGCCGACCACGCACGGTGGTGCTGAACCCACCCACCTCGCCGACGGCCTCGGTGACGCCCTCGAACTCGTCGCGGTGCTCGTTGACCAGGACCTCGGCGCCGTGATGGCCGCCGGCCTCCTCGTCGGCGGTGAAGCAGAGCACCATCGGACGGTCCGGGACCTGTCCGGCGCGCTGGCGGGCCCGCACGGTCGAGAGGAGCATCGCGTCGAAGTCCTTCATGTCGACCGCGCCGCGCCCCCACACGTAGCCGTCCTGGATCTCCCCGCTGAACGGGTCGACCTGCCAGTCCTCGGCGGCAGCCGGCACGACGTCGAGGTGCCCGTGCAGCAGGAGCCTCCCCCGACTGTCGTCGCCGCCACCCCAGGTGGCCACGACCGAGGTGCGACCCGGCGTGGACTCGTAGAGACGCGACTCGATGCCTACCTCGTCGAGCAGGGCCGCGACGTACTCGGCGGCCTTGCGCTCTCCCGGACCCTCGGTGCCGGACGGGTCGCCGTAGTTGGTGGTGTCGATCCTGATCAGCTCGCGGCACAGGTCCACGACCTCCGCGGCGGGGTCGTAGGACGGGACACCCGGACCGGCAGGAGCGCCTGCCTCATCGCTGCTCATGTGCCCATAGTGGCATTCGCGGGAGACAGCCCCGATGCAGGTCGTGGGCACGTCCTTTGCTACTGTTCCGACGCACTCGTCCGGGTGGCGGAATTGGTAGACGCGCTAGCTTGAGGTGCTAGTGCCCCATTAGCGGGCGTGGGGGTTCAAGTCCCCCCTCGGACACTCAGAAGGCCCAGGCTCCACTGGGCCTTTTGTTCATTTCCCCTGCGCCGGCACCCGCGATCAGGGCGCGGCGTTCCCCAGCGGCCGGGCAGGATGGGCGGGTGTCCTCCGACTACCACTTCACCGGCACGTGGACGCTGCCCTCACCGCCGCATCAGGCCCGCGAGGTGGTCGTGGACCTGGCCCGCTATCCCGAGTGGTGGCCCCAGGTCGTCGCGGTGGCCTCGCTGGGCCTCGATGTCGCTCGCGTGCTGTGCCGTTCCCGGCTTCCCTACACCCTCGACCTCGTGCTCCACGCCGCGTCGCGCGAGCTGCCCGACCTCGAGGTCCGGGTGGGTGGCGACCTCGACGGCTACGTGCGCTGGCGGCTGACCCCGGGTGCCCAGCCGCGCACGACGCTGATGGAGCTCGACCAGCGCGTCCGGGTCACGGGCCCCCTGACCCTCGTGTCTCCACTGTTGCGCCCGGCCCTCGCCTGGAACCACCGACAGATGATGGACTCCGGTGTCGCCGGCCTCGTCGACCGGCTCACCCGCGCGTGACCTGCGGGCACGCGCCGCCGTACGACCAATCTTGACTCGTTCAAGTTTGTGGGACACAGTGGAGCCATGGCGACGAGTCCTGGATCCGAGCAGCTCCTGCGCTCCGCGCAGCTGCGCGTGACCCGACCGCGGATGGCGGTCCTCGACGCGGTGCACGACCACCCGCACGCAGACACCGAGCAGATCATCGCCTCGGTCCGCACACGCCTCGGCGACGTCTCGCACCAGGCGGTCTACGACGTGCTGCGGGCGTTGACGTCCAACGGTCTCGTCCGTCGCATCCAGCCGTCCAACTCCGTGGCGCGCTACGAGGCCAGGGTGGGCGACAACCACCACCACGTCGTGTGTCGCGCGTGCGGCTCGATCGCCGACGTCGACTGCGCCGTCGGCGAGACCCCGTGCCTGACGGCCAACGACGACCACGGCTTCACGATCGACGAGGCCGAGGTCATCTACTGGGGCACGTGCCCCGCCTGCGCCGCCTCGTCCGCGCCCTCCTCCTGACCCCTTGGCCCGACCCTGCAACACCTCGACGCACCGCCCGTCTGATGCACCGCTACGAAAGGAACCCGATGACCGAGAGCGACCACGTGACTCGCGAGAAGGAAATGAACACCCAGGAAGCCGGCGGTTGCCCCGTCGGCGGCCGGTTCAAGCACCCCACCGAGGGTGGTAGCAATCAGGGCTGGTGGCCCAACCAGCTCAACCTGAAGATCTTGCGCAAGCACGCGGTCGCGGCCAACCCCATGGGCGAGGAGTTCGACTACGCGCAGGCCTTCGCCGGCCTCGACCTGGACGCGCTGACCCGTGACGTGGACGCCCTGATGACGGACTCTCAGGACTGGTGGCCGGCGGACTTCGGTCACTACGGCGGCTTCTTCATCAGGATGGCGTGGCACAGCGCCGGCACCTACCGGGTCAGTGACGGCCGCGGAGGTGCCGGGGCCGGCATGCAGCGCTTCGCACCGCTGAACAGCTGGCCTGACAACGGCAACCTCGACAAGGCGCGGCGACTGTTGTGGCCGATCAAGCAGAAGTACGGAAGCGCCATCTCGTGGGCCGACCTGATGGTCTTCACCGGAAACCGCGCGCTGGAGACGATGGGCTTCAAGACCTTCGGCTTCGCCGGTGGTCGCGCCGACGTCTGGGAGCCCGACGAGGACGTCTACTGGGGCCCCGAGCAGACCTGGCTCGGCGACGAGCGCTACACCGGTGACCGCGAGCTGGAGAACCCCCTCGCGGCCGTGCAAATGGGCCTGATCTACGTCAACCCCGAAGGCCCCAACGGCACACCCGACCCGCTCGCCTCGGCACGCGACATCCGAGAGACGTTCGGCCGGATGGCGATGAACGACGAGGAGACGGTGGCCCTCATCGCCGGTGGCCACACGTTCGGCAAGACGCACGGCGCGGCCGACCCGGAGCAGTACGTCGGCGCCGAGCCGGAGGGCGCCGACCTCGAGGAGCAGGGCTTCGGCTGGAAGCAGGGCTTCGGCTCCGGCAAGGGCCGCGACGCCATCACCAGCGGCCTCGAGGTGACCTGGACCTCCACGCCCACCCAGTGGAGCATGAAGTACTTGGAGAACCTCTATGCCCACGAGTGGGAGCTCACCAAGAGCCCCGCGGGCGCCTACCAGTGGCAGCCCAAGGACGGCGCCGCTGCCAACACCGTGCCTGACCCGGAGAGCGGCGAGCTGACCCGGCCGCCGACGATGCTGACGACCGACCTGGCCCTGCGCATGGACCCGGTCTACGGGGAGATCACGCGCCGGTTCCTGGCCAACCCGGACGAGTTCGCCGACGCGTTCGCCCGCGCCTGGTACAAGCTCACGCACCGCGACATGGGACCGATCCAGCGCTACCTGGGGCCCCAGGTCCCGCAGGAGACGCTGCTGTGGCAGGACCCCGTCCCCGCCCTGGACCACGACGTCGTCGACGCCGACGACGTCGCCTCGCTCAAGGCCGCGATCCTCGAGGCCGGCCTCAGCACCTCCCAGCTCGTCTCCACCGCCTGGGCCTCGGCCTCGACGTTCCGCGGCAGCGACAAGCGCGGCGGCGCCAACGGCGGCCGGATCCGTCTCGAGCCGCAGAGCAGCTGGGAGGTCAACGCCCCCGACCAGCTGGCGACGGTCATCAGCGCCCTGGAGGGCGTCCAGGAGTCGTTCAACGCGGCCCAGTCCGGCTCCAAGCGGGTCTCGTTCGCCGATCTCGTCGTCCTGGCGGGCTGCGTCGGTGTCGAGCAGGCCGCGAGCGCCGCCGGAAGCCCGGTGCAGGTCCCGTTCACCCCGGGCCGCACCGACGCGACCGCGGAGATGACCGACGTCGAGTCCTTCTCGTGGCTCGAGCCGGCGTCCGACGGGTTCCGGAACTTCTCGGGCAAGGGCCACCGCCTTCCGGAGGAGTACCAGCTGGTCGACCGCGCCAACCTGTTGACCCTCACCGCACCCGAGATGACGGTCCTCGTCGGTGGGCTTCGCGTCCTGGGTGCGAACTACGACGGCTCGGACCTGGGCGTCCTCACCAGCACCCCGGGCACGCTGACGAACGACTTCTTCGTCAACCTGCTCGACATGGGCCACACCTGGTCGAAGGTGTCGGAGAACCCCGACACCTACGAGGCCCGGACCGCCTCCGGCGACGTGGCGTGGACCGGGAGCCGGGTGGACCTGCTGTTCGGCTCCAACTCCGAGCTGCGAGCGATCGCAGAGGTCTACGCCAGCGCTGACAGCCGGGAGAAGTTCGTCACCGACTTCGTGGCCGCATGGTCCAAGGTGATGGACCTGGACCGCTACGACCTGGACTGACCCTCCCCCAGGCGTCACCAGGCGTCACCAGGCGTCACCAGGCGTCCCCAGACGTCCCCAGACGTCCCCAGACGTCCCCAGACGTCCCCAGACGTCCCCAGACGTCGTGGCATGATCCCTCGGCTCGACGCCGACGTTCACCCCAAGGCACCCGGTTCCACTCAACGCAGTGGAACCGGGTGCTTTGCTGTCCCCGGACGTCGAACAGGTCTGGACCAGCCATGCAAAGTAAAATTTCTGTGCAGCGTGCATAGCCTGCACGCAGTCGGGCACGTAGGTCACCCAGCCCGGCACCGGCGACGTCGAGTCAGCCCGATCGGTCGGCGTCTCCCCCGGGTCCGGACCCCGGAGCGCGACCGGCAAGAATCACGCTCGCGAGGCCCGAAGCGTCGGGTGCGCACATGCCCGCTTGCTCGCTGTTAGCGCAGGTCAGTAGGGATTGCCCCGACTCGCTCGACTCGCGGGCGCGCCCGCGGCACGCCCCCTCGGCCGGGCCCGCAAGAGTCGTGACCGGCGCATCCTGGCGAACGCCGTCGCCGAGCTCGGCCGGCCCTCGCAGGGACCGCGAATGCCCTCCGCAGCCCTGCACAATCCGGCCACCATCCTGCCCGCTTTCGGGCATCACCGGGCCCCACAGGTCGCAACGACCCTTCCCAGCGGTCGAGGATCCGGCACAATCATCGTGAGTCAAGCCTGCTTGACAACAAATGACCAGCCGGAGTGCGCATCACCCTGACGCGCACCTTCACCCCAGGAGATCTCGATGACCAAGTTCCGCACCGCACTGCTCGCCCTGACCGTCGCTTTCACGATCGCCGGCGGCGCCGGCGCCGCCAGCCAGGTCGACGCCGCACCTGCCGGCAAGACGATCGTCAAGCAGACCAACGTCCGCGGCGGCGACAGCTGGTGCTGCTGAGCCGGCGGCTCATCACCACGACGCCACCCCACCCAGGCACACCCCACAGCACGCCACTCTTCAGGAGATCTCGATGACCACGTTCCGCACCGCACTGCTCGCCCTGACCGTCGCCTTCACGATCGCCGGCGGCGCCGGCGCCGCCAGCCAGGTCGACGCCGCACCGTCCGGGAAGACGATCGTCAAGCAGACGAACGTCCGCGGTGGCGACAGCTGGTGCTGCTGAGCCCCGAGCTCGGGCTAGGAGGACGGGACGGGCGCCGCGGACGGCGCCCGGCTGAGTCCCGTGGTCGCACCCGCTGATCGGTAGGCGGCTGCCGACTCGCGATACAGGCCCAGCTCGTCGAGGAACGCCCCCAGCTCGAACCAGAGCTGGCCGACGCCGTGCTCGTCCTCGACCTCGGCCAGGCGCGCTGCGCCTTCGCGGAAGTGGGCGACTGCTGCGTCACTGCGACCCTGGGCCGCTGCCACCTGACCGCGCAGCACCAACGCCTCGACCGCCAGGAGCTCGGAGGCGTCGGCACACGTCACGGCGGCGATCTCGACCAGGGTGGCCGCCTCGGCCAGGTCGCCGATCAGGAAGTGGGCTCGAGCCAGCCCAATCTGGATGCGGGCGCGGTCGAAGGCGTTGATGTCGCTGACCTGGCCCTCGGCCTGGGCATGGATGAGCAGCGCCAGGGCCTGCTCCGGCTCCGGCGGCGAGGTGCGCAGGTGCAGCAGTCCCAGCTGGATCCGCAGACGAGCCTGGCTGCGAGCGTCCTCGGCCACTTCGAGCAGCGCCAAGGCCTTCTCGGCCAGCGGGAGGGCTGCGTCGATGCGACCCTGCCGCGACTCCATCACCGATGTGTTCCAGTACGCGGCCGCGCGAGCAGCCGGGGAGTCGAGCTCCTCGGACTGCTGGACCGCTCGCTGGCACACCCGCACGGCGTGGCTGGTGTCGCCTCGCTCGTAGTGGGCCGCAGCGACGGTCACCGCGAGACGGATCCCGTCGGCCGTGCCCTCCAGCTGGCCGCGATCGACCAGCGCCGCGGCACGGTCCCCGATGTCGGCTGCACGGGCGAAATCACCGGCCTCTCGGTAGCAGCGGCTGAGCGCCGTGAACGCGCTCAGAAGGCGCAGTGCGTCGGTGTCGCCAGTCACGACAGCTTCCAGGGCCTCGATGGCGGCGTCCTGGTTGTCGTTGGCCTCGAGGGCCAACGCGCGCAGCAGCCGGGCCTGACGAGCGAACTCCGGCGGCACCGCCGACGTGCGTGCCGCCTCGGCGAGCACGTCCTCGACCCCCTTGAGCGCCACGTCGGGCGACCCGGTCTTCAGCGAGAGCTCAGCGAAGTCGAGCTCCAGCGTCAGCCGGGCGACCACGGACGCATCGTAGGTGATCAACGAGTCGTCGGGAGCGAGGAGTTCCTCGGTGGTGCAGTGCAGACGCTCGGCCAAGGCGATCAGCAAGTCGGCGCCGGGGCGACGCTGTCCCGCCTCGATCCGCGAGATGTACGCCGTCGACATGTCGGTGCCGGCGGCGTCCCCCTGCGTGAGCCCCGCACGTTGACGAGCGTGCCGGATCCGTCGGCCCAGAAGCGCCGGATCGATCGCCTTGACGTCGACGCGGAGGTCGGCGAGAGCCGTTGAGGTAGGGGTCACGAGGCCATTGTGCCCGAATGTGCCTGACAGGTGTTGTTCTTGGGGCACACATTTTCCTGTGAGTGCTCCGGCGAGAGGCCTCACTGAATACTCTGGTGGGTAATTTCGATCAGGTCAACCGCCAGGTGGTCCCGACCCAGCCGGGATCGCTCTCCGCCTCGCCCTGCACGTCTCCGTCGAGCGCCGTCGCATCGCGTCCACCAGCCAGCGAGCGTTCGATCGCCTCGTCGATGCCCAGGTAGGTGCGTCCCGGAAGCAGCTCTCGGCGCACGTCCCTCTCGGCGCAGACCATGTCGTGCGAGAGGCTCTTGACCAGGGCCTTGACGGTCGAGCGGGGAACGCCGGTCAGCGCGGCCACGGCCTCGCCCACGAGCACGGTCGGAGCGAACAGCACCGGCACGTGAGGGCGACTCACGCCCGCCGCCTTGGCGTACCGGGCGAGCAGCTCGGCGTAGGAGACCACCTCGTCCCCGCCCACGTCGTAGTGCCGGTTGCGGGGCTCCCCCACCAGGGCGGCTGCGATCAGGGCGACGACGTCGGAGACCGCGATGGGTTGGATCCGACGGTTCATCCACAACGGGACCGCAGAGACCGGCAGCCGGTCGCTGACGCGCCGCAGCACCTCGAAGGACAACGACCCGGCGCCGATGACCATGGAGGCACGCAGGACCGTCGCCGGCGTGGGACCAGCCAGCAGGAGCTCCTCGACCTCCAGCCGGGAACGGAGGTGATCGGAGAGCTCGCCCTCGGGCACGATGCCCGACAGGTAGACGATCCGGCCGACCCCCGCGTAGGCGCACGCCGCCACGACGTACTCGGCGGCCTCCCGGTCCCGGTTCACGAACTCTCCGGCACCCATCGAGTGCACCAGGTAGACGACCGCGTCCACGTCGCGGATGGCCAGGTGCACCGACACGGTGTCCTCGACGTCGAGGTGACGGGTGGTGACCGACTCGCCCCAGGCGTACGACGCCAGAGCGTCGGTGTCGCGGGCCGTGGCCACCACCTCGTGCCCGTGCTCGAGCAGCGCGGGGATCAGCCGCGAGCCGATGTAGCCGGTGGCCCCGGCCACCAGGACGCGCATCTAGGAGTCCCGCGCTGCAGGGAGACGATGTGCCATGCGCGTCACGCTACGCGACGGCCGAGGACCCATCGGGGGGAGAAGATCGACCCGCCATACTCACGCCATGACCCGACCCCCCGCTCTTCGGCTCGGCTTCGTCACCGGTGCGACCCCGGACAAGTGGGCGCGCACCTGGCGAGAGCGCCGGTCCGAACCCCTGGAGCTGGTGCCCCTGAGCGAGACACACCAGGAGGCCGCGTTGCGGGGTGGCGAGGTCGACATGGCCCTGGTCCGCCTGCCCGTGCGGCGCGAGGCACTCCACTGCGTCACCCTGTACGACGAGGTCCCCGTCGTGGTCGCCTCGCGCGAGCACTTCGTCGCCGCGGCCGAGGGCGCAGTCACCCTCGCCGATCTCGTCGACGAGCAGCTGGTGCTGCCCCACGTCTCCGGTTGGACGCCCACGTGCCCCCAGCAGCCGTGGCCGCCGATGTCCGCGCAGGAGGCGATCGAGACAGTGGCCGCCGGCACGGGCGTCGCGATCGTGCCGCGCTCGATCGCCCGGCTCCACTCCCGCAAGGACGTCGTGGAGCGGGAGGTCGGCGACCTCGCCCCCACCAGCATCGGGCTGGCCTGGCTCGTCGAGCGCGACGACGAGCAGACGCAGGCCTTCGTCGGCGTCGTGCGTGGCCGGCGGGCGGGCTCGAGCCGAGGCTAGGGGGCGGAGGCCACCGCGCCGCGAGGACCTACCAGCTGGTCGGGAGGGGGCGTCCCTCGTGGAACCCGGCTGCGGACTGCACCCCGACCAGCGCTCGCTCGTGCAGCTCGGCGAGGCTGGTCGCACCCGCATAGGTGCATGCGGAGCGGACCCCGGAGCAGATCTGGTCGATGAGGTCCTCGACGCCGGGACGCTGCGGGTCGAGGTACATCCGCGACGACGAGATGCCCTCCTCGTAGAGGCTCTTGCGGGCTCGGTCGTAGGCGGACTCGGTCACCGTCCGGTTGGCCACGGCACGGGCCGACGCCATGCCGAAGGACACCTTGTAGGCGCGTCCGTCCGCGTCCTCGAGCAGGTCTCCCGGGGACTCGTGGGTGCCGGCGAACCACGATCCCACCATCACCGACGACGCACCCGCGGCGAGAGCCAGGGCCACGTCGCGCGGGTGCCGGACCCCTCCGTCGGCCCAGACGTGGCCGCCCAGGTCGGCCGCCGCCTCCGCGCACTCGAGCACGGCGGAGAACTGCGGCCTACCGACTCCCGTCATCATCCGAGTCGTGCACATGGCGCCCGGGCCGACCCCGACCTTGACGATGTCGGCCCCGGACTTCAACAGCGCCCGGGCCCCGGCCGCCGAGACCACGTTGCCCGCTGCCACCGGCACCTCGGGCGAGAGTGCTCGGACGGCGCTCAAGGCGTCGATCATCCGGTCCTGGTGGCCGTGGGCGGTGTCCACCACCAGGCAGTCCACTCCAGCCGCCAGCAGCGCGGACGCCTTCGCGTCGACGTCGCCGGTGACCCCGACCGCGGCGGCGACGCGTAGGGACCCGCTCTCGTCCACAGCCGGGTCGTAGAGCGTCGCGCGCAGGGCGCCGGTGCGGGTCAGCACCCCCACCAACGACCCGTCGGCGTCGACCGCCACCGCGAGCGCCACCCGAGCCGCATCGATCTGGTCGAACGCGTCGCGGGGGGCAGTGTCGGCCTCGATGACGACCGCCGGCGCCCGCATCACCTGGCCCGCCTGCGCGAACCTGTCCACGTCACGGCAGTCCTCCTCCGTGACGATCCCCACGGGTCGACCCTCGACGACGACGACGGCGGCACGGTGTGCTCGCTTGGGCATCAACGAGAGCGCCTCGGCGACCGTCTGGTCAGGCCGCAGCTGGATGGGCGTGTCGAAGACGAGGTGGCGCGACTTCACGTGGGCCACGACGTCCGCGACGACAGGAGCGGGGATGTCCTGGGGCAGCACCGTCAGCGCACCACGGCGAGCCACGGTCTCGGCCATGCGTTTGCCGGCGATGGCGGTCATGTTCGCCACGACCAGAGGAAGGGTGGCCCCGGTCCCGTCACGCGTGGTGAGGTCGACGTCGTACCGGCTGGCCACCGCTGACTCGCGCGGCACCATGAAGACGTCGTCGTAGGTCAGGTCGTGGGCGGGGGTGACGTCGTCGAGGAACTGCACGTCCCGATGCTACGAGGTGGCGCCACGCACTCCGCACCTACAGTGGCGGCCATGACGAGGACGGCAGTCGCGCGCGCGCCCGGACGGGTCAACCTGGTCGGCGAGCACACCGACTACAACGACGGTGTCTGCCTCCCCATCGCCCTGCCGCAGGACACCGTCGCCCGGGTGAGCCTGCGCGCGGGCGACCGGATCAGCATCACGAGTGCGCAGCAGGCGTCCGTCTGGACCGGGGACCTTGCCGGCTGCGGGCCCGGACGAGTGGACGGGTGGGTGGCCTACGTCGCCGGGGTGCTGTGGGCCCTGGACCAGGAGGGGTACGACGTACCGCCGGGCCTGGACGTGCACGTGACGGGCACTGTCCCGCTCGGTGCCGGACTCTCCAGCTCCGCGTCGCTCGAGGTGGCCGTCGCCGTCGGGGTGCTCGCCCTGACCGGACGGCGGCTCGACGAGAGCGAGCGGCGTCGTCTCGTGCAGGTGTGTCGGCGAGCCGAGACCGAGGTGGCCGGAGCCCCCACGGGAGGGCTCGACCAGTCGGCTGCGCTGCTGACCGAGCCCGGTTGCGCGCTGCTGCTCGACTTCCAGGACGGCTCCACCGCGACGGTGCCTCTCGGATGGACCGCGGCCGGGCTGGAGCTGGTCGTCATCGACACGGGCGTCTCGCACGCCTTGACCGCCGGGGACTACGGGGCCCGGCGACGCGAGTGCGAGGACGCCGCCCTCGCGCTGGGGCTACCGAGCCTGCGCGACGCCGACGAGGACGCCGTGCGCCGACTCGCCGACGCCACGCTGCGGCGTCGTGCGGCACACGTGGTGTCCGAGAACGCACGGGTCCTCAGCGTCGTCGCGGCCCTCGATCGGGGGTCCTGGACCGACGTCGGGGAACTCTTCACCGCCTCGCACGCGTCGCTGCGCGACGCCTTCGAGGTCTCGTGCCCCGAGCTCGACCTGGCGGTGGACACGGCCCTGGCTGCCGGTGCCCTGGGCGCTCGGATGACCGGGGGCGGTTTCGGGGGCTCGGCGATCGCCTTGCTCCCCGCCGACCGCGTCGACGCCGTACGGCGTGCCGTGGACACGGCGTACGCCGACGCCGGGTTCCGCGCGCCGCGGCACCTCGACGCACCCGCGTCGGCTGCGGCGCGGGTGGTCGAGGTCAGCGGCTGAGGAGTCCTACTTCAGCTCGGCGCTGCTGAGCCCCAGGACGCGACGAGCCACGATCAGCTGCTGGATCTGCTGGGTGCCCTCGAAGATGTCGAGGATCTTGGAGTCGCGCGACCACTTCTCGAGCAGCTCGGCCTCGCTGTAGCCGACGGAACCGGCCAGCTCGACGCAGCTCAGCGTGATGTCGGAGCCCACGCGGCCGGCCTTCGCCTTGGCCATGGAGGCCTCCAGCGAGTTGGGCTCGCGGTTGTCGGCCATCCACGCCGCCTGCAGGGTGAGCAGGTAGGCGCCCTCCCAGTCGGCCTCCATCTGGAGGAACTTCGCAGCGGCCGCGGACTGCACGACCGCGGGGCGGTCGTAGTCGACCTCCACCCCGGCCTTCGCCAGCAGCTCGCGGGTCAGGTCGAGCGACGCGCGGGCGCAGCCGACGGCCATCGAGGCCACCAGCGGGCGGGTGTTGTCGAAGGTCGCCATTGCTCCGGCGAAGCCCTGCCCACTGCCACCCGGGTCGATCTCGGGCGAGCCCAGCAGGTTGTCCTTCGGCACCCGGCAGTCCTCGAAGATGATGGTGGCGGTGTCGGAGGCCCGGATGCCGAGCTTGTGCTCCAACCGGTCCACGCGCATCCCGGGGGTGCCCTTGGCGACGACGAAGGACTTGATCGCGGCTCGTCCCAGGTCTCGGTCCAGGGTCGCCCAGACGACGATGTGGTCGGCCCGGTCGCCCGAGGTCACGTAGATCTTCTCGCCGTTGATGACGTACTCGTCGCCGTCGAGCACGGCGGTGGTCGTGATGTTGGCCGAGTCGGAGCCGGTGCTCGGCTCGGTGATCGCCATCCCGGCCCAGACGCCGTCCAGCCGGGCGAGCTGCTCGTCGTTGGCCACCGACGCGATGGCGGAGTTGCCGAGTCCCTGACGAGGCATCGACAGCAGCAGACCGACGTCGCCCCAGCACATCTCGGCGATCGACATGACCGACGCCAGGTTGGCGCCGTTCTTGACCGTCGTGTCGGCGTCCTTCTCGTCGCGGCGCACGCCGGCGGCACCGGCGCCCTCGCTCGCGCCGGAGTCGGCGAGACCGTCGATCATCGCCGCGAGCATGTCGAGCTCCTTGGGGTACTCGTGCTCGGCGCGGTCGTACTTGCGCGAGATGGGGCGCAGCATGTTCATCGCGACCTGGTGGGCCTGACCCACGAGTGGGCGGAACTTCTTGGGGTCATCGAGAGAGATGGCCATCAGACGAGCACCGAACCTTCCATGATGCCGATGGCCCGCAGGTCGCGGTACCAGCGTTCGACGGGATGTTCCTTGACGAAGCCGTGTCCGCCGAGCAGCTGCACGCCGTCGAGGCCGATCTGCATGCCCTTGTCGGTGCACAGCTTGCGGGCCAGGGCCACCTCACGGGTGAAGTCCTTGCCGGCGGCCGCGCGGGAGGCCGCCTTGTAGGTGACCAGGCGCATCGCCTGCAGCTCGATGGCGATGTTGGCGACCATGAACGCGACCGACTGACGGTGGGCGATCGGCTCGCCGAACGCCTGGCGTTCCTTGACGTACGGCGTCACGTAGTCCAGGACGGCCTGCGCCGTCCCGACGGCCAGTGCGCACCAGGCCAGGCGCGAGAGCCGCACGCACTCGCGGTACGTCGTCCCGCCGTCGTCGCCGAGCACCGCGTCCGAGCCGACCGTCACGTCGCTGAGGGAGAGACGAGTCAACGAGGCCGCACGGACCCCCATTGCCGGGTCACCCTCCACGGCGAGTCCCTCGGCGCCGGACTCCACCAGGAAGAGCGTCGGGGCACCGTCCAGCAGTGCGCCGACGATGAACAGCTCGGCCTCGGCGCCCCGAGGCACCAGCGACTTCACGCCGTTGAGGGTGAAGCCGTCGCCGGACCGCACCGCGGTGGTGGCGGGGGCGAGGACGTCGAAGAGGACGGTCGGCTCGGTTAGGGCGAGCGCGGCTGCCGGTGCGTCGTCGCCGGTGAACGACGGGAGGTAGGTCTGCTGCTGGGCGTCGGTGCCCCACAGCCCGAGGGCCGTGGCGACGGCGCCCGACGACAGGCTGGCGACGGCCAGGCCCATGTCCCCCTTCGCGAGCGCCTCCGCCACGAGGGTCCCGGCCATCGCCGAGCGCTCCTCGGAGATGCCGCCGAGCGCCTCGGGCACACCGAGGATCGGCAACCCGATCTCCAGTCCGGCCTTCAGGACGGACTCGGGCGCTGCACAGGCCTCGTCGGCCTCGGCGGCCGCGGGCCGCACGACCTCCGCGGCGTACTCCGCGACGACGTCGACGAGCATCTGCTCGTCCTCGGTCGGAGTCAGGTCGAACACACCTGTCCGCGGAGCAGGCTCGACACGCACGCCGGGACGACCGACCTTGCCCGCCCTGGCGAACGTGCGCCCGGCGGTGGTCAGCGTCTTGAAGCCGCTGCTGGTGATGCTGAAGACCGCCTGCTCGGTCGGCTTGCGCAGGCCGACGCGGTCGATGAGGTCGCTCTGGGCGAGCCGGTTCAGGCCGGCCACGAGGTAGCCGATCGGATCTCGCGACTCGGTGGTCGCAATGCCGTGCCGGCCGCCGGGGCGGAGGCTGTTGAGGAGGGACATGCGCCAAATGTAACTCCGAGTTACACATTGCGCTACACCTGTGGTGGTGGGAGCCGTCACAGTCGGCGGGAGCTCGCTCGCGCCCTTCCCGGCCGCTCTCTAGGATTCGGCTCATGCCCGACGACGTACCCCTCGCCCCGCACGGCCCCCTTCCCGACGGCGGCACGGTGCGCCCGATGACGCGCTGGGGCACCCCGGTGATGCACCGACCCCAGGCGAAGGTCACGACCTACGACGAGGCCCTGCGTGGCCTGGCCGCCGACATGGTCGCCACCATGTACGCCGCCGACGGCGTCGGGCTGGCCGCGTGCCAGATCGGTGAGGACGTGGCGATGTTCGTCTTCGACTGCCCCGACGAGGACGGCACCCGCACGGTCGGACTGGTGTGCAACCCCGTGCTGTCCCTCCCCGAGGGCAAGGACCGCCGGCTCGACGAGGACGACGAGGGGTGTCTGTCGTTCCCCGGCGCCTTCGTCGAGTGCGCTCGCCCCGACGAGGCGTCGGTGACGGGGACGGGGCTCGACGGCGAGCCCGTCGCCTTCTCCGGCACCGGCCTCCTGTCCCGCTGCCTGCAGCACGAGACTGACCACACGCTGGGCACGGTCTTCGGCGACCGACTGCCGACCAAGGCACGCAAGCGGCTCACCAAGGCCCACGACAAGGCGGCCGACGAGTTCCCACCGGGCTGGCCCGCCGAGGTCTGAGGAGCCTGGGGGCGGCCCGAGGTCTGCCGTTTGGTCCCAAACGACGACATCCGGGCCGCGAGAATCGTCGTTTGGGACCAAACGGCGTCCTGACCAGCCCGGGATCGCGCTCGGGAGCGCGTCAGCGTCGGGCGGTGACGTAGCAGGCGACCGCGGAGGCGGCGGCGACGTTGAGGGAGTCGATGCCTTCGCGCATCGGGATGATCGCGCGGCGATGAGCGGCGTCCTGCCAGCGTGACGAAAGCCCATGGCCCTCCGACCCCAGGACGAGGGCCACCCTGTCGAGACCGGACACGGCGTCCTCGATGGGTGTCGCGTCGTCGGCCAACGTGAGTGCAACCGTCGTGAACCCGGCTGCCCCGACGACGTCCAGACCGCTGGCCCAGTCGGGCAGGCGGGTCCAGGGCAGCGCGAAGACGGCACCCATCGCCACCTTGATCGAGCGTCGGTACAACGGATCCGCGCACCGCGGGGCCAGGAGCACGGCGTCGAAGCCCAGGGCCGCCCCCGAGCGGAACACCGCGCCCACGTTGGTGTGGTCGACCAGGTCCTCCAGCACCAGCACCGAGCGTGCGCCGTCCAGCACGGTGTCGACCGTGGGCAGGGGGCGCCGCTCCAAGGACGCCAGCGCGCCGCGGTGCACGTGGAAGCCGGTCACCTCCTCGGCCAACGACTCCGCCAGCACGTAGCAGGGCGCGTCCGTGGTCGAGAGCACGTCGGCCAGCCCGTCCAACCAGCGCGGCGCCATCAGGAACGAGCGCGGCGCGTGCCCGGCCTCGACGGCACGACGTACGACCTTCTCCCCCTCCGCCAGGAAGAGTCCGTGCTTCGACTCGAAGCTCTTGCGCAGCTGTACGTCGCGCAGGTCGCGGTAGTCGAGGAGCCGCGCGTCCTCGGGATCATCGATCTCGACGAGCTCAGCCATCGAGCGCTGCCGAGTCGTCCTCCGCGTCGACGGGCAGGTCGGGGTACCGCTCGGGGTGCGCGACGGCGACGACCTCGCCGACGACGATGATCGCCGGCGGGCGGACGTCCAGGGCCGTGAGGTCGTGGGTGAGCTCGCCCAGGGTCGACAGCACGGTCCGCTCCCCCGGCATCGTCCCGTCGCTCACGACCGCGACCGGGGTGGACGCCGCTCGCCCACCCTCGAGCAGCGCCGCCGCGATGTGCGAGCCGTGCTCGACCGCCATCATCAGCAGCAGGGTGCCGCGGAGCCGGGCGACGGCCGACCAGTCCGTCAGCGAGCGTTCGTGGCCCGGAGGCAGGTGCCCGGAGATCACGGTGAACTCGTGGGCGACTCCCCGGTGGGTCACGGGGATCCCGGCGATGGCGGGCACCGCGACGGGGCTCGTCAGACCGGGGATGACGGTGACCTCCACGCCGGCTGCGCGGCAGGCCAGGATCTCCTCGTAGCCGCGCCCGAACACGAAGTTGTCGCCGCCCTTGAACCGCACGACGCGCTGTCCGGACAGTGCGCGCTCCACGATGATCCGGTTGATCTCCTCCTGCTGGGCCGAGCGGCCGCGGGGCAGCTTGGCGACGTCGATCAGCTCGACGTCGGCGGGCAGCTCGCCCAACAGCTCACGCGGGGCCAACCGGTCGGCCACGACGACGTCGGCCGCCATCAGTGCGTTGCGTCCCGCCAGGGAGATCAACGTGGGGTCGCCCGGACCACCACCGACCAGAGTCACCCCGGGGCCACGGGTGCGCTGCGGCGCCGAGGTGAACTCCCCGTTGCGCAGCGCCTCCAGCACCTGATCGCGCACCTGGACCGACCGGCGAGGATCTGCCTGGGCCAGCACGGCCACGGTCACCCCGGACTCGCGTCCCACGGCTGGGGTCCAGGCCGTCGCGGCGCCGGCGTCGTCCGAACGGACACAGAAGATCCGTCGCTGCTCGGCGGCTGCGGAGACCTCCCGGTTGACGTCGGGGTCGTCGGTGGCGGCGATGACGTACCAGGTGTCGTCGAGGTCGGCTGCCACGAACGCACGCTGCTCCCAGACGGCCTCCCCCGCGCCCACGAGTCCCTCGATGGCCGGCGACACCTCGGGTGCGACCACCACCACCCGTGCTCGCGCCGCGATCAGCTGGGGCACCCGTCGCTGCGCGACGTGTCCTCCGCCCACCACGACCACACGCCGGTCGGCCAGCAGCAGTCCCGTCGGGTACACGTATGCGTCGTCCACGTGGCGCATCATTCCGTCTCCGGGGTGAGGACTCCCAGCCGGGAGGTCGCTACCGTCGGGGACATGGTTCTCGAACGCCCCGTCAGCCCCAACCCCTACGACCTGCTGCCCGCGGCCGCGTCGTTCACCGTCACCAGCGCGGACGTGACCGAGGGTCAACCCCTGAAGGACGACCAGGTGGCGGCCCTGGGCAACACTTCGCCCCAGCTGTCCTGGGACTCCTTCGACGGCGCCCAGAGCTACACCGTGACCTGCTTCGACCCGGACGCACCCACTCCCAGCGGCTTCTGGCACTGGGTGCTGGTCGACCTCCCCGCCGACGTGACCTCGCTCGCCCCGGGCGCGGGCGCCGAGGGCGCCGAGCTGCCCGGCGGCGCGTTCATGTGCCGCAACGACGGCGGCGGCCACGGCTACATGGGCGCCGCACCGCCGGAGGGGGACCAGGTGCACCGCTACTACTTCGTCGTCCACGCGGTGACGCAGGACGCCCTCGGCGTCGATGCCGACGCCTCGCCGGCGGTCGTTTCGTTCAACCTCGCCTTCAAGACCGCCGGGCGCGCGATCCTGCACGGCACCTACCAGCACTGAGCAGCCCTGAGCAGCCCTGAGCAGCGCTGAGCAGCCCTGAGCAGCGCTGGGCAGCCCTGGGCAGCCCTGGGCGCCGTGACTACCGGCGGGTGATGATCAACACGGCCCGGTCGTCATCGCCGCGCGCGACCTGACCGACGATGCGGGCCGCCGCACCGTGCACCCCGCGCCGGAAGGCGCTCCGCCCGACGTCCTGCAGCCAGGCGATGCCGCTGTCGAGGTCGTTGGTCGGTGTCTCGACGACCCCGTCGGTGTAGAACATCAGCGCGTCCTGGGGCGCCAGCACTCCCGAGCTGCCGGTGAGCTCCGGCTGCGGCATGATCCCCAATGCCAGTCCACGTGAGTTGTCCACCGTCCAGGCCTGGTCGCGTGCCGTCCAGCGCAGGGCGGGCGGGTGACCGGCGCTGAGGATCGTGTAGCGACCGCTCTTCAGGTCCAGGCTCAGGTGCACCGCCGTCGCGAAGGTCTCGACGGAGTCCTGGCGCAGCAGGAAGTCGTTGGCCGCGTCGAAGAGGTCACGCTCGTGCATGGCACCGACGAGGCCGCCCAGGGCCCCCGCGAGCAGCAGTGCGGACGGCGCCGCGGTGACGCCCTTGCCGACGACGTCCACGAGCACCAGCTCCAGCTGCTGCTTGTCCTCGTCGAGGTCGGCGACCATGAAGTCCCCGGCGTACCCCACCCCGTACGCCGCCACCATGGCACTCTGGGCGTGCCACCCCGGTGGCAGGTCGGGGACCCGGCCCTGGGCCGTGAGCCGGTCTCGGAGATCTGAGAGCAACGCCTCGCTCAGCGGCGTCGGCAACCCGCTGCGCTGTCGGCTGGCCACGTAGAGCACCAGGGCCACCGCCAGGGTCAGGATCACGATGCCCGCCACCCTCCTGTCCGTGGCTGCTTCCTGGGAGAGGCAGGCCACGACACCGGCAACGCTGATCGCGCCCGTCAGGCCGACCAACGGCCAGAAGCGCAGCAGCAGCATGCCCAGCATCAACCACAGGAGGTAGCCGGCGAGCGGGAAGAGCTCGTAGCGGCTCACGGACACGGCGAACGACGCGGCCACCCCCGCGGTCAGTCCCCCAGCGGCGACGAGCTGGCTGCGATGAGTGCCCGAGCGCCAGGAGGTGCTCAACTCGGCCAACCAGCTCACAGCCGAACCGTAACCGCTGGTCGTCGCCCACTCGCGCAGCGCCGCGCTCGCCGGGTCTCGTCGTGGCGGCTCGTCCCGCGGACTCTGTCCCGCGACCCGGGGCGGAGGCGCCCGCACCTGCTGGAAGACTGCTCCACATGGGTCACGCGCAGAGCCCCGACATCCTGGGCCCGCCGTGGGAGGCGGAGACGATCACGTTGCCCCCCGACGACGAGGGGCCGGTCGTGGTCACTCTCGTGCGCCGGCGAGCGGCTCGTCCCACGGGACGCGCCGTGCTGCACGTGCACGGCTTCGCCGACTACTTCTTCCACACCGAGTACGCCGCGTGGTGGCTCGAGCGAGGCTACGACTTCTACGCCGTCGACCTGCGCAAGTACGGCCGCTCGATCCGCCCGCACCAGACCCCGACGTACGTCGCGGACCTGCACGAGTACTTCGCCGACCTCGACGTGGCCTGGTGGCGCATCGTCCGGCGCGACGCGCACGACCACGTGGTGCTCAGCGGTCACTCGACAGGTGGTCTCACGGTCCCGTTGTGGGCCGACGCCCGGCAGCCGCCGGAACTGGCCGGGGTGGTGCTCAACTCACCCTGGTTCGACCTTCAGGGGGCACCGTGGATGCGCACACCCCTGGCCGGCGCGCTCTTGGAGCGCCTGGGTCGTGCCCACCCTCACCGCGAGATCCCCCGCGACGTCAGCGGGGTCTACGGGCGAAGCCTGCACGTCGACCACGGCGGTGACTGGGAGTACGACCTGGGGTGGAAGCCCGTGGAGTCCTACCCCGTGCGCCTCGGATGGCTCCGGGCGATCCGGCGCGGACACGCCCAGCTGCACGCCGGCCTGTCGGTGCTCGCACCGGTGCTGGTGCTGACCTCGGCGTCGACCCTGCACACCGCGGAGATGAGCGATGACGCCCACACGCACGACATCGTCCTCGACGTGCCACAGATCCGTCGCTGGACCACGTCGGTCGGCCCCCACGTCACCTACGTGGCGATCGACGGCGCCCGGCACGACCTGGTGCTGTCACGTCCCGAGCCCCGGCAGCGCGTCTACGACGCGCTGGGACGCTGGTGCGGCGCCTACCTCACGTGATCCGCGGCGGGCCCGGTCAGCCAGCGTGCAGAGCGGTGGCGCCCGACGGGGCCACGCGGCGCAGCCCGAACCCGGAGCCGCCCCGCCCAGCGCGACGCGACGGCGTGTGGCGTCCGCCCAGGGCGGCCGCGACGGCACGTCCACGAGCGCTGATGAGCGCCGGGTCGACCTCGGGCAGCATCGCGTGCAGGAAGGCGACCGGCGTGTCACCGTGCTCTCCGGACGTCGGACGCGCCATCGCCAGGACCTGCAGGTGGGGGGTTGCCGGACCGGTGTCGCGGAACTCGAAGTCGCCCACCTCCGGGTAGTCGCGAAGCGCTGCGGCCATGGTCTTGAGGGTCTTGCGGATCCGGCGCTGCAGCCGGGCATCCACCTGGTCGGCCGACAGGTGGCCGACCGGGACGACACTGGCGGCGAAGGGCAGGCCCGTGGGACCGCCGAGCAGGACCCGCAGCTCGTGGTCCTCCCAGATGACCGCCTCGGACGGAGCGCACAAGCGGCAGTGACCGGCGGCGGCACTCTCGCCGGCACCGCGCGACGAGGCCGCACGGGACGAGTCGGGGGACACGGTGTGGGGGGGCACACACCGAATCTAGAGGTTGCAGGAGCCCACCAGGGTCGATTTGGCGCGATTCCACCCGAGTGACCACGTCCGTCTAGTCACATCTAGTCATCGGGCGCACGGCCTCCCGGCGCGAGGAGGGGCAGTAGGGTCCTGGGCATGAACTCTGTGACGGGACTCTCCCTCGGCCGCATCGGCATCGGCATCGCCTCCCTGGTCAAGCCCGACCTCGTGCAGTCGACGATGGGCACCACCACGACCAACCCGCTGCTCACCCAGTGGTTCGGATCGCGCGAGGTCGCTCTCGGCGCCGCGACCCTGCTCGCCAGTGGTGGCGCACGCAGCAGCCTGGTGCTGATCGGCATGGCGGTCGACGCCGCGGACGCGGCGACCGCCTACCAGGCCGTGCAGAAGGAGCTGATGCCGCGCAACGTCGGGCTCGGCTTCGCCGGCGTCGCCGCGGGCGCCGTCCTGTCCGGCCTGCTCGGCCTGCGGGTGAAGAAGAAGGTCAAGCTCACCAAGGCAGAGAAGAAGGCCTTGGCGCGAGCCTGAGCAACGCGCGCGCACCTGAGCAACGCGCGCGCACCAGGGAGCCCGCCCGGACCCGAGCCACCGGCCGAGCTCCCCCACAGAGCTGTCAGGGTCGCCTGTGGATGTCCTCGCTCATCCGCACGATGGCAAGATAGAACTCCAGGGTCATCCTGATGAACGCCAGGTACAGCACGACACCGACGGGGCCCAGGAGCAGGACAACGACCCCAGCGCCGGCGGACTGGCTGAACGCTGCGATGAGGAATATCAACCAACCCAGCACCAGCGCGATGGTCGCCAGCACGTAGACGAACTTCACGATCATGGGCGTGATGAAGTGGTTGAAGCCGAAGTCAAAGAGCGCCCCGAAGAAGCCCTTCGCCTGGTCTTGGGGCGATGGGCTCCCCGGTTGGCCGCCAGGTGGCGGAGGGGGAGTCGATCCGTAGTTGCTCATGCGTTCCTCCAGAGTGTTGGGTGCACGTGAGCCTAGCGATCCTCGAGGCTCCTTCGGGTCAGATCAGAGCGGACGTACTCGACGGCCCCTCGCCCCGCAAGACCGCCCTCACGTCAGGACGAACGTCGTCAGGGCGACGACTCCCACCACCACGATCACCGTGCGCAGCACGATCGGCGGGAGTCGTCGCCCGACGCGTGCGCCCAGCAGCCCGCCGAGAGTGGCGCCCACCGCGATCAGCCCCACGATCGCCCAGTCGACGTCGGCGACGACCACGAAGATGACGCCGGCCACGAGGTTGACCGAGCCGGCAAGGACGTTCTTGACGGCGTTGTTGCGCTGGATGTCCTGCGGGACGCCGATGCCCAGGACGCCCATGAGCAGCACACCCTGCGCAGCGCCGAAGTAGCCGCCGTACACGCCCGTGCCCAGCACTGTGGGCCAGACCCACGCGGACTCACGCTCGCGCGGCGCCTCGTCGCTTTCGGCGGCACGCGCGGCGACGCGGCGCGAGATCCGCGGCTGGAAGATCACCAGCAGCACGCCCAGCCCGATCAGGACGGGTACGACGGCCTCGAACGCTCCCTCCGGCAGGACCAGCAGCAGGACCGCGCCCACGACCGCGCCGATGACGGACGCGGACAGCAGCCGCAGCACGAGGCCGCGCTGACCCTCGAGCTCTCGCCGGTAGCCGTAGGCGCCGGTCAGCGAGCCCGGTACCAGTCCGATGTTGTTGGAGACGTTGGCGGTCACCGGTGGCACGCCGAAGGCGAGCAGCGTCGGGAACGTGATGAGCGTGCCGGAGCCCACGACGGTGTTGATCGTCCCGGCCCCGACCCCGGCGAGCAGGATCGCGACCGCCTCGAACAGCGACACCTCAGGTCTGGGGTGGAGCCGGGGGCTCCTCCGGTGGGACCTCTCCGGGCGCCACGGTCGGGTCAGGTACGTCGGTCTGCGGTGTCGGGCCGGGCGCCTTCGCGCCGGCGTTCGGGTTGGCCGCGGCGGCGGCCTCGGCGATCGCCTGCTCCACGGCTGCACTGGTGCGCTGGCGCTCCGGGTCGGAGTCGCCCGGCGCCGCGCCCACCTCGGGGGTCTCCACGGAGCCCATGTCGACGCGCTGCCGCACCCCGTCGGTCTTGTCCGGGATGCCCTTCAGGTCGTTCATCGTGGAGCCGAGCCCCTCGAGTGCCTTGCCGATCTCGCTCGGGACGATCCACACCTTGTTGGCGCTGCCCTCGGCGATCTTCGGCATCATCTGGAGGTACTGGTAGGACAGCAGCGACTGGTCCGGGTTGCCGTCGTGGATGGCCTGGAAGACGGTCAGGATCGCCTGGCCCTCACCCTGGGCGCGCAGGATCGAGGACTCCCGGTCGGCCTGGGCGCGCAGGATCAGTGCCTCCCGGTCACCCTCGGCGGACAGGATCGAGGACTGCTTCTCACCCTCGGCCGTCAGGATCGCCGCCTGGCGACCACCCTCGGCCGTCAGGATCTGGGCCCGCTTGTCCCGGTCGGCACGCATCTGCTTCTCCATCGAGTCCTTGATGGAGGGCGGCGGGTCGATCCCCTTGAGCTCGACGCGGTTGACCCGGATCCCCCACTTGCCGGTCGCCTCGTCGAGGACCCCGCGCAGCCGGTTGTTGATCTCGTCGCGGCTCGTCAGGGTGCCCTCGAGGTCCATGCCGCCCACGATGTTGCGCAGGGTGGTCATGGTGAGCTGCTCGACGGCCTGGATGTAGTTGGCGATCTCGTAGGTCGCCGCCACCGGGTCGGTGACCTGGAAGTAGATGACCGTGTCGATCGAGACCACCAGGTTGTCCTGGGTGATCACCGGCTGCGGCGGGAAGCTGACGACCTGCTCGCGCAGGTCGATGGTGTAGCGCACCTTGTCGATGAACGGGACCACGACGTTGAGCCCCGCGGACAGCGAGATCCGGTACTTGCCGAACCGCTCGACGATGCCGGCGCGGGCCTGAGGCACGATCCGTACCGTCTTGGCCAGCAGCACGATCACGAAGATGAGCAGCAGGGCCAGCAGGATGAGGGCGACGTCCATGATTCTCCTCGTTCGAACGGGTGGGGTCTCGGTGCAGCACGCGGACTCGGCGGGGACCTGGGATCAGATCACACGTCGTTCAGGACTCCAGACGCGGGACCGGGTGCACGTAGGCGGTGGCGCCCCGGATCTGGAGAACCTCCACGGTCTCGCCCTCAGCGATCGAGACGTGCTCGTCGTAGGGCGCCGCGGTCCACACCTCGCCGGCCAGCTTGACGCGTCCGACCTGAAGGCCGCTGATCTCCTGGGTGACGAGTCCTCGCTGGCCCAGGAGCTTGTCGTGCCCCTGGGTGAGCGTGGGACCGCTGTGCAGCCGGCGCGCCACGGAGGGCCGTACCAGGGCCAGCATCCCGACCGAGGCACCGGCAGCGATGACCGCCTGGACGGCGAACGGGGCGCCGAGCAGCGCCAGCACCATCCCGGCGACGGCGCCGACGGCGAGCATCATCAGGATGAGGTCCAAGCTGAACATCTCGGCCACACCCAGGAGCACCGCAGCCGCGAGCCAGGCGCTCCACAGGTTGTCACTGAGCCAGTCCATGACGCGACTCTACCCGCGCCCGGTGCCGCGTCCGGCTCAGCGGTGCCGGACGTGGCGCCGCGCCGCGTAGCGTCCGTCCTCGGCCTGTGAGAGCACCAGCGGCATGCCGAAGGCAGCCGAGAGGGTGCGCTCGGTGAGCACGTCGTCGACGGGCCCCTCGGCCACCACACGACCCTGCCGCAGCAGCAGAGCGTGGGTGAAGCCCGGCGGGATCTCCTCCACGTGGTGGGAGACGAGCACCGTGGCCGGGGAGTCGGGGTCGTAGGCCAGGGTCGAGAGCGTGGAGACGAGGTCCTCGCGGCCGCCCAGGTCCAGTCCGGCAGCCGGCTCGTCGAGGAGGAGCAGCTCGGGGTCGGTCATCAGGGCACGGGCGACCTGCACCCGCTTGCGCTCGCCCTCGCTCAGGGTGCCGAACGTCCGGTCGGCCAGGTGCTGGACGCCGACCTCGATCAGGAGGTCGTCGGCTCGTCGGTGGTCGAGGTGGTCGTATTCCTCACGCCAGCGACCCAGCACGCCGTACGCCGCCGAGATGACGACGTCGCGCACGACCTCGTGGCGGGGCAGCCGCTCGGCCAGGGCGGCGCTGGTGAGCCCGATGCGTGGGCGGAGCTCGAAGACGTCGACGGCGCCGATCAGCTCCCCGAGGACGCCCGCGGCACCCGAGCTCGGGTGCATCTGCGCGGCCGCGACCTGGAGCAGCGTGGTCTTGCCGGCGCCGTTGGGACCGAGGACGACCCAGCGCTCGCCATCGCGCACCACCCAGGTGATCCGATCCAGCAGCACGGCATCGCCACGGCGCACCGTGACGTCCGAGAACTCCAGCACCGCAGCCATGCCGTCACCCTAGCGAGAGCTGTCGCCGGCCTCGTCGCGACCTGTGTGGGGCGGGTGGATAGCGTCGGGCGACGTGACCGACGAACGCACGACCGGCCTTGCGCTGCTGCCGCTCTCCGGCCGCCTGGCGTGGTGGGGTACGTCGTGGCTGCGCGGCGCGGTGGGGCCCGACGACCTGCTCGACGCCGTCATCGCCGGCGACGTCACCCATGTGGTCCTCGGGACCGATGGGCCCGGCGGTCTGCTGTCCGCACTCGCCGAGCTGCGCACCCACGGCGCGTCGGCGTTCGGGGCTGCCTTCCCCGCGGAGGGCGACCTGGTCGGGCTGGGCGGGCCGCGGGAGTTCAACGACGCTGCCCTGGACGTCGGCGAGGCGGTGGTGGCCCTCGGGTGCGACGCCGGACTGGTCCCCTCCCGGGTCGGCCCGACGGTGGAGTGGACCGTCCTCCAGGCGCGGCGCCGTCAGGTGCCCGACGTCGGGGAGGCCGATCGTGAGCTGCGCTCGGTGCTCATCGACACAGCGCAGCGGCTGGCGGACCTCGACGTGGCCCGCTGGCGACCGGAGATCGCCGATCGACTGATGAACCTGCGACGTCGTCCGTCGCTGGTCGCCGCGCCCGGGGTCCCGACCCGCTGTGTCGACCTGGCTGCCCGGGCCCTGCAGGCCCTCGAGATCGCCGACCTGGCCCTGGAGGACGACGGTGCCGCGCTGTCGGTGCACGAGATCGACCGGCGCCGGGGAGCCCTGACTCCCCTGGCTCGTGCGGGGCGTCGGGCACTGGTGGCAGCGTGCTCTCCCGACGGATGGCCGCCGGCCTGACCCGGCGACCGGCGCCCGACGTGAGGACCGGCTCAGGCTCCCCACACCCCGAGCTCGTTGCCACTCGGGTCGACGAAGTGGAAGCGTCTCCCGCCGGGGAACTCGTAGGGCCCCGTCACGATCTCGCCCCCGGCGTCGGCGACCGCAGTGGCGCTCGCGTCGAGGTCGGCAGACCACAGCAGGACCAACGGACCCCCGCGCGACGGGACGCCCGTGGCGTTGAGTCCCCCGACCTCACCGTCCCCCTCGACCCACCGGATCCCGGCGTACTCGGGCCCGTAGTCGTTGAACTGCCAGCCGAATGCCTCGGCGTAGAAGGCCTTCGCCTGCGCCAGGTCGGAGACGTTGATCTCCACGTAGTCGATCGCGTGGTGCACGTGTTCGCTCATGACGTCCAGCATGGACCACAGCACCGACAGCCGGCGCGACAGCGATAGCCTCGCTGGCGATGAGTGCCCAGCGTCCCGAGACCCTGCTGATCACCCTGACCGGCAAGGACCGGCCGGGGGTGACGTCGTCCATGTTCAGCACGTTGGCACTGGCCGGGGTGGAGGTGATCGACCTCGAGCAGATCATCTTGCGACGCCGCCTGATCCTGGGCGTCCTGGTCAGCGCGCCACGGGACTGGAAGAAGCTCGCCACGGCGGTGGAGGCCACCGCCGCGTCCCTGGACATGAGCGTCGAGATCGAGCGAGGCTCGGGTGACAACAAGGCACGACGCGAGGGTCGTTCCCACGTCACGGTCATCGGCACCCCGCTGCGCGCCGCCGCGATGGCGGCGATCGCGGGGCGGATCGCGGACACGGGCGGCAACATCGACCGCATCGAACGCATGGCGCGCTACCCCGTCACGGCCATCGACCTCTTCGTGTCGGGCTCCGACCCCGAGACCCTGCGCACCCTCCTGGCCCCCGAGGCCGCCGAGCAGGGCATCGACATCGCCGTCCAGCCCGCCACGATGCTGCGCCGCGGGATGCGGCTGATCGTGCTCGACGTCGACTCGACGCTGATCCAGGGCGAGGTGATCGAGATGCTGGCCGCCCACGCCGGCCACGAGCCCGAGGTCGCGCGGATCACCGAGCAGGCGATGCGGGGCGAGATGGACTTCGAGGAGTCGTTGCGCCGACGCGTCCGCTTGCTCGCCGGGCTCGACGCCGCCGTCCTGGACCGCGTGTACGCCGACATCGTCGTCGCCCCCGGGGCCCGGACGATGGTGCGCACCCTGCGCCGCCTCGGTTACCGCTTCGCGATCGTCTCGGGCGGCTTCAGCCAGATCACCGACCGGCTGGCCGACGACCTCGGCATCCACTTCGCCCGTGCCAACGAGCTCGAGATCGTGGATGGCCGCATCACCGGCGAGATCGTCGGCGCCGTGGTCGACCGGGCCGGCAAGGCGGAGGCACTGCGCGAGTTCGCCGAGAAGGTCGGCGTCAGCCAGGACGCCACCATCGCGATCGGTGACGGCGCCAACGATCTCGACATGCTCAACGCCGCCGGGCTCGGGATCGCGTTCAACGCTCGCCCTGTCGTGCAGCAGGCAGCCGACACGGCGGTCAACGTGCCCTACCTCGACGCCATCCTCTACCTGCTCGGCATCTCCCGGGAGGAGATCGAGGCCGCCGACGCCGAGGCCGGCTTCGTCACGCCCTCCCCGCCGGTGTGAGCACGACGCGCTGCCCGAAGTCCGGGGTCAGCGCGGTGGTCTCGAGCCGGTGCGCCTCCATCGCGCGCTGAAAGCGCTGGGCAGGCGTCACGAAGAGCCGGTGGTGGTTGCCGGGTCGCAACCGCTTGAGCCACAGCGGCCAGAACGTCCCGTAGTGGACGGCGAGCGCCCAGGTGGCACCCACCTGGGACAGAGCCTCCACGGCCTCCTCCGGGTCGAGGTGCTCATCACCGAGCGAGGGGCCCCAGCCGCCGATCGGCACGGCCGCGAGGTCGACCGGCTCGAGGGCCTCGAAGGTCTCCCTCATGCCGGTCAGGCCGGTGTCGCCCGGGTACCAGCAGCTGGTCCGGCCGTCGGTGAAACGGAACCCGATCGCCGGCACGTCTCCCCCGCGCTCGAAGGTGCTGCGCCGACCGCTGTGGTGTGCCGGGAGCACCTCGAGGTCGAGGCCCGCCACGTCGACCCGGTCCCCCGGCTCCACCTCCACGAGGGCCCGGCCCCGAAGCGACCTCACCACGTCCGGCGCACCGCGTGGCACCACCACCGGCACCTCGCCTGCGAAGGAGTCGAGGGACGGCACGTGCAGGTGGTCGTGGTGCAGGTGCGAGATCAGCACCACGTCGGCGCGTGCGGCATCGCTCGGCGGTGCGGGCGCGTGGCGTCGCAGGTGGTAGAGCCGGTCGGTGAGCAGCGGGTCCGTGGCCACGGTGACGTCGCCCAGCTCGATGCTCGTCGTCGAGTGCCCCCACCACGTGACTGCGGGGGCCCGGTCCGGTTCTTCGCTGCGCATGGCGGTGCGGTGTCGTCCCGAACCCTCAGCCGCGACCCACGTGGTGACCGGTGAGGCGCGCCGTGCCCGGGGCCAGGTCGGCCCAGCTGCCGTCGTACCGGAACACCGTGGCCGCACTCGTCGGGTAGCCCATCGCCAGCTCGTTCGTCGCCTCGACGTCGCCCTCGCCGTCGTCCAGCAGCTGTGCGAGGTAGGCGACCGTTGGGTTGTGCCCGACGACCAGGACGTGCCGATGAGCGTCGTCGACGAGCCGCACCAGGTCCAGGGCCGTCTCCACGCCGGCGGCGTACAGACCCTCGTCGTACGACGTGTCGACGCCGCGCCAGGCGGCCCCCGCTCCGCGGGAGACGTGCTCGAAGGTCTCCCGCGTGCGCAGGGCGCCGGAGACGAGTGCGTGGTCGGGGACGACGCCGCGGCCCGTCAGCCAGGCCCCGGCCGCGGCGGCGTCTCCGTGACCTCGCCGGGCCAACGGGCGCTCGAAGTCGGAGGGGCCGGCCTGCTCGGCCTTGGCGTGGCGCATCACCACCAGGGTGCGGGGCGTGGACATGTCCTCATCCTATGAGGGTCGATCGGAGTCCCTCTCCTATGGTGTGCTCATGTCTCCTGGGCCCCTCATGATCATCGGCGGCGCCGAGGACAAGCTGCGCGGTCGCGCGATCCTGCGCGAGTTCGTGGCCGCGAGCGGCGGCGCGGGCGCCAGGATCGTCGTCATGCCGACGGCCTCCGCACTCGGGTCGGAGGTCGTGGAGGTCTACGACGCGCTGTTCAGGCGTGAGGGCGCCGGCGAGGTGCTCGCCGTTCGTCCTGAGACCCGCGCCGATGCCCAGGCTCCCGACCTGGTCCGCGTCCTCGACAGCGCGACGGGGATCTTCATGACGGGCGGCAACCAGCTGAAGCTCTCGGCCATCATCTCCGGCACGCCGCTCGGGGACGCCGTCGTGGCCGCCCACGAGCGCGGCGCCGTCGTGGCCGGGACGTCGGCGGGAGCCAGCATCCAGTCGAGCCACATGGTCGCCTTCGGCGGCCCCGGGGCGACGCCCAAGCAACGGATGACCCAGGTTGCCGCCGGGCTGGGACTCCTCCCGTCCACGGTGATCGACCAGCACTTCGACCAGCGCAACCGCTACGGCCGGCTGCTGATGATCGTGTCGCAGTCCCCCCAGCTGCTCGGGATCGGCGTCGACGAGGACACCGCGGCCGTCGTGGAGCACGTCACCGAGGCCGACGGGTCCGAGCACGAGATCCTCTCGGTCGTCGGGAAGGGTGCGGTGACCATCTTCGATCCCGCCCACATCGTGACCAACGCCTACGAGGCCAGCCGATCGGCCCCGCTCCTGGCCAGCAACGTCGTGCTCCACGTGCTGCCGGAGGGCTCCTCCTTCGACCTGGGCACACGTACGCTCGTGCCGCCGCGCCCCGCCGTCGAGTCGAGCGTCGCTGCCGAGCTCGCGGCCGCCGGACGCGACCTACGTCAGCAGGCTCGCGACATCGCCGCCGACGACGCCTCTCCGCAGTCGCTGCGCCGCAGACTGGCGCGCAACCGACGCAAGCCCGACCCCCTGGCCGCTTCCGAGGACGGAGTCACCTCATGACCGAACGCCCCACCCCGGACCTGACCATCACGGAGACCCGCGTCTACCGCGGGGCCAACGTGTGGTCCTACGACCGAGCGATCCACCTCGTCGTGGATCTCGGGTCGCTGGAGGACTACCCCACCAACACGCTGCCCGGATTCACCGACAACCTCGTGGCGATGCTGCCGGGGCTGCGGGAGCACTCCTGCTCGCGCGGGAAGCGGGGCGGGTTCGTCGAGAGGCTCAACGAGGGCACGTGGCTGGGTCACGTCGCCGAGCACTGTGCCCTTGCCCTGCAGCAGGTCGTGGGGCACGACGTCCGCCGTGGCAAGACGCGCGGGGTCAAGGGCAGCACCGGGGTCTACAACGTGGTCTTCGGCTACATCGACGAGCAGGTCGGGCTCGCTGCGTCCCGGCTCGCCGTACGACTGGTCAACCACCTCGTGGAGGCCGACCCCGGCTTCGACTGGGACACCGAGCTGGAGGACTTCATCCGGCGCGCCCAGCGCACCGCCTTCGGTCCCTCGACCCAGGCGATCCTGGACGAGGCCGTCTCGCGAGACATCCCGTGGATCCGGCTCAACCAGTACTCCCTCGTGCAGCTCGGCCAGGGTGTCCACGCCAAGCGGATCCGCGCGACGATGACCTCCGAGACCTCCGCCATCGCCGTCGACATCGCCTCCGACAAGGACCTGACCACGCGCCTGCTCGCGGCAGCCGGCCTGCCGGTCCCCAAGCAGGACACGGTGCGCACCGAGGACCAGGCGGTGCGCGCCGCCGAGCGGATCGGCTACCCAGTGGTCGTGAAGCCGCTCGACGGCAACCACGGCCGCGGCGTGTGCCTGGACCTCCAGGACGAGGCAGACGTGCGGGAGGCCTTCCCGATCGCCCAGGAGCAGTCGCGGCGCGGCTCGGTCATCGTCGAGTCGCTGATCGTCGGCAAGGACTACCGCTGCCTGATCATCGACGGCCGGGTGGCCGCGATCGCCGAGCGGGTGCCCGCCTCGGTCACCGGCGACGGCATCTCCACCATCGAGCAGCTGGTCGACACCGCCAACGCCGACCCACGCCGCGGTGTGGGACACGAGAAGGTGCTCACCCGGATCAAGGTCGATGGCGCGGCCGTCCAGCTGGTGCGTGAGCAGGGCTTCGAGATGACCGACGTCGCCCCCGACGGGCAGGTGGTCAAGCTGGCACTGACCGGCAACATGTCGACCGGCGGCATCTCCATCGACCGCACGTTCGAGGCCCACCCCGAGAACGTCGAGATCGCCGAGGAGGCCGCCCAGATGGTCGGCCTCGACATCGCCGGCATCGACTTCATCTGCCCCGACATCACCGAGCCCGTGCGCGAGACGGGCGGGGCCATCTGCGAGATCAACGCGGCGCCCGGCTTCCGGATGCACACCCATCCGACGATCGGCGAGCCGCAGTTCATCGCCAAGCCCGTGGTGGACATGCTGTTCCCGCCCGGCGCCACCTCCCGGATCCCGATCGTGGCGGTGACCGGCACCAACGGCAAGACCACCACCTCGCGGATGATCAGCCACGTCTTCAAGGGCATGGGCCGCAAGGTCGGGATGACCTCGACCGACGGGGTCGTGATCGACGAGCGTCTCCTGATCCGCTCGGATGCGAGTGGTCCCCGCTCGGCCCGGATGGTGCTGCAGAACCCCCGCGTCGACTTCGCGGTCTTCGAGGTCGCCCGCGGCGGCATCCTGCGTGAGGGCCTGGGCTACGAGCGCAACGACGTCGCCGTCGTGCTCAACGTCCAGCCCGACCACCTGGGGCTGCGGGGCATCGACACCGTGGAGCAGCTCGCGGACGTCAAGGCCGTCCTGGTGGAGGCCGTGCCGCGCGACGGGCACGCCGTGCTCAACGCCGACGACCCCCTGGTGCGCGACATGCGGCGGCGCTGCTCGGGTCAGGTGGTGTGGTTCTCGATGGACGAGCCCGGCTCCGAGACCCGCGACATGATCGATGCCCACTGCCGCCGCGGCGGCAAGGCGCTGGTCCTCAACCCCAGCGAGCGCGGAGAGATGATCGTGGTCAAGCACGGACCCCGCGAGATGCAGCTGGCCTGGACCCACCTGCTGCCCGCCACCTTCGGCGGCAAGGCCCGGATGAACGTCCAGAACTCCCTGGCCGCGGCGGCCGCCGCGTTCGCCGCGGGCGCTCCGCTGCACGACATCCGGCAGGGCCTGCGGACCTTCTCGACCAGCTACTACCTCTCGCCCGGCCGCCTCAACGAGGTCGAGGTCAACGGCATCAAGGTGATCGTCGACTACTGCCACAACGCTCCCGGCATGCGGATGCTCGGCGACTTCGTCGACCGGGTGGGCGACTCCCTGGAGTCCTCCCACGATCTGGCCCGGCCCTCGCGGATCGGGGTGATCGCGACAGCCGGAGACCGTCGCGACCAGGACATGCGCGAGCTCGGCGAGATCGCCGCTGCGCACTTCGACGTCGTGGTGGTGCGCGAGGACGTCGCGCTGCGCGGCCGCGCGCGCGGTGAGGTGTCCGGGCTGGTCACCGAGGGAGTCCGTACGGCGATGGCCGCCGGCTCCCGGTGCAAGCAGGTCGAGGAGGTCCTCGACGAGATCGAGGCCGTCCAGCACGCCATGGCGCGCGCCAACCGTGGTGACCTCCTGGTCATCTGCGTCGACGAGCACGCCTCGGTGATGAGCGAACTCGAGAACTGGTCGTCGCAGGCCCAGGCCGGCTCGGGCGCCTCGCCCGACGCCCCAGGGGCCGACCCCGACTACGCCCCGGCTCCCACGGAGCCCTGAGGTGGCGGCGGCCGAGTCGTGGGGCCGACTGCTCGCCTCGGCCTGCATGCGCTCGGGCACTCCGGGCGCCGTGCTGGGCGTGTGGCACGACGGAAGCCGCACCGTGGTCCCGCACGGCGTGCTCAACACGCGTCCGGGGGTCGAGACGATCGAGGACTTCGTGCTGGAGCGTCGGGCCGTGCGGCTCGAGGTGTTCGAGGACGCGTCGGGGCTCGGGGTCCACATCCGGCCGACCGGCGACTTCGTCCTGGGCACCCCGGAGACCGTACGACTCGTGCCCTGTGACTCGTCGGGTGACCGGCACGTCGCGCGCTCCGAGGAAGGCGACCCGTGGACGCCCTTCACCTTCTCCACCCTGCCCGACGGCACCCCCCAGCTGTTCTTCAGCAGTCGCGTCGCGCCACTGGTCTCCCGACGTCCGCAGGTGGAACGATGAGGATCCTGGACCTGGCCTCGGTGCCGCGGCGACGGGTGGAGGCGCACGGCAGCCGGGGCTTCGACGTCGGCGCGCTCGGCCTGACCGCTGAGGCCCACCTGGTGGTGGTGCGACTCGAGGCCGGGGGTGTGGTCGGGCGGCACCCTGCTGCGGGACGCCAGCTCATGGTGGTGGTCAGCGGTGACGCCCTGGTGGCGGGCTCCGACGGCGTCGAGGTGGCGCTCGTCCCGGGTCAGGCGGCCGTGTGGGAGCCGGGCGAGGAGCACCGCACGAGCACCGTGGCCGGCCTGGTCGGCTTCGTCATCGAGGGCGACGTGGACCTGGCGGCGCCCGGCCATCACGTCGATCCAGGAGACGTCTGAGCTGCGCTGACCCGAACCAGTCCTGCGGGTCAGCCCAGTCCTGCCGGGTGGGTCGGGGTCAGTCCGTGACCGTCACGTCGGCGCGGAAGTCGCGGGTCGTCTCGGCCGCCGACTCCAGGTTGATGCCGTCGACTCGATAGGTGGCGGTCCCGATGCCACCGGAGTCGGCCCAACCGCACACCAGGAGGTCGACGTAGGGCCCCAGGCGCGGGATCGTGCCGCACGCCATGGCCCCGCTGAGCTCACCAGCCGGGACCTCCACCACGTCCACGATGCCCGTCCCGTCGAGATAGTCCTGCAGCGCGTCCTCGGGAGTGCCGACCAGCTCGCGCGCCAGGTCGGTGGAGGCCGGCACGTTGATGCCGTTGTAGACGAGGATGTCGTCGGCCGAGCGACGGTACTGCCCGTAGACCGGCTCCAGCGTCTCGTCGGCCCGCAGGAGTCGCTCGCGCAGCTCGGCCTCCTGGGCCTCCGGGCCGGCGCCCGTCTGCAGGGTCCACAGTCCGGCCTGCTCGGGAGCCACGAGACTCCGGTTGCCCTGGTCCCCGACGTCCTGCGGGACGTTCTCCAGCCGGTCGGGCACCTCGTTGGTGAGCACCACGAGGACGACCGCCGGGATGACCACGATCGGCGGGTAGAGCCACCAGCTCCACGCGGACGTGGAGCGCCACGCCACCAGGGCACAGACCGCCGCGACCAGCAGGGCCGGCCCGGCGACCGCGCCGATCGAGGACACCGTGCTCTGGCCGGGGTTGCGCGAGATGACGAACGGAGCCAGGACCGCAGTCGTCAGGGCTGCCCACGGCAGCACCATCAACCACGCAGAGCGGTTGGGACCGCCCGGGGCGGACCGGTGGCTGCCTTGTCCGGACCGCTCCGAGGGCCCGGGCGCGGCCGAGGTAGCCGGGTCGGCGGTCTCGGTCGGCTCGGGCATGCCCACAGTCTCCCCTACTCCGCGCCGTCACGGCATGCTTGGGCCATGGAGCCGTACGGCGTGGCGCACCTGGTGATGCTCGGCGTCTTCGTCGTCGGTGTCCCGGCGGCCGTGCTGCTCGGGCGACGTGGCCGACGTACGGGTGCCATCATCGTCTCCCGAGCGCTGGCACTGCTCCTGCTCGTCGCTGCCGTGCCCTTCCTGGTGCTGGACCTCGCCACTCGCTTCGAGGTCGGAGTCAGCCTTCCGCTGCACCTCAGCGACCTGGCCTGGATGGCGGCGGCCCTCGCGCTGTGGACCCGGTGGCGATGGGCGGTGGCCCTGACCTACTTCTGGGGTCTGGTCCTGACGACCCAGGCGATCGTCACCCCCTCCTTGGGCGAGGACTTCCCGGACCCGCGCTTCGTCGGGTTCTGGGTCCTGCACCTGCTCGTCGTCTGGGCCGCGATCTACCTGGTGTGGGGACTCGGGCTGGCGCCGCGGTGGCATGAGTACCGGATCGCCCTCGGGCTGACGCTCGGGTGGGCGGTCGGGGCCTACGCGTTCAACCTGCTGGCCGACACGAACTACGGCTACCTCATGCGCAAGCCGTCCAGTGGATCGGCGCTCGACCTCTTGGGGCCCTGGCCGGTCTACGTGGCGGCGGAGATCGCCATCGTGGCCGTCGTCTGGGCGCTGATGACGTGGCCGTGGGTGCATCGCGCGGAGGCCGCGACCTCGGGATCAGGGTGAGGCGGCGGCGCGCACCTTGGCTGCGAGCGTCGGATGGTCGTCGGCGGTGCCGCCGTGCTCCGCGATCCAGTCGTAGCAGCCCTGACGGTCGGCATGGCACATCACGCCCACGACGTCACCGGGCAGCGCCTGGCCGACCAGCGCCGACAGGACCGCCACCTCCGTCGGGTAGGCGGGAACGCCCGAGACGCCCACCCGCTCGGCTCCCGCCCGCATCAGTGCCTCCAGCTCCTCGGTCGAGCGTCCTCGCAGGTACTTCTCCTTGTGACCGATCGCGACGACGTCACTGTCCCGGGCCGCGATCTCGCCGAGCTTCTCGATCAGGTCGTCGGTGCGGTCCCCGACCACCCCGAGACCGAGCAGCAGCCGCCCGCCCTGCTGGCGGACTCCGTTCATGATCTCCATGAGCGCCTCCAGGCCCGCCTCGTTGTGCGCCAGGTCCATCACGACCGACACCGGCGTGGCCTCCTGGGAGGAGGCGGGCAGGCTGAAGAAGTTCATCCGACCCGGGTTGTGCTCCGCGTCGGGCAGGAAGGTGCGCAGGCCCTCGACCACCACGTCACGGGGGATCCCGATCGCCAGCGCGGCCGACGCCGCGGCCAGCGTGTTCTCCACGTTGAAGCGCGAGAGACCCGCGAGGGTCATCGGTACGTCGACGAGCTCGATGAGGGGGTCGGGATCGGCGTTGGCGCGCAGCACCGACACCCAGCCGTCGATGACCACCGTGGCCCGCCCGCGCTCGCTGAGCGTGTCCCGGACGCCGGGCGCGTCGACGTCGCGGGAGAAGACCCATGGCTTGGCGCGGACCGCGGTGCGCATGGCGTAGACCCGAGGGTCGTCAGCGTTGAGCACGGCCCACCCGCCCTTGCGCGTGATCCGCGGCACCACCGCCTTGACCTCGGCGAGCTGGTCGACGGTGTCGATCCCCTGCTGTCCCAGGTGGTCGGCCGTCACGTTGGTGACCACCGAGACGTCGTTGTGGACCAGGCCGATGCCCTTCAACAGGATCCCGCCGCGAGCGGTCTCGGTGACGGCGAGCTCGACCTCCGGGTGCGCCAGCACCCGACCAGCCCCGCTGGGACCCGAGTAGTCCCCGGACTCGACCATGGTCCCGTCGACGTAGATGCCGTCGGTGTTCGACCACCCGACGTGCAGCCCGCGCGTGCGGGCTATGTGGGCGATCATCCGCGACGTCGTGGTCTTGCCGTTGGTGCCGGTCACGGCCACGACGGGCACGTGGGGCGTGATCGTGGTGGGGCCGGGCCCCCGCTCTGCCGCGGCGACGCGTGCGGCCGCCGTACTGACCGCGGACTCGATGTCGGCACCTGGTACGGCGTCCAGGACTGCTCCGACGGCCCGCCCCATCTCCTGCGCACGGATGCGGTGCAGCCACGGGAACGCCACCACCACCTGGTGCGGGTCGCGGGTGGAGCGCACCCGGACCGCGAGCCGGGCCGTGCCGGCCTCCTGGGCCACCTGACGGACCAGCCGAGCGACCGCGCGCATGGCGAACCGCTGGCGGAACCCGGTGTCCGGCGCACCGGGACGCGCCCGCTGCAGACCGATGCGGCGGGCGAAACGCGTCGCGGTCTCCTCGGAGGCCACCGACAGCCCGCCGACGTCCAGGGTGAGCTTGATGGCGGCGCGCGGGAAGTACAGGTTGGGGCCCTCGAGGACCCGGAGCTCGATGAGGGAGGAGACCGTCACCCGCGCGACGTTAGCGCCTGCGTGGAGGAAGACTCACGCGCCCATCGCGTGGAACCCCCCGTCGACGTGGACGATCTCACCGGTCGTGGCCGGGAAGAAGTCCGAGAGCAGGGCGCACACGGCCTTGGCCGTCGGGGCGTGGTCGGAGTTGTCCCAGCCGAGTGGCGCCTTCGTCTCCCACATGGCCTCGAGGTCCTCGAACCCCGGGATCGCCTTCGCTGCGAGGGTCTTGAGCGGTCCGGCTGCGACCAGGTTGACCCTGATGCCCTCGGGTCCCAGGTCGCGGGCCAGGTAGCGCGAGCACGACTCGAGCGCCGCCTTGGCGACCCCCATCCAGTCGTACACCGGCCACGAGACGCTGGCGTCGAACGTCAGCCCGACGATCGACCCACCCTCGCCCATCAGCGGCTTGGCGGCCATCGCCAGGGACTTCAGAGAGTACGCCGAGACCTGCACCGCCTGCGAGACGTCGTCCCAGGGGCCGGTGAGGAACTTGCCTCCCAGCAACGTCTCGGGGTTGCCGTAGGCGATGGAGTGCACGACGCCGTCCAGGTGGGCGTCGTCCCCCAGGTGCTCGCGCACCGCGTCCGCCAGCCCCGCCAGGTGCTCCTGGTCGGTCACGTCGAGCTCCAGCACCGCAGGCTCCACGGGGAGCCGCTTCGCGATGCGCCGCGTGATGCCCAGCGCACGGCCGAAGTTGGAGATCAGCACGGTCGCGCCCTGCTCCTGAGCGACCTTGGCGGTCGCGAAGCCGATGGACGAGTCCATCGTGACGCCCGCCACGAGGATGGTCTTGCCGTCGAGAAGTCCCATGGTTCAGTGCCCCATTCCTAGTCCGCCGTCGACGGGGATGACCGCCCCGGTCACGTATGCCGCTCCGTCACTTGCCAGCCAGGTCACCGCGGAGGCGACCTCGGTCGGGTCGGCGTACCGGCCCAACGGCACCTGGGTGCGGATCGCCGACTTCTGCTCGTCGCTCAGCACCGCGGTCATGTCGGTGTCGACGAAGCCGGGTGCCACGACGTTGGTGGTGATCGAGCGTGAGCCGAGCTCGCGCGCCAGCGAGCGGGCCAGTCCGACCAGCCCCGCCTTGGACGCCGCGTAGTTCACCTGTCCGGGAGAACCGAGCAGGCCGACGACCGAGGAGATCAGGATGATCCGCCCCCGACGAAGCCGCAGCATGCCCTTGGCCGCTCGCTTGGCCAGCCGGAACGTCCCGGTGAGGTTCGTGTCGATGACGCTCGACCAGTCCTCCTCCGACATCCGCAGGATGAGCGTGTCGGCCGTGACCCCCGCGTTGGCCACCAGCACCTCGACCGGCCCCAGCTCGGCCTCGATCGTCGCGAAGGCAGCGTCCACCGCCGCCTGGTCGGTGACGTCGCAGGTGACGTCGAGCGTCCCCGCGGGTGCACCACCGCTACGTGTGGTCACCGCGACCTTGTCGCCCTGGGCCACGAAGGCCTCCGCGATGGCGCGGCCGATGCCCCGGTTGCCTCCGGTGACGAGGACGACTCGGGGTGTCTTGCTGGTGCCCGCAGGGGCTGTCTCACTCACGCTGCTCGACGCTAGCGATTACCGCGGGGTAGTCCTATCCGCGGCTCGGCGCGGGCGCGACCCGACGCGGCTCGCGGCGTCCAGGGGACGTCGTTTGGTCCCAAACGACAAGGATTCGGCCCCGAACGTTGTCGTTTGGGACCAAACGGCACCACCTGGTGCCGACAGCCGGACGGCAGGCCTACTCGTCGTCCTCGAGTCGGAAACCCAGCTTGAGGCCGACCTGGAAGTGCTCCACGGTGTCGTCCTTGATCTGCCCCCGGACCTGGGTGATCTCGAACCAGTCGAGGTGCCGCAGGGTCTGGCTGGCTCGTTCGATGCCGTTCTTGACGGCCTGCTCGATGCTCTCGGGCGAGGTGCCCACGATCTCTGTCAGGCGATAGGTGCGGTCAGTCATGGCCACACCCTAGAGTGCCTGGTCCCGCGCGTAGGCTGAGGACATGGCACGGGAGCACCAAGGGTCAGGCGAGGCGATCCGGATCACGACAGCGGCGGCCAATCGCGCTGACGACATCCGAGCACGTCAGAAGCGCTACCTGCTCTCCATGAGTCTGCGCACGCTCTGCTTCGTGGGAGCCGTTCTCGCCTCGTTGGCCGGCATCGACTGGCTCTGGCCCTTCCTCATCGCCGGTGCGCTGGTGCTGCCCTACATCGCCGTCGTGATGGCCAACGCGGCAGCCAACCTCACCGACGGGTTCAAGCTGCGCGAAGCCGACTTCAGTCGTCGAGAGCTCGAGCCCGGTCGCTCGTCACACGCCTCCGAGCTCTGACGTCGACGCGAGTGAGACGCTGGAGACATGGAACCTGACGTCTGCTCCGCCAAGGGCTGCTCAGCACCGGCCACGTGGCAGCTGCTGTGGAACAACCCCAAGCTGCACACTCCGGAGCGCCGCAAGACCTGGCTCGCCTGCGACGACCACAAGACGTCGCTGTCGCAGTTCTTGAGCGCGCGGAACTTCCTCAAGGACGTCGTCGCCCACTGACCCTCTGGGTCCCGGGACCGCGGCGACAACCCGACAGACTGTCGAAGCCGCGTACGGCGGCTCGGCCTGCGGTGGGGGTCAGCCGCCGATGGCCGACATCGAGCGCGTCGGCTGCAGAAAGGTCTCGTCGTCGATCCCGTGGCCGGGTGCCTTCCCGCGCATGGCGATGACCCACAGGCGGGCGATCTCCTCGTCGTCCGCACCGCGGCGCAGCGCCGCCCGCAGGTCCGACTCGTTGCGAGCGAAGAGACAGTTGCGGATCTGGCCGTCCGCGGTGAGGCGCACCCGGTCGCAGTCCCCGCAGAAGGGCCTGGTGACCGACGCGATCACGCCCACGGTGGCGGGACCGCCGTCGACGAGGAACTTCTCGGCGGGGGCGCTCCCTCGCGGCTCCTCGGCCGGGGTCAGGTCGAACTCCTGGTCGAGGGCGGCGAAGATCTCGTCGGCGGTGATCATGCCGTCGCGCGACCAGCCGTGCTGCGCGTCGAGCGGCATCTGCTCGATGAAGCGCAGCTCGTAGGAGCGCTCCAGGCACCAGCGCAACAGCTCGGCAGCCTGGTCGTCGTTGACTCCGCGCATCAGCACCGCATTGACCTTGACCGGGCCGAGGCCAGCCGCCGCGGCGGCCTCGAGGCCCGCCACCACGTCGTCGAAACGGTCGCGCCGCGTCATCTCGTGGAACGTGTCGCGGCGCACCGTGTCGAGGCTGACGTTGACCCGGTCGAGACCGGCGTCGGCCAGCGCCTGCGCGGTGCGTGCGAGACCCAGCCCATTGCTGGTGATCGAGAGCTCGAGGTCAGGACTGATGGCGCGGGTCCGGGCGACGATGTCGACCAGTCCCCGCCGCACGAGGGGCTCGCCGCCGGTGAACCGCACCTCGTCGACCCCGAGGCGCTCCACGGCGATGCGCACCAGGCGCACCACCTCGTCGTCGTCGAGCACGTCGTCGTTGGGCAGCCAGTCGAGCCCCTCGGCCGGCATGCAGTACGAGCACCGCAGGTTGCAACGGTCGGTCAGGGACACACGAAGATCGGTCGCCACACGTCCGTAGGCGTCGGCGAGCGGAAGGACCTGCATGCCCCTACCCTACGGGTCGTCGGATAGCCCGCGGAGATAGATTTCGGTGGTGCAGTCCTTCCGGTTCCTCCTCAGTCGACGCTGGGCAGTCTTCGCCCTGGTCGTCGTGCTCCTCGCCTACGCGGCGTGGTGGCTGGGCGAGTGGCAGTTCGGTCGGCTGGACGACCGGAAGCAGAGCAACGCCATCATCCGCGCCAACGAGGCCAGGGACCCCGCACCCGTCGACGCCGTCCTCACGCGCGCAGAGGCGGTCGACGAGGATCAGGAGTGGCGCCAGGTGACAGCGACGGGCACCTACGACACGGACAACACGATCATCGTGCGCTACCGCAGCGGACCCTCGGGCGAGCCCGGGGTAGACGTGGTCGTACCCCTGGTGACCGCGTCCGGCAACACGCTCGTCGTGGACCGCGGCTTCCTGCAGATCGACACCCGCTCGGCGGACATCGGGGACGTGCCACCCGCACCGACCGGCGAGGTCACCATCACCGGCTGGGTGCGAGTCGACGGCAGCGGCGACAGCACCGAGGTGGTGGACCTGTCCGCGCGTGCGATCAACTCCCAGCGCATCGGCGAGGCGATCGGTCGACCCACCTACGGCGGTTTCGTCGACCTCACCACGGAGGCGCCTGACCCGGACAGCCCGCTCCTCCTGCGCGAGCTCCCCGAGCTCGACAACGGCCCGCACTTCTTCTACGGCCTCCAGTGGTGGTTCTTCGGGGTGCTCGCGCTGTTCGGCTTCGGCTACCTCGCCTACGACGAGCTCAAGCGGGGTCCCCGGGGCGAGCGCCCTCACCGCCCGCAGCGCCCTCGGCGGCCTGAGCGCGTGCGGCGCACGAACGTGCCGGCTGCCTACCAGCGCAAGGGCTGAGCGCGGCTCGCAGCTCGCGTCAGACGGGGTCGACCACAGCCTCCTCGACGAAGAACTGGGTGCGGTAGAGGTCGGCGTACAGCCCCTCCTGCGCCAAGAGCTCGCTGTGCGTGCCGAACTCCACGATCCGGCCCTCGTCGAGCACCAGGATCTGGTCGGCGTTGCGCACCGTCGAGAGGCGGTGGGCAATGACCAGGGACGTCCGGCCCTCCAGTGCGGCGTCCAGCGCGCGCTGCACCGCCGCCTCGGACTCGCTGTCCAGGTGCGCGGTGGCCTCGTCCAGCACCACGATCGAGGGCGACTTGAGCAGCAGTCGCGCGATGGCCAAGCGCTGCCGCTCCCCACCGGAGAGCCGGTAGCCACGGTCGCCGACGACGGTATCGAGTCCGTCGGGGAGATCGCGGACGAGGCGCTCGACCTGGGCTGCCGCAAGTGCGTCCCAGATCTGCTCGTCGGAGCTCCCGGGACGGGCGTAGAGCAGGTTGGCGCGGATGGTGTCGTGGAACATGTGGGCGTCCTGGGTCACGTAGCCCACGACGTCCTCCAGGGACTGCAGCGTGACGTCGCGTACGTCGTGGCCACCGACGCGCACGGCGCCGCCCTGTGCGTCGTACAGGCGAGCGACGAGGTGGGTGATCGTCGACTTGCCCGCGCCGGACGGACCGACGAGCGCGACCATCTGACCGGGCTCCGCGACGAACCCGACGTCGGTCAGCACCTGGGCGTGCTCGCGCGACTCGGTGCGGCGCAGCGCCTCCAGCGAGCCGAGGGACACGTCGTCGGCCCGGGGGTAGGTGAAGGAGACGTGGTCGAACTCCAGCCGAGCGGCAGTGGTGGGCAGCGCGACCGCGTTGTGCTTCTCCGAGATGAGCGAGGGCAGGTCGAGGACCTCGAAGACCCGTTCGAAGCTCACGAGGGCCGTCATCACGTCGATGCGGACGTTGGAGAGCCCCTGCAACGGTCCCAGCAGCCGCAGCAGGAGGGTCGCCAGGGCCAGCAGCGTGCCGACCGTGAGGGAGCCGTTGATCGCCAGGTAGCCACCCACGCCGTAGACGAGAGCGGTCGCCAGCGCGGGGACCAAGGTCATCGCCGCACCGAAGACCCGGGTGATCAGGGAGATCCGGATGCCGAGGTCGCGCACGTTCGCCGCCTTGGTGCCGAAGAGCGCGTCCTCCTCGCCGCGACGGCCGAACAGCTTCAGCAGCATGGCACCACCGACGTTGAAGCGCTCGGTCATCAGGTTCCCGAGATCGGCGTTGCCGTCCATCTGCTGACGAGTCAGCCCGGCCAGTCGTGCACCGACCCAGCGGGAGACGATGAACAGGATCGGGAAGAGGAGGAGGCACAGGAGCGTGACCTGCCAGCTCAGGAACAACATCGTGATGCCGACGACACCCACCGCGATCACGTTGGACACCGTGCTCCCGAGAGCAGAGGTGAATGCGCGCTGTGCACCGATGACGTCGTTGTTGAGGCGCGAGACCAGCGCACCGGTCTGGGTGCGCGTGAAGAAGGCGAGCGACTGGCGTTGGACGTGACCGAAGACCTGGGTGCGCAGGTCGTAGATGAGTCCCTCCCCGATGCGGGAGGAGAACCAGCCGCCGAGGATCGCCAACGCGGCGGTGAACAGGGCGACTCCGACCATGGCCAGGGCAGCGGTGGCGACGACACCCTTGTCCCCGGCGATGATCCCGTCGTCGACGGCGTACTTCACGAGCAGCGGCAGGACCACGACCATCGCGGCGTCGATGACGGTGACTCCGAGGAAGACGGAGATGAGGCGACGGTGCGGACGGGCGAAGCCGAGGACACGCCGAACGGTCTCGCGGCCCAGCTTGTTGGACACCGCACTACGGTCGGAGCGCAGGTGGCGCCAAGCAGCGGCATTGGGGTTCATGGAGGACATGTGTCCACCTCCTGGTGCGACACCTACTCCGCAGGAGTCATCAGGGCAGCCAGCTCACGGAAACGACGCGTCTGTGCCTCGCGCTCGAGGCGACACTGCTCGTCAAGCTCACGCCCTGCCGCTCCCAGCAGCAGTGCCTTGGTTTCTCGGACCGCACCCGGGAGAGGTGCGGTGAGGGAGGCCACGAGGTCGGCGACCACCGTGTCGAGCTCCGCCTCCGGCACGGCGGTCAGTGCCAGGCCGATGGCGACGGCCTCGCTCGCTCCAACCATCCGTGCGGTGGCGCAGATCTCCAACGCCCTCGCGTAGCCAACCGCCTCCACCAGCGGTTTTGTTCCCGCCAGGTCCGGCACGAGACCGAGCGCGGACTCCTTCATGCAGAACTGGGCGTCGTCGGCGATCACCCGCAGGTCGCAGGCGAGGGCGAGCTGGAAGCCGGCGCCGATGGCATAGCCCCGGACCTTGGCGATCGAGACGAACCGCGGGTCGCTCAGCCAGACGAAGCCGTCCTGGTAGGCACGGATCGTCGAGGAGACCTCGTCATCAGGCAAGGCCAGCAGGTCGGCCACGCTCTCCTGGCCGTCTCCCCCGCCGGGGGTGAGCAGGTTGCGGTCGAGCCCCGCCGAGAACGTCGTGCCCTCGCCCTGGACGACGACGACCCGCACGTCGTCGGGCAGCTCGTCGCCCAGCGCGGCCAGCGTGCGCCACATGGTCGGAGTCTGGGAGTTGCGCGAGGCGGGGCGGTCCAGCGTGATCGTGGCGACAGCGCCGTTGATCTCGAAGCGCAGGCCGGCCGTGGCGAGATCCTCAGGTGTCATGCAGCAGAGTCTAGGGAGGCCCACCGACAGCCGAGGCCGGGCCTCCTGACCCAGGCTAGGCCAGCGAGACGAGGTCGGCGTACCCCTCGTTCCAGAGGTCCTCGTCCCCGTCGGGAAGAAGCAGGACCCGGTCGGGCTCCAGGGCGCGCACGGCACCCTCGTCGTGGGTCACGAGGATGATCGCGCCCTCGTAGGTGCGGATGGCCGCGAGGACCTCCTCGCGCGACGCGGGGTCGAGGTTGTTGGTGGGCTCGTCGAGGAGCAGCACGTTGGCGCTGGAGACGACCAGGGACGCCAGCGCGAGCCGGGTCTTCTCGCCGCCCGACAGCACCGCGGCCGACTTGTTGGCGTCGTCGCCGGAGAACAGGAACGACCCGAGGACCGAGCGCGCCTCGGTGTCGGTGAGCTGGGGGGCCGCGCTCTGCATGTTCTGCAGGACGGTGCGGCTGGTGTCGAGGGTCTCGTGCTCTTGGGCGTAGTAGCCGACCTTCAGCCCGTGCCCCGGGACGACCGCGCCGGTGTCGGGCGCATCGACGCCCGCGAGGATCCGCAGCATCGTCGTCTTGCCCGCGCCGTTGAAGCCGAGGATCACCACGCGCGAGCCCTTGTCGATCGCGAGGTCGACGTCGGTGAACACCTCGAGCGAGCCGTAGGACTTCGACAGCTCCGAGGCCATGATCGGGGTCTTCCCGCAGGGGGCGGGTGAGGGGAACTTGATGCGGGCGACCTTGTCGGCCTGCCGCTCGCCCTCCAGGCCGGCCATCATCTTCTCCGCCCGCTTGAGCATCGACTGCGCCGCCTGCGCCTTCGATGCCTTGGCGCGCATCCGGTTGGCCTGGTCGGTGAGGGTCTTGGCCTTGGTCTCGGTGTTGGCTCGCTCGCGCTTGCGCCGCTTCTCGTCGGTCTCCCGCTGGCTGAGGTAGTTCTTCCAGCTCATGTTGTAGACGTCCATCACCATGCGGTTGGCGTCGAGGTGGAGCACCTTGTTGACGGTCTCCTCGAGCAGGTCGTTGTCGTGGCTGATCACGATGAACCCGCCCTTGTGCGACTTGAGGAAGCCGCGCAGCCACACGATCGAGTCGACGTCGAGGTGGTTGGTGGGCTCGTCGAGGATCAGCACCTCGGCGTCCGAGAAGAGGATGCGGGCCAGCTCGACCCGGCGACGCTGGCCGCCGGAGAGGGTCTTGAGCTGCTGGTCGAGGATGCGGTTCTCGATGCCGAGGCTCGCCGCGATCGTCGCGGCCTCCGACTCGGCGGCGTACCCGCCCCCGGCCTGCATGTCCTCCTCGGCCCGCGTGTAGCGCTTCATCGCCCGCTCGCGGGTCCTCGGGTCGTCGCTGCCCATGTCGTGCTCTGCCTGGCGCAGCCGCTTGACGACGTCGTCGAGCCCACGCGCTCCGAGAATCCGGTCTCGCGCCAGCACCTCGGGGTCCCCGGTGCGGGGATCCTGCGGGAGATAGCCCACGGCCCCGCTGTTGGTGACCGAGCCGCCGGCGGGCTGGGACTCGCCGGCCAGGATCTTGGTCAACGTGGTCTTGCCGGCGCCGTTGCGGCCGACGAGCCCGACCTTGTCCCCGGCCCCGACGCGGAAGGAGACATCCTCCATGAGCAGGCGCGCGCCGACACGGACCTCGAGCTGGTGGGCGGTGATCATGGCGTGCAGCAGTCTCTCTGTGGTGACAGGCAGGAAGTGACCGGTCTGGTGACCGATCGCAGGGGTGAGCCGAACGAGCGGGGAGAACCACGCACCTCGGCTCCGCCTAGTCTGTCAGCCATGCGTTTCAACCCGAAGTCGCGGCTGGACAGGAGCCGGGTCTCCGACGCCGGCCGAGGCCGATCTGCAGGTCGATCCCGAGGGCGCTCCACGTCCTCCGGAGGGATCCCCATCCCCGGCGGCGCCGTCGGTGGTGGCGGGGTCGCCGGACTCGTCATCGCGGTCGTCGTCATCTTCTTGGTCAGCCAAGGAGGCGATGACATCCCCGGCCTGGGCGCAGACAGCGGCTACGACACGAGTGCCTTCGGCGACACCGGCCGCTACGACGGGTGCCGGACCGGCGAGGACGCCAACGCCAGCTCCGACTGCGCCCGCGTCGCGGTCGAGAACTCCCTGACGGACTTCTGGGCCGACGAGCTCGGCCCGCGGTTCCGCCCGGAGGAGGCCATTGTCACATTCTCCGGAGGCGTCGACACGGCCTGTGGTGGTGCCTCCTCCGACACGGGGCCGTTCTACTGCTCGGCCGACGAGACGATCTACCTCGACGACGCGTTCTTCGACGACGTCCTCGCGGGCGCCCTGAACGGACCCCGCGGGGCCTTCGTCGAGCCCTACGTCCTCGCCCACGAGTACGGCCACCACATCTCCTACCTCATCGGCACGCTCGGGCAGGTCACCGGGGACAAGGGCCCGCAGAGCAGCGGGGTGCGACTCGAGCTCCAGGCCGACTGCTTCGCCGGTGTCTGGACCAAGCACGCGACCGAGACCGAGGACGCCGAGGGCAACGTCTTGCTCCTCGAGCTCAGCCAGGACGACATCGACACCGCGCTGGCCGCAGCCAAGGCGGTCGGCGACGACTACATCCAGCGGCAGTCGGGTCGCCGCGTCGACGAGGAGGTCTGGACCCACGGGTCCTCCGAGCAGCGTCGGACGTGGTTCATGGTCGGCTACGAGCAGGGGACGATGCAGGCGTGTGACACGTTCGGCATCGAGACGGTCTAGTCAGTCGACCACTGGTCGAGGCGGTCATCCATCTCACCGGGCTTCGACGCGCTCGCGCGGCTTCGTTCCTCAGCCGCGTCGCTTGCTCAACCTCGTCTCGCGACGCAGCGCGCTCGTGCCTCGCGCCCTGCTGCTCGCTTGACTACCACCCCAGGAGAGCCTCGATCTGGGCGAACTGGCGCTGCAGCGTGCGCAGGTGCGGCGCCACGGCCGGGTGGCGATACTTCGATGCCAAGGCCCCCTCCCCCGTCGCGACGCGGGCCAACGCCCACTCGGCGCGTCCCAGAGCCGTGTAGACCGCCGTGATCTGCGCCCCGAGGAGGACGTCGTCGCGCGCCGCGACGCCGTCGGGGAGACCCATCAGGTAGGCGTCCAGCAACGGCTCGAACTCCTCGCGTGCGCCCAGCGAGAAGAATCCCAGGTCGCCACCGACCGGGCCGACGCCCAGCGTCGCCCAGTCGATGGCCAGGGCGTCGTCCCCACGGCGCCCCGGCACGTTGGCCAGGGTCGGGTCCCCGTGTGCAGGCACCTGAGCCAGCGCTTCCAGCGCGGAGAGGAACGTCTCGCGGCGTGACCAGAGGCTGTCGGCGATGTCGGCCACCGTCGTGCGCGCCAACGTCGGCCAGCCCCCCGCACGGTGCTGGGTGGCTGCCAGCCGCGAGCGCAGCAGGCCCTGAGCCAGGAAGGTCGGACGAGGAAGGTCGGAGCCCGCGAAGCGCCCGAGTGAGAGAGCCACGAACAACCCGGTGACGGCCGCGTCCTCGACCCACTCCCGGGTGATCGTGATCCCCTCGGCATCCTCCTCGACCGTCGCCGCCGCCGCGCACAGGCCCACCGTGCGGGCGGTCACGCCAGTCGCGAGCACGTCGGCCTCGCGTCGCCAGTATGCGACGTGGCGCGGGTCGCTGAGCTCGCCCGGGTCGTGGGGAGAGGGCACAGCGAGGCGCTTGATCACGACGGGATGGTCTCCGACCGCGGCACGCCAGACCCCGACGGTCGACGGGGCGGCGCCTCCGGGCAGAGCGACCCACCCCGGCTCGGGCTCCCACATGGGAACGACGCTACTGGACACCACGCCGACAACCGGGCACATTCGCCCAGTTCAGCGCGGGTCAGGCGTTCGTGACGTCCACCTGGATCGCCTCGGCGTCGATCACCGACTGCTCCAGCACGCCCCGTCGTGGATCGGGGACGGCGAGCCAGGGGTCCACCACCCGAAGTCCGGACAGCCGAGGATCACCGAGGACCTCGCCCACCGCCCCGTGATCCCCTCCGGTCACCACGGGGCCACGGCAGTCACCGAGGATCCGTACGGCGTGCTCGGCAGCCGCCTCATAGGCCTGACGCGCCTGGTTGTCCCGACGCCGGGCGAAGCGCTGCTGCGACTGGCCGCCGGCCTTGGTCCGGCCCTGAACGTGGCGCTGACCGGTCTTCGACTCCCCCATCACCGCGCCGCTCATCCGGGACATCGCGAAGCCGCCCTTCCGCACGAGCAGCACACCCCAGTCGTCGGGCCGCACCAGGGCCGCTACGAGGTCGTCGGGCGCGGCACGGCCGTCGTACACGAGGCCGAACGGCAGTCGAGCCGTCACGTGCGAGCCGTCGTCGGCGGTGCCCAGGAGCGCGCCGTCCTCGACCCGGTAGGCCGTCCGGCCGTGGCCCCGCTCGAAGTTCTCGCACCACCGCAGCCAACGGGTGGTCGGGACGAGGACGCTGACCATGCAGTGAACCTACGGGTTCATGAGATCAGCTGCGACGTCGCCCGGCGAGGTCCAGCGTCCAGTAGGTGCACTCCTCCTGTGCGACGTGCTCCGCCCCGCGGTGATCGCGTCGCCGCACCTCGTCGACGGGTGTCAGGCCCGGACGAAACGCCCAGCCCAGCCGCTGGACGATCGTCAGCGCCGCATCGTCGTCGGCCAACAGGGCGAGCCCGACCAGGGCGGCCCCCTTCTCCTGGGCAACGCCCGCCGCCGCTCCCACCAGCGCCGTTCCCACTCCACGTCGGCGGACCCGGTCGGCCACGTTGAGGAGATGGACCTCCGGGTGCGCACCGACGCTCGCGCGGACGTCGGGGAACACCGAGGCCGACTCCAGCAAGATGTGGCCCACGACCTGGTCGCGGTCCCAGGCCAGCAGGTAGGTCGCTTCTCCCGCCTGCTGCCGCTGCCATCGTGCAAGATGGTCCGCTCGCCCACCGGTGGGGAGCGCGTGCTCGGCGGCTGCCACCTCCGCCTCGCCGCTGCACGGGCGCACCTCCACCGGGAGGTGGTCGCGCTCGAGCGACCGGTGGAACCACACCGTCTGCCAGTGCCACTCCGGGCTGTCCTCGCGCCAGGTCTCGGACCACTCCAGAGCGCGGTAGAAGCCCAACGCCTCGGGCTGGTGGTCGCCGACGTCGAGGAGCAGGTCGGTGAAGCCGTGATGGCGTGCCGCCCCCTCGAGGGCGACCATCAGGCTCCTGCCCACGCCGCGGCGTCGCACCGCGGGGTGGACCCGGATCCGCACCAGCCGACCCAGCCGGGGACGCCCCCGGACGGGTCGGAGTCCGCCGACCCCCACCACGTGTCCGTCCTGCACGGCGACGAAGAGGTCGCCGCCCGCTCCCAGGACCGTGGCAGCGGGATCGACGAGGTCCGCCGGCCCGGTCGGAGGCACGCGACGCTCCCGCAGGGGCACCGGGACGGTGGGGTCCTCGGTGACTCCGGCGTCGGGCAGGTGGGCCAGGGCCCACAGGGCGGGGAGGTCGTCCGGCTCGTACGGGCGTACGTCGATCATCGCCCCACCATGCCAGGTCCGGCGCCCCAGCGGGCTCGTGCCGGGTGCTGCGCGCGCATGACCCGAGTTCGGCTCACTCGGGTCTCGACCCGCCGTCGCGGGCTCGCAGGCTCACCCGCGGGCTCGCTCGACCTCTTCGGGTCGCGTCCCTGCTCGCTTCGCTCGCAGGTCCGCGCCTCAGACGTTGAAGCCGAGGGCGCGCAGCTGCTCGCGCCCGTCGGGGGTGATCTTGTCGGGACCCCACGGCGGCATCCAGACCCAGTTGATGGCCACGTCGTTGACCAGGCCCTCCAGGGCCGCGTTGGTCTGGTCCATGATCACGTCGGTCAGCGGGCAGGCCGCCGACGTCAGGGTCATGTCCAGCACGCAGTTGCTGGTCTCGTCGAGATGCACGTCGTAGACCAGGCCGAGGTCGACGACGTTGATGCCGAGTTCGGGGTCGACGACGTCCTTCATCGCCTCGGTCACGTCGTCGACCGAGATGGTCGCGGTGCCACCGGCCGACCCCGAGGCCTCGGGGACGTCGGGCAGGTCGCTGTGGTCAGCCATGCTGTGCCTCCTGGGGTTGGCTCTCTGAATGGCCCTGCGATTGCGTGGTGGCGTCTTTCCAGGCCATCCACGACAGTAGTGCGCACTTCACGCGCGCGGGAAACTTGGCGACGCCGGCGAACGCGATGCCGTCCTCGAGGACGTCCTCGTCCGGCTCCACCTGACCCTTGCCCTGCATGAGGGTCAGGAAGCTCTCGTGGATCGCCATCGCCTCCTCGACCGGCTTGCCGATCACGAGGTCGGCCATCACCGAGCACGACGCCTGGGAGATCGAGCAGCCCAGCGCGTCGTACGACACGTCGCTGACCACGCCGCCGTCGAGGTGGACGCGCATCGTGATCTCGTCGCCGCACGTCGGGTTGACGTGGTGCACCTCGGCCTCGAACGGGTCGCGCAGACCCGCGTGGAGTGGGTTCTTGTAGTGGTCCAGGATGATCTCCTGGTAGAGGCTGTCGAGGTCCTGCCCGGGTGCGTTGGTCATCTCACTCATCCCAACTTGAAGTAGGAGCGGGTGTATTCCAGCGCCTCCACCAAGGCGTCGATCTCCGCCGGCGTCGTGTAGAGGTACGACGACATCCGCGTCGAGCTCTGGACACCGAAACGCGCGTGGGCGGGCTTGGCGCAGTGGTGCCCAGCGCGTACTGCGACCCCGCGGGCGTCGAGCACCTGGGCGATGTCGTGGGGGTGCACGCCGTCGACCTCGAACGAGATCGCCCCGCCTCGCTCGGCCGCGTCGAGGGGGCCGAGGACCCGCAGGCCGGGCACGGTCGCCAGCCCGTCGAGCGCGTAGGCGGTGATCGCGTGCTCGTGGTCGCGCACGGCGCCCAGCCCGAGCTCTCCGAGGTAGTCCACAGCCGCCCCCAGGCCAACGGCCTCGACGATCGGCGGCGTGCCGGCCTCGAAGCGGTGTGGGATCGGCGCGTACGTCGAGCCTTCCATCCGGACGGTCTCGATCATCTCGCCCCCGCCGAGGAACGGCGGCAGCTGGGCGAGCAGGTCGCCTCGCCCCCACAGCACGCCGATGCCGGTGGGGCCGACGACCTTATGCCCGGTGAAGGCGATGACGTCGGGACGCTCCATCGGCTCCATGGCAGCCAGGTCCGTCGGCATCTGCGGTGCGGACTGGGAGGCGTCGACGACCACGATGGCGCCCACCTCGTGGGCGCGACGGGTGATCTCGGCAACCGGGTTGATGGTGCCCAGCATGTTGGAGACCCACGTGAACGAGACGACCTTGGTGCGTTCGGTGATGAGCTCGTCGATGGTGGAGAGGTCCAGGTGGCCCTCGTCGGTGAGCCCGAACCAACGCAACGTGGCGCCCTTGCGCTCGGTGAGCAGCTGCCACGGAACGATGTTGGAGTGGTGCTCCATCTCGGTGATCAGCACCTCGTCCCCCGGACCGACCGCCAGGTCGCCGGTCGCCCACGCCAGCGAGTTGGCGACCAGGTTGAGCGCCTCGGAGGCGTTCTTGGTGAAGATCACCTCGTCGCGGCGCGGTGCGCCGATGAAGGCCGCCACCTTGTCGCGCGCGGACTCGAACGCCTCGGTCGACTCCGCGCCGAGCTGGTGCATGGCCCGGGAGATGTTGGCGTTGTGCCGCTCGAGGTGGTCGACCATCGTGTCGATGACGACCTGGGGCTTCTGCGAGGTGTTGGCGCTGTCGAGGTAGACCAGCGGCAACCCACCCGCGAGCGTGCGCTCGAGGATGGGGAAGTCCTTGCGGACGATGTCCAGCTGGGGCAGCAGTCCCTCGATCATCGCGTTCTCCTCGTCAGTGCGCAGCGGTGGGCCGGTGGGGCTCAGGCAGGGGCCGCGTTGGCCTTGATGTAGCGGTCGTAGCCGTTGGCTTCCAGCGCCTCGGCGAGCTCGGGGCCGCCCTGGTCGGCGATCTTGCCGTCGACGAAGACGTGGACGAAGTCGGGCTCGATGTAGCGCAGGATGCGGGTGTAGTGGGTGATCAGCAGGACTCCCTTGCCCTCCTGCTCCCGGTATCGGTTGACACCCTCGGAGACGATCTTGAGCGCGTCGATGTCGAGTCCGGAGTCGGTCTCGTCCAGGATCGCGACCTTGGGGTTGAGCAGCTCGAGCTGCGCGATCTCGTGGCGCTTCTTCTCACCACCGGAGAAGCCCTCGTTGACGTTGCGCTGGCTGAACGTCGGATCCAGGTTGAGCTGGCCCATGGCGGCATTGACGTCCTTGACCCACGTGCGCAGCTTGGGCGCTTCGCCGTCGATGGCCGTCTTGGCGGTGCGCAGGAAGTTGGCGACCGAGACACCGGGCACCTCGACGGGGTACTGCATCGCCAGGAACAGCCCGGCGCGCGCGCGCTCGTCCACGCTCATGGCGAGGACGTCCTCGCCGTCGAGCGTGACGGTACCGCCGGTGATGTCGTACTTGGGGTGACCCGCGATCGAGTAGGCCAGCGTGGACTTGCCCGACCCGTTGGGGCCCATGATCGCGTGCGTCTCGTTGTCCTTGATGGTCAGCGTGACGCCCTTGAGGATCTCCTTGGGGCCGTCATCGGTGCTGACCGAGACCTGCAGGTCCTTGATCTCCAACGTGCTCATCAGTTGTCTCTTTCTGCTCGAAGTTCAGGTGTCCTCAGGACGGCGTCACGCCGTTGAGGGTGGTGGCGGTGTCGACGTAGACCGAGCCGTCGCGCAGCTCCACCGGGAAGGTGGCCACGGGCTCGGTGGCCGGCAGACCCGTCGGCTTGCCCGTGCGGAGGTCGAAGCGCGATCCGTGTAGCCAGCACTCGACCGTGCACCTCTCGACCTCGCCCTCGGACAGGGAGACGGCCGCGTGGCTGCAGAGGTCCTGGAGGGCGAAGATCTCCTCGCCCTCACGAGCCACCGCGACGTCGTACTCCCCGATCGTGACGGCGAGCGCCTCGTCGGCGGGGACGTCGGCGACGGCACAGGCCCGCTCGAAGCTCACTGGCCCGCCCGGAGGACGTTGCGAGCGAGCTCATCCTCGACCGTGGCGGTCAGCTGCTCCTCCAGCGACGGCACCCCGACCTTGCGGATGAGGTCGTTGAAGAAGCCGTGCAGCACCAGGCGGCGCGCCTCCTTCTCCGAGACCCCGCGCGAGCGGAGGTAGAAGAGCTGCTCGTCGTCGAAGCGGGCGGTGGCCGAGGCGTGCCCGGCACCCTCGATCTCCCCGGTCTCGATCTCCAGGTTGGGCACGGAGTCGGCCTGGCAGCCGTCGGTGAGGACCAGGTTGCGGTTCTCCTCGTAGGTCTCGATGCCCTCGGCGACCTTGCGGATCAACACGTTGCCGATCCACACCGTGTGCGCCTTCTCGCCTTGCAGAGCCCCCTTGTAGAGCACGTTGCTCTTGGTCTTGGGCTGGTTGTGGTCGGCGAACAGCCGGTGCTCGAGGTGCTGGCCCTCGTCGGCGAAGTAGAGGCCGAGCAGCTCCGCGGAGCCACCGGGCGCGGCGTACTCGACGTTGGCGTTGAGCCGCACGACGTCACCGCCGAAGGTGATCGCGGTGTGCTTCACCTCGGCGTCGCGACCGACCAGGATCGAGTCCCGCCCGAGGTGCACGGCGTCGTCGTCCCAGTCCTGCAGGGAGACCACGTTGACCGTGGCGCCGTCGCCGACCAGCACCGACGTCGTGGCCGAGTAGCGCGCGGAGCCGGTGTGCATCAGGACCACGGTCGCCTTGGCGAACTTGCCCACGCGCAGCACCAGCTGGCTCCACACGAGGTCGTCGACCGACTCGCCGTGCAGTCGGATGAAGATGGGCTCGGTGATCTCGGCCTCGGCCGGTACGTCGATGAGCCGGGCGCCGCCGGACAGCTCCGCGGCCAGGGCCGAGGGACGGTCGTTGGGCGCGAGCTCGCCGATCTCGCGGGCCTCGGCCTGAGAGATCGTCGACAGGGTCACGCCGTCGGGCAGGGTGGTGTCCCAGGTCAGGCTGGCGTCGGAGGCCTCGCCGTCGAGGATCCCCCGCAGGCGCTTGAGCGGGGTGAACCGCCAGATCTCCTCGCGCCCGGTGGGCACGGGGTGGTCGGCGAGGTCGTACGACGGGGGCGGGTTCAGGTGAGAGACGCTCAGGTGGCCGTCCTTCTTGTCCTGCTCCAGCCCCGAGGTCACGCTCTCGCGGGCAGCATCGGTCACAGTCACTACGGATTACTTCCTAGTCGATTGGGGGCCCTCCGCCGTCCGCCGGCGCACCGGCGGGCGAGGAGGAGCAGGGCGCAGGCCCGAGGCCGCGCAGCGGCTCAGCCGACTGCGCCTTCCATTTGCAGCTCGATGAGGCGGTTGAGCTCGAGGGCGTACTCCATCGGGAGCTCCTTCGCGATCGGCTCGACGAAGCCGCGCACGATCATCGCCATCGCCTCGTCCTGCTCCATGCCACGCGACATCAGGTAGAAGAGCTGGTCGTCGGAGACCTTCGAGACGCTGGCCTCGTGCCCCATCGAGACGTCGTCCTCGCGGATGTCGACGTACGGGTAGGTGTCGGACCGGCTGATCTGGTCGACGAGCAGCGCGTCGCACAGCACGTTCGACTTGGAGCCGTGGGCGCCCTCGTTGACCTGGATCAGACCGCGGTACGACGTGCGACCGCCCCCGCGGGCCACCGACTTCGACAGGATCGACGACGAGGTGTTGGGCGCCGCGTGCACCATCTTGGCGCCGGCGTCCTGGTGCTGGCCCTCGCCGGCGAACGCGATCGAGAGCGTCTCGCCCTTGGCGTGCTCGCCCATCAGGTAAATGGCGGGGTACTTCATCGTCACCTTCGAGCCGATGTTGCCGTCGACCCACTCCATGGTCGCGCCAGCCTCGCAGGTCGCACGCTTGGTCACGAGGTTGTAGACGTTGTTGGACCAGTTCTGGATGGTCGTGTAGCGGCAACGGCCGCCCTTCTTCACGATGATCTCCACCACGGCCGAGTGCAGCGAGTCCGAGGAGTAGATCGGCGCCGTGCACCCCTCGACGTAGTGCACGTAGGCGTCCTCGTCGACGATGATCAGGGTGCGCTCGAACTGACCCATGTTCTCGGTGTTGATCCGGAAGTAGGCCTGCAGCGGGATGTCCACGTGGACGCCCTTGGGCACGTAGATGAACGATCCGCCGGACCACACCGCGGTGTTGAGGGCCGAGAACTTGTTGTCGCCGACCGGGATGACCGTGCCGAAGTACTCCTGGAAGAGCTCCGGGTGCTCCTTGAGCGCGGTGTCGGTGTCGAGGAAGAGGACGCCCTGCTCCTCGAGGTCCTCGCGGATGGAGTGGTAGACGACCTCGGACTCGTACTGGGCCGCGACACCGGAGACCAGTCGCTGCTTCTCGGCCTCGGGGATGCCGAGCTTGTCGTAGGTGTTCTTGATGTCCTCGGGCAGGTCGTCCCAGGTGGCGGCCTGCTTCTCCGAGGAGCGCACGAAGTACTTGATGTTGTCGAAGTCGATCCCGCCGAGGTCGGAGCCCCACGTGGGCATCGGCTTGCGGCCGAAGAGCTTGTGGCCCTTGAGTCGCTGGTCGAGCATCCACTGCGGCTCGGACTTCTTCTGCGAGATGTCGCGCACGACCTCCTCGGAGAGCCCGCGCTTGGCAGTGGCTCCGGCGACGTCGGAGTCGGCCCAGCCGAACTCGTAACGTCCGATGCCCTCGAGCTCGGGGTTGCGCTCGTCGATGGTCGTCATCAGCTGACCTGCTCCTTCGTAGTGGGCTGCTGCTTGGTCTGGTGGGTGGGGATGTTGGGGACGCACGTGGTGCACACGCCGTCCCCGTGGGCGATGGTCGCCAAGCGCTGCACGTGACGCCCGAGGACCCGGCCGATGGCCTCGGTCTCGGCCTCGCACAGCTGGGGGAACTCGTGAGCCACGGTGGAGACCGGGCAGTGCTGCTGGCACAGCTGGTCACCGACCGGCGACTCGCGCACCCCCGCGGCGTACCCCTCGTCGGAGAACACGCGCGCCAGGACCTGGACGGGCGCCAGGTCCGGGTGCTGGGCGGCCACCTCGTCGAAACGCTCCTCGACGAAGGCGACCCTGCGCTCGGCGAAGTGGCGTACTGCTTGCTCGCCCCCGGTCTCGGCGACGAACCGCAGCGCCTGGGCTGCGAGGTCGTCGTACTGCTTGGTGAAGCCCTCCCGGCCCGACTGGGTCAGGGCGAAGACCTTCGCCGGACGACCACGGCCACGTGCCTCGCCCGCGACCGGTCGAGCGTCGCGAGCCTCGAGCACGCTCTCGTCGATCATCTGGTCGAGGTGGCGGCGAACTGCTGCCGGGGTGAGGTCGAGGCGCTCGGCCAGGCTGGCAGCCGTCGAGGGCCCTTCGACCAGGATCGACCGAGCGACGCGCTGGCGCGTCGTGAGGTCTCCCCGGATCAATTCCACAACGTCAGTGTGCCGTTAATGAAAGTGACCATTCAAGCAAGGCGAGCCTAAGTGGTCTCGGTCACTCCCGAGGTCCCCGACGTCGTGTCAGAACTGTCAGGGCACCTGGCATGCCCCGGACTACCGCACCGAGCGCGCGGTCGCGCGTCCCGGGGCTGTCGCGCGCAGCCAGGCCAGCCCGAGGAACGGCAGGACCAAGGGCAGGAAGGCGTAGCCCTGCCCGAAGTGCGACCAGACGGTCTTGTCAGGGAACAGCTCGGTGTCGACGTAGGACAGCACGCCGACGCTGAGCACCCCCACGAGCTCGACGGCGCAGGAGACCACGGCCACCCGCCAGGCCGAGGGGCCGCCCAGCAGCAGGCAGGTGGTGGCGACGAGGTAGATCACCGCTGCCACGAGCGAGAGGGTGTAGGCGAACGGAGCGTTGCCGGCCTCGGTGCCGAGCTGGATCGCGGAGCGGCCGGTGGCGGCGACGGCGAAGACGCCGTACACGAAGACGAGCATCCGGCCCGGACCGGACGAGAGCTCACGCACCGAGACCACCGCTCCAGATGTCGGCGAGTCGGACCTCGAGCGCGAGCACGGTGAGCGCGGCGATCACCAGCACTCCGGTCCCGGAGCGAGTGCGCTCGGCCAGGGACCAGAACGCCCCGATCGGCAGCGCGAGCACGATCCCGACGAGATAGCTGACGAAGAGCACTCCCGAGACGTCCCGATCGGTCCCCGCGAGCAGGATGCAGCCGACGACGAGCTGGACCAGCAGGACCAGCTCGGCGGTCGCGAGGAGCGCGAACGTACGGTCCTGGGCGAGCTCGTCGCGGATCACGAGCACCAGGCTCCAGAGCGCGACGACGACGCCGAGGACGTAGACGGCGCCGGTGATCCAGTCGTTCACGGACATCAGCCTAGAAGGCTCGACGACCTCGCCCGAACGCAGGTGGGCGCGGCCTCCTACACTTCCCGGGTGCCCGACTCGCCTGCCGTCCTCGTCGACGGACTGGTGATGCGGTACGGCGCGAAGGTCGCCGTCGCCGGGCTCTCGCTGGCGGTGGAGCGGCACACCATCACCGCCGTCCTCGGTCCGAACGGTGCGGGCAAGACCACCACGCTGGAGACGTGCGAGGGCTACCGGGCACCGCAGCAGGGTTCTGTGCGGGTGCTCGGTCTCGACCCGATCCGCGACCGCAAGGCGCTGCTCCCCCGCATCGGCGTGATGCTGCAGAGCGGCGGCGCGTGGAGCGGCGTCCGCGCCGTCGAGATGCTGCGTCACGTCGCTCGCCTGCACGCCCACCCCCTCGACCCGACCGTCCTCGTCGACCGGCTGGGCCTCGAGGACTGCGGCCGTACGCCGTACCGCCGACTGTCGGGCGGTCAGCAGCAGCGCCTGGGGCTCGCGATGGCGCTGGTCGGGCGCCCTGAGCTCGTCTTCGTCGACGAGCCCACCGCCGGCCTGGATCCCGCCGTGCGACGCACCGTGTGGGAGCTTCTCGACGAGCTGCGCACCGACGGAGTCACGGTGGTGCTGACCACGCACTACATGGAGGAGGCCGAGCGTCTCGCCGACCGGGTGCACATCGTCGACAAGGGCGTCCTCGTCGCGTCCGGGACCCCGTTGGAGCTCACCCGCGGAGGGCCGCGAGCGACCATCCGCCTGGTGGTCACCGAGCCGTTCCCACCCACGGCCCCCGAGTCCCTTCGGCTCGCCCTCGGCGACGGCACCCAGGTCACCCAGCTCGACGCGGTGTCCCTGCTCGTGACCGGCCCCGCCGACCCCTCGACGCTGGCCACGGTGTCGCGCTGGTGCGAGGACAACTCCGTCCTACCTGAGTCCCTGACCCTGGGTCAGCGCAATCTCGAGGACGTGTTCCTCGAGCTCACCGGAGGCTCGTCCTCCACCGTCGAGGGGGTCGTCGAATGACAGCGGGCACGTTCTCCCCCGCACCGGGCGCCGCGCCCTTCCTGCGTCAGGTCACCACGCAGGCCTCGATGGAGGCTCGGCTGATGCTGCGCAACGGCGAGCAGCTCCTGCTGGCCGTCGTCATCCCGGTGATCGTCCTGATCGGCGGGGTGCGCGGGGCGGACCGGGTGAACCTCTCCTACGGCGTCGACACGTTCACGCCCGGGGTCCTGGCCCTGGCCGTGATGTCGACGTCCTTCACGTCCTTGGCCATCGCCACCGGCTTCGAGCGCCGGTACGGCGTGATCAAGCGTCTCGGCACCTCGCCGCTGTCGCGGACCGGACTGCTGCTCGGCAAGGTCCTCGCCCTGCTTCTCGTCGAGGTGCTGCAGGTCGCGGTGATCTCGGCCGTGGGGTTCGCCCTGGGCTGGGAGCCGCACGCCGACGTGCTCGGCCTGCTGCTCGCCGTCGTCCTCGGCACCGCGGCCTTCGCGTCCCTCGGTCTCCTGGTGGCCGGGTCCCTGCGGGCCGAGGCCACCCTGGCCGCGGCGAACCTCATCTACCTGCTCCTGCTCGCCGGTGGCGCCGTGGTGCTGCCGGTCTCGGCCTACGGCTCCTTCGGGGACGTCGTGAGCTACCTGCCCTCCGGGGCGCTCGGTGAGGCGATGCGCGCTGCCCTGTCGGACGCGGCCATCGCCGGCCGGGACCTGCTGGTCCTCGCTGCGTGGGCCGTCATCGGTGCCGCCGCGACCGCAAGGACCTTCACGTGGGAATGAGTCATGTCACCGCCCGGCTCAGCCTGGCGCCGTACGTGCGTCACCTCGGCTGGGCCAGCCTGGCCGCCAACATCGGTATCGTCGTCACCGGCGGCGCCGTGCGCCTGACCGGTTCGGGGCTCGGCTGTCCCACGTGGCCGCGCTGCACCGAGGAGAGCTTCCGCCCTCGCGGGGAGCTGGACTTCCACACCGCCATCGAGTTCGGCAACCGGATGCTGACCTTCGTACTCACTGCCGTGGCGGTCGCGACGTTCGTGGCGGCCGTGCAGAGCGGACGACGCGAGCTGCGCCGCCTGGCGCTGGTGCTGGCGCTGGGGGTGCCGGCACAGGCGCTCATCGGTGGTGTCACGGTGCTGACCGACCTCAACCCGTGGGTCGTCTCGCTGCACCTGCTCCTGTCGATGGCGATGGTCGGTGTCGCGGTGCTCTACCTGCGTCGCCTCGACCACCCGGACGCCACGTGGCACCGGGGTCCGGTTCCGGGTCTGGCGTGGGCCCTCTTCGCCGCCGCCTGGCTGGTGCTGGTGCTGGGCACCATCGTGACCGGGGCAGGTCCACACGCGGGCGACGCCGAGACGCCTCGCAACGGGCTGGACACCCTCGAGACCAGTCAGCTGCACGCCGACGCCGTCTTCCTGTTCGTCGGGCTGACCATCGGCATGCTCTTCCTCGTGGCCGCCACCCGCGGTCGTGGTCCGGCGCTGCGGGCAGCCCTGGTGCTGCTCGGCGTCGAGCTGTCGCAGAGCACCATCGGCTTCGTGCAGTACTTCACCGACCTGCCCGAGGTCCTCGTGGGCTTCCACATGCTCGGCGCCGGTCTGATCTCGGCCAGCGTCACGTGGCTGGTGCTCGAGGTGGTGCTGACCGACGACCGGACAGCGGTCGACGTACCCCCCACCCCGACCTTCTCAGGGAACTCCTGACGTTCTCAGGGGGAATTCTCCCTGGGAACGTCAGGAATCCCCGGGTACCCGGGGATTCCTGACCAAGGCCCCCCGCCTCAGCGGAAGAGCAACGGGTCCAGCGCGACCGCGACGAACAGCAGCGAGAGGTACAGGTTGCTGTGGTGGAAGAGCCGCATCGGCTGGATGACGCTGAGGTCCTCGGTGCCGCGGGCCCGCGACCACATCTTGTGAGCCTCGAGCAGGAAGACCGCGCCGAGCACCCCGGCGGCGACCGGGTAGACGGGCCCGGTGCCGGCAACCGGCCAGAGCAGCAGCGAAGTGGCGACCATCACCCAGGCGTACAGCACGATCTGCCGGCCGACCTCGCGGGCGTTCTTGACGACCGGCAGCATCGGGACGTCGACGTTGGCGTAGTCCTCGCGGTACCGCAGGGCCAGGGCCCAGGTGTGCGGCGGGGTCCAGAAGAAGACCACTGCGAAGAGCACGACGGGCACCCACGAGAGCTCGCCGGTGACCGCGGTCCAGCCGATGAGGGCCGGGAAGCAGCCGGCCAACCCTCCCCACACGATGTTCTGGGTGGTGCGGCGCTTGAGGATCATCGTGTAGCCGAAGACGTAGAACGCGTTGGCACCCAACGAGAGCCCTGCGGAGAGCGGGTTGACCCACACACCAAGCACCACCGTGGAGATCACGGCCAGCGCCGTCGCGAAGGCGAGCGCGGCCCCCGGGGTCACCATGTGGCGCGGCAGAGCCCGGCGGCGCGTACGTCGCATCTGCTCGTCGATGTCGCGGTCGTAGACGCAGTTGTAGGCCGAGGCAGACCCGGCCGAGAGCGTCCCACCGATCACGGTGGCCACGACCAGGCCGAGGGGAGGCACCCCCCGCTGGGCGAAGAACATGACGGGCACCGTGGTGAGGAGCAGCAGCTCGATGACGCGTGGCTTGGTGAGTCCGACGTACGCCGCGACGACGTCCCTGAGCCCGGCGGCGCCGTGGTGCTGCCCGGAGTCATCGGAGGCCCCTCGGCCGTCGTGCGGTCCCGACATCGCGGGGCGCGATTCGCCGACGTAGGTCACAGACGTCCTCTGCTCGGTTGCTGTGGGGCTGGGCCAGCTCAGCCTAGGTCACGACGCATGTCCACACCCGCTGAGGCGGTGTGAGTCTATCCCGGTACGTGAGTAGGCTCGTTATCGCCCGAGGACGACGCCCCAGCACCACACCGAAGACACCTCTAGCCACCCCGAGGCTCCATGACGGAGCCGTGAAGGAGCACTGTGAGCACCCCCACCTCCCTGGACTGGACCGAGCTGGACGACCGAGCGGTCGACACCGCGCGAGTCCTCGCGATGGACGCCGTGCAGAAGGTGGGCAACGGGCATCCCGGCACCGCCATGAGCCTGGCGCCGGCGGCCTACCTGCTCTTCCAGAAGGTCATGCGCCACAACCCAGCTGACCCGCACTGGCCCGGCCGCGACCGGTTCGTGCTGTCGTGCGGTCACTCCTCCCTCACGCTCTACATCCAGCTCTACCTCGGCGGCTGGGGCCTGGAGCTGGAAGACCTCAAGGCGCTGCGCACCTGGGGCTCCAAGACGCCGGGGCACCCGGAGTACGGCCACACCGCCGGCGTCGAGACGACGACCGGGCCCCTGGGCCAGGGGATCGGCAACGCCGTGGGCATGGCGATGGCCGCGCGCCGCGAGCGCGGGATGCTCGACCCGAACGCCGCCGAGGGCGACTCCCCGTTCGACCACCGGATCTACGCGATCGCCAGTGACGGCGACATCGAGGAGGGCGTCAGCTCCGAGGCCTCGTCGATCGCGGGCACCCAGCAGCTGGGCAACCTCACTCTGATCTACGACGACAACCGGATCTCCATCGAGGACAACACCGACATCGCGCTGAGCGAGGACGTCGCGGCCCGCTACGAGGCCTACGGCTGGCACGTGCAGGTCGTGGACTGGACCGGCGGCGGCGGGCAGTACGCCGAGGACGTGCCGGCCCTGCACGAGGCCCTGACGAAGGCGGAGGCGGTCACCGACCAGCCCAGCCTGATCGTCCTGCGCACCATCATCGCCTGGCCCGCGCCCAACGCCCAGAACACCGGCGAGGCGCACGGGTCGGCCCTCGGCGCCGACGAGGTCGCGGCCACCAAGGAGATCTTGGGCTTCGACCCGGGGCTCACCTTCGAGGTCGACCCCCGCGTGCTCGAGCACACCCGTGGGGCCGTCGCCCGGGGCAAGACGCTCCAGTCGGAGTGGGACGGCGACTTCAAGCACTGGACCACCAAGCCGTCCGCCGAGGTGGAGCTGTTCGAGCGGATGCAGACCCGCACCCTGCCGACCGGCTGGGACGCCGACCTCCCCGTCTTCGAGGCCGACGTCAAGGGAGTCGCCACCCGCAAGGCCTCCGGACAGGTGATCAACGCGATCGCCGGTCACCTCCCCGAGCTGTGGGGCGGCTCGGCCGACCTGGCCGGATCCAACAACACGACCATCGAGGACGCCCCCTCGTTCATCCCCAAGGTTCGCTCGACCGGCAAGTGGACCGGCGACCCGCACGCCGGTCGGGTGCTGCACTTCGGCATCCGCGAGCACGGCATGGGCGCGATCCTCAACGGGATCGCCGTCCACGGCGGCACCCGCGTCTTCGGCGGCACCTTCCTCACCTTCTCCGACTACATGCGCCCGTCGGTCCGTCTGGCGGCCCTCATGCAGCTGCCCGTCACCTACGTGTGGACGCACGACTCGATCGGGCTCGGTGAGGACGGACCGACGCACCAGCCGATCGAGCACCTGGCGGCGCTGCGGGCCATCCCGGGCCTGGACGTCGTACGGCCTGCCGACGCCAACGAGACGGCGGCCGTGTGGAAGACCGTGCTCGAGCACAGCGACCGACCGGCCGGGCTGATCCTCACCCGGCAGAACGTCCCGACATTCCCGCGGGGGGCCGAGGGCTACAGCGACACCTCCAACGTTCACCGCGGTGGCTACGTGCTCCTGGACACCGAGGGCGTTCCCGACGTGGTCCTGGTCGGGACGGGCTCCGAGGTGCAGCTCGCCGTCGAGGCGCGCGACCTGCTCGCCGCCGACGGGATCGCCGCCCGGGTCGTGTCGATGCCGTGTCGTGAGTGGTTCGACGAGCAGGAGGCCTCCTACCGCGAGACGGTCATCCCCCCCACCGTCAAGGCGCGGGTCTCCGTCGAGGCGGGCATCGCTCAGGGATGGCGCGAGATCGTCGGCGACCACGGCCGGATCGTGTCCATCGAGCACTACGGCGCCTCGGCCGACTACGCACGCATCTACACCGAGTTCGGCATCACCGCTCAGGCTGTCGCCGATGCCGCCCGGGACAGCGTGGGCGTCGCCAGCGACTGATCAGCACCGTCCGTCGGGGTCGCGCCGCGTGACTCCCCCCGCTCGACCACAGGAGGAACCCATGACTGACCGACTCAAGGCGCTCGCCGACGCAGGCGTCTCCATCTGGCTCGACGACCTCTCCCGTGAACGCATCGAGACCGGCAACCTCGCCGACCTCGTGAAGGACAGCTCGGTCGTCGGCGTCACCACCAACCCGACCATCTTCGCCGGCGCCATCGCCGACGGTGAGCGGTACGACGAGCAGGTCCGCGGCCTGGTCGCCGCGGGCAAGGGCGTCGACGAGGTGATCTTCGAGCTCACCACCGAGGACGTCCGCAACGCCTGCGACGTGCTCGCGCCGGTGGCCGAGTCCACCTCGGACGACGGTCGGGTCTCGATCGAGGTGGAGCCGTCGCTGGCCAGCGACACCGAAGGCACCATCGCCTCCGCCCAGGCCCTCTGGGCAGCTGTCGACCGCCCCAACGCCCTGATCAAGATCCCGGCGACTCAGGAGGGCCTGCCGGCCATCACGGCCGTCGTCGCCCAGGGCATCAGCGTCAACGTCACCCTGATCTTCTCCCTCGAGCGCTACCGCGCGGTCATGGACGCCTACCAGGCGGGGCTCGAGCAGGCGCGCGACGCCGGCCTCGACCTGTCGCGGATCCGCTCGGTGGCCTCGTTCTTCGTCTCGCGGGTGGACTCCGAGGTCGACAAGCGGCTCGAGGCCATCGCGAAGGAGAAGGGCGACGACGAGGCGCTGGCGCTGCGTGGCAAGGCTGCCGTGGCGAACGCCCGCTTGGCCTACGCCGCCTTCGTCGAGGTCACCGCCGCGGACCGGTGGCAGGGACTGGCCGCGGCCGGCGCCAACGCTCAGCGCCCGTTGTGGGCCTCCACGGGAGTCAAGAACCCGGACTACCCCGACACGCTCTACGTCACCGACCTCGTGGTCGCGGGCACGGTCAACACGATGCCCGAGAAGACCATGCAGGCCTTCGCCGACCATGGAGAAGTGGAGGGCGACACGGTCTCAGGTCGGGGCAGCGCGGCCCGCTCCGTGCTCGACCAGATCGCCGCAGCCGGCGTCGACTGGTCCGAGGTGATGCTGGCGCTGGAGGAGGAGGGCGTGCAGAAGTTCGTGGCCTCCTGGGACGAGCTCGTCGAGACCGTCCAGGGTCAGATGGACAAGCAGGCCTGATGACCCCGGGACCCGTCGACCCGACGGCGTCCGGCTCCTGGGCCCGGCTCGAGGAGCTCGCCGACGGGTTCGAGCCTGATCTGCGGGCGTGGTTCGCAGACGACCCCGACCGTGCCGAGCGGCTCAGCTTCGCGGCCGGTGACCTCCACGTCGACCTGTCCAAGGGGCTGGTCGACGGCGAGGTGCTGGTGACCTTGCTCAGCCTCGCGGAGGAGGTCGGGCTCGCCGGACGGCGTGACGCGATGTTCGCCGGCGAGCACATCAACGTCACCGAGGACCGAGCGGTCCTCCACACGGCGTTGCGGCTTCCTCAGGGCGCCGACGTGCACGTGGACGGCCAGGACGTCGTCGCCGACGTCCACGAGACGCTGGCGAAGGTCTACGGCTTTGCCGAGCGCGTGCGCTCGGGCGACTGGGTCGGCGTCACCGGCGAGCGGATCCGCACCGTGGTCAACATCGGGATCGGCGGCTCCGACCTCGGCCCGGTGATGGCCTACGAGGCCCTCGAGCCGTACCGCCAGGAAGGCCTGGAGTGCCGCTTCCTCAGCAACATCGACCCGACGGACGCGGCCACGACGCTGGCGGGCCTGGATCCGGCGACGACGCTGTTCATCGTCGCGAGCAAGACCTTCAGCACCCTGGAGACCCTCACCAACGCGCGGATGTGTCGTGCGTGGCTGCTGGACGGGCTGCGCGACCAGGGTGACCTCGAGGACGACGAGGCTGCCTCCCAGGCGGTGGCCCGACACTTCGTGGCCGTCTCCACCGCCTTGGACAAGGTCGCCGACTTCGGCATCGACCCCGACAACGCCTTCGGCTTCTGGGACTGGGTCGGTGGACGCTACTCCCTCGACTCGGCGATCGGCACCGCACTTGTCGTCGCGATCGGGCCCGACCGGTTCGCCGAGTTCCTGGCCGGCATGCACGCGATGGACGAGCACTTCCGCACCGCCGAGCCCGCCCGCAACGTCCCGCTCCTGATGGGGCTGCTCAACGTCTGGTACACCAACTTCCTCGGGGCCCAGACCCACGCCGTGCTGCCCTACACCCAGCTGCTGCACCGCTTCCCGGCCTACCTCCAGCAGCTCACCATGGAGTCGAACGGCAAGAGCGTCCGGTGGGACGGCTCTCCGGTCACCTGCGACACCGGCGAGATCTTCTGGGGCGAGCCCGGCACCAACGGGCAGCACGCGTTCTACCAGCTCATCCACCAGGGGACGCGCCTCATCCCGGCCGACTTCATCGCCGTCGCCAATCCGGCCTACCCGCTCCAGGACGGTGACGTCGACGTCCACGAGCTCTTCCTGGCCAACTTCTTCGCCCAGACCCAGGCCTTGGCGTTCGGCAGGACTGAGGACGAGGTGCGCGCCGAGGGCACCGCCGAGGGGGTCGTGTCGGCGCGGGTCTTCGAGGGCAACAGGCCGACCACGTCGATCATGGCCCCCGAGCTCAGCCCGTCGGTGCTGGGTCAGCTGATCGCGCTGTACGAGCACATCACCTTCACGCAGGGCGTCGTGTGGGGCATCGACAGCTTCGACCAGTGGGGCGTCGAGCTGGGCAAGGCTCTCGCCCAGCAGATCAGTCCCGCAGTCGCCGGTGACGACGAGGTCGCGGCGCGCCAGGACCCCTCGACCCAGGCGTTGGTGGCCTACTACCGCAGCCACCGCCGCTGACCCGTCGACATCTCGAAGACCGACCGCCCGCGCCTCGGAAGACTCTGGAAGAATGGTGAGCGATGAGCGAATCACGGATCGAAGTCCACCCGGATGCCTCCACCCTGGCCACGGCCGTGGCCGGCGAGCTGATCGCTCGCCTGGAAGCGGCGCAGGCCTCCGGGCACGTCCCTCAGATCGGCCTGACGGGCGGCACTATCGCCGAGGCCGTGCACCGCGAGGTCGCCCGCCTCTCCCCCAGCAGTGACGTCGACTGGAGCCGGGTGGTGGTGTGGTTCGGCGACGAGCGCTTCGTCGCGCCCGAATCACCTGACCGCAACGCCGGTCAGGCCCGGCGCGCGTTCCTCGACGAGGTCGGAGCCATCGAGGTGCACGAGATGGCCTCGACCCGCGACGCCGTCGACGTGGCGGCCGGCGCGACGGCGTACGGCGTCACGATGCGCGAGCACGGCGCCGGACAGTTCGACGTGCTGATGCTCGGCATCGGTCCCGATGGTCACGTCGCCTCGCTCTTCCCCGGCCACGACGCCCTCGCCGTCGACGACCGCGTGGCCGTCGGGGTGCTCGACTCCCCCAAGCCGCCTCCCGAGCGGATCAGCCTGACCTTCGCGGCCCTGAACCGCGCAGAGTCGGTGTGGTTCCTCGCCAGCGGAGACGGCAAGTCCGGGGCCGTGGCCGCCGCCCTCGCCACCGAGGGCACGGTGAACGCCACCCCCGCTCGCGGTGTCGCCGGGCGTGACGAGACCATCTGGTTCCTCGATCACGATGCGGCTGCACGTCTCTGACGCTCGCTCCGAGCGGGTCCGTGTGGTGGCGGTGGGGCGGGACGCCCCACGCACCGCCACACCCACCGGAAGCCTGGTCCCGCAGGTGGCAGCCCGCGGGAATCCGGGTCAGAAGATGATGTCGCCCGACTTGCGCCGCGAGCGCAGCAACGCGATGGCCTCGTCGAGGATGACCTCGGCCTCCTTGTCGGAGCGGCGCTCCTTCACGTAGGCCAGGTGCGTCTTGTACGGCTCGATCTTGGGAGCCGGGGGTGGGTTGTCGGAGTCGACCGAGGCGGGCAGGCCGCACTTCGGGCAGTCCCACGTGTCGGGCACCGCGGCCTCGACCGAGAAGGTGATGACCGAGCGGTGCTCGTGGGAGCAGAAGTAGGTCACCGCCTGACGAGGAGCCGCCTCGCCGCGCTCCGCCTCGCCCATCGGTCCGGCGCCGACGCGGCTACCTCGAATTGCGTTTCCTCCACCAGCCATGGCGGTGTCTCCTCAGGTGTTCTGGGTTGCAGTCGTGGGGATGGCGACGAAGGACTCAGTAGGCCTTCAGCAGTCCAAGCGCGATCACGACGGCGAACCAGATGACACCGACGCCGATCGTGAAGCGGTCCAGGTTGCGCTCGGCGACCGAGGATCCGCCCAGCGAGCTGGACACACCACCGCCGAACATGTCGGACAGCCCGCCCCCGCGACCCTTGTGCAAAAGCACGAGCAGGATCATGACGAGGCTGGCTGTGATGAGCAGAATGGTGAAGAGGAGTTCCACGGTCGAGAATCCTACGTCAGTAGTGGGTGAGTCAGAGGATCGGCATGTCGTAGAAGCGGCAGATCCCGCCGAACTCGTCCGCCTGGAGGCTCGCACCGCCGACGAGAGCGCCGTCGACGTCGTCCTTGGCCATGATGCCGGCGACGTTGGCGGCCTTCACCGACCCGCCGTACAGGACGCGTACGCCGTCGGCGGCCGCGTCGCCGTACACCTCACGGATCCGGGCACGGATGGCGCCGCAGACCTCCTGGGCGTCCTCCGGGGTGGCCACCTCCCCGGTGCCGATCGCCCAGACGGGCTCGTAGGCGATGACCAGGCCGGCGACCTGCTCCGCGCTGAACCCGGCCAGCGAACCCTCCACCTGAGCCAGCGCGTATGCGACGTGCGTGCCCTCCTTGCGGATCTCCAGACCCTCACCGACACACACGATCGGGGTCATCGAGGCGGCCAGCGCCTTGTGTGCCTTGGCGTTGACCACCTCGTCGGTCTCAGCGTGCATCTCGCGACGCTCCGAGTGTCCGACGACTACGTAGGAGCAGCCGAGCTTGGCGAGCATGGAGGCTGAGATCTCGCCGGTGAAGGCACCGGAGTCCTGAGTGGAGACGTCCTGAGCGCCGTACTTGAGCGACAGCCTGTCCCCGTCGACCATCGTCTGCACGGACCGCAGGTCCGTGAACGGCGGTACGACGACCACCTCGACCTTGCCGTAGTCGTGACGCTTGTCGGACAGCGTCCAGGAGAGCTTCTGCACCAGCAGCGCCGCCTCCTGGTGGTTGAGGTTCATCTTCCAGTTGCCCGCCATCAGCGGGATGCGCTTGGGGGTTGCCGTCGCCATGCCTCAGCCCTCCAGGACCGTGATGCCGGGCAGATCCTTGCCCTCGAGGTACTCCAGGCTGGCCCCGCCACCCGTGGAGATGTGACCGAACGCCGACTCGTCGAACCCGAGCGCTCGTACGGCGGCTGCGGAGTCGCCGCCGCCGACGACGGAGAGCCCGTCGATGCCGACCAGTGCCGTGGCGACCGCGCGGGTGCCGTCGGAGAACTCCGGCACCTCGAAGACGCCCATGGGGCCGTTCCAGAAGACGGTCCTGGCGTCCGCCAGGGCGGCCGCGAAGTCGGCACCGGAGGCGGGGCCGATGTCGAGGCCGAGGCAGTCGCCCGGGATGGCGTCGGCGGGGACGACCCGGGGCTGAGGCGTGGCGTCGTCGCTCGGGAAGGCGGTGTCCACCACGATGTCGCCGGGCAGCAGGATCTGGACACCCGACTCCTCCGCGCGCGCCAGATAGGCACGACACGTCTCCAGCTGGTCCTCCTCGAGCAGGCTCTTGCCCACCTCGTGGCCCAGCGCCTTGAGGAAGGTGAAGACCATGCCGCCGCCGATGAGCAGCTTGTCGGCCTTGTCGAGCAGGTTGTCGATGACCCCGAGTTTGTCGGAGACCTTCGACCCGCCGAGGACCACGACGTAGGGACGAGCCGGCTCCACGGTGAGACGACGCAGGACGTCGATCTCGGTCGCGACGAGCCCCCCCATGGCGTGCGGGAGGCGCTGCGCCACGTCGTACACACTGGCCTGCTTGCGGTGCACGACGCCGAAGCCGTCGGAGACGAAGAGGTCGCCTAAGGCAGCGAGCTGGTCTGCGAAGGCACCGCGCTCCGCGTCGTCCTTGCTGGTCTCACCGGCGTTGAAGCGCACGTTCTCGAGCAGGGCGACCTGGCCGTCCTCGAGACCTCCCACGGTGGCCTGCGCCGACTCGCCGACCGTGTCGGTGGCGAAGGCGACCGAGGCCCCGAGCAGCTCCCCGAGGCGCGTGGCCACGGGGGCAAGGGAGTAGCGGTCCTCGGGCGCGCCCTGGGGGCGTCCGAGGTGTGCGGTCACCACCACCCGTGCGCCGGCCTCGGCCAGGGCACGGATGGTCGGGACGCTGGCGCGGATCCGGCCGTCGTCGGTGATCGTGGCGCCGTCGAGCGGGACGTTCAGGTCCGAGCGCACCAGGACCCGTTTGCCGGCGACGTCGCCGAGCGTGGAGTACTCCGACACGTCAGAGGGTCTCGCCGACGTAGGAGATCAGGTCCGCGAGGCGGTTGGAGTAGCCCCACTCGTTGTCGTACCAGCCGACGACCTTGACCTGGTTGCCGATGACCTTGGTCAGCGGCGCGTCGAAGATGCACGAGGCAGGGTCGGTGACGATGTCGCTGGAGACGATCGGCGCGGTCGAGTAGCGCAGGAAGCGGCCGTCGGCAGCCTTCTCGACGGCGGCGTTGACCTCCTCGACGGTGGTCTCGCGGCCGGCCTCGAACGTCAGGTCGGTGGCCGAGCCGGTCGGGGTCGGCACGCGCAGTGCGTAGCCGTCGAGCTTGCCCTTGAGCTCGGGCAGGACCAGACCGATGGCCTTCGCCGCACCGGTCGAGGTCGGCACGATGTTGATGGCGGCCGCGCGAGCACGGCGGAGGTCCTTGTGGATGTTGTCCTGGAGGTTCTGGTCGGCGGTGTAGGCGTGGATCGTCGTCATCAGGCCCTGCTTGATGCCGAACTCCTCGTGCAGCGCCTTCGCCATCGGGCCGAGGCAGTTGGTCGTGCACGACGCGTTGGAGATGACCGTGTGCTGGGCCGGGTCGTAGTCGGTGTGGTTGACACCCATCACGACGGTGATGTCCTCGTTGGAGGCCGGCGCGGAGATGATGACCTTCTTGGCCCCCGCGTCCACGTGGGCCTTGGCCTTGGTCGCGTCGGTGAAGAACCCGGTGGACTCGACGACCACGTCGACCCCGAGCTCGCCCCAGGCGAGGTTGCCGGGCTCGCGCTCGGCGGAGACCTTGATCACCGAGTCGCCGACCTGGATCGAGTCACCGGTCGCGGAGACGTCGGCGTCGAGGCGACCCAGGATCGAGTCGTACTTGAGCAGGTGGGCCAGGACGGCGTTGTCGGTGAGGTCGTTGACCCCGACGATCTCGATGTCCAGCCCCTCGGACTGCTGCAGGGCGCGGACGGCGCGGAAGAAGTTGCGGCCGATCCGGCCGAAGCCGTTGATGCCTACGCGAACGGTCATGACGAGGTTGCTCCTTGTCTCGGTGGTGGGCGTTCAGTCGCCCGCCTTGACGGGAATGCAGGCGTTCAGTCGCCCGCGCGGTCACCCTACAAGTGAGACGGTGTCCTGGCGGGAGCAGTCCGGACTACGTGCGGGTAACGGTGCGTGACGCGTTCGACGTACGGCGTCGTGGTGGCGGGAGGGCCTTGAGGTCACTGCGTCTCGACCCGCCTTGCGCGGCTTCGCAAGCTCAGCCGCGGGCTCGCTCAACGTTCGCCCACGACCGGCCCGTGCTCCTTCGTCGCACGGTCCCTGCGGACTCACTCGTCCTCGAGCATGTCCGCGGTGATCGAGGCCTCGGTGTCGGGGATCCCGAGGTCGGCGGCGCGCTTGTCGGCCATCGCGAGCAGGCGGCGGATCCGCCCCGCGATGGCGTCCTTGGTGAGGACCGGGTCGTGCAGCTGGCCGAGCTCCTCGAGAGAGGCCTGCTTGTGCTCGAGGCGCAGGGTGCCTGCCATCCGCAGGTGGTCGGGCACCTCGTCGCCGAGGATCTCCATCGCCCGGTCGACGCGGGCGCCGGCGGCAACGGCCGCGCGCGCGGAGCGACGCAGGTTGGCATCGTCGAAGTTGGCCAGGCGGTTGGCCGTGGCGCGCACCTCGCGCCGCATCCGGCGCTCCTCCCAGGCCATCAGGGTCTCGTGAGCGCCCAACCGGGTGAGCAGCTGGCCGATGGCATCGCCGTCACGGATGACGACGCGGTCGACTCCCCGGACCTCCCGGGCCTTGGCCTGGATGCCGAGTCGACGCGCGACACCGACGAGGGCGAGCGCGGCCTCGGGTCCCGGACAGGTGACCTCGAGGGAGGACGACCGTCCGGGCTCGGTCAGCGACCCGTGTGCCAGGAAGGCCCCTCGCCACGAGGCCACCGCGTCGCAGCCGCCGCCGGACACGACGGCCGGCGGCAGGCCGCGGACCGGACGACCACGCTGGTCCAGGAGACCGGTCTGGCGGGCAAGGGACTCGCCGTCCTTCACCACGCGCACGATGTAGCGGCTGCCCTTGCGCAGACCGTTGCCCTGGACCATCACGACGTCGGAGCGGTGTCCGAAGACCTCGTCGATGTCCTTGCGCAGTCGGCGAGCAGCGGCGCCGGTGTCGAGCTCGGCCTCCACCACGATCTTGCCGCTCACGATGTGCAGGCCGCCGGCGAAGCGGAGCGTCGTGGACACCTCTGCCTTGCGACAACAGGTCTTGGTGATCTGGGTGTTGGCGAGCTCCGCCTTCACCTGAGCCGTCATCGCCATGGGGCGATCCTGCCATGTGCGTCAACAACGTCTTGCGCCCGTGCCGGTCGCGCACCGTCGTCGTCAGACGATCGGCGGGGCCGCCAGGACGTCCGTCACGTGGAGGCCTCCTCGGGCCCGGTGCCGGCACCGAGGGTCATGATGCGTGCGTACGCCGCCGCAAGCTTGCGTGGGTCGTGCCGGGGGCTCCCGTCAGTGACGGCCACGTCGTCGAGGACCAGTCTCGAGCCGAGGGAGGCGACCACCTCACGCAGCTCGACCAGCCGAGCAGCGTCGAAGCTGGACGGGTCGGCCAGCACCGTGTGCACCTGGAGACCCGGGGCGTGCTCCACCAGCACTCGCAGGTGGTCGGCGGGGCCGAAGCCGCCGGTCTCCCCAGCCTGCTCCTCGAGGTTGAGCACGACCACCAGCCGGGCGTCGGTGGCGATGATCGCCTCGCGCAGGGCGGTGACGCGCACGTGCGGCAGGACCGAGGAGAACCACGACCCGGGGCCGAGGAAGGCCCAGTCGGCCTCAGCGATCTTGGCCAGGGCCTCCTTGCTGACCGGAGGGTCGGGCGGGTCTAGGTCGATCGAGACGATCTCGCCCTCCGCCGTGGCGACCTGCACCTGTCCGCGCACCGTCGTGATGGCCGAGTCGTCGCCCGGCACCGCGCGCACCCGGGCGGTGATCTCCATCGGGGTCAGTGCCATCGGCAGCACCCGGCCCTTGGCGCCGAGCAGCCGACCAACCCAGTCGAGGGCGTCGACGTGGTTCCCGAGGAGCTCCCACAGGCCCACGATCAGCAGGTTGCCGACCACGTGGCCACGCATCTCGCCGTCACCCTCGAAGCGGTGCTGCAGCACCTTGGCCCAGGTGTCGCCCCAGTCGTCGTCCCCGCACAGCGCGGCGAGAGCCATCCGCAGGTCGCCGGGGGGCAGCACGTTGAACTCGCCACGGAGCCGTCCGGACGAGCCGCCGTTGTCGGCCACCGTCACGATGGCGGTCAGGTCGTCGACCGTGAGGTCGTCCACGAGTCGCCGCAGTGCCGTCAGCGATGCGTGCAGCCCGTGTCCGCCGCCGAGGGCGACCACGGCTTGGGCCCGATCGAGGTCGGACGGCTCGGAGTCGATGGAGCCGCTCACTCGCGCCCCAGGTCGCGGTGCATGGCCTTGGCCTCGAATCCGGCGGCAACGAGGCGTCGGGCGATCTCCTCGGTCATCGCCACGCTGCGGTGCTTGCCTCCGGTGCAGCCGATCGCGACGCGCATGAAGCGCTTGCCCTCGCGCACGTATCCGGCTCCGACGCCGGTGAGGACCGGCAGGTAGGCGTCGAGGAACTCGCCGGCTCCGGGTCGCGACCGCACGTAATCGGCCACGTCGTTGTCACGCCCGGTGTGGTCGCGCAGCTCGGGGATCCAGAACGGGTTGGGCAGGAAGCGCATGTCGGCCAGGTAGTCGGCGTCGACGGGGATGCCGTACTTGAAGCCGAAGCTCAGCACGGTGACCTTGAGCTGCGTGCTCCCCGGAGTGCCGAAGGCCGCGGCGATCCGGTCGGTGAGCTGGTGCACGTTGAGTGCCCCGGTGTCGATGACGAGATCGGCGTCGCCTCGCAGGTCCGCCAGCACCCGCCGCTCGCGGTGCAGCCCGTCGAGGAGTCGGCCGGAGGCCTGCAAGGGGTGGGGACGGCGGGCAGCCTCCTGCCTGCGGACGAGGACCTCGTCGGAGGCGTCGAGGAAGACCAAGGTCGTCCGGCGTCCTTCGAAGCCCTGGGCCAGCTGGGTGTGCAACGACGCGAAGAACGAGCCCGACCGGACGTCGACGACGACGGCGATCGGCTGCCGCTTGCCCAGGCTGCCGTCGACCAGTCGGACGACGTCGGGCACCAGGCTGGGCGGGAGGTTGTCGACCACGTAGTAGCCGAGGTCCTCCAGCTCCTTGGCCGCCGTGCTGCGTCCGGCACCGGTCATCCCGGTGACGACGACGACCTCACCACGCGTCGGAGGCTCGGCTGCGGTCTCGCTCATGTCTCCTCGATCTCGCCGGTCGCGGTGTTGATGGACACCGTGGTCGGGGTCGAGTCTGCCGCACCTCCTGCGGGCGCGACCGCCTGCTTGATCGCGGCGGCCGTCTGAGGACCGATGCCAGGCACCAGGGCCAGCTCGTCGAGCTCGGCTGCACGAAGCTTCTTGAGCGACCCGAAGTGCTTGAGCAGCGTCTTGCGTCGCACCTCGCCGAGCCCGGGGACGTCGTCGAGGACGCTCTCCACCATCGTCTTGGACCGGCGTGAGCGGTGATGGTTGATCGCGAAGCGGTGGGCCTCGTCGCGGATGCGCTGGAGCAGGTAGAGCCCCTCCGACGACCGGGCCAGGATCACCGGGTCCTCCTGGGCGGGCAACCAGACCTCCTCCAGCCGCTTCGCCAGTCCGCACACCGGGATGTCGTCGATGCCGAGCTCGTCCAGGGCCTGCTGCGCAGCGGCGACCTGTGGTGGACCGCCGTCCACGACCACCAGCCCGGGCGCGTAGGCGAACTTGCGTGGCCGCCCGGTCTCGGGGTCGACGAGCATCGGGCCCTGGTCGGTCTCGCGGGACTCGCTGCGGGCCTGCTCGTCGAGCAGGCGCCGGAAGCGGCGGGTGATCACCTCGTGCATCGAGGCGACGTCGTTCTGCCCCTCGACGTCGCGGATGACGAAGCGGCGGTACTCCCCCTTGCGAGCCAGGCCGTCCTCGAAGACGACCATCGACGCCACCACCTCGGTGCCCTGCAGGTTGGAGACGTCGTAGCACTCGATCCGCAGCGGCACCTCCTCGAGCTCGAGGGCCTCACGGATCTCCTCGAGCGCCCGGTTGCGGGTCGTGAGGTCGCTGGCGCGCTTGGTCTTGTGCAGCGCCAACGACTGGCCGGCGTTGCGCGCCACCGTCTCCTGCAGCGTCTTCTTGTCGCCGCGCTGCGGCACCCGGATGACGACGCGGCTCCCCCGCAGATCGCTGAGCAGCGCCTCGAACGTCTCCACGTCGGGCGGCAGCTCGGGCACCAGGATCTCGCGCGGCACCGCGTCGGCGTCACCGGCGTACAGCTGGAGCAGGAAGTCCTCGACCAGCTCCGGGGTGCCGCCGTCCTCGACCCGGTCGGCCACCCATCCGCGCTGTCCGCGGATCCGACCGCCGCGCACGTAGAAGATCTGGACCGCGACCTCGAGCGGGTCCTCGGCCAGTGCGATCACGTCGGCGTCGGCGCCGTCCCCGAGCACGACCGCCTGCTTCTCGAGGGCCTTCTGCAGGGCGCCCAGGTCGTCGCGCAGCCGGGCGGCCCGCTCGAAGTCCATCGCGTCGGAGGCGGCGTACATCTCCTTCTCGATGCGACGCACGAACGGGCGGGTCTGGCCGCCCATGAAGTCGCAGAAGTCCTCGACGATCGCCCGGTGCTCGTCTGCGGAGACGGCGTCGACACAGGGCGCCGAGCACTTGCCGATGTAGCCGAGCAGGCAGGGGCGACCGATCTGGGCGGAGCGCTTGAAGACTCCGTTGCTGCACGAGCGCATCGGGAAGACGCGGAGCAGGATGTCGACCGTCTCCCGGATCGCCCAGGCGTGGCTGTAGGGACCGAAGTAGCGGGTGCCCTTGCGCTTGGCGCCACGGCCGACCATCACCCGCGGGTACTCGTCACCGAGGGTGACGGCCAGCCACGGGTAGGACTTGTCGTCGCGATACTTGACGTTGAAGCGCGGGTCGTACTCCTTGATCCAGGAGTACTCCAGCTGCAGCGCCTCGACCTCGGTGTTGACCACCGTCCACTCGACGCTGGCCGCGGTGGTGACCATGGTGGCAGTGCGCTGGTGCAGCGTGGCGACGTCTGCGAAGTACGACGACAGCCGGGATCGCAGGTTCTTCGCCTTGCCGACGTAGATCACCCGCGAGGTCGCGTCGCGGAATCGGTAGACCCCCGGCTGGGTGGGAATCGTGCCCGGCTCCGGGCGGTACGACGAGGGGCCCCCGGTGGTGCGAGGAGTGCGAGCCGGGGACATGGGTCAAGCCTACGGAAGGGCGCCGACACCCTGGCGGTCAGGCGAGGACGATCTCGTCGCCCTCCAGTGCCACCTCGATGCTCGCCAGCGGAGCCGAGGCCGGGCCTTGCAGCGCCGAGCCGTCCTCGACGGAGAACCGGCTGCCGTGATTGGGACAGACGATCTCGCCGCCGTCGACCTGGTTGACGGCCGTGCCGGTGTGGGTGCAGGTCGTGCTGAACCCGAGGAACGTGCCCTCGGTGGGCTGGGTGACGACGATGTTGGCGTCCGGCAGGACCACGCCCCCGCCCACCGGCACCTCGGAGGCAGGCACCAACCCGGTGCCGGTCTCGGGTGTCGACGCGCTTCCGCCTTCGGAACCGCCGCCACACCCGGCCAGGGCGGCGGCGACGCCCAGCGCACCGAGACCTTGGAAGACGATCCTGCGTGACGCCCTGATCTCGCTCATGACAGCACCACCTGGTCCTTCTCGATCGTGAACTCGACAGCGGGCAACGGCGCGCCGGCCGGCCCGCCCAGGACCTCGCCGGTGGCGAGGTCGAAGCTGCTGCCGTGGCACTGGCAGACGATGCTGGTGCTCACGCCCGCGACCAGGCACCCGGTGTGGGTGCACACGGCGGAGAAGCACTTGAAGTCACCGGCCGCCGGCTGGGTGACGACGACCCGGTCGTCGGTGAAGATCACACCGCCACCGACAGGGATGTCTGCCGTCGACGCCAGTGCTCCGTCGTCCTCCTGCACGGGCTCCGACGACGGCGCAGCGGTCGTCGGCTCCGCACTCCCCGTCGTGGCGTCCGCTCTGGTGGGGTCCGCGGACGGCGACGCTGCTGACTCCTCGCTCTCCCCGCAGGCGGACAGGACCGGCAGGGACAGGCCGAGACCGGCGACGCCGGACAGGGCGCGACGACGGCTGACGCGTCCCGACAACCCCGCTGATCGTGTGGTCGTCCGACTGGTCACGCGCTCTCCTCGGGCCAGGGGCATTGCCGGAAGCGTAGAGGAGGGCCCCCAAGGCACCGCCACGGCGACTACCTGGACCGCGACGGCGCCTTCTTGGCGGCGACCTTCTTGCTCGACTTCTTGGTGGTGGTCTTCGTAGCGGTCTTGGTAGCGGTCTTCTTGGTCGGAGAGGACTTCGCCGCCGCGGACCTGCGCCCGGTAGCTCGCTTGCTCGCAGCCGCCGGGTCGCCATCGGCGGGTGCGCGCCGAGCGGTCGGCTGGGCAGCTTCGCGTCCGGCGAGCAGCGGCGCCAGGAACTGTCCGGTGTAGCTCTCCGCCACCGCCGCGACCTCCTCCGGCGTGCCCTCGGCCACGACGCTACCCCCGCGGGACCCGCCCTCGGGCCCCATGTCGATGAGCCAGTCAGCGGTCTTGATGACGTCGAGGTTGTGCTCGATGACCAGCACGGAGTTGCCGGCGTCGACCAGGCGGCCGAGGACCAGCAGCAGCTTGCGGATGTCCTCGAAGTGAAGACCCGTCGTGGGCTCGTCGAGCACGTAGACGGTGCGACCAGTGGAGCGCTTCTGCAGCTCGGCGGACAGCTTGACCCGTTGGGCCTCACCTCCCGACAGGGTGGTGGCCGGCTGGCCGAGGCGCACGTAGCCGAGGCCCACCTCGACCAGGGTCTTCATGTGGCGGGCGATGGCGGGCACGGCGGCGAAGAAGTCGACCGCCTCCTCGATGGGCATGTCGAGGACCTCGGCGATGGTCTTGCCCTTGTAGTGGACCTCGAGGGTCTCGCGGTTGTAGCGCGCCCCGTGACAGACCTCGCACGGCACGTAGACGTCCGGCAGGAAGTTCATCTCGATCTTCAACGTGCCGTCGCCCGAGCAGGCCTCGCAGCGCCCGCCCTTGACGTTGAAGGAGAAGCGTCCCTGCAGGTAGCCGCGCATCTTCGCCTCGGGGGTGGCGGCGAAGAGCTTGCGGACGTGGTCGAAGACGCCGGTGTACGTCGCCGGGTTGGACCTCGGCGTACGACCGATGGGCGACTGGTCCACGTGGATCACCTTGTCGACGTGGTCGAGACCGCTGATCTTCTGGTGGCGGCCCGGGACCTGTCGCGAGCGGTAGAGCTCCTTGGCAAGGGCGGTGTAGAGGATGTCGTTGACCAGGGTGGACTTGCCCGAGCCCGACACGCCGGTGACGGCAACGAACAGCCCCAGCGGGAACGAGACGTCGACGTTGCGCAGGTTGTGCTCGCGGGCACCGTGCACGGTGAGCTCGCGCCCGATCGTGCGGGGTCGGCGGATCTCCGGCACCGGGATCTCCCGACGCCCGGAGAGATACTGCCCGGTCATCGAGTCGGGGTGCTCGTAGAGACCCTTCACCGTGCCGCTGTGGACCACCTGGCCACCGTGCTCACCGGCACCGGGTCCGATGTCGACCACCCAGTCGGCCACCTTGATCGTGTCCTCGTCGTGCTCGACCACGATCAGGGTGTTGCCCAGCTCCTTGAGGCGCACGAGGGTCTCGATGAGGCGTTGGTTGTCGCGCTGGTGGAGGCCGATCGAGGGCTCGTCGAGGACGTACAGGACGCCCACGAGACCGGCCCCGATCTGCGTGGCCAGCCGAATGCGCTGGGCCTCGCCGCCCGACAGGGATCCCGATGGGCGGTCCAGGGAGAGGTAGTCCAGGCCGACGTCGAGGAGGAACGTCAGCCGCTCCTGGATCTCCTTGAGCACCCGCTCGCCGATCTGCCGCTCGCGGGCGGTGAGGTCGAGGTGATCGAGGAACGCCGCCGCCTCGTTGATCGGCAGCGCGCAGATCTCGGCGATGTTCTTGCCGCCGAGCTGGACCGCCATCGAGACCGGCTTGAGCCGACTCCCCCGGCATGTCGGGCAGGGCACCTCGCGCATGAAGCCCTCGAGCCGGTCGCGGCTCGTGTCGGACTCGGCCTCGCGGTGCCGACGCTCGATGTAGCGGCGGGCGCCCTCGAACTGCGCGTCGTAGGAGCGCTCCCGCCCGTAGCGGTTGCGCGTCACGACGTGGACCTTGGTCGGGTGACCCTCGAGCAGGGAGCGCTGGCCGACCGCGTCGATGTCCTCCCAGGGGGTGTCGAGGTCGAAGCCCAGCTCCTCGCCCAGCGCCCCCATGAGCTTGAGGAAGTAGTCGGCGACGTGCGCCTGGCTCCACGGCTGGATGGCGCCCTCGGCCAGGCTCGCGGTGGTGTCGGGCACGACGAGGTCGGGGTCGACCTCCATGCGGGTGCCGAGGCCGCTGCAGACCGGGCACGCGCCGAACGGGGAGTTGAACGAGAACGAGCGCGGCTCGAGGTCGTCGGTGTCGATGCTGTGGTCGTTGGGACACGCCATCTTCTCGCTGAAGCGCAGCTCGCGACCCGGGTCCTTCGGCCCCAGGTCGACGAAGTCGAAGACCACGAGCCCGGCCGCCAGCTTGAGGGCGGTCTCGACGGAGTCGGTCAGTCGTCGCTTGCTGGACGCCTTGACCGCCAGGCGGTCGACCACGACCTCGATGGTGTGCTTCTTCTGCTTGTCGAGCGTCGGCGGGTCGTCCAGCGTGTAGGTCTCGCCGTCGACACGCGCGCGGGAGAATCCTTGCGTCTGCAGCTGCGTGAACAGCTCGACGTACTCGCCCTTGCGGCCCCGGATGACCGGTGCCAGGACCTGGAAGCGGGCGCCCTCGTCGAGGGCGAGGACACGGTCGACGATCTGCTGCGGGGTCTGCCGCTCGATCGGCGCTCCGCACGTGGGGCAGTGCGGTCGACCGGCGCGGGCGAAGAGGAGCCGGAGGTAGTCGTAGACCTCGGTGATGGTCCCGACGGTCGAGCGGGGGTTCTTGGAGGTCGACTTCTGGTCGATCGAGACCGCCGGGGAGAGCCCCTCGATGAAGTCGACATCGGGCTTGTCCATCTGGCCGAGGAACTGGCGCGCATAGGCCGACAACGACTCCACGTAGCGACGTTGACCCTCGGCGAAGATGGTGTCGAAGGCGAGCGACGACTTCCCCGAGCCGCTCAGCCCCGTGAAGACGATGAGGGCGTCACGGGGCAGGTCGAGGGAGACGTCCTTGAGGTTGTGCTCGCGGGCACCACGAATGATGAGCTGGTCGGCCACTGAAGTCCCTCGGTCGCGCTACGGGTGAACAGGTCTGGTTCGAACAAGTGTTCGTCATCGGCAGGGCATGCGCAAGCGGCTCGCCGACAGCCTCCTCAGCCTAGATGGCTGCGCCGACACCAAAGTTGCCGGTGGTGCCGTGCTGCATGATGGACGACTGGGGCCCACCACAGCAGCACCCGCACAGCATCAGAGCGACGACGGCGTACTGCCGAGGAACGAGGGACAGGTGACCTACACCGGAGACGTCGAGGTCGGCGGAGCGCCGGACGTGCGCGAGCTCGACGCACTCACGATCACGAAGGTGGCCGTCGACGAGCAGATGAGCAACAACGCCTACCTCCTGCGGTGCGTCAGCACCGGTGAGCAGGTCCTGATCGACGCCGCTGCCGAGCCCGAGACCCTGCTCCCCCTCATCGGCGACGGGGGGCTGGCGACCGTGGTCACCACCCACCAGCACTGGGACCACCACCGGTCGCTGGCCGACGTGGTCCGCGCCACAGGGGCTGCGGTCGCAGCCGGGCTGCCGGACGCCGCCGCGATCACGTCCCAGACGGGGGTCGCGGTCTCCCACGAGCTGCGCGACGGCGACACCGTCCGGGTGGGCGACTGCACGCTGCAGGTGATCGCGATCGCGGGTCACACTCCCGGTTCGATCGCGCTGCTGTACGACGACCAGTCGGCGGGAGGACACCCGCACCTGTTCACCGGTGACTCCCTGTTCCCCGGCGGGGTGGGCGCCACCTTCGGGGACGACGCGGCCTTCGCCCAGCTCATCGACGAGGTGGAGACCAAGGTGTTCGCACGTCTGAGCGACGACACGTGGGTCTACCCCGGCCACGGAGGCGACACCCAGCTGGGCGTCGAGCGCGCACACGTCGGCGAGTGGCGCGCTCGCGGTTGGTGATCAGCCGGCGCGGGCGACGCCGTACGGCGACTCCCCCGCCAGCGCCCAGGCCAGCTCACGGCCGGTGACGTGCGAGGCGCACAGCAGCGCCAGCTCCGTGCCGTCGTGGCTCATCGTCCAACGCCAGGCCTGCTCGGGATCGAGGTCGTCCTCCTCGAAGCGGTCCGTGACCGCCCAGACCAGCCGCTCGGGGACTCCGTGGGCACGCACCAGCAGCTCGAGGTCCCTGGCCGTCGTACGGCTGGGGTCGCGGGCCACCTGTCGCAGCCGCCGAGCACCACGCCTCCAGGGCGGCTCGAGCAGGGCACCGGGGGCACGAAGCGAGAAGCTGGCGAACAACGAGACCTCCTGGACCGAGGGTGGGGTGACGTCTGGACAGCGTCGCCGCGGCTGCCCCACGCAGCTGCGACGACGCCGCATGTGGAGAGCTGGCCTACGCCGCCCAGCTCACGCCGCCGACGAGGCCCGTCCGCTCGTGCAGGTGCTCGGCCACCTCGTCGTGGGTCAGTGTGGACGCGCAGAGCTCGGCAAGGGTGACCCCGTCGAACCGCATGGTCCAGGCCCACACGCTCCCGGGGTCGAGCTCGGCGGCCTCGAGCCGGTCACCCACGGCCCACACAGCCTGCTCCGGCACGCCGTGCGCCCGCACCAGCGACTCGATGTCGTGCGGTGTCGCCAGTCGCGGATCCCGCTCCACCTGGCGAAGCCGCCGCGCCGTGCGGTCGAAGGCGAGCGAGAGTGCTCCGGTCAGGTGTCCGAGCATGAGACGGCTCCTGTCGTGGGGAACGTGGCGTGTGTGCTGGGTCACCATCCTGCGACGTCCGCGGCGCTGCCTGCACCGGGAAAGCAGTCGGGGGG
>NZ_JAPYPS010000069.1 GCF_029937575.1 Nocardioides sp.
CCACCTCGCCCAAGCAACCACTTGACAAGCTATAGAAGCGTCTCGGCGCTGGCGCGCCTCGCACCTCGACCAGCGTCGGGGGCGGGCGGGGTCACCGGGCTTCGTCGACGCCCTCGCCCAGGGGCTCGGGCTGCTCAGCCTCCGGTGGCGGGACGCTCCGCGACGACCTGGTCCAGCGCCGTCGACAGGTCGGCCCACAGGTCCTCGACGTCCTCGATGCCGACCGACATCCGCACCAGTCCCTCGGGGATGGTCGCAGCCTCGGTCTTCCACCGACGGCGCCGCTCGAACGTCGACTCCACGCCGCCCAGGGAGGTGGCGTGCACCCACAGCGTCGTCGTGCGCACGAGCAGGTCCGCGGCGAGCTCACCGTCGACCACGATGGACACGATGGCGCCGAACCCGGGGTAGCGCACCTCGGAGACCGCGGGGTGCTTCTCGAGCCGGGGGAGCAGTGCCTGGGCGTTGGCCTGGGCGCGCTCGACGCGCAGGTGCAGGGTGCGCATCCCCCGCAGGGCCAGCCACGTCTCGAAGGTCCCCGGGGTGGAGCCCGTCAGGGAGCGGCGGTTGAGGAGTACGTCGTACAGCTCGGCCTGGTCGGGGGCAACGACGATCGCGCCGAGCAGCACGTCGCTGTGACCGCTGAGGTACTTCGTCGCGGAGTGCACGACGATGTCGGCGCCCAGGGCGATCGGCTGTTGGAGCAGCGGGGTGGCGAAGGTGTTGTCGACCACCACGTAGGCACCGGCCTCGTGCGCGGCTGCCGCGATCGTCTCGATGTCGGCGAGCTCCAGGGCCGGGTTGGTCGGGCTCTCGAGCCAGACCAGGGCGGCGTCCGCACACGCCGCGACCACGGCGGGGGTGTCCTCGATGTCGACCAGGTGCGCCTTGATCCGACCGCGGGCCTCGAGGTCGGCGAGCGACATGATGCTGCCCTGGTAGGCGTGGCGCGGTGCGACGACGGTGGCGTCGTGACCGACCAGGTCCAGGATCGTGGTCACGGCGGCCATCCCGGAGGCGTAGGCCAGGCACCGGCCACCCTCGAGCCGGCCCAGGGCGTCCTCGAAGGCGGACCAGGTCGGGTTGCCGTAGCGCCCGTACTCGCGGTCCCCACCCGCCACGAAGGTGGAGGCCATGGAGATCGGGACGTTGAGAGGCTGGTCGGGCTCGTGGGGCGGACGTCCGGCGGCGACCGCCACGGTCGCGGGGGACAGCGAGGGTGAGAGATCAGCCATGTCGTCGAGGATAGGGTCGGGCACGTGACCGGCAGCGATCGCACCCCCGACCCCTCCGCAGCTCCCTCCACCGGCGCAGCTCCCTCCACCGGCGCAGCCGCAGGCCCCGGCGCCGGAGGCCGGCCGCGCGTTGCGGTCGTCTTCGGTGGCAGGTCGAGCGAGCACGGCATCTCGTGCGTCACGGCCGGAGGCGTGCTCGCAGCGATCGACCCCACGGCGTACGACGTCGTCGCGATCGGCATCGCTCGCGACGGCCGCTGGGTCCTGGAGCAGAGCGGGGCCGAGCGCTGGAGCATCGCGGCCGGCGACGCGAGCCAGGCCGAGGCGCTGCTCCCCAGCGTCGACGGGGCTCGACCGACGGTCACGCTGACCCGGGCGAGCTCCGGCACCGACCTGCTCGTCTCCGAGGCATCGCGACCACCCGAGGCCTTCGGTGAGGTGGATGTCGTCTTCCCCGTCCTGCACGGGCCCTGGGGCGAGGACGGCACGATCCAGGGGATGCTCGAGATGGCCGGGGTGCGCTACGTCGGCGCTGGTGTGTTGGCTTCGGCGGTCAGCATGGACAAGGCCTACATGAAGGTCGTGCTGGCCGCCGCGGGGCTTCCGGTGATGCCCGGCATCACGGTCACCGCCACGCAGTGGGCAGCCGATGCTGCCGACGTACGGGCTCGCGTCGCCGACCTGCGGCACCCGGTCTTCGTCAAGCCGGCCCGAGGTGGATCGAGCATGGGCGTGGCCAAGGTGCGCAGCGCCGACGAGCTCGACGCAGCGCTGGAGGTGGCCTTCGAGCACGACCCGCGCGTGCTCGTCGAGGTCTCGGCGCAGGATGCCCGCGAGGTCGAGTGCGGCGTGCTGCAACGCCTCGACGGCGGCACCGAGACGACCAGGCCGGCAGAGATCCACGTCGATGCCGCGCACGACTTCTACGACTTCGAGGCGAAGTACCTGCCCGGCCAGGCCACCGAGATCGACCTGCCCGCCGACCTGCCCGCTGACGTGGAGGCGCAGGTCCGCTCGTTGTCCGCGCAGGCCTTCGAGGCCGTCGGGTGCGAGGGGTTGGCGCGCGTCGACTTCTTCGTCCAGCCCGACGGCTCCTTGATCGTCAACGAGATCAACACGATGCCGGGCTTCACCCCCACCTCGATGTTCCCGCAGATGTGGGCGAAGTCGGGACTCGACTACCCGGCCCTGGTCGACCGGCTGCTTCAGTTGGCGCTGCGGCGGGGCACCGGTCTGCGCTGAGGCAGCTCGCGTCGCGTGGGACGCATCGACGAGCCCACAACGGGCACTAGTCTGAAGAGACTCACACCGAGAGGTCCAGGCATGCCCCCTGCTGCACCGAGCGCCAGCGCCGAGGTCGAGGCGCCGGAGCCCGAGGCGTCGGCGCCTGCCGGACCCGGACGCTGGAAGCGTGCGTTGCTCCGGCTCCCCGGCGAGGTCTACGTCCTCACGGCCCTGGCGGCGCTGACCAGGTTCGTCTCGCTCGGCAGCCCGAAGGCGATCGTCTTCGACGAGGTCTACTTCCGCGAGTACGCCTTGCGCTACCAGGAGGGCACCTACTACTTCGACCTCCACCCGCCGCTAGGCAAGCTCATCCTCGGGGCCTGGGCGTGGATCAGCGGGACCGACGCCAGCGCCGCCGGTGACGACCCGGCGGTGATGCTGCGCGTCCTGCCGGCACTCGCCGGGACGGCCCTGATCCTGGCCTTCTACTGCCTGATCCGCCAGCTCTGCGGGAGCAGGAAGGTCGCCACCCTGGGTGCTGGTCTCCTCCTGCTCGACGGTGCGATCCTCGTCGAGTCGCGGCTCACGACGCTCGACAGCATGCTGCTGCTCCTCGGCGTCACGGGCGTGACGCTGGCGCTGATGGCACGAGCACGCCGAACGCCCGCGCCCGATGACGGCGGTGCACGTGCGGGTGGGGGGAGAGGTGCCTACTGGCTGCTCCTGGCCGGATCGGCCCTGTCCGCAGGGGCGGCGGCCTCGATCAAGCTGACCGGGCTGGCTCCGCTCGGGCTGGTCGGGGTGATCTGGCTGATCAGCGTGCTGGAGGACTCCCGGGACCTGCCGACGATCTGGCGACCCACGCTCGGTCAGGCCGGGTTGTTGGTGCTGCTGCCGGTGACGGTCTACGTGTCGAGCTTCGCGGTGCACTTCGCGCTCCTGCCCGACAGCGGACCCGGGGACGCGTTCATGTCGCAGGAGTTCCAGGCCACCCTCGAGGGCAACCCGCAGTACTCGCCCGACGTCGAGATGAGCTTCGTGGCGAAGTTCGAGGACCTCAACCGGGCGATCCACCAGTACGAGCTCGCCCTCAACGACTCGACCCATCCCTACCAGTCGTCCTGGACGAGCTGGCCGATCAGCAAGCGCGGGGTGTTCACCTACGTGGCGCCTGCCGACGACGGGAAGTCCAGCTACATCTACATGCTGGGCAACCCCGTCGTCTGGTGGGGCACCCTGCTCGGCGCCGCGGTGGTGGTGATCGGGTGGTCGTTGCGTCGTGAGCTGTTCCGGCCCTGGCGCTGGCCTCTCGGTCTGCTGGCGTTTGCGTGGGCGGTCGACTACCTGCCGTTCGTGCTCATCGAGCGACCGATGTTCCTCTACCACTACTTCTTCGCCCTGATGTTCAGCCTGGCGTTCGTGGTGATCGGCCTCGGAGTGCTGACGGGGTGGGTGCAGCCACGGACCACGTCCGCCCGGGCCTTCTCCTTCGGGTCGCGGCCCTCGGCGATCGGCTACTGGTCGATCCTCGGCATCGCGCTGCTGGCCTTCCTCTACTTCGCCCCGATCTACTACGGCACGCCGCTGACTCCGGAGGGCCTCGAGAACCGCATGTGGCTCTCGTCCTGGCGCTAGCGAGGCCGGCGCAGTGGCAGTCATCTACCTCGTCTCGGCCCTCGTGCTGGGGGCCGCGCTCGTGCGGCGCTCACCGCTCGCGCTCTACCGCTTCGAGGCGGTGGCTGCGGCCGTCGTCCTCGGCCTCTTCTGCTGGACGTGGCTGGCCTTCCTCGCGGTGCTCGTGCTGCCGTACGACGTGGGCCTGCCGTTCGTCGTGGTGCTGTGCGCCGCGGTGGGCGTGGCCCTGTGGTCCGGCGCCGCCACGCCGGTGCGACCCCTCGAGGGCGGCCGACGCGCCTGGGCCGTCTGGGGCGTGACCACGGCGCTCGTCTCAGCGCTCGTCGTACGCCTCTTCTGGACGCACAGCCTGACCCGCGAGGCCGACGGCGTCTGGACGGCGGGGGCAACCTGGGCCGACTTCGGGCTGCACGCGACCCACGTCAACCACATCGCTGCCGCCACGAGCCTGCCCGGGGGGATCCCGGTCGCGAGCGGGGAACGCCTCACCTACCCGTTCCTGATCGACCTGCTCTCGGGGCTCTACGTCAACGGAGGCATGAGCCTGCACGCGAGCCTGTTCTGGCCCGGCGTGCTGCTCGCGCTCGCGATCTGCCAGCTGATCGTCTCGACCGGGCTGCGACTGTTCCGGCGGATCTCGGTCGGTGTGCTCACCCTCGTCCTGGCGTTGACGACCGGGTCGTTCGCCGGGGTCTGCGCGGCGTGGAGCGACTGGCGGGCGAGCGGCCTGGGTCTCGGCGCCTTCCTCGGCAACCTGCCGCAGGACTACTCGCAGGACGACGAGGCCAACGCCCACCTGACCAACCTGCTGGTCGACGCGATCCTGCCGCAGCGCTCGATCCTGCTGGGGCTCGGTGTCGGCCTGGTCGTGCTGACGCTCGTCGTCGTGGCTCGCGAGACCGACGACGCCCGGCTGCTCTGGCCGGCAGCGGTGCTGGTCGGGCTGCTGCCGATGGCGCACCCGCACACGTTCATCGTCGGTGCGCTGCTGCTGCTCACCGTCGCGGCGGAGGCGGCGTGGCGCACCCGGTCGATCCCGCTGGCTCAGCTCTGGCCGGGCGTGCTGGCCGCCGTGCTGGCGCTGCCCCAGGTGGTCTGGCAGCAGTCGGCCAACGGCGAGGGCACGGGTGGCCGCTTCCGACTCTTCTGGCAGTGGCAGGAGGGCGAGTCCCTGCTGGGTTACTGGTGGGCCAACTTCGGGCTGCTGGGCCTGGCCCTGCTTGCGGTGCCCGTCGTGATGTGGCGCGACCGTCGGGTGCTGTGGATGGCGCCGATGCTCGTGCTCCTGGTGATCACCCAGGTCTACGCCTTCCAGCCCTTCGAGTACGACAACCTCAAGCTGATCTACTGGGTCCTCCTCGTCGGGGGGTTCTTCGTCGCCTACCTGGCCGTCGAGCTCGTACGGCGTCACCTGGGCTTCCTGGCGCTCGTGCTGCCGCTGGTGGTCCTGGTGGCGATCCCGGGCAGCCTGGCCATCACCCGCGACCTCACCACCGAGGCGCAGTTCGCCAGCCTCGACGACATCGAGGTGGCCGACTGGGCCCGCGCCACCACACCGGCCGACGCGGTCTTCGTCGCCGCGGACCGTCCCAACGTGCCGGTCGCGACGCTGGCCGGGCGCAGCCTCGTGCTGGGCTACCGGGGCTGGCTCTACAACTTCAACATCGCCTACGGCGAGCGCGAGGCAGCCGTCCAGGCGGCGTTCGCCGGGCGCTTCGACGACCCGGTCCTGCGCGCCTTCGACGCCGACTACCTGCTGGTCTCGGCCTACGAGGACCCCTACTGGGGCGTCGACGAGGCAGCGCTGGCGGCCTACCCGGTGCTGTGGAGCAACGACACGTGGCGGGTCTACGACCTGCCGTGAGCGGGTGCCCAGATCGGCGTCAGTCGCAGTTCTCGACGAGCGTGAGGTGCTCGTCGACGGCGGCGGCCAGCTGGGCGATCGCGGCCGCGGTCCCGTTGGGTCGGTAGGAGCCCGGCACGCTGACCTCGACGACCGGCCGGTAGCCGGCCGCGGTGAGCGTCACGTCGGCCTCCTGGTCGTCGAACTCGGCCGGGGACACGTACCACCCGACGTCGTTGGCGACCTCGCAGGACGAGACGGCCTCGTCGAAGTCCGCCGGCACCGGCACGCCGCAGCGCACCACGATGGCCGGGTCGCCGTACGCGCCACCGAGGGCGTCGGCCGGCTCGACCTCCCGGCGCGCCTCGTCGTAGATGCTCTCCGGCAGGTCCGCGGTGAACGCCTCGCAGGCGGCCCGGGCGGCGTCGTCGAGGTCGGGGGTGGAGATCTCCACGCTCCCGGCCGAGCAGGCGGCCAGGAAGGGAACGGTGAGGAGAGCAGCGAGGCGGGCGGCGAGGCGCGCGGGCACGGCGTACGCGCTGCGTCGTGCGGGCGGGGGCGAGCTGACGCTCAGATGTGGACGACCGGGCACGTGAGGGTGCGGGTGATGCCGTCGAGGTTCTGCACCTTGGAGACGACCAGCTTGCCGAGCTCGTCCACGTTGCGGGCCTCGGCCCGCACGATGACGTCGTAAGGCCCGGTGACGTCCTCGGCCAGCGTGACGCCCTTGACCTGACCGATCGCCTTGGCGACCTCCGCAGCCTTGCCGACGTCGGTCTGGATGAGGATGTAGGCCTGGACGACCATGGGTTCGCTCCTTTGCGACGGGTGGATCTCGGTGGTTCGCTCGCGCGCTGCGGGCCAACCTATCGCGGGTCTTCGTCAAGGCGGTAGCCACGTCTGGTGGGATGGGGCCCATGCCGTCCGCGCCCTCCTCGCAGCCAGCCTCCCCACCAGTCGCCACGGTGCCGTGGTCCCCGGACGCGACGGTGGCCGAGGCCGGTGAGTTCGGGCTGATCGGCGAGTTCGTGCGGATGTTCGAGCAGGGCGAGCAGGTGCTCCTCGGACCGGGTGACGACGCCGCGGTCCTGCGGGTGCGCACCGGCCACGTGGTCGTGTCGACCGACCTCCTCGTCGAGGGTCGGCACTTCCGGCGCGACTGGGTCGAGGCCGTCGACGTCGGGCACCGGGCGGCCGCGCAGAACATCTCCGACATCAACGCGATGGGCGGGCGCGCCCACTCCCTGACCGTCGGCCTCGCGCTGCCCTCTGACCTGCCCGCGCGGTGGGCGCTGGACTTCGCTCGCGGCTTCGCCGACGAGTGCGCGAGCGTCGGCGCCTCGGTCGTCGGTGGCGACCTGACCGGAGCCTCGGAGATCGTCGTGGCCGTCACGGTGATGGGTGCCTGCACGCAGTCACCGGTGCGTCGCTCCGGGGCCTCGGTGGGTGACGCGCTGGCCCTGGCCGGTCGACAGGGCTGGGCCGCGGGTGGGCTCGCGGTGCTCGGGCGCGGGTTCCGCTCGCCGCGCGCGCTGGTCGAGGCCTACCGGCGACCCGAGCCGCCGTACGACGCGGGCCCGGCCGCCGCGCAGGGCGGGGCGACCTCCATGATCGACGTCTCCGACGGGCTCCTGGCCGAGGCGATGCACCTGGCCGCCGACTCCGGGGTCGCGATCGACGTGCGCCGTGACGCCTTCGACCTCCCCGAACCACTGCACGCCGTCGGCGCCGCGCTCAACATCGACCCCGTCTCGCTCGTGCTCGGCGGGGGAGAGGACCACTCGCTGCTCGCGACGTTCCCTGCCGGTGCGGCGCTGCCCGAGGGGTGGACCGTCATCGGTGAGGTGCGCGAGGGGGAGGCGGGCACCGTCACGGTCGACGGAGCGTCGTACGACGGACCGACGGGCTGGACGCACTTCTGAGGCTGCCGGTCAGGGGCAGCAGGAAAACGGGAGGGCCGTCACCTCGCGGTGCCGCCCCTCCGACGTGCTTCGACGCTGGTGTCAGCGCGTGACCTTGCCGGCCTTGAGGCAGCCGGTGCACACGTTGAGGCGCTTGGGGGTCCCGTTGACCTTGGCGCGCACGCGCTGGATGTTGGGGTCGAAGCGGCGCTTGGTGATCTTGCGCGACCACGGGCGGTTGTTGCCGAAGCCCGGCTTCTTGGCGCAGATGTCGCAGACGGCAGCCACGGGACACTCCTGAAAAGTCTTGGTTGGTGAAGTTGATGAGTAGCTCAGGCACGACCACGGACGTGAGCGTGTCGGAGCCGGACCGTCTGGTGCCTCGGTCCGGGCCCGCTGAGCGGGCAACCGCGCAATCGTATCCGACACGCGCTGCTGCCTGAAATCGAGCGGAATCCCTCTGGTCGCTAACGTATCGCTGCGGACAGGGATCGACAGCATCGAGAGGGGGACCGATGGAGCTTGCGCCGACCGGCGACGGCATCGACCTGGCCGTCGTGCTGCGCTTCGTCGACATCGCCACCGACGCGCTCGCCGATGCCCGCGAGGAGATCGACGCCCTCAACGTCTACCCCGTGCCCGACGGCGACACCGGCACCAACATGTATCTCACGGTCTCCGCGGCTCGCGACGCGATCGCCGAGGCGGTCGCGCTCGTTGCTGCTGATTCTCCTGGTGCGGCGCTCGACGACTCGGCCCGTGACGCCGCCCTGGGCGCGTTCGCTCGCGGGGCGCTGCTGGGCGCGCGCGGCAACTCCGGGGTCATCCTCAGCGAGATGCTCGGAGCGCTGGCCCGCCGCATCGGCGCGGCCGCGGCGCAGGAGTCCAGCGCCCACACCATGGCCGAGGCGCTGCGCGACGCCACCGACGCCAGCTACCGGGCGGTCGGCACTCCGGTCGAGGGCACCATCCTCACGGTGGCCCGCGCCGCCTCGGACGCCGCGCTGGCACGCTGCGCCGAGCCCGAAGCGCGCGCCCGCGACGTCTTCACCGCTGCCGCCGCGGCGGCCCGCGAGGCCCTGGCCCGTACGCCGGAGCAGCTCGAGGTGCTGCGGCACGCCGGCGTGGTCGACGCGGGTGGGCGCGGCCTGAGCGTGATCCTCGACGCCGCCGAGACCGCGTTGACCGGGCGGCGTCCACTGGCCGTGCACAGCCCGCTGGGGCACCGCTCGATCCCGTTGCCGCTGCCCCGACCGGCTGCGACCGAGACCGGCGACCTCTCGCCGGACGGGCCGGCCTACGAGGTGATGTACCTGCTGGAGGCCGACGACGACCGGGTGTCGGCACTGCGCGCACGGCTGGCGCCCCTGGGCGACTCCCTCGTCGTGGTGGGGGGAGAGCGGTTGTGGAACGTGCACATCCACGTCGACGACGTCGGCGCCGCGATCGAGGCCGGCATCGAGGCCGGACGTCCCTACCGGGTGCGGGTGACGCACTTCGCCGAGCAGGTCGCGAGTCATGCCGCCTCCTCGGCCGCCCCGGGCAACCAGCTCGAGACGCCACGCACCGGCCGCAGGGTCGTCGCCGTGGCCGCGGGGCCGGGCCTGACCGAGCTGTTCGAGGCCGCCGGCGCGATCGTGGTGCAGGGCGGGCCGGGCCGCAGGCCCTCGACAGGTCAGATCCTCGGCGCCATCACCGACTCCGGCGCCGAGGAGGTCGTCGTGCTCCCCAACGACGGTGACTCCGTGCGCGTGGCCCAGATCGCGGCGGGCACCGCCGAGACCGACCTCGGGCTGCGGGTGGCCGTGATCCCCACCCAGGCGCAGGTCCAGGGCCTGGCGGCGCTGTCGGTGCACGAGCCCGGACGCGGCTTCGACTCCGACGTCCTGGAGATGACCGCCACCGCACGTCACGCCCGGCACGGAGCGGTCACCATCGCCGCCCGTCAGGCGATGACCATGGCCGGCCCCTGCGAGCCCGGCGACGTGCTCGGCGTGATCGCCGGCGATTTCGCCGTCGTCGGTGCCGACCTGCACGACGTGGCCACCGACGTGGTCGAGCGGATGCTGGGCGGCGGCGGCGACATGGTCACGCTCGTGGGAGGCGCCGACTCCGGCGACCTGGCCCAGCGGGCCGCGGCCTGGGTCGATGCCCACCACCCGCACATCGACGTGGTCGTCTACGACGGCGGTCAGCAGCGCTACCCGCTGCTGCTGTCGGTGGAGTGAGGCAGGCTGTGGTCGGGAGCAGCACGACAGCAGGCACGACAGCGGGCACCACGGCGGGGAGGGCAGCATGATCGGGCTGGAGTCGCCGGTGACCACGGTGCTCGGCGACTCGAAGAAGAGCGGCAAGCTCACCGCCAACCTGCACCTGCACACCGTCGGCGACCTGCTGCGCCACTTCCCCCGCCGCTACCTCGAGACCGGCAAGCTCACCGACGTCGACGACCTCGAGGTCGGCCAGATGCTCACGGTGATCGGGGAGATCGAGAGCAGCAAGGAGCACCCCTACACCGACCGCCGCACCGGGCGCGCGGCGTACCGTCTCGAGAGCGTGCTGCGCACCGGCGGCCCCCGGCTGCGGATGACGTTCTTCGCCAAGAAGCACCACGTCTCGCAGTGGCGCCTGCGCCAGCTCCCGCCCGGACAGCGCGGCCTGTTCCTCGGCAAGGCCGAGACGTTCAACGGCCAGTGGAAGCTCACCAACCCGCGGATGGTCCTGTTCGGATCCGGTGATGCGGACGGCAGCGGTGGCCAGGGCAGTCCCGCCGGCATCGGGGAGGCCGACGACATCGCGGCGGTCGAGGCGATCGCGGACCTCTACCCGATCTACCCGCTCACCAAGGGCATCGAGTCGTGGGACCTGCAGCGGGCGATCACCTTCGCCCGCTCCGTGGTCGACGACCTGCCCGAGCTGATCCCCGAGGCCGTACGTCGTGAGCTCGGCCTCCTCGACATCGTCCGGGCCTACGACCTGATCCATGCCCCGGACGACCGCGCCCAGGTGCACGACGCCCAACGGTACTTCCGCTTCGAGGAGGCCCTGGTCACCCAGCTCGTCCTGGGGCGCCGGCGTCGCGCCGTGCGCGACCTCGGCGCGGTGGCGCGCGACGGGGGAGACGGGGCGCTGCTGCGGACCTTCGACGAGCGCCTGCCCTTCACCCTCACCGCGGGTCAGCGCACCATCGGCGCCGACCTCGAGGCCGACCTCGCGCGGCCCCACCCGATGAACCGGCTCCTGCAGGGTGAGGTCGGCTCGGGCAAGACGCTGGTGGCCCTGCGCGCGATGCTGCGGGTCGTCGACTCCGGGGGGCAGGCGGCGCTGCTGGCCCCCACCGAGGTGCTGGCCCAGCAGCACCACCGCGCGATCACGGCCCTGATGGGAGACCTCGCGGCCGGCGGCATGCTCGGTGGCGCGCCCGAGGGGACCGGCGTCGAGCTGCTGACCGGCTCGCTCACCAGGACCCAGCGCACGGCGCCGATGTCGCGCCTGGCCAGCGGCGAGTCGGGGATCGTCATCGGCACCCACGCTCTGCTCGAGGACAAGGTCCAGTTCGCCGACCTCGGGCTCGTCGTCGTCGACGAGCAGCACCGCTTCGGCGTCGAGCAGCGCGCGGCGCTGACCGACAAGTCCGCCGGCACCCCGCCGCACGTGCTGGTGATGACCGCGACCCCGATCCCGCGGACCGTCGCGATGACGGTCTTCGGCGACCTCGAGACCTCCACCCTCACCGAGCTCCCCTCGGGACGCGCCCCGATCCAGACGAGCGTCGTCAACCTCCTCGACCACCCCGGATGGATGACGCGGGTCTGGGAGCGGGTGCGCGAGGAGGTCGACAAGGGCCACCAGGCCTACGTCGTGTGTCCCCGCATCTCCGGCGACGAGCTCGAGCAGGGCGAGCGCGACCAGGTCGACCTCGACGAGGACGGCGAACTGGTCCCCCCCGCCACCGAGGAGACGCCGAGGCCGCTGGCCGCCGTCGAGGACGGGGTCGTCGCGCTGGCCCAGGGGCCGCTGTCGGGGCTGCGTCTCGCTGCCCTGCACGGGCGGATGCCGGCCGACCAGAAGGACGCCACCATGCGCGCCTTCGCCGCCGGCGACATCGACGTACTCGTCTCCACGACCGTGATCGAGGTCGGCGTCGACGTCGCCAACGCCACGATCATGGTGCTCCTCGACGCCGACCGGTTCGGCGTCTCCCAGCTCCACCAGCTGCGCGGCCGGGTCGGACGAGGCGGCTTCCCGGGCCTGTGCCTGCTCGTCTCCGCCGTCGATGCCGAGTCTCCGGCCCGCGAACGCCTCGACGCCGTCGCCTCGACCACCGACGGCTTCACGCTCAGCCGCGTCGACCTCGAGCAGCGCCGCGAGGGCGACGTGCTGGGCAGCTCGCAGGCGGGGCGTCGCTCCGGCCTGCGTCACCTGCAGGTGCTGCGCGACGAGACCACGATCGTGGAGGCCCGCGCCGCGGCAGAAGCGCTCCTCGAGGCCGATCCGGCTCTGGTGGGCACCCCGCTGCTGGCGCAGGCTGTCGACACCCTCGAGGCCGACACCCGCGGCGACTTCATCGAGAAGTCATGACGGGGTTCGGGGGGTTGTCGGATTCACCGGCCGGCCGACGTCTCGTGCACGTGGCGTGCGTTGCAACACCCAACAAGGTCAGGATTCACCGGCCAGCCGGTGGATCCCACAACCGGCAGGCCACCGCACCATGACCCGCATCATCGGCGGCAGCGCGGGCGGCCGGCGCCTGCAGACCCCCTCGGGCGAGGCGACCCGCCCCACCACCGACCGGGTGCGCGAGGCGCTCTTCAGCTCCATCGTGGCCTGGTGGGGCTCGACCGGAGGGCTGGCCGGCATCCGCTTCCTCGACCTGTACGCCGGCAGTGGCGCGATCGGGTTGGAGGCGCTGTCGCGCGGGGCGGACGCAGCCACGCTCGTGGAGTCCGACCGGCGGACCGCCGCCCTGATCGTGGCCAACGCCCGCACGCTCGGCTTCGCCGCCGACGTGCGGTCCGCCGGCGTGCGCACCACCCTGGGTGCGCCGCCGGAGTCGCCGTACGACGTCGTCTTCTCCGACCCGCCCTACCCGCTGAGTGACGAGGCCCTCGCCGAGGACCTCGTCCAGCTGCAGGGGTGGCTGGCCCCCGACGCCCTGGTCGTCGTGGAGCGCTCACGGCGCAGCCCCGAGCCCTCCTGGCCGCCGCTGATCGAGGGTCGCCGAGCGAAGCGCTACGGCGAGACGACGCTTTGGTACGGTCGCGCCGACCTGCCCGACGATCAACCCGGCGACGCGCCCACCAGCCACACCAGCCACGCCAGCGACGAGGAGACCTGATGAGCCGCGCAGTCTGCCCCGGGTCCTTCGACCCGGTCACCAACGGCCACCTCGACATCATCGGACGCACCAGCCGCCTCTTCGACGAGGTCGTCGTCGCGGTGGGGGTCAATGCGTCGAAGAACCGGATGTTCACCTCCGACGAGCGTCTCGAGATGCTCGAGGAGGCGTGCGGCCCCTTCGACAACGTGCGCGTGGCCGGCTTCACCGGCCTGGTCACCGACTTCTGCACCGAGCACGACGTCCAGGCCATCGTGAAGGGGCTGCGCGCGGCGACCGACTTCGACTACGAGATGCCGATGGCGCAGATGAACGCCGCCCTGACCGACGTGCAGACGGTGTTCCTGCCGACGGCGACCGGCACGTCGTTCGTCTCCTCCAGCCTGGTCAAGGAGGTCGCGGCCCTCGGCGGCGACGTCTCGGCCTTCGTGCCGTCCTTCGTGCTCGACGCCCTGCGCGCCCGGTTGGCCGACCGGTGATTGGGCACACCGTCGCCGGCGCAGTAGTCTTCTCGCTGATCTGTTTGTGCCCGGACCCGGAAGTGATCTCCTGAACAGCCTGGACCCGAGAGCGCCGCTCGTGCTCGATACTCGCGAGCTCGGCCGCCGCCCGGGGTCCCAGCGTGAGGTGTCGCGGACGGTGCCGGCTCCGGCAGATCTTGGCATCGAAGTCCTCTATGTCGCCGAAGGTGCGCCGGTCGAGCTCGACCTGCGTCTGGAAGCGGTGATGGAGGGGGTGCTGGTCACCGGGACGGCCACGGCCGACCTCGAGGGCGAGTGCGTGCGGTGCCTGGACCCGATCGTCGACGAGCTCGACGTGAGCTTCCAGGAGCTGTACGTCTACGACGACTCACGAGACTCCCGCGGCCAGGCCTCCGACGAGGAGGAGGACGGGGTCAGCAAGCTCGAGGACGACCTGTGCGACCTCGAGCCGCTGCTGCGGGATGCGGTGGTGCTCGCACTGCCGTTCCAGCCGCTGTGTGAGGAGGACTGTCCAGGGTTGTGCACCGAGTGTGGTGCGCAGTTGCGCGATGATCCCGATCACTCCCACGATGCACCGATCGATCCCCGCTGGGCAGCCCTCGGCTCGCTGGAGCAGGACCTGAAGAAGAGCCTCGAGACTCGCGACGAGTCCTGAGCACGAGACCTGACGAGACCTGAACCGAACTCGTACCAAACCAGACCGGGCCGGGCAACCGACCGGGTCACCTGATGAGGAGACAAGACTGTGGCTGTTCCGAAGCGGAAGATGTCGCGCAGCAACACCCGGCACCGTCGTTCGGCCTGGAAGGCCACCGCGCCGACCCTGGTGACCTGCGCGAACCCCGCCTGCGGTGCCAAGCACCTGCCGCACCGTGCGTGCGCCGAGTGCGGCCAGTACGGCGCGCGCGCCGACCGTCGCCAGGTGCTCTGAGTCGGCCTCCAGCCGGCTGCCCAGGCTGACACCCATCACCAACTACGCAGCGCTGCGTCAGGCGCTCGGGGATCCCGTCCTGGACCCCGAGCTCCTCGAGCGCGCGCTGACGCACCGCTCCTTCGCCTACGAGAACGGTGGGCTGCCCACCAACGAGCGGCTGGAGTTCCTCGGCGACTCGGTCCTCGGGATCGTGGTCACCGAGACGATCTACCTGATGCACCCCGACCTCTCCGAAGGTCGGCTGGCCAAGCTCCGCGCCGCGGTCGTCAACGCCCGTGCGCTCGCGGGGGTGGCCGTCACCATCGGGCTCGGCGATCACGTCAAGCTCGGCCGGGGCGAGGAGACGACAGGCGGTCGGGGCAAGGCCTCGATCCTGTCCGACACCGTCGAGGCCGTCATCGGAGCGGTCCACCTCAGCGGCGGCATCAGCACCTCCACCGAAGTGGTGCACCTGCTCTTCGACCCGCTGATCGAGGAGGCCTCCGCGATGGGAGCCGGACTCGACTGGAAGACGTCGCTGCAGGAGCTCTCCGCCGAGCACGGCCTCGGCGTCCCGGAGTACCTCATCACCGACGAGGGCCCCGACCACCTCAAGGTCTTCCACGCCCAGGTCCAGGTCGCCGACCAGCGCTACGGCAACGGCGTCGGCCGCTCCAAGAAGGAGGCCGAGCAGGCCGCCGCGGAGACGGCGTACGGCGAGATCTCGAGCGCCGTGGCGGGCGGAGGCCCCGCCGCGTCCTCCGCCGAGTAGCAGTGCCCGAGCTCCCCGAGGTCGAGGTCGTCCGCGCCGGCCTCGAGCGTCACGTCCTCGGCGCGCGCGTCACCCGCGTCGACGTGCTGCACCCTCGTCCCGTACGGCGTGAGGCCGGCGGGCCCGAGGGCTTCTCGGCCGCTCTGGCCGGACGGCGCGTCGAGGCGGCCCGCCGTCGCGGCAAGTACCTCTGGCTTCCCCTCGACAACGGCGACGCCCTGCTCGCCCACCTCGGGATGAGTGGCCAGCTGCTCGTGCAGCCGCCCGAGGCCCCGCCCGAGCGGCACCTGCGGGTCCGGCTGGTGCTCGAGGGCGCCGACGAGGGCCGCGAGCTTCGCTTCGTCGACCAACGCATGTTCGGCGGGCTCTCCATCGCCCGCGGGGGCGCCGACCTACCCGAGGAGATCGCCCACATCGCCCGCGACCCGCTCGACCCGGAGTTCGACGAGGAGGAGTTCGTCGCCCGGGTGCGCAGGCGGACCTCGGGCATCAAGCGACTCCTGCTCGACCAGGGTCTGGTCTCCGGCGTCGGCAACATCTACGCCGACGAGGCCCTGTGGCGCGCCGGGCTCCACGGTGAGCGACCCGGCGACCGGCTCACCGGGCCGCAGGTGCGTCGCCTGCTCGAGCACGCCCGCGTCGTGATGAGCGACGCGCTCGCCCAGGGCGGCACGTCCTTCGACGCGCTCTACGTCAACGTCAACGGGGAGTCGGGCTACTTCGACCGGTCGCTGCACGCCTACGGGCGGCAGGACGAGCCCTGCGACCGGTGCGGGACCCCGATCCGACGCGTCGCCTTCATGAACCGGTCCTCGTACTTCTGCCCGCGCTGCCAACCGGCGCCGAGGCGGCGCCGTACCCCCGGGATCGGCACCGGAACGGGCCCCGAGATCCGCACCGTCGCGCCAGATTGACCGGATGCGCCTGTGGTGGGACTCTGGTAGACGGCCCCGTTCGGTGGCCCCCACACGTGAGCATCGCTCCTCGATGTCGCTGGGTACATCTCACAACGGAAGGCCACGTCATGGCCAAGGCGCTGATCGGCCACCTGAACAGCGACCTGCGAGACCCTCGCACCGCCGCCGACAACGCTCGGCTGCGCCAGCGAGTGGCCGAGCTGGAGTCCCTCGTGCTCCGCCTCTCCGAGGAGAACGACCGTCTCGTCGCGGCGCACGCCGCCGACCTGCACGACCCCTCCTCGCTGCAGGAGATGCAGCCCGCCTGACCCCCCTGCTCGCCGGGACCGATCGCCGTACGGCGTGACTTCCGGCGTTGCCGGGCGGTGCCGCAGGTGTGCGCCGACACCTGATCGTCGTCGGCAAGAAGAAGAACGCGATCAAGCCACTCGACAAGGTGGAGATCTCCGACCCCGGCACGTTCCCGCTACCGGTCGGCGCGTTCTGCTCCTCGCACTGGTTGGACTACCGCCCCGGAGGGCTGGTGGCCACCGGGTTCTACGGCGGCGGCACCCAGATCCCGGTGGCACAAACCCAGGTGACCCCGGGTCGCCGAGGGGCTAGCGTGCCGTCCTTGTGAGCACCGTGAGCAGGGCCGTCGAGGTCGTCGTGCCACGACGTCTCGGCAGCGGGTTCCGCTGGCTGCTCGCCTCCTCCTGGACGACCAACCTGGGCGATGGGATCGCCATCGCGGCGGGCCCGCTGCTGGTCGCCTCGCAGACCGACCAGCCCTTTCTCGTGGCCCTGGCGGCCCTGATGGCGTGGGCGCCGCCGTTGTTGTTCGGCCCGTACGCCGGCGCGCTCACCGACCGCCTGGACCGGCGACGGATCGTGATCACCGTCGACCTCGTACGGGCCGGGGTGCTCGCCCTGCTCACGTCGTTCATCGTCACCGGCTCGGTCTCGATCACCCTGGTCCTGGTCGCGATGTTCCTGCTGGGTACCGCCGAGATGTTCGCCGACAACGCGAGCCAGACCCTGCTGCCGATGATCGTGGCTCGCGAGGACCTGGCCGTCGCCAACTCCCGGCTCCAGACGGGCTTCATCACCGTCAACCAGCTGGCCGGCCCGCCGGTAGGGGCGGCACTCTTCGCGGCGGGCGCCGCGTGGCCGTTCGCCACCCAGGCGGTGCTGGTGCTCCTCGGCACCGTGCTCGTCTCGCGTCTGGTGCTGCCGCGCGCCGACACCTCGGAGGGGCCGGCACCGGCGACCCGGGTGCGCCAGGACATCGCCGAGGGCTTCCGCTGGGTGAGGGGGAACGCCGCCGTACGGACGTTGGTGCTGACCATCTTCACCTTCAACATCACCTTCGGCGCCGCCTGGGCGGTCCTCGTCCTCTACGCCACCGAGCGGTTGGGCCTGGGGGAGATCGGCTTCGGGCTGGTCACCACCGTGGGCGCGGTCGGAGGCCTGCTCGGCGTGGTGTCGTACGGCTGGATCACCCGACACGTCTCGCTGGGCGACCTCATGCGGATCGGCCTGGTGGTCGAGACCCTCACGCACCTCGGACTCGCGCTGACCAGGTCGCCCTACGTCGCGCTGCCGATCTTCTTCGTCTTCGGCGCCCACGCGTTCATCTGGGGTACGACGTCGATCACCGTGCGTCAGCGGGCGGTGCCGTCCGCATTGCAGGGCCGGGTCGGCTCGGTCAACCTCGTCGGGGTCTTCGGCGGACTGGTCGTCGGGTCCGGGATCGGCGGGCTGCTGGCCCAGCACTGGGGGCTCACCGCGCCCTTCTGGTTCGCCTTCGCCGGGTCGGCCGTCTTCGTCGTTCTGATCTGGGGACAGCTCAGCCACATCGCGCACGCCGACGAGGCCGAGGCGCCGGCGGCGGTGTGACCGATCTCCCGCCGCGGGACGGCCGGTTCTCATGGGGCTGCCAGGTTCGTCGGGAAGACTGAGCAGATGTTCCACCGGCACCCCTTCCTCAGCCTCACCACGTTCGCCTACCTCGGCTTCGTGGGCTGGGTGACGCTCACGCCGATCTCGAGGGCGCCGACGAGCTCGGACTTCATCGAGCGGGTCCTCGCCCGGCTGCAGCGCTACGAGGACCTCTCGTGGCTCACCTACGACCGTGCGGAGTTCCTGGCCAACATCGCGCTCTTCGCGCCGGTGGGTCTCTTCCTGCTGCTTCTCGTCGGCACCCGCTTCTGGTGGGTCGCCGGGCTGGGCGCCTTCGTCCTGACCTCGGTGATCGAGAACGTCCAACGCTCCATCCCCGGTCGGGTCTCCGACGAGCGCGACGTCCTGGCCAACACCGCCGGCGCGCTCCTCGGCATCCTGGTCGGCCTGGTGCTCACCTTCCCCGCGTCGCGGCGCCGGGCTGCTTCGAAGCGCGCCGCCCGGCGACGGGCGGCGGAGCGGCAGCCCAGTCACGCCTGAGGCGCCTCGCGAGCGGCGCACCACTCGTCCTGCCGCAGCGACCGGCCCGCCGTGGGTAGGGTGAGGCGCGCTGAGCTTCCCCCTGCGTCAGCCCGACCGCGACCCGACGTACCCGATCCAGACGATCATCGGTGATGGAGCCCTGCGTTGTACCTCAAGAGCCTGACCCTCAAGGGCTTCAAGTCCTTCGCCTCGGCGACGACCCTGCAGCTCGAGCCCGGCATCACCTGCATCGTGGGTCCCAACGGCTCGGGCAAGTCCAACGTCGTCGACGCGCTCGCGTGGGTGATGGGTGAGGCCAGCGCCAAGAGCCTGCGCGGCGGCAAGATGGACGACGTCGTCTTCGCCGGTACGTCGGGCCGCGCGCCGCTGGGTCGGGCCGAGGTCGTGCTCACCATCGACAACTCCGACGGCGCCCTGCCGATCGAGTACGCCGAGGTCACGATCAGCCGCACGATGTTCCGCTCCGGCGGGTCGGAGTACGCCATCAACGGCACCGGCTGCCGCCTGCTCGACGTCCAGGAGCTGCTCAGCGACTCCGGCATCGGTCGCGAGATGCACGTCATCGTCGGCCAGGGCCAGCTCGACACGATCCTGCACGCCACGCCGGAGGACCGTCGCGGGTTCATCGAGGAGGCCGCGGGTGTCCTCAAGCACCGCAAGCGCAAGGAGAAGGCGCTCCGCAAGCTGGACGCCACCGAGGGCAACCTGACCCGGCTCAACGACCTGCTCTCCGAGCTGCGGCGCCAGCTCAAGCCGCTGGGTCGACAGGCCGAGGTGGCACGGCGCGCGGTGACGGTCCAGGCGGACGCCCGCGACGCCCGGGCCCGGCTGATGGCCGACGACCTGGTCACCGCGCGCACGGCGCTGGCCCAGGAGATGGCCGACGAGTCGATCCTGGTCGAGCGACGCGAGCAGGTGGAGGCCGAGCTCAAGGCCGGTCGCGCCGAGGAGGCCGGGATCGAGGCCGCCCTGCGCGAGGACCTGCCCGCACTGAGCGCCGCGCAGGAGACGCAGTACGCGCTGACGGGGCTGCGCGAGCGGTTCCGCGGCACGCAGGGGCTGGCCGCGGAGCGGATCCGCAACGCCGCCGCCGTGGGAGACCCCGCCGACCAGGGCCGCGACCCCGAGGAGATCGAGGCCGAGGCCCAGCGCGTGCGCGAGCAGGAGCAGTCGATCGCCACCCAGGTCGAGGGGCACCGGGAGTCCCTCGAGCAGGGCGTGGTCGCGCGCAAGGCCGCCGAGGAGGCCGCCGCCGAGGAGGACCGCCGGATCTCGGGTCTCCAGCGCGCCGCCGCCGACCGGCGCGAGGGGCTGGCCCGCCTGACCGGGCAGGTCAACGCCCTCAAGTCGCGTGCCGCGGCGGCCGACGACGAGGTCGGCCGCCTCAAGCTCGCCCGCGAGGACGCGGTGGCTCGCGCGGACCGCTCCCAGCGCGACTTCACCTCCCTGGAGACCAAGGTCGCCGGCTTGGACGCGGGTGAGGAGGGCCTCGACGCCGAGCACGAAGCGGCCTCGGCCCAGCTCAGCGACGTGGAGGAACGCCTCGCGGTCGTGCGCGAGCAGGCCACGCAGGCCGATCGGGACCGCTCGACGCTCTCGGCGCGCAAGGACGCCCTCGAGATGGGGCTCAACCGCAAGGACGGTGCCGGCGCCCTGCTCGCCGACACCGACGCGGTGCCCGGCCTGCTCGGCTCCGTGGCTGCCCTGGTCACCGTCACCGCCGGCTACGAGGCCGCGGTGGCCGGTGCCCTCGGCGCCGCGGCCGACGCCGTCGCGG
>NZ_JAPYPS010000127.1 GCF_029937575.1 Nocardioides sp.
TGGGGTCCTCGTAGAGGGGGGTGCCGTCGAAGCGGGCCAGGGCCCACTCGTCGGTCGCGAAGTGGCCGGGCACCCAGTCGAGGATCACGCCGATCCCGGCCTGGTGGAACGCATCGACGAGCCGTCGGAAGCCGTCCGGGTCACCGAACCGGGAGTCCGGCGCGAAGTACGACGTGACGTGGTAGCCCCACGAGCCGCCGAAGGGGTGCTGCATGACCGGCATCAGCTCGACGTGGGTGAACCCCAGGTCGGACAGGTAGGGCACCAGGTCGTCGGCCATCTCGTCGTAGGACCAGAAGCGGCCACCGGGGTGCCGCTTCCACGAGCCCAGGTGCATCTCGTAGATGGACATCGGCTCCGCCACGGCCTGTTTGGCGGCACGGGCGGTCATCCACTCGTCGTCGCCCCAGGTGTGACTGGTCTCGTAGACCCGCGAGGACGTCGCGGGCGCGACCTCGGCGAAGAACGCCATCGGGTCCGCCTTCTCGCGCCACACGTCGTCGGCGCCGAGCACCACGAACTTGTACGACGTGCCCGCGGCGCAGGCGGGCACGAACAGCTCCCACACGCCCGACTGGCCGAGCTGGCGCATCGGGTGCTCGCGCCCGTCCCAGGAGTTGAAGTCGCCCTTGATCCGCACCGCTCGCGCCGACGGCGCCCACACGGCGAAGGACGTGCCGCTGATCGTCTCGCCGCCGGGGACGTCGTAGTGGTGCACCCGGGCGCCGAGCACCTGCCACAGGTTCTCGTGGCGGCCCTCGTTGACCAGGTGCAGGTCCATCTCGCCCAGCGTGGGCAGGAACCGGTAGGGGTCGTCGAGGAGCAGCTCGCCATGTCCGTAGTCGACGACGACGCGATAGTCGGGAACCGACTCCCCGGCGACCACCCCGACCCAGATGCCGCCGTGCTCGTGCTCCAGGACGGTGTCGGCGCCACCGTGCCTGATCGCCACCCTCTCGGCGAGCGGCTTCAGCACCCGCACGGTGACCGCGCCCTCGTGGACGTGGGGCCCGAGCACCGCGTGGGGGTGACCGTGGTCCCCGCGGACGATCTGGTCGAGCTCGCCTCGGTTGACCGGCGCCGGAGACGGAGGCGGGGTGGACGGGCTCGTGGACGGGGTGGGGCGGTCAGTCATGGCTCTCCGATGCGCGCGATGGCCGTGAGCGGGATCTCCACCCAGGTCGGTCGGTTGCGGGTCTCGTAGACGGTCTCGTAGACGGCTTTGTCCGCGACGTAGGCGTCGAGCAGCGCTCGCTGCTCGGAGGTGAGCTCGGTCTCGGCGAGGGCGGCGTAGGCGTTGAGGAAGTAGCGCTGGTTGCGTTCGGTCCACTCAGCTCCCCGCTGGCGGCGCTCCTCCAGCTCGTCCTCGTCGAGGTCGGTGTGCTGGCGCTCCACGACGTGCGGGGCATAGGCGAAGGAGCGCAGCATCCCGGCGACGTCACGCCACACCGAGTCGGGCAGCAGCCGCTCGGCCAGGGGCTTGGCGGGCTCGCCCTCGAAGTCCACGATCTTCCAGCCCAGGGCCGTGCGCAGGGTCTGCCCGAGGTGCAGGTCCCCGTGGACGCGCTGGACCGGGAGCTCGCCCAGCGCCTGGACGCGGCCGAAGACGTGACGCAGGCGGTCCTCGTGGGGAGCCAGGGCAGGCGCCGCGTGCAGCGCCAGATCGAGTCGCTCGTTCATCGCCGCAGCGGTGTCGGCGGCGGGGACGGTGCTCACCTGGAAGTGCTCGCGCAGCACGGCGTGCACCTCGCGCAGCGTGTCGCCCAGACGACCCGACTCTCCGGCGAAGTCTCCGCCGGACTCGCGGGCCGCGACCAGCGGGTCGGCGTACAACGTGCGCACGCTGCTGAGCGCGAGGTCCCAGCCGTCGGTGGCCGTGCGCAGGAACTGCTGCAGCATCCCGAGGTGGGTGTTGCCGTGCTCGACCCAGCCGTAGAGGTGGGCGACGTCGGGGGAGTCGGCCTTGGTGAGCGCCTCGTGGGTGGTGATGTCGGGGTTCGGGCCGGGGGTCAGCTTGCGGAAGACCTTGAGCACGGAGTCCTCGCCGAAGGCGACCGAGGAGTTGGACTGCTCTCCGGTGAACAGCGTCCCGACGGCGTCGGTGTCCACCTCCGACCCGGGGACCCGGTGGAAGGTGAGCGACTCCGGTCCCTCGGTGACGAAGCTGCCCGGACCGGCGGCGGCGCCGAACGCCTGCAGCCACAGCCCCATCGACGACCGGTCGTGCAGGGCGTCGTAGGCGTGGATCCACCCGTGCTCGGGGTCCTCCCACCAGCCGATGAAGGCGTGGTCGAGACGGTGCTCTGACTCGGTGTAGCAGGCCAGCGGCACCTGGTAGAGCTCGACGTCGGCCTCGGACCCTGCGGGCCCGTCGCCGTAGGTGAGCTCGACGATGAGCACGTCGACCAGGGGCTCGCCGGGCGCCAGGCGGCCCAGCCGCCCGAGGCGTCGTACGCCGGAGACCTCGAAGGGTCGTCCCTTGCCGCCGAACCAGCGGGTCTTGACCAGATAGGCCTGGATGACCTCGTCCGTCAGGTGGGTGACCGGCTCGTGCACGTGGTCCTGTCCGCTCACAGGAGCTGCCCTTCGTCCGGGTTCTCGCTCGGCACGAGGCGGAACCAGTAGAAGCCGTAGCCGCTCAGGGTCAGCAGGTAGGGCAGCTCGCCGATCCGCGGGAACGTCACCCCGCCGAGCATCTCGACCGGGACCATCCCCTCGAAGCGACGCAGGTCCAGCTCCACCGGCTGCGGGAAGCGCGAGAGGTTGTTGACGCACAGGATGACGTCGTCCTTGGCCTCGCGGTCCCCGGCCGGGCCGTCGTGGCCGTCCTCCCTGTACTCACGGGCGTAGGAGAGGACCGACGCGTTCGAGCCGCCGAGGTCGGTGAAGCTGCCCAGGCCGAACGCCGGGTGCTGGCGGCGGGCGTGGATCATCCGGCGCTGCCAGTGCAGCAGCGAGGACGGATTCTCCAGCTGGGCCTCGACGTTGACGCTCTGGTAGCCGTAGACGGGATCCTGGATCGCCGGCAGGAAGAGCTTGCCCGGTGTGGCGGAGGAGAAGCCGGCGTTGCGGTCCGGTGTCCACTGCATCGGGGTGCGTACGCCGTCGCGGTCACCGAGCCAGATGTTGTCGCCCATCCCGATCTCGTCGCCGTAGTAGAGGACCGGCGAGCCCGGCAGGGAGAGTAGGAGCGCGTTGAACAGCTCGATCTGGTTCACGTCGTTGTCGAGCAGCGGGGCGAGGCGTCGACGGATGCCGATGTTGGCCTTCATCCGCGGGTCCTTGGCGTACTCGTCCCACATGTAGTCGCGGTCCTCGTCGCTGACCATCTCGAGGGTGAGCTCGTCGTGGTTGCGCAGGAAGATGCCCCACTGGCA
>NZ_JAPYPS010000070.1 GCF_029937575.1 Nocardioides sp.
CTTGACGGCGAGACCCGGTCGACTACGCGCGCGGGCGCCACACCAACCCCGAAGAACGGCGCCACGGACGAGAATCGGCACGGACAACCCCACCGCGATACCAGCAGGTGGCGAGTCCTCAGGCGAGCTGCAGCGAGCGCTTCGACAGGCCCATCCAGAAGCCGTCGATGACCTGCTCGCCCGGTGCGTCGGGACGCGAGGCGGCGCCGAGGCTGACGAACAGCGGGCTCAGGTGCTCCACGGTCGGGTGGGCGTAGGGCAGCCCCGGGGCGCGGTGGGCGTAGTCGACCAGCGTGTCCACGTCCCCACGGGCCATCGCCTCTCCTGCCCAGGCGTCGAACTCCTGCGACCAGCCGGGCGCCGGGGCGTCGATGCGGAACTCCGTGAGGAACGGCAGCCCGTGGGTGAGGAAGCCGGACCCGATGATGAGCACGCCCTCGTCGCGCAGCGGACGGAGCCGCTCGCCCAGGGACATCAGGGTGGCCGGGTCGTGGGTGGGCAGCGACAACTGCAGCACCGGCACGTCCGCCTCGGGATACATGATCCGCAGCGGCACCCAGGCGCCGTGGTCCAGGCCGCGGGAGGCGTGCTGGTGGACGGGCTCGGTGCGGGGCATCATCGCCGCCACGCGCTGGGCGAGCGCCGTGGCGTCGGGCGTCTCGTAGGTCATCCGGAAGTACTTGGGGTCGAAGCCGCCGAAGTCGTAGACCAGGGGGGCGCCACTGGCGGTGAGCGAGATCGGTGCCGACTCCCAGTGGGCGCTGACGATCAGGATCGCCGTGGGCCGCGGCAGGTCGCCGGCCCAGTCGCGCAGCTGACCCGACCACAGCGGGTCGTCCAGCAGTGGCGGCGCCCCGTGGCCGATGTAGAGCGCCGGCATCGAGTCATTCACATTTCAACCATACCGCTCGACGTGGTGCTACGGCGACTCACTGGCGTCGTGGTCGGCGAGCGCCGTCCAGTCGACGGGCGACACCCCACGCTCGGTCAGCATCGCGTTGGTCCGACTGAACGGCCGCGACCCGAAGAATCCCCGGGATGCGGACAACGGTGAGGGGTGGGCGGACTCGACCCACGGGATGGGACCGAGCAGGGGTTTGAGGGACTGGGCGTCGCGGCCCCACAGGAGCGCGGTCAGCGGAGACCTCTCTGCGCGGGCCGCCAGCGCACGGATGGCGCACTCGGTGACCTCCTCCCAGCCCTTGCCCCGGTGGGAGGCGGAGGCCTCCGGGCGCACGGTCAGGACGCGGTTGAGGAGCATCACGCCCTGGTCGGACCAGCCGCTCAGGTCGCCGTGCTTCGGCGGGATCCACGCCTGCTGCGCGTCGCCGGCCCCAGCGCCCCCGGCGAGGTCGGCGCGCAGCTCGGTGTAGATGTTGACCAGGCTGCGCGGCAGCGGCCACACGTGGCGCTCCACCGCGAAGCTGAGGCCGATCGGGTGTCCAGGAGTCGGGTACGGGTCCTGGCCAACGACCAGCACGCGTACGTCGGCCAACGGTCGCCGGAAGGCGCGGAAAACGGCGTCCCCGACGGGCAGGTAGCCCCGCCCCGCGGCGACCTCCTCGCGGAGGAATGCCCCCAGTCGGGCGACCCGGTCGTCGACCGGGGCAAGTGCGTGCGCCCAGTCAGCTGCCATCAGGCCCTTGTCCACCAGACCGGCGAGTGCGCTCACTCGCGCGAGACTACGCGCCGAGATGATCGGTCGCTCGCGGCTACCCGGGCGTGCGGAAGGTCGCCGTACGCGGCAGGTGTGGCCGCTTGCCCTTCTCGCCGACCTCGACCCGCAGGATCGCCTGGTGATCGGCGTTGCCGAGGATGGCGGACTGGTTGGCGACCAGGACGGTCGTGCCGTGGAAGGTCGCGTTGCTCGGGCTGTCGAAGGGGATCCGCGAGCCGTTCTCCCCGAGGAAGGGGACGTCGGGGAAGCGGTCCACCTCCCGGCCCGTGGCGGTCAGCTCGACCAGCTGCTGGGTCAGGCCGACCATCGCGATGTAGATGTGGCCGGAGCGCCCGATGCCGAACCCGTCGGGGAGGTCGGTGGGTCGAGAGGTCCACATGGTGCTGATGGCGCCCGGGCCCTTCTTGCCCAGCTTGAGCCGCAGCAGCTTGCCGCTGGTCGGGTCGGCGCTTGCGTCGGACGTGGTCTGCTGGGTGATGAGAAGGTCGCGCTGCTTCGGGCGGTAGGCGATGCCTGTCGTCCCGAAGCCCGCCACCCCCTCGAGCTCCGGGCCGCTGAACCACTTCTCCACCGCACCCGAGCGCCGTACTCGCCAGATGATGCCCTGGCCGTAGTCGGTGACGAAGAGGTTCTTGGGCCCCCAGGTCGCGTAGTTGGGCACCGACCCCCTCGGAAGGGTCGCGACCTTCTCGAACTCCCCGGTGGCGATGTCCAGCGTCAGCACCGCACGGCGCGAGGTCTCGAGCAGGACCAGGCGCCCGTCCTTGGTCTGGTGGGCGACCTGCACCCCGTGGTCGGCGCCGAGGCGCTGGTCGGGCACGGTCCAGGACCGCAGCAGGGCGCCGCCGCGACTCCACTCGAAGACGCGCGAGCGCTGCCGGTCCCCGGCGACGTAGGTGCCGGCGTAGACGCGACCGTTGGTGTGCTTGTGGACGTACGCCGGGTAGCCGGGCGACGGGACCCGCGAGAACACGCGGGTCCTCCACTTCTCGTCACCGGGCTTGGCCGAGGCCGGTGACGGCGAGGCGGGCAGCACCCCCAGCAGGGTGCCGACCAGGAGCAGGGCCAGCACGCGGGCCACAGGTCGTGCCCCGAGTCCGGGGAGCAGGCGGCTCATCGCAGCCGCTCCACGACCTCGACGGCAGCGCGCTCGCCCGAGCGCACCGCGCCGTCCATGTAGCCGCTCCAGTAGGTCGACGTCTCGGTGCCGGCCCAGTGCACGCGGCGGAACGGACGGCGGATCGCCGGACCGAAGCGTGAGAACGAGCCGTCGGCGGCGTGGATGGACGTCGGTCCGCCGCCGGTCCAGCGCTCCTTGGTCCAGTCGTGCTCGGTGTACTCGACCGGGTGCAGCGCCTGCTCGCCGAACATCGCGGCGAAGCCCTCGAGCACCGCCTGACGGCGCTTGGCCTTGCCGATCCGTCCGAACTCGCGCCAGGTGTCGCCGCCGACGAAGGCGAGCAGCACGCCGGGGTCGCCGTCCTTGGGGCTGTTGTCGAAGACGGCCCGCGCCGCGCCGGAGTCGTTGATGCCGAAGCCGTTGAGCCCGTCCTGGCGCCAGAACGGCGTCCTGTAGACGGCGTCGCACTTCATCAGCTTGCCCATCTCCTGGTGCTTGAGGAGCTTGCGGCGCTGCTTCGGGAGGCCGGGAGACCAGTCGATGTCGAGGAGCAGCGGTGGGGGCACCGCGACGATGACCCGCTTGGCGGTGACCACTCCCCGCCGAGTGTGCACCCGGACCCGGTGGTCGCGCTGCTCGATCCTGTCGACGGGCGCGCGCAGCGCCACGATGTCTCCGAGCCGGCGGGCCAGGCGCAGCGGGATGAGCTGGGAGCCGCCCACGAAGCGGCGCTCCTGGGCGGCGCCCTCCGTCTCGGAGTTGCGCGCGAAGGTGCCGACGTGGCGCTCGTCGCCCGAGCACGCGACGTACCAGAGCACGAAGAGGAACGACAGCTCCTTGGGGTCGGCCCCGAAGCCGGGCTGGGTCCAGGCCTCGATCAGGTTGGCGACGCCCTCGGGGTTGACGATCGCGGTGGAGCGGATGAAGTCACGCAAGGTCATCCGGTCCCACTCGCGGGCGCGCGGGTGGCTCCACGGCGCGTCGACGGCGATCTCGGCGGCGTACTGGTCGATCAGGGTCAGCAGGATCGCGGCGTCGGCCAGGATCGTGGGATCCGGCGGGACGGTGCCGGGGTACTCGATCCGGCCGAGCGTGGAGGAGACGTAGACGCTGCTCCCGGTGTTGTACTCCTTGAACGTCGGGACGTGCAGCTGCTTGGCGAGGCGACGGATGTGGGTCTGGGTCGGGCCGACGAAGGCGCCCCCGGACTCGATCGTGGCGCCCTTCGTCTTCAGCTCGTGGTTGAGCACGCGACCGCCGACCCGGTTGCGCGCCTCGACCAGCAGGACCGACAGTCCAGCCTCGGCCACGTCGCGGGCGGCGACGAGGCCGGCGATCCCCCCGCCGACCACCACGACGTCCACCTTGGCGGGCAGGCGCCCCTGGCGCCCCAGGCTCTCGCCCGCGGCGGCCTCGTCGAGCGCGAATGCGCCCAGCCCGGCGGCCGCTCCGGCGGCGGAGGCGACTCCCAGCAGGCTGCGGCGGGTGAGGTCGACGCGGGGATCACGGGTCATGACGGGGCTCCTCGAGGGGCTCAGGACGGGCCAAACCTGAATCTGTGTCATGTTTCGGTTTCGTACCCTACACTCCGACGCATGGCAGACGCAGCCCTTGCTCGGGACCAGTCTCTCCCGCGCCGGGCCCCCATGCAGGCGAGAAGCCGCAAGAAGGTCGAGGCGTTGCTGGATGCAACCGAGCGACTCGTCGTGGAGCGCGGCGTCGAACCGCTCACCACGCGAGAGATCGCCGAGGCTGCGCACGTCCCGGTGGCCTCGCTCTACCAGTACTTCGCCGACAAGGAGGCCGTGCTGCTGGCGCTGGCCGAGAGACACATGGCCGAGATGGACGAGCAGACCCTCGTCGACCTGGAGGTGGCCCGCGCCGCCGGCCCACTGAGCGTCGGTGCCCTGGTCGAGACGAGCATGCGCGCCTTCGTCAAGGTCTACCTCCGCCGCCGCGCGTTCGTCGAGATCTACCTGCGCGGCCGCACCAACCCCGCGCTGCACGCCTACGGTCGCGAGCACAACCGCCGGATCGCGGCGACGCTGCGCGAGGTGGCCCTGGCCGAGGGGCTGACCGGTCCGGACCTGCCCGAGACGGCAGCGGTGCTGGCGGTCGAGCTGGGGGACCGCGTCTTCCAGCTCGCCTTCGAGCACGACGCGCAGGGTGACGAGACGATCATCGAGGAGGGCATCGCCCTGCTCACCTCCTACCTCGAGCGCTACGAGGTGGCCCTCCCCGGTCGGGGCAGGCGGCGATGAGCCACCGCGAGCAGGTCGCGTCCGCGGCCCGCCGACTCGCCGAGGAGGGACTTCTCGTCGGCACCGCCGGCAACGTCAGCGTGCGCGTCGGTGACCTGGTGGCGGTGACCGGTTCCGGAGTCACCCTCGGCGTGGCCGAGCGGCACGACGTGGTGGTGGTCCGCCTCGACGGGTCGTACGTCGAGGGGGCGCTGTCGCCGACCTCCGAGCTGGACCTGCACCTGGGCGTCTACGCCGACCGCCCCGAGGTGGGCGCCGTGGTGCACACGCACGCGCCGTACTCCACCGCAGTCGCCTGCGTGCTGGACGAGCTGCCCGTGCTGCACTACCAGCACCTCCTGCTCGGCGGGGCGACCCGCGTCGCTCCCTATGCGACCTTCGGCTCGCCCGAGCTCGCCACCCACGTGCGGACCGCGCTCGCCGACCGCCAGGCGGCGCTGATGGCGAGTCACGGCTCGGTGGCGGTGGGGGCCTCGCTCGATGCCGCCGTCGAGCACGCCTTGCTGCTCGAGTGGCTCTGCGCCCTGCACCACCGCGCCAGCACCCTGGGACAGCTCCGTCCCCTCACCGACGAGCAGCAGGCCGACGTCATCGCCGCCGCCCTGACCCGCAGCTACGGGCAGCCCACCGCCCGCCACGAGGAGCACACATGAAGATCGCCTGCGTCGGGGTGCACGTCCTCGACACCCACGTCATCGGCATCGAGTCGATCCCGGACGGCTCGGACGGTCAGCTGGTGGAGACCATCCGGATGTCTCCGGCCGGCACCGCCGGTGGCACCGCGGTGGTGCTGGCCCGCCTCGGCGCCGAGGTGACGTCGTACGGCGCGATCGGCACCGACCCGATCGCCGACGTGCTGCTCTCCCTGCTGGCGCGCGAAGGCGTGGGCACCCAGGGCCTGGTGCGTCTGGAGGAGCACCAGACGTCGGCCTCGGTGCTCCCCGTCCGTCCCGACGGTGCCTCGAAGGACCGCCCGGCGTGGCACTGCATCGGCGCCAACGGCGCCTTCACCCTCGACCTGCTGGACCGGGCCGCCCTCACCGGTCTCGACCACCTGCACCTGGGCGGACCCGAGTTCCTGGGTGGTCCGGCTGCCGGTGAGCTCCTCGCCTGGGCCAGGGGCGAGGGGATGACCACCTCTGTCGACGTCCTGGCTCCCGGCGACCCGGACCTGCTGGCCTGGATCGCCGACGCGCTGCCGCACACCGACTACCTGCTGCCCAACGACGAGCAGGTGCGCGGCTTCACCGGTCAGGACGACCTCGCGACCGGGGCCAGGGCCCTGGTCGAGGCCGGGGCGGGCTGCGTGGCGGTCACCCAGGGCGCGCGAGGGGCACTCGTCGTGACGGCGGAGGGAGTCGTCGAGGTGCCGGCGTACCCGATCGCCGAGGCGGACCTGGTCGACACGACCGGCTGCGGGGACGCCTTCTCGGCCGGCTTCCTGCGTGGGCGCTCGCTCGGCCGCGACCTGGAGGCCTCGGCGCGCCTCGGATGCGCCACCGCGGGCCAGGTCGCGCGCGGGCTGGGCACGGATGCCGGGGCCTACACCCTCGCCGACGTGGAGGCGACCGTCGGGCGGTGAGTCCTACTCGGTCTCGTGGCCGACCAGGTCGAGCGTGGGTGTGCCCCGCCGCAGCGGGCGGCTGAGCCGGTCGCGCTGGAAGGTCACCAACGTCTCGCGCACGACGGGCGCTGCGGCCTTGAGGAGCAGGTTGGTCGCCGAGCGGCGTCCGGGGTGCTCGCTGTCGGCCTCGTCCAGCACCGCCGCGGCGTCGAGCAGCAGCCCGGCCGAGTAGGGGCTCACGTCGGAGGGGTCGATCTTCTCCAGGAGTCGCTCGAGCGTGGGGTCGACGCGCGCGCGGCCGCGGGCCTGGGCCTCCGCCGCAGCCTCCTCCATCGCCTCGAGGCAGTCGCCGAGGAAGGGCAGCATCGCCGCCGTCACCGGCAGGCGCAGCAACGGCGGGCCGTTCTCCGGGAAGAGCGGCTGGGCCGACCAGCCGCGGTGGTGCAGCGCGTCGGCGAAGACGAAGATGTCGCAGGTCGTGTCGGCACGCAGCGCGATCGTGGTGGCGTCGGGACGAGCCACGAGGGTGATGCCCCGGGCATCGAGCAGTCCCTCGGCCAGCGCGGCGGTGGCGTCGAGCGCCCCGAGCGCGAGCTCGGCGCAGCGGTCGTGGCCGACCTCGTGCAGGGTCTCGGCGAGCTCGCCGAGCACGCCGCTGGGCGGGCTCCATGTCGTCGCGGTGTCGAGGGGGCCGCGAGGACCGAGGCTGGAGGCGTGGACGGCTCGGCGGTCGGCGGCGTCGCGGTGGAGCAGCACGGACAGGTCGGCAGACGTCCCGCGCTCGGGGCCGACGTCGATGGTGACGGAGGCGACTCCCGGGACTGCGAAACCCCAGGGCTGCCGCACCCGGCCGGCGAGCTCGGCGTAGGCGAGCGCCCACCCGCCGTTGGAGGCGTCGACGTGGAGCGGGACCTCGTGGGCCGAGGCTGCTGCGGCGATCCAGCCGACCGGGTCGACCGTGCCGTGGGTGTAGGACGGGGCGGAGGCCACGACGAGCACCGCGTCCTCGCGGATCAGCGAGGTCATCGGACCGACCTGGACCGAGCCGTCGGCCGCGACCGGCGCCACGACGGCGGTCACACCGACTGCCGCCGCAGCGGCGAACCAGGCGGGGTGGGCAGACTGGGGGAGCACCACCGTGGGGCGACGCAGGGTGGGGCGGGCGTCGCGCGCGGCCCGCAGGACCATCAGGGCGGACTCGACGAGCCCAGCCGCCACGGTGCCGACCGTCTCGTCCGGGGCCTGCAGGAGGTCGCAGACGAAGCCGACGAGCTCGTTCTCGGCCGCCTGCCGGCTCCGGGGAGCGTCGTCACCGCGGCGCAGGCCGTGCGTGGCCGGATGGGCCAGACGTCCGTCGTCGAGGTCGATGCCGGCGAGGGCCGCGAGCGAGGTGTCCTCGCCCTCGGCAGACGTGGGCGCGGTCTTCATGAGCTGCAGTCGGCCGGTCGCGCTGGTCATGGGGCCCTCTTCGGGGTCAGAGCATGGTCGGGGTGTGTGGGGGGTGCATGACCGCGGTGTCACGCAACGTCGACCATAGGAGAGAACAGGGACATTGTGCTCCGGCAAGGGGCCCGGCCTCTGTAGCCCGAAATGACTAGTTCGGTCCTGCCCCGGGGCAGACGGTGTGTCGCCGCGGACATGGTGCATCGTGCCGGTCGCTCCGCCTCAGCCGCTGGGACGTTCGCCGTGCCGCTGGAGCCGGTCCAGGAACGCCACCAGCACCGCCTCGCGCAACGCCGGCGTCGCGAGGTCGAGCAACGCGTTGACCTCGGCCATCCGCGACGGCAGCGCCAACCCGGACGACGTGCCCGGCGCCGCGTCGTCCGGACCCGGACCCGGACCCAGCAGGCCGGCCGCCTCGAGCAGTCCGTCGAACTCGTCGTCGCCGATCCCGGCGGGGTCGAGCGAGGCGACGTACGCCGCGATCCCCGGGTCGACCCGCACCGGCCCGGCCGCCCGGGCGGCCTCCACCGAGGAGGCCAGGGCGGCCAGCAGGTCGTCGACCAGCGGTAGGGTCGCGGCGCTGACGGACAGGTGGACGGTGGCGGCCTGGTCCCCGTAGGAGAGCTGGGGCTGGACGTAGAAGTCGCGCTCGGCCATCTCGTCGCAGATCGTGAACGGGTCACAGGTCTCGTCGGTCACCAGGGCGATCAGCGTCGAGTCGGGCGGCACCACGACCCCGACCCCGTCGATGTCCGCCACGCCGGCGACGAGGGCGTCGACCGCGCCGAAGACCTCCGCGGTGAGCCGCTCGTAGCCGGCGTCCCCGATGGCGTGCACCGCTGCCCAGGCGCCTGCGACCGGACCTCCGGACCGCGTGGACTGCATCGTCGAGTTGAGCATCGTGTAGCCGGGCCACGCGGCGCTGGCGAAGTACTGCGGACGGCGCAGGGAGGGGGTCCGGTGCAGCAGCAGGGACGCGCCCTTCGGGGCGTAGGCGTACTTGTGCAGGTCGACCGAGATCGAGGTGACGCCCTCGACCGCGAACGTCCACGGCGGCACCGCGCGGCCGAGCCGGGCGGCGTACGGCAGCACCCAACCCCCAATGCACGCGTCGACGTGGCAACGGATCCCGCGCGCCGCGGCGGCGGCAGCGACCTCGGTCACGGGGTCGACCACCCCATGGGCGTACGACGGCGCGCTGGCCACCACGAGGACCGTGCTGTCGTCGATGGCGGCCGCCATGGCGTCGGGGTCGGCGCGGAAGTCCGGCCCGACGGGCACGAGCACCGCTCGCACGCCGAAGTAGTGCGCCGCCTTGTGGAAGGCCGCGTGGGCAGTGCTCGGCAGCACCATGGACGGGCTGGTCACCTCGGGGTGGGCGTCGCGGGCTGACTGGACCGCGAGCAGCACCGACTCGGTGCCACCGGAGGTGATCGTCCCGACCGCCGAGTCGGGAGCATCGAGGATCCCGGCGGCGAAGGCGACGAGGTCGTTCTCCATCTGCAGCAGGCTCGGAAAGGCCGTCGGGTCGAGCCCGTTGGAGCCGGCGTAGGCGGCGACGGCCTCGCGAGCGAGCTCGTCGACGGCGCCCAGGCCGGAGTCGTAGACGTAGGCCAGGGTGCGCCCGCCGTGCACGGGGAGATCGTCCTCCTGCAGGGAGCCCAGGCGAGCTCGCAGGTGGGAGAGGTGCTCGGTCAGGTCGTCGGTCATGCGCCCTCCGTGGCGTCGTGGTGGGGGATGGCGGTGGGTGACTCGTCGAGCCGGTAGCGCGTCAGCCACCACAGGCTGGTGGCGATGAGCAGGGCGGGCACGATCGAGAAGCCCAGGGTGATCGCGGTACGGGCTCCCTCGGACTGCACCACGTCGCCGGACGTGCCGGAGGCGTAGCCGCCGATCGCGAGCACCAGGGCCAGGAGCCCGGGCCCGAGGGCGAGCCCGAGCGTCTCGCCGGCTGTCCAGACCCCGGTGAAGACCCCGATCCGGTTCTCCCCGGTGGTGACGGCGTCGAGGGCGGCCACGTCGGGCAGCATCGACAGCGGGAACACCTGGCAGCCGGCGTACCCGACGCCGATGAGGCCGGTGGCGGCGAAGACCACGCCGGTCGGTGCCACCTGTGCGCACAGTGCCAGGGCGGCACCGACGCCCAGGACGACGGAAGAGACGAGATAGCCGGCCCGCTTGCCGATCCGCTCCCCGATCCGCGACCAGAGCGGGGTCAGGAGCAGGGCCGGTCCCACGAAGCAGACGAACAGGATCGTCGCTGCCCCCTCGCTCTGCAGCACGTCGTCGGCGAGGTAGTCGACGCCGGCGAGCATGCAGCCGATCGCCAGCGCCTGGATGACGAAGGTCGTCAGCAGCAGCCGGAACTGGCGCGCCCCGGCGACCAGGCGCAGCTGGTCGCGCAGGGTGCCCGAGCCCGGCTCCACGCGACCGATCGGAGCCGTCCGGGTGCCGCGGTAGACGCCGACGACGCCGATCACGATCACCACCGCCATCACCAGTCCCATCACCCGGTAGCCGGCGCGCCCGTCGAGCCCGTCGCGGATCGCGGGAGCGCTGGCGCCGGCGACCAGGATCGTCAGGGCGAGCAGCGCGACCCGCCAGGTCATCAGCCGGGTGCGTTCGAGCGGGGAGTCGGTGATCTCCGCCGGCATCGCCACGAACGGCACCTGGAAGAACGCGTACGCCGACGCGCAGGCCAGGAAGGCGATGAGCACCCACGCGGCGTTGAGGCCCCGCGAGCCGAGGTCGGGGGCGGCGAACAGCAGCGCGAAGGTCAGGGCCAGCAGCAGCCCCGCGCGCAGCAGCCAGGGCCGTCGCGCCCCGCGCGGGTCGACGGTGCGATCACTGATCCGTCCCGCGATCGGGTTCAGCACGACGTCCCAGGCCTTGGGCAGCACGACGATCACGCCCGCGAGCACGGCGGCGATGCCGAGGGTGTCGGTCAGGTACGGCAGCAGCATCAGCCCGGGGACGGTCCCGAAGGCGCCCGTCGCGACGGATCCCATGCCATAGCCCATGCGGACGCGCCGGGGGAGCGGGCCCGTCGCCGAGGAGCTCACCGGCGCACTCAACGGGCCAGGCTGCGCGACGCCTTCGACCCGTGCGTACGCCGTCCCGTGCCGATGGCAGGTGCATCACCGTCGGCGCCGCCTGCTGCGGCCTCCTCGGCGTCGGGCTCCTGGCTCGACCACTGCGAGATCCACTCGTCGAGCACGGTCCAGGTGGTGCCCCGCGCGGCGCGGCCGGTGAGCATGCCGAGGTGTCCGCCGGGCACGATCTCGAAGCGGACTTCCGGTGAGCCGCTGAGCAGCGGGAGCACGGCCCGCACCGCCGGCACCGGGGCGATGCCGTCGTTGGCCCCGCCGAAGACCACGACGGGCACGGTGATGTCGGCCAGCGAGATGGTGCGGCCGCCGGTCTCGAAGGTGCCGTCGACCAGCCCGTTGCCCTTGACGAAGCGGTGGTACAGCTGACCGAACGAGCGGCCCGGGTAGGCGATCATGTTGTCCATGAACCGGTCGACGGCCTCGATCTGGGCGAGGAAGTCGGCGTCGTCGAGATGGGTGGCCAGAGCGATCGGCTTGGTGACCAGCTTCTGCACCGAGGACAGCTGGAAGGCCCACTTGACCAGGGGCTTGGGTGCGCCCCCCAGCGCCTGGTAGCCGCGGGTGATCGGACCACGACCGGCCGCGAGGTTGAGCAGGGGGCGCAGGGGTGCGACCAGCGGCACGAGGCTGACGTCGAAGGGCGATCCCACGACGCCCAGCGAGGCGATCGGCAGGTCGGTGTCGCCGGCGGCCGCGAGCAGGGAGAAGATCCCGCCGAGGCTCCAGCCGACGACGTGCACCGGGCGACCGCCCGCGTGGGCGGAGACCTCGCGGATGGCGGTCGGCAGGACCTCCTCGATCCAGTGCTCCATCCCGAGGTTGCGGTCGCGGAACGAGACCTGGCCGTACTCCACCAGGTAGGTCGGGCGGCCGGCCTCGACGAAGTGCTCCACCAGCGAGCACCCGCGGCGCAGGTCGAAGCAGAGCGCGGGGGCGGCCAGCGGGGTCACCAGCAGGACGGGGTCGCCCTGCTCCTTGACCTTGGCGGCGGGGCGGTAGTGGTAGACCTCGCGCAGGGTGCCCTCGTCGATGAGGGTGCGCGGCATCGGACGCAGGTCGGCGAGGCCGCCGTAGAACACCTTGTGGGCGACGTTGCTGGCGGCCGAGACCACCTGGTCGGGTTTGGGGATCAGGTCCACAGGCGCAAACTACCCCGAGGGGTGCTCGCACGCGTCGAAAAGTGCGTGCGGTGCTCCGCTTCCCAGCGCCCAGTACCGGTCGCCGTACGACCAGTGCCACCACTCGGTGGGGTAGTTGACCAGCCCGACGCCGGTGAGCGCGTCGACCAGGGTGCGACGCAGGAGCGCGGCCTCGCCTCGTACGTCGGGATGCGCGGTGTAGCAGCGTCCGCTGCTCTCCTCCGGGTTGGCGTCGATGGGGCACCCGACGTCCAGGACGACCCCGTCGGGGTCGGTCAGGACGACGTCGGCCGCGGCGCCGGCGGTGTGCGGGGCGATGGCGGGCGGCGAGATGTAGCGGCTGGCGAGCCGGTGGATCTCGGCGGCGTCCGCCTCGGGGCGCTGCTCGCGCAACCGGGCGGCGTACCCGTCGAAGTAGTGGCGCTGCAGGCTCGGGCGGCGGTAGCCCTCGTTGAGGGCCAGGCGCAGGTCGGTCGGGAGCGCCGCCGCCGCGTTGCCGAGACGCTCGAGGAGGGGCGCGCGCACCCACCTGGAGACCGGGTCCGGCGAGGGGCCCGACCACGGCAGCAGACCCGTGGAGTCGACCAGTGGGTCGCCCCGCTCGACGACGGCGATGCCGGTGACCGCGTCGTCGCAGATCAGGACGACGTCACCCCAGCCGTCTGCGGTCACGAACGCTTGACCGCTCGCACCGTCTTGGCGTGCGTGCCGTCGCCGCTGTCCTCCAGCTCGAGCATGAAGGAGGCCGCCCAGGCCGCGACGTCGTGCTGGCTGATCGTCTTGCGCATCGCCTTCATCCGCCGGGTCAGCTGCTTCTCGTCGGCCTGGAAGGCCTCGAGGAGCGCCGACTTCATGCCGTTGATGTCGTAGGGGTTGACCAGCCACGCCTGGCGCAGCTCGGCGGCGGCACCGGCGAACTCGGAGAGCACGAGCGCCCCGTCGTTGTCGAAGCGGCAGGCGACGTACTCCTTGGCGACCAGGTTCATCCCGTCGCGGTACGGCGTCACCACCATGACGTCGGCGGCGCGGTACAGCGCCGCCATCTCCTCGCGGGGGTAGGAGGAGTGCAGGTAGCTGATCGCCGGGCGCCCGATCCGGCCCAGGTCGCCGTTGATCCGACCGACGAGGCGGTCGATGTCGTCGCGCAGGATCCGGTACTGCTCGACCTGCTCGCGCGAGGGCACCGCCACCTGCACGAAGACCGCGTCCTCGACGTCGAGGTGACCGTCGGCGATCAGTTCGCTGAAGGCGCGCAGCCGGGCGTAGATGCCCTTGGTGTAGTCGAGGCGGTCGATGCCGAGGAAGATCCGGCGGGGGTTGCCCAGGGCCTCGCGGATGGCTGTCGCGCGCTCGGCGACGGCCTCGGTCTGGGCGAGCTCCTCGAACCCGGCGGCGTCGATCGAGATGGGGAACGCCGCGGCGCGCACCGTGCGGCCGTCGGGCAGGTAGACGAGGTCGCGGTGGGTCTTGTGGCCGACCCGCTGACGCACCAGGCGGACGAAGTTCTGCGCGCCGCCGGGCAGCTGGAAGCCGAGCAGGTCGGCGCCGAGCAGCCCCTCGAGGATCTGGCGGCGCCACGGCAGCTGCTGGAAGAGCTCGGCCGGCGGGAACGGGATGTGCAGGTAGAAGCCGATCCGCAGGTCCGGACGCAGCTCGCGCAGCATCTGCGGGACCAGCTGCAGCTGGTAGTCGTGGACCCACACGGTGGCGCTCTCGGCGGCGACCTCGGCGGCCTTCTCGGCGAAGCGCTGGTTGACGCCGACGTAGGAGTCCCACCACTCGCGGTGGAACTCCGGCTTCGCGACCAGGTCGTGGTAGAGCGGCCACAGGGTGCCGTTGGAGAAGCCCTCGTAGTGGCCCTCGATCTCCTCGGGGGTCATCGACATCGGCACGAGGTGCAGCCCGTCGGCCTCGAAGGGCTCGAGGTCCTGCTCCGTGCCGCCCGGCCACCCGATCCAGGTGCCGTCGTTGGCGCGCATCACCGGCTCGATCGCGGTGACGAGACCGCCGGGGGAGGGCCGCCACTCAACGGTGCCGTCGGGACGGGTCACCCGGTCGACGGGCAGCCGGTTGGCGACGATCACGAGGTCTGCTGCCACACGTCAACCCTAGTCGAGGCGGTGGGCGCTGCCGTCACCCGTGGGGCGGAGAGCTCAGCCGACGGCGATGCCGGCCTCGTCGATGAGCCGTTGCAGCTGACGCATCAGGGTGAGGGTCTGGCTCCAGGGGACCAGTGGGCTCTCCCGCAGCCCGGCGCGCAGGCACCGCCCCACCTCGACGATCTCGTGGGCGTACCCGCGACCGATGACCGGCTCCGACTCCGCCACCAGGTCGACCGGCTCGGCGCGGACGACTCCGGCGCCCTGCTCGGCCCCGACGTCGTACGGCGTGTAGGTCGCCGCCGTCGGGTGGTGGAAGTCGGACAGGTCCAGGCGACCGAGGTCGGTGGCCAGGCTGGCCGAGCGCGAGGACCACGAGGTCATCGACGCGGTCAGGGTGGCCAGCGCGCCGCCCGGGTAGGCGCCCGTGATCGCCACGTCCAGGTCGATCCCGCGATCGGAGAGCGCGGCGCGCGCCGTCAGGTCGGTGGCCTCGCCGAGGAGCAGGTGCGCCATGGTCAGCGAGTAGACGCCCATGTCGAGCAGGGCGCTGGCTCCGAGGCTGGGATCGAGCATCCGGTCCTCCGGTCCGGCGTCGACCCGGAAGCCGAGCTCGGCGTGCAGGTGGCGTGGCCTCCCGAAGCGGCCCGAGCGGACCCCGTCGACGACGGTGCGCACGACCGGGTGGCAGGCGGTCCACATCGCCTCCATCAGGAACCGGTCGTGCTCGCGAGCCAGGGCGACCATCGTCTCGGCGTCCTCGAGCCTGGTCGTGAGCGGCTTCTCGCACAGGACGTGCTTGCCGGCCTCGAGCAGGGCGCGCACGTGCTCGAGGTGCAGCGCGTGGGGACTGGCGACGTAGACGACGTCCACCTCGGGATCGGCCGCCAGGGCGGCGTACGAGCCGAGCGGGCGGCCGCCGTGCTCGTCGGTGAAGGCCCGGGCGGACGCCTCGGTGCGGGAGCCGACGGCGACGAGGCGGGCGTCGTCGACGAGGGCGAGGTCGGCGGCGAAGGTGCGGGCGATCTTGCCGGTGGCCAGGATGCCCCAGCCGACGGGTCCGGTGGGTGCGGTCATGCTCCCACTGTGGTGCATCCGACCTGGCGAGGCCCAGCAGGGCGCCGGCGACGAATCATCCGTCCCGTGGGCCCCACCTGTCACGACACCGCGAGGCGAATGACAACTCTGTGATTCGGCGTCTACAGTGGCAGCACCCCGTCACGACCAGCACCACCCCCGACCTCGCAGGAGACGTGCGATGGAAGCCCAGCGAAGCAACGACCTCGACGCGCAGACCGCCGCCGAGTCCCTGAGCGACCGCGACCGCGAGATCCTCGAGTTCGAGCGCCAGTGGTGGAAGTACGCCGGGGCCAAGGAGAGCGCGGTCCGGGAGAAGTTCGACATGAGCTCGACGCGCTACTACCAGGTGCTCAACGCGCTGATCGACCGCCCCGAGGCGATCGAGGCCGACCCGCTGCTCGTGCGGCGCCTCCGGCGCCTGCGCTCACAGCGGCAGCGCCAGCGCTCCGCCCGCCGTCTCGGCTTCGAGGTCTGAGTCGATGGCTCCCCACCTTCCCCGGGGGAACCAGGGCAACGGCGTCGTCTTCCCCTCGCCCGTGGTGATGCTGAGCATCATCGCGGTCGCGATGGCCGCGATCGCCTTCGTGGCCACCCGCGGTGGAGAGCCGACCGAGCGCGAGATCGCGACCCCGGTGCGCCAGGAGTCCGCGCCCACCGCGAGTGCCGACCCCACCCCGACCGAGCCTACGAAGACCAAGAAGCCCAAGCCCGAGATCAAGCGCGACAAGGTCTTCGTCGAGGTCTACAACAACTCCGGGATCACCGGCCTCGCCGGCAACGTCGGCAGCAAGGCCACCGACGTCGGCTGGCAGGTCGTCGGCACCGACAACTGGTACGGCAACATCCCGACCAACACCGTCTACTTCCCCGACCGGCTCAAGCGCGCCGCCGAGCAGCTCGCGCTCGACCTCGGGATCGGCCGCACCGCCCCGGCCGACGGCGCGATGAAGCTCGACCGGCTCACGGTCATCCTCACGGCGGAGCTCGCAGCCGCTGGCTGAGGAACGAAGCCAGGGGCGTCGTGATCGAAGGTTGAGCGAACCCCGCGAGCGAGGCACGAGCTCGCGACGGGTGAGACGAAACCCGGTGAGGTGACCGCTGACCGAAACCCGGTGTCGATCGCCGTTTGCCGGGTAGCACCCCGCCGGTCCATCCGATCGTGGTTGGGTGGAGACGTGGAATTCACGTCGTCGGCCGGCGAGCAGCGCTACGCGGCCCTCGTCCGAGCGGCCGCCGAGACCGTGGTCGGTCTCGACTTCGACGGGACTCTCGCCCCGATCGTCGACGACCCGGAGAAGGCCCGCATCCACCCTGATGCGGACGCCGTCCTGGTCGACCTGGCCACCCAGGTGCTGGCCGTCGCCGTCGTCACCGGGCGACCGGCCCGCCAGGCTCTCGATCTCGGGGGCCTCGAGGAGGTCGGCGACGACATCGACCGAGCCGGCAAGGACCTCTACCTCTTCGGGCAGTACGGCAACGAGCGCTGGAGCTCCCACCGGCGCCGGGTCGTGGGGCCTCGCCCGCCGGCCGGGCTGGCCTCCTTCGAGCGGGAGCTGCCCCGCGTGCTGAAGCGCCTGGACGCCCCCGAGGCGTTCGTCGAGGACAAGGGCCTCGCAGTCGCCGTCCACACCCGGCGTCTCCCCGACGACGCCGAGGCCTTCGCCCGGCTGCTCCCCGAGCTGCGCGACCTGGCCGGACGCCACGACCTGGTGGTCGAGCCCGGGCGCAGCGTGATCGAGGTCCGCTCCCCGGGCATCCACAAGGGCACCGCCGTGACCACCCTCGTCGAGGAGCTCGGCGCCGGCGGCTTCGTCTTCGCCGGCGACGACCTCGGCGACCTCGAGGCCTTCGAGGCCGTGCGCGACCTGGGGCGCGAGGGGATGCCCACCCTGCTGATCTGCTCCTCCTCCGACGAGGAGAGCGCCCTGCAGGACCTGGCCGACGTGCTGGTCCAGGGGCCCGACGGGGTGCTCGAGATGCTCGCCATGCTCACCGAGGACGCCCGCCACCTCCGAGCCTGATCTCGTCCCAGCATGCGGGACCCGATGACGCATCGTGAGACAGGACGACGTACAGTTTCGACCAGCTCATCAAGAGGGACTGAGGGAACGGCCCAGTGAAGTCCCGGCAACCGCCATGAACCTCCGCCTCCCGGACCAGACCCGGGGTACGGATCATGGAAACGGTGCTAATTCCGCCTGGCAGCGAAAGTCGCCCCAGGGAAGATGAGGAGGAGGACTCATGAGCACCCTTACCGACACCGACACCGGCGCCGAGACGACCCCGGCCCAGGGCGCACCCCGCGAGGGCGCCTTCGGCAACGCGACCGGCCTCTCCTGTCGTGAGTGCGGCAACGTCGTCGAGCTCGGCCCCTTCTACGCGTGCCCGGACTGCTTCGGCCCGCTCGAGGTCGCCTACGCCTACCCGGCGATCACCCGCGAGGAGATCGAGGCCGGGCCGCGCAACATCTGGCGATACAAGGCGCTGCTGCCGGTGCCGACCGACATCGAGCAGAGCCCCAACACCGAGCCCGGCTTCACCCGGCTGCTCAAGGCCGACAACCTCGCCGCCGAGCTGGGCCTGACCAACCTGTGGGTCAAGGACGACTCGACCAACCCGACCAACTCCTTCAAGGACCGGGTCGTGGCCTGTGCGCTCAGCGCCGCCACCGAGTTCAAGTCCAAGGTCTTCGCCTGTCCCTCGACCGGCAACCTCGCCAACGCCGTGGCTGCGGCGGGCGCGCGCGCCGGCATCCGCACGGTCGTCTTCATCCCGAGCAACCTCGAGAAGCCCAAGCAGGTCAACTCGGCGATCTTCACCGACTCCCTGGTCGCGGTGAACGGCAACTACGACGACGTCAACAAGCTCGCCCAGGAGATCGCCGGCGAGGAGGACGGGTGGGCGTTCGTCAACGTCAACGTCCGGCCCTACTACGCCGAGGGCTCCAAGACCCTGGGCTTCGAGATCGCCGAGCAGCTCGGCTGGCGGATCCCCGACCAGATCGTCATCCCGGTCGCCTCCGGCTCCCAGCTGACCAAGGTGCACAAGGCCTTCGGTGAGCTGATCAAGCTCGGCCTCGTCGAGGACAAGCCCTACCGGATCTTCGGCGCCCAGGCGACCGGCTGCTCGCCGGTCTCGGTCGCCTACAAGGCCGGCGTCGACGCGATCCGCCCGGTCAAGCCCGACACGATCGCCAAGTCCCTGGCCATCGGCAACCCGGCCGACGGCATCTACGTGCTCGACATCTGCCGCGAGACCGGCGGAGCGGTCGAGGACATCACCGACGACGAGGTCCGCGAGGCCATCGTCCTGCTGGCCCGCACCGAGGGCATCTTCACCGAGACCGCCGGCGGCACCACCGTCGGCGTGCTGAAGAAGCTCGTCGAGTCCGGCCAGCTCGACCCGACGCTCGACACGGTCGTCATCAACACCGGTCACGGTCTCAAGACCCTCGACGCGGTCAGCGACATCGTCGCGCCCGCCGCGACGATCGACCCGTCGTACGCCGCCTTCGTCGGCACCGGCCTGGGGGCCTGAGCCTCAGCAGGGCGCGGCCCGGGCTGCGCGCCGCCTGAGCAGGTGGCGCCGCTCGGCGTCGTTGTCGCACAGCAGCAGCGCGGCGTCGTACTCCCGCACCGCCTCGGCGTCACGTCCGGCGCGCCCCAGGAGCTCGGCCCGTACGGCGGGCAGCCGGTGCCCGGCGAGGTCGAGGCCCTCCAGCACGGCGAGCCCGGCCTGCGGTCCCGAGGCCTCGGCTACCGCGACCGCTCGGTTGAGCCGGACCACGGGGCTGGCGGTGAGCTCCTCGAGCTCGGCGTACCAACCCACGACGCGCTCCCAGTCGGTCTCCGCCGAGGAGCGGGCGGTGGCGTGGGCGGCGGCGATCAGCGCCTGGAGGAGGTACGGCGTGGACGGGGCACCCGCGGCCAGCGGGGTGAGCAGCCGCAGCGCCTCCGCGACCTCGTCGAGGTGCCAGCGGGTGCGGTCCTGGTCGGGCAGCAGGACCAGCTCGCCGTCGTCGACCCGGGCGTCGCGGCGCGAGTGCTGGAGCAGCATCAGGGCGAGCAGCGCGTCGAGGTCGTCGGCGGCCTCCTCGGGCGTCAGGTCGCGCAGCACCCGGACCAGGCGCAGCGCCTCACCGGCCTCGTCGGCCCGGACGACCTCGGCACCGCTGCCGGGGGCATAGCCGGCCGTGAACGCGAGGTAGGCGATGTCGGCCGCCGCGCGCACCCGTCGTCGCAGCGCGTCACCCGTCGGCACGCCGAACGACTCGCCCGCCAGCTGCTTGCGCGCCCGGGTGAGTCGCGCGGCCATCGTCGCGCGGGGGACCAGGAAGAGACGCGCGATGTCGGCGGTGGGCACGCCGAGCACCAGGCGCAGGGTGAGGGCGGCGGCGTGCTCCGGAGCCAGACGCGGGTGGGCGCACAGCAGCACGAGTCGCAGTCGCTCGTCGACGACGCCGTGCTCGCCGGGCGGCGCCACGTCGGCGAGCTGCCGGCGCGCCGCATCGACGAGGCCCGCCTCGACCGCGAGGAGCGGGGCCTTGCGCGCGGCGACGGCCTCGGCGCGGCGCCGGTCGAGGGCCCGGCGCCGCGCCGTCGTCATC
>NZ_JAPYPS010000128.1 GCF_029937575.1 Nocardioides sp.
CCTTGACGGCGAGACCCGGTCGACTACGCGCGCGGGCGCCACACCAACCACGAAGGAGGGTCGACGACGCGCGGGCGCCACACCCACCACGAAGGAGGGTCGACGACGCGCGCGGGCGCCATGCCGGCCCCGAAGAACAGGTCACCGACCCCGAAGGCTGCGGCGTGTCGACACCGGATCGCGGCGCTGGCTGCCTAGTGTCATCACCACGACGAGGTTGACATAACTATAACCCTCAGGCTGAGGGTCACAGTTGAGACACACAGCAGCCCGTCACCAGACCATCCCCATCACACACCCAGATTCCTTTCGGAGAGGTGAAGCCGCCGTGGCTGCTGCACAGAACTACCTGGCCATCATCAAGGTCGTGGGCATCGGCGGTGGCGGCGTCAACGCCGTCAACCGGATGATCGAGGTCGGCCTCAAGGGCGTCGAGTTCATCGCGATCAACACCGACGCCCAGGCGCTGCTGATGAGCGACGCCGACGTCAAGCTCGACATCGGTCGCGAGCTCACCCGTGGCCTCGGCGCGGGCGCCAACCCCGAGGTGGGTGCGCGCGCCGCGGAGGACCACTCGGACGAGATCGAGGAGGTCATCAAGGGGGCCGACATGGTCTTCGTGACGGCGGGGGAGGGTGGCGGCACCGGCACGGGTGGCGCCCCGGTCGTAGCCCGAATCGCGCGCTCCCTGGGTGCGCTGACGATCGGCGTCGTCACGCGCCCGTTCGCCTTCGAGGGCCGCCGCCGAGCCAACTCCGCCGAGGAGGGCATCGCCGGGCTGCGCGAGGAGGTCGACACCCTCATCGTCATCCCCAACGACCGGCTGCTCTCGATCAGCGACCGCAACGTCTCGGTGCTCGACGCCTTCAAGCAGGCCGACCAGGTCCTGCTGCAGGGTGTCTCGGGCATCACCGACCTGATCACGACTCCCGGCCTGATCAACCTCGACTTCGCCGACGTGAAGTCCGTGATGGCCAACGCCGGCTCCGCGCTGATGGGCATCGGCTCGGCCCGCGGCGAGGACCGCTCGGTGGCAGCGGCCGAGATGGCGGTGTCCAGCCCGTTGCTCGAGGCCTCCATCGACGGCGCCCACGGCGTGCTGCTCTCGATCGCCGGCGGCTCCGACCTGGGGCTCTTCGAGATCAACGAGGCCGCCGCGCTCGTGGCCGACGCGGTGCACCCCGAGGCCAACATCATCTTCGGCGCCACCATCGACGACGCCCTCGGCGACGAGGTCCGGGTGACCGTCATCGCGGCCGGCTTCGACGGGGGAGTGCCCAAGCGTCGCGAGGAGGGCAGTGCGCTGCGGCGCGACGCCAAGCCCGCTGTCTCGGCGCCCGCCGAGGAGGCACGCGTCGGAGCGCCGGCCCCGCGTCGTACCGAGGAGGCCGACAACGCGACAGCCGTCCGTCCGGCGACCAGCCCCTCGGCGCCGTCCACCCCGGCTGCCCCGCGGCCCAGCACGCCGACGCAGGTCACCTTCGATGACGACGACCTGGACATCCCCGACTTCCTGAAGTGAGCTGACCTGTACGCGTTCCGCAGCACCCTCGGCCCCGTCGAGCTGGCCTTCACCGACCGGCACGGCGGGGTCAGTGCTGCGCCGTTCGACTCGCTCAACCTGGCGTTCCTCGAGGACGGCGACCGCTCCGTGCCGGCCCGCAACCTCGAGATCCTGCTCGACGACTTCGCTCCCGGGTGCGGCACCGCGCAGCTGGCCGACCTCAGCCAGGTGCACGGGGGCGAGGTCGTCAAGGCGGTCCCCGGTGGGCCACGTGCGAGCGCCGACGCCCTGGTGACCGACCAGGCCGGCGTCGTCCTGCTCGTGCGCGCCGCCGACTGCGTCCCGGTGCTCCTCGCCGACCCCGGCGCCAGGGTGCTCGGCGCGGCCCACGCGGGACGACCGGGAGTGGCAGCGGCGGTCGTGCCGCACACGGTCGAGGCGATGCGCGAGCTCGGCGCCCGTGATCTGACGGCCTGGATCGGCCCGCACGTGTGCGGGGCCTGCTACGAGGTCCCGCAGGCACTGCAGGACGAGGTGGTGGCGCTGGTCCCGACCACCCGCGCGAGGACCTCCTGGGGCACCCCGTCGCTGGACCTGGGAGCCGGGGTCCGCACCCAGCTCGAGGCCGCCGGTGTCAGGGTGGTCGACGTGAGCGCGTGCACCCGAGAGTCTCCCGACCTGTTCTCCTACCGCCGCGACGGGGCCCACTCCGGCCGTCTCGCCGGGCTGATCAGGATCCCGGCATGACGAGTCGCGCCGACGAGATCCGCGAGCGCCTGGACGTCGTGCGCGAGCGCATCGCCGCGGCGTGCCGTACGTGCGGTCGAGCCTCGGGCGAGGTGTCGCTCATCGTGGTCACCAAGTTCTTTCCCGCCTCCGACGTTCGGATCCTCGCCGACCTCGGGGTCACCGACGTCGCGGAGAACCGTCACCAGGAGGCGGTCGACAAGTCCGCCGAGTGTGGCGACCTCGCCCTGCGGTGGCACTTCGTCGGCGGGTTGCAGAGCAACAAGGCCTCGGCCGTGACCGGGTACGCCTCCGTGGTGCAGTCGGTCGACCGCGCCAAGCTCCTGCGCCCGCTGGCACGTGGTGCGGCGGATCGAGGGCGCGTGCTCGACGTGCTGGTGCAGGTCAGCCTCGACGGGCCGGACAGCGAGCATCGATCGGGAGTGGCACCCGACGACCTCGCCGGCCTGGCGGACGCGGTCGCCTCCCACGACGACCTGCGGCTACGCGGCGTGATGGCGGTGGCGCCGCTCGGCGCTGACCCAGGTGAGGCCTTCGACCACCTCGCGCGGCTGCACCTGTCGGTCCTGGCCGATCACCCCGACGCAACCTGGCGATCGGCCGGGATGAGCGGCGACCTAGAGGCGGCGGTGGCCCGTGGCGCGACACACGTGCGTGTCGGGTCCGCGGTCCTCGGATCGAGGCCTCCGGTCCAGTAGTGTCCGAAGCACGTCAGAGCGGCCCGTCAGGGGCGCCCGATCGGTGGTCAGACCACCAGGAGAGTGGAGTGTCATGAGCGGTGCGATGCGCCGGATCGGTGAGTACCTCGGCCTGCTCGAGGACACCGGCCGCTACGACGAGTACGACGGTCAGTACGACGACACCTATGCCGAGCAGCGCCAACCGCAGCCCGCGCACGCCGGCGGTGGCTACGCGCAGGAGACGGCGCCGGTCCAGTCGGCGCCGGCGCGCCAGCCGCGTCGCGCCGAGCAGCGTCCCGCACCGGTGGCCGACCTCGCCGAGCGCCGTCGCGGCGTGGCCGCGGCAC
>NZ_JAPYPS010000071.1:0-2935 GCF_029937575.1 Nocardioides sp.
CGGACCTGAACGACCTGTACCGCCGGGTGATCAACCGCAACAACCGCCTCAAGCGGTTGCTGGACCTCGGTGCCCCCGAGATCATCGTCAACAACGAGAAGCGGATGCTCCAGGAGGCCGTCGACTCGCTGTTCGACAACGGCCGCCGCGGCCGGCCCGTGACCGGCCCGGGCAACCGCCCGCTCAAGTCGCTCTCCGACATGCTCAAGGGCAAGCAGGGGCGCTTCCGCCAGAACCTCCTCGGCAAGCGCGTCGACTACTCGGGCCGTTCGGTCATCGTCTCGGGCCCCCAGCTCAAGCTGCACCAGTGCGGTCTGCCGAAGAACATGGCGATCGAGCTCTTCAAGCCGTTCGTGATGAAGCGTCTCGTGGACCTCTCGCACGCGCAGAACATCAAGTCCGCCAAGCGGATGGTCGAGCGGGCCGTACGTCCCGAGGTCTGGGACGTGCTCGAAGAGGTCATCACCGAGCACCCGGTGCTGCTCAACCGGGCACCCACGCTGCACCGCCTCGGCATCCAGGCCTTCGAGCCCCAGCTGATCGAGGGCAAGGCCATCCAGATCCACCCGCTCGTCTGCACGGCGTTCAACGCCGACTTCGACGGTGACCAGATGGCGGTGCACCTGCCGCTGTCGGCCGAGGCCCAGGCCGAGGCGCGGATCCTGATGCTCTCGACCAACAACATCCTCAAGCCCTCCGACGGCCGTCCGGTCACCATGCCGACCCAGGACATGATCATCGGGCTGTTCTTCCTCACCACCGACCGCGAGGCACAGCCGGGAGAGGGGCGCGCGTTCTCCTCGCCGGCCGAGGCGATCATGGCCTTCGACCGCGGCGAGATCACGGTGCAGAGCAAGGTCAAGATCCGGCTCGCCGACATCGTGCCCCCGCTCGGCGAGGGTGGCGAGCGCGAGGAGCTCCAGACGCTCACCGTGGAGACCACGCTCGGTCGCGCGCTCTTCAACGAGACCCTGCCGGCCGACTACCCCTTCGTGAACTACGAGGTGGGCAAGAAGGCCCTCGGTGCCATCGTCAACGATCTCGCCGAGCGCTACACCAAGGTCGAGGTCGCTGCCTCGCTCGACGCCCTCAAGGACGCTGGCTTCCAGTGGGCGACCCGCTCGGGTGTCACGGTGTCGATCGACGACGTCACCACGCCCGCCGACAAGGTCGAGATCCTCAGCAGCTACGAGGCCCAGGCCGCCAAGGTGCAGAAGCAGTTCGAGCGTGGCCTGGTCACCGACGACGAGCGTCGCCAGGAGCTCATCGAGATCTGGACCGAAGCCGCCTCCAAGGTCGGTGAGGCCATGGAGAAGAACTTCGACCGGTCCAACCCGATCTACATGATGGTCGACTCCGGTGCCTCCGGAAACATGAACCAGATCCGTCAGGTCGCGGCCATGCGTGGACTGGTGGCCAACCCCAAGGGCGAGATCATCCCGCGGCCGATCAAGTCCAACTTCCGCGAGGGCCTGACGGTCCTGGAGTACTTCATCGCCACGCACGGTGCCCGCAAGGGTCTGGCCGACACGGCTCTGCGTACGGCCGACTCGGGCTACCTGACGCGTCGTCTCGTCGACGTGTCGCAGGACGTCATCATCCGTGAGGACGACTGTGGCACCGAGCGCGGTCTGCCGAAGGTCATCGGTGTCGTGGGCGAGGACGGTGTGGTCCGCAAGGACGACAACGCCGAGACCGCCGCCTACGCCCGTTCGGCGGCCAGCGAGGTCACCCACCCCGAGACCGGCGAGACGCTGGTCGAGGCCGGCGGCGATCTGGGCGACGTCAAGATCGGTGAGCTGATCGCGGCCGGGATCCCGACCGTCAAGGTCCGCTCGGTCCTGACCTGTGACGCCAAGACCGGTACGTGCGCCAAGTGCTACGGCCGTTCGCTGGCCACCGGCAAGCTCGTCGACATCGGTGAGGCGGTCGGCATCATCGCCGCCCAGTCGATCGGTGAGCCCGGCACGCAGCTGACGATGCGTACGTTCCACACCGGTGGTTCGGCCTCCGCGAGCGACATCACGCAGGGTCTGCCCCGCGTGGTCGAGCTCTTCGAGGCCCGCTCGCCCAAGGGCCGTACGCCGATCGCCGAGGCCGCCGGTCGCGTCGAGATCGAGGACTCCGACAAGGCCCGCAAGGTCCTGGTCACCCCCGACGACGGCTCCGAGGTCCAGGAGTACCCGGTCTCGAAGCGTTCGCGTCTGCTCGTCTCGGACGGCGAGCACATCGAGGTCGGTCAGCCCCTGATCGTCGGCACCCCCGACCCGCAGGACGTCCTGCGGATCCTCGGTGTCCGCAAGGCGCAGGAGCACCTGGTCGACGAGGTCCAGAACGTCTACCGGTCGCAGGGCGTGTCGATCCACGACAAGCACATCGAGATCATCGTGCGCCAGATGCTGCGTCGGGTCACGGTCATCGAGTCGGGCGAGACGAACCTGCTCCCCTCCGACCTGGTCGACCGCGTGCTGTTCGAGGCCGAGAACCGTCGCGTCGTCTCCGAGGGCGCCAAGCCGGCCTCGGGTCGTCCGGTCCTGATGGGCATCACCAAGGCCTCGCTCGCGACCGAGTCCTGGCTCTCGGCGGCCTCCTTCCAGGAGACCACCCGTGTGCTCACCGACGCCGCGATCCACGGTCGCTCCGACAGCCTGCGTGGCCTGAAGGAGAACGTGATCATCGGGAAGCTGATCCCGGCCGGTACCGGTCTGGAGCGCTACCGCAACATCCGGGTCGAGCCGACCGAGGAGGCCCGCGCCGCGGCGTACTCCGTGACCGGCTACGACTCCTACGACTACGAGTTCGGCAACGCCGGCTCGGGTCAGGCCGTGGCGCTGGACGACTTCGACTTCGGGTCGTACCAGAGCTGACGCTCGCGCATCACGTGTGAGGAACCCCCGCCCTTCGGGCGGGGGTTCCCGCCATTTCCCGCCAGTTC
>NZ_JAPYPS010000071.1:3035-19244 GCF_029937575.1 Nocardioides sp.
CGTGTGAGGAACCCCCGCCCTTCGGGCGGGGGTTCCCGCCATTTCCCGCCAGTTCGGGCCCTGGCGGGCCGACGGGGCCGGTGAAGCGCCCCTGCGGGCCCAACTCGCTCTAGGTTGGGATCATGAGTGGTGTGGAGCGTCGTGACCTGGACTTCGAGTCGGGCGGTGATCGGGTGGCTGCTTGGCACTACCCGCCTGTGGGGGTGGCCTCGGGGACGTGGGTGGTGATGGCGCACGGGTTCTCCTTGACGCGCCACGACGGGTTGGCGCCGTTCGCGGAGGCGTTTGCCGCGGCAGGGGCGGACGTGCTGGTCTTCGACCACCGGTTCCTCGGGGACTCCGGCGGGACGCCGCGGCAGCGGGTGCGGCTGGGGGAGCAGCGCGAGGACTGGCGACAGGCAGTTGATCACGTACGCGGCCACGGTGCTCGCCACGTGGTGCTGTGGGGCTTCTCGATGAGCGGTGGGCACGCGCTGCAGACGGCGTTGGCGGACCCGTCGATCGACGCCGTCCTTGCGCTGGCGCCCTTCCTCGACGGGTTGCGGAGGGCACTGTCGGGACGGCCCGCCACGACGGCTCGGATCGCTGGCCTCGCGGTGCGCGCGTTGGCCGGGTCCGAGGTCACCATCCCGGTGACCGCCGAGCCGGGACACCTGGGTGCCATGGCGCTCGAGGGTGAGGCCGCGGGCTTCTCCGCCGTGGTCCCGGAGGGGTCGCCGTGGCGCAACGAGGTGTCGCCCGCACTGTTCGCCTCGATCGTGACGCACCGGCCCTACCGGCAAGCGGGCGCGCTGTCGTGCCCGGTGTGGTTCGGGATCGGGGACCGCGACATCAGCGTGCACGGTCCGTCGATCGAGCGGGCCGCGCGCCTGGCGCCGGCGTCGAGCGTGGCGCACTACGCCGAGCACGACCACTGGACGCCGTTCCTGGGCGGGGCGCAGCACGCGATCGCGGCGGACCAGGTGGCCTTCCTGCAAGCGGTTCAGTTGCTCAGCTGAGCCGAGGTCCACCCTCACCCGGCGGAGTGGGGCGGACACTGAGAGAATGCGGGCATGACTTCACGCCCGGCAGCCACCGACGTCCTGGTGGTCGGTGCGGGACCGGCCGGTTCCGCGGCCGCGGCCTGGGCGGCGCGGGCCGGCCTCGACGTCGTGCTGGCCGATGCCGCGGTGTTCCCGCGCGACAAGACCTGCGGCGACGGTCTGACGCCACGCGCGGTCGAGGAGCTCACCCGGCTGGGGCTGGAGGACTGGCTGCGGGCCCACACCGTCAACCGGGGCCTGCGCGCCCACGGCTTCGGCCAGACGCTGCACCTGCGTTGGCCGGGCGGCTCCCTGCCCGACTGGGGAAGTGCGGTGGCTCGCACCGAGCTCGACGACCACCTGCGCGACACCGCCATCAAGAGCGGTGCCGCGGCCGTTGACGGCGCCCGAGCGATCGACGTACGACGCGACGGCGAGCGGGTTGCCGCGGTGCTCTTCCGCCAGGGCGAGGAGACCTTCGAGATCGCGTGCCGCCGCCTCGTGGTGGCCGACGGGGTCCGTTCGCCGCTCGGCAAGGTCCTGGGCCGCGAGTGGCACCGGGACACGGTCTACGGCGTCGCGGGCCGGTCCTACATCGCGTCCGAGCGCTCGGACGACCCCTGGATCAGCTCCCACCTCGAGCTCCGCGGTGAGGATGGCGAGATCCTCTCGGGCTACGGCTGGATCTTCCCCCTCGGTACCGGTGAGGTGAACGTCGGCGTCGGGACCCTCGCCACCGCCACGCGCCCGGCCAACATCGCGATCAAGCCCCTGATGTCCTTCTACGCCGACCAGCGCCGGGAGGAGTTCGCGCTCTCCGGCGACCTGAGGGCGCCCACGTCGGCGCTGCTGCCCATGGGCGGGGCGGTCAGCAACGTGGCCGGCCCCAACTGGGCGCTCATCGGCGACGCCGCGGGCTGCGTCAACCCGCTCAACGGTGAGGGCATCGACTACGGCCTCGAGACGGGCCGGATGCTGGTCGAGATGCTGGTCGAGCGGGGCGAGGACGGCCTGTTGGGCTCCGCCTGGCCGGCGCTGCTCCGTCGCCACTACGGCGAGTCGTTCTCGATCGCCCGTCGCCTGGCCGGTCTCGTGACGGTGCCCAAGCTGCTGCCTGCCCTGGGCCCGGTGGGCATGCGCTCGGACCTGCTGATGACCCTGGCGCTGCGCTGGATGGGCAACCTGGTCACCGAAGAGGACCGGGACCGCTCCGCGCGGGTGTGGCGCTGGGCGGGTCGTCGTTCGCTCGCCCGGGACCACCGACCGCCGTTCTCCTGATGCGCGACCTCGCGTGAAGCTCGCAGCGGCGCGCGAGCCGGTCTACCTGGGCGCGATCGCAGCCGGGAAGGTGGCCTTCGCCTCGATCGGTCTCACCGTCCGCTCCCGTGGCGCCGAGCACCTCCCGCGCTCAGGACCGGTGGTGCTCGCCAGCACCCACGTCTCCTTCCCGGACTTCCTGTTCGTGGGTGAGGCGCTGCTCCCCACCGGGAGGCTCGTGAGGTTCTTGAGTCGCGGTGACGTGTGGGGCAACCCGGCAGTGGGCCGGGCCATGGACGCGATGCGGCACGTGCCGGTCGACCGTGAGGCACCGGCGGCCGCCTACCTCCGGGCCCGGCACCTGCTGACCGACGACCAGGTCGTCTGCGTCTTCCCCGAGGCGGGCATCTCGGCGGCGTACGTCGTGCGCTCGCTGATGCCGGGTGCGGTGGCGCTGGCCCGCGAGACGGGCGCGCCGCTGCTCCCGGTCAACGTCTGGGGAGGCAACCGCCTCTGGGGCCAGAAGCGGTCGCTCGACGCACCCTTCCCGCGCCCCGTCATCACGCGGGGGCGCATGATCGACGTCCGGGTCGGGGAACCGATTCACGTCGCTGCCGACGCCGACCTGGTCGCCACGACCCGCCTGCTGGGGGAGCGGCTGCACGCCGTCCAGGAGGAGCTGCAGCGGCTGCCGGAGCATCGACCGAGACCCGGTGAGTACGCCCCCTGGTATCCCCGCCACCTGGGCGGTGACGCGCTCGACCGCACCGCCTCCTTCGGGCTGGACCGGATGCCGGGCAGTGCGGTGACCCCGACGTGGGGGCCGACTCAGTAGCGTTGGATAGCGTTGGGGGCATGGCTCAACAGGTGCAGCGGGTGGGGGCGTACGCCGTCATCGTCCGCGACGACCTGATCCTGCTCAGCCGGCTGGCGCCGAAGGTCTCGCGCCAGGAGCTCTGGACCCTTCCCGGTGGCGGTCTGGACCACGGTGAGGACCCCCGCGACGCCGTGGTCCGCGAGGTGCACGAGGAGACGGGGCTGTCGGTGACGATCGGCGAGACGGCTCGGACGTTCTCGCTGCACCTGCCCGACACCTGGCGCCGTGGGCGCCGCGTCGACGCCCACTCGTTGCGCATCGTCTACGACGGCTGGGTGCCGCTCGACTCCCCGGAGCCCCACGTGGTGGAGGTGGACGGCTCCACCATCGAGGCTGCCTGGCACCCCGTCGCGGCCGTCGTCGGCGGTTCGCTCCCCACCGTCTCCCTGGTCAGGGAAGCGCTGGTCGGGTACCGCCCGCACCCCTTCCAGCGAGTGGCGTCCTACGCGTTGGTCACCCGCGACGGTCCGGACCCGGCGGTGCTGCTGACCCGGATCTCGGCGCAGGGCTTCCACACCGGGCTCTGGTCGTTGCCGGGTGGGGGCGTCGAGCAGGGGGAGGCCCCCGTGGACGCTCTCGTGCGTGAGGTGCGCGAGGAGACCGGCCTGGACGCCGTCGTCGGCGAGCTCCTCACCGTGGGCGACGTGGCGGTGCACGGCACCGCCCCCTCCGGGCGCGACGAGGAGTTCCACTCCATCGGGATCGTCTACGCCGCGGCCGTGCCGAGCGGCTCCGAGGCGACGCTGGCCGAGCAGGACGGGACGACCGACGCCGTCGCCTGGGTGCCGCTGTCCCAGATCGAGGACGGCACGGTCGAGGTGCTCGACCTGGTCCGCGACGCCCTGGCCCGACGGCCTCAAGCCGATCAGCGGTTGTAGTAGCCGGCCGCCTGCTCGCAGAGGTTGCGCTGCGGGCGCTTGTCGTCGTTGCGCACGTAGTACGACGACAGCATGATCCAGCTGTCGTTGTCCTTGTTCTGCGCCTGCATCCGCAGGGTGCCGTTCTCAGGAAGTGGATAGGGCCCGAGCAGGCCGGTCTCCGCGTCGTACGGCAGGGAGGTCTCGACCCGCTGGTTCTCGACCAGCCCCTCGCCCTCGACGTCCTCGATGTAGAGCGAGGCGTTGGCGGAGTAGGGGTCGATCGAGACGGTGGGGTCCTGAGCCAGGTCGTGCGGGCACGTCATGGTCAGCCAGCCGATGCCGGGGATCTTGCCGGTCACCTGTGTCGGCGCGGTGTCGTCGTCGCCACGCCACGTCAGGGTGGTGCGAGCCTCGTCGGGGAACTGGGTGGTGAAGACGCCCTTGATCTTGCAGGAGCGGTACTTCTGGTCGTAGTCGAAGCCGTTCCAGTTCCACTTCAGCTCGAACGTGGTCACCGGGCGCAGCGGGTCGAGCGCGGTGCCGGACTGCTGGCGGCCGGGTCGCTGGCTGATGACCCCGTACATGTAGCCGTCCTGGGACCGGTTCTCGATGCCGGGCTCCTGGTTGAGCCCCTCGTGGGTGTAGAACCCGGTGCCGCCCTTGCCGTTGTCGTCGGCGTGCGCGTAGGTGTAGACGCGGGGCGTCTTGACCGACACGACGTAGCGGCTGTTCTTCGTCTCGTACTTCTGCAACCACATCTGGGTCTCGAGCGACCGGTCGGCGGTGTAGAGCCGGATCATCGTCTTGTTGGGCCGGCAGACCAGGTCGAGGTCACCGATGCCAGGGATCACCGCAGTCTTCTGGTAGGTCGGCTTCTTCTTGCGCGAGCCCTTCCACTTGACCTTGACCTTCTGGACCTGGGTGTTGTCGGTGCGCTTGCTCTTCCTGGCGGCGACCACGGGGCCCTTGGTCGGCGCGGCGGAGAGAGCCGAGCCGGACGCGGCCACGGCCGAGGCCCCCGAGGTCGCGGGCACCACGGACAGCACGGCCGAGGCCACCAACGCGACGCCGAGGAGCGCCGCGCGGCCCTTGGCCCGCGTCATCGATCCACTCACTGCTGCCCTCACCGGTCACTCACTGGGGAAACTGTCCCATCGCTAGCTCGCACGTGTTGCGCTGGCCCCTGGGGTCGTTGGTCTTCTGGTAGGAGGACAGGATGAACGGCACGGTCTTCTTGCCCTTGTCGACGTAGAACCTCATGATCCCGTTACTGGGGATCTTGATCGGGCCGATCTTGCCGGTCTCCCGGTCCCGTTTCAGGTTACGGGTGCGGACCTGATCCTCGACCCGGCCCTCGGCCTGGACGGTCTCGACGTAGACCTGGGTCCGGTTCTTCCTCGGGATGAAGCTGACCAGCTTGTTGCCTCGTCGACCGGGGTTGCAGCGCAGCTGCACGTGGCCGATCGCGGGCACCCGGGTCCGTTGGTAGGTGTTGCCCTGTGCGTCGGCGTCGCCGTGCCAGTTCAGGCCGAGACGCGGGCTGAAGGTGGTGACCAGCCTCATGTCGATCTTGCAGTAGCGGAAGCGCACGGGGTAGTCGAAGTCGTTCCAGTACCAGTTGACGTCGAACGTCGTCACCGGCTCGAGCGCGTCGTCGCCGACCGGGGTGTTGCGCGAGCCGCGCTGGCTGATGATGCCGTGCCCGTAGCCCTTGCCGTAGTTCTCCACACCGTTGACGCCGTTGCCCTGGTTGAGACCCTCGCGCTGGGGGTTGCCGGTGCCGCCGTCGCCGTTGTCACGAGCATGGGCGTACTTGTAGATGCGCACGGTCTTGACCGCCACGGCACGCCCGTAGCTCTTGTCCTCGTACTTGGCCATCCACAGCTGGGTTTCGTTGTCGCGCTGGCCAGCCCGCAGGCTGATGTGCACCTTCTTGGGCTGGCAGCGCAGCTCGAGGCGGCCGATTCCCGGGATCTTGGTACGACGGGTGTAGCGCTTCTTCTTGGTCTTGCCCTTCCACTCCAGGGTCAGGCGCTTGGTGCGGGTCCCTGGGGTGGCGCTGCTCGCGCGCATCGTCGGCTCGGCGCCAGGTCCGGCCAGCCGGCCTGCGTCGCCGGTCGGGTCGCCGTTCGCACCCACGGACTGCGCCGAGACGGCCGGAGCCCCGACCACCGCGAGAACGGTGGTCAGGGCGACGGCAGTGAGCAGGGCGACCGTGGATCGACGAGCCCGAGAGGCACGCGTCATCGCGCGGGGTTCTCCACGGGTGGCGGCGCCGTCTCGGGATCGCCTGCCATGGAGCCCTCCTGCACCTCGACGGGACCCCCGTCGACGGAGGCGAAGTTGGGGTAGTCCTTGGTGTCGATCCACGCGACCTGGGTCTGGATGTCCTTGCCGGGCAGCGAGATGGCCTGCTCGTTGTCGGCGAAGGTGCGCGAGTTCTGGAGGTAGAACTTCAGGTAGTCCGAGGTCTCCGGACGCTTCAGGGCCCGGGTCGTCGTGGTGATCAGCAGCTGCCGCGAGAGCGGATACTGGCCGTTGACGATGGTCTGCGGGCTCGGGAAGATGCAGTTCATCTGCCCGTCGCCGTCGGCCACCTCGATCTCGAAGGGGCGCAGCAGGTTCTCGTAGACCGCGTAGTAGCTCTGGCGGAAGATGCCGAGGCGACCGTTGGTCGCGTCGACACGGGCCTGGGCGGCCTTCAACGTCAGGTAGCGCTTGTTGAGCGGCGTGTAGATCGCGCGGATCCGGTTGACCTCGGTGACGGCCTCACCGCGGGCGGCGTAGGCCACGCGGACCCGCTCGTCGTCGGCGGCACGGGCGGCCGGCGTCCGCTCGTCGCGGATGCCCTTCTTCTGCTCGGCGACCGCGACCTTGACCTCGGCCCGGGTGTCGGCCAGCACGCGCAGGGCCTGCTGCAGCTGGAGGCGGAAGCGCTCACGGCGCGGCTCCACCTTGGGCAGGAACTTGGTGCGCAGCTGGTCGGTGGCTGATCCGACCACGAAGATCCGGGTGTCGTCCTCGTCCTGGAAGACGCGGTAGCTGCCCGCGAAGTTGCTCAGGCTGGGCTCGGGCGAGTTGAGGATGTACCGGCCGAAGAAGCGCAGCTCACCGGTGTCGATGTCCGGCCCACCGGTGCGTAGCGGGACGTCGTCGAAGTTGGTGCCGAGCTGCGACCAGTTGTTGACGGTGCTGCCGACGCGGAAGATCTCGTTGACCTGGTTGGTGTTGAGGCAGTCACCGCCCACGTCGGTCTCGTTCTTGATCGCCAGGACGAGAGCGTCGGCCGCGACCTGGAACTGGACGATGTCCAGTCCCTGGGCCTGGCACTGCTCCCACTCGGCGGGGGAGATCGGGCGGGCGGAGTCGACGAGGTCGATCTCGCCCACACACAGGCGCTGGAAGGCCCGGGACTCCCCGGTGAACGTCTGGTTGATCCGGTTGCCGCTCTCGGCGAGGTACGCCGAGTTGGCCCGCGGCGTGAGGGTGCCCTCGGCGCCGTCGATCCGGATCAGGCCGGGCTCGGGGTCGGGGAGCGTGCCCACGAGGACGGTGCCGTCCTCGGTCGTGACCGGTTCGTCGCCGTCGTTCGTGGCGGAGGCGTCGCCGGCCTCGCGGTCGCTCTCGTTGATCGAGGAGACACCCGAGTCCTGGTTGTCGCCGGCGGAGTCGCCGTCGTCGCTGCCGCAGGCAGCGAGCGTGAGCCCGGTGGCCAGCGTCAGCGCGGCGACGAGGGTGCGTCGAGCGTGGGTGTGGGTGCGCATCAGTTCGACACTCCTTGCGTGAGCACGGGCGCCTGGCCCTCGAGGTCGGTGGAGTCCACCGTCTCGTCGGCCGGCGGGTACTGGATCCGGTCGTCGCCGTCGAAGGCGACCACGTTGAAGTCCTCGAGCCCGATGCTGTTGAGCTCGTAGCCGCGCAGCAGCGGCGTGCGCTCGTTGTCCTCGATGCGCTCGAAGTAGAACGTCGGGACCGCGGCGCGGTCGACGACGATCGCGCCGTAGGTCTTGAGCGTCTCGATGAGGTAGCGGGCGTACTTCTGCTGGCGCGCTGTCCACTTGTAGGGGCGACCCGTGTCCTGGTCGACGGGGCGCTGGAGCTGGAAGTCGGACTTCAGGAAGATCCGAGCGCCCTCGGGCAGCGAGTTGACCGGGCCGTTGCCGTCGGTGGAGGACGCGGGCTGGATGAAGGAGCCGGCCGCGGCGCCGGGCACGCTGATCGCCAGCGCGTGGTTGACCTCGCCGCGCTCGAGCTCACCCGAGCGGATCAGGCCCCCGAACAGCGGCAGGCCGGAGCCGCGCGCGCTGACGACGTACGGCTTCTGGAAGCCGGGGCCGTTGAGGTCCCACTGCCGCATGAACTGGTAGCTGATCGAGCCGTCGTCCTCGCGGCGCGCACGCCACAGGTCGTAGGCCTTCTGGTCGTCGGTGTCGAAGACGGTGTACCAGCCGTCGTAGCGAGGGTCCGGGTCGACGTCGTCGGGGATGGTGAGGGTGATGTCCTCGGTGCCGTCGCCGCACTGGACCTGGCGGCAGCGCACGATCGTGGGGTCGCCGTCGGCGACGACGGGGCCGGTCCAGGCGCGGGTGTTGATGTAGGCACCCTCGTCGACGACCTCGCGGGCAGGGTTTCCGTTCAGGTCGACACCGACCTTGATCTTGGCCTGCTCCAGCAGTCCTTCCGAGCGGGGGTGGATCCCCCGCCCGGTGGCCAGCGTGTTCCAGGGAGAGAGCACGCTGAAGACGCTCTCCTGCGGCAGCAGGCGAGCGTTCTCGGTCACGCCGGTGACTCCGGCGCCCGGGACGGTGGTCGGCTCCGCGCTCGGAGCGTCGGTCGGCGACGCGGTGGCGCTGGGCGAGGCCTCGGGAGCATCCCCGTCGGCGGTGGTGTCACCGTCGTCGCTGCTGCCACAGCCGGCGACGATCAGGATCGAGGCGGCGGCCAGGAACGCGGCACCGCGACGGCGCCCACGGGTCTGGGTGAGTCGGTTCGTGTTCACGGTCATGACTTCCGAGTGGTGTCGGGAGACGCCGGCCCGGGGGCGATGGTCGTCTCGATGGACTCGGCGAAACGAGAGAACGTCTCGCCGATCTCGCTCAGCTGGTCGGTCTCGACCGGCGTCAGGTCCTCGCCGGCCCGCATCCGGGCCGCCGAGATGATGGCGTGCGCCTCGCGACGTGCGTGGAGTCGGATGAGCTCGGCATCGAGCTCGGCCTGGGCGGTCAACAGCTCGCACCGGCGCGCGGCCTCGAGCTCGACCGCCTCGAGGTGACGTTCGTTGGCCTCACCGATCGCCTGCATCGAGGCGATCACGGAGGCCGCCACGTCGGCCACGGACTGGTCGACGGCCAGCTCGTCGTCGGCGTCGAGGGCGTCGATGCCCCCCTGGTCGTGGCTCACGTGCGCCGGCGGCAGCAGGTCGTCGGCGTCGTCCCCGAGCAGGTCGTCGACGTCCTCGACTGGTCCGGCGGCCAGGGAGGCGGCCGAGGCGGCCTCCAGCTCGGATGCGGCCGCCTCCTCGGACTGACGACGCAGGCTGTCCGCGCGAGCCTCGGCACGAGCCGCGGCCTCCTCGGCAGCGGCCTCGGCGGCCGCCACCTCCTCGGCGATCTCGTCGAGGGAGGCGACGTCCTGGATCTGCAGACGCTCGCTGACCGGCGCAGCGGCGGGCTCCGGGGCCGGGGGAGCGACCGGCTCGGGCTTGGTACGGCGGAAGCGCGGGCGGGCTGCGGGCGCGGACTCGGTCTGCTCGACGGAGTCGACGGCGTCGTGGGTCTCCAGGTCGGCGACGCCGGTGGGAGCCGGCGCCTCGCTGTCCTGGTGGCCGGGCTCGGAGTCGACATGAGCATCGACGGCGTCCACGGGAGCCGCGACGTCCTGGTCGACCTGCTCGGTCACCGCCTGGGGCTCCTGGGGCTCCTGGGGCTCCTGGAGATCGTCGGAGCCGTCGGGCTCCTCGATCTCCTGCGCAACGGTCTCGCCGCGCGCCTCGGCGACCTCTCGGCGGATGCGGGCGGCCTCGGCCGCCAGCGCCTCGTCCACCTTGGCCGGCGGCAGGATCAGCGGTGCCGAGCGCTGCTCCGGCGCCTCGGCCGGTCCGTCGACGTCCGGCTCGATCTCGGCGTCGTGCTCACCGGCACTCCTGGTCAGCGACACGCTGCCGGCCGTGGCCTCGTCGGCCGAACGCTCCTCGGCGCCGAGCTGCGCCGAGAAGTCGACCTGACCCACCCGGTCGTCGTCGGACGACGAGGCGATGTCGTCGAGCGAGGGCGCCTCGCCGATCGAGGAGGGCTTCTGCTCGATCACGGGGAGGTCCCGGAATCGGTGTCGGTGCTCTCGTCCGCGTCGGACGTCAGGGGCGAACCCTCTTCGCCCTCGATGCCGTCGTAGCCGCCCTGCACGTCGGGGCTGCCCTCGGTCTCGCCGTCGGTGGAGGTGCTGCCCGAGCCCGTCGTGCCGGTCGAGGTGTCCGCGTCGGGGTCCAGGGTCAACTCGTCGTCCGAGATGACGCCGTCACCGTTCGCGTCGACGCCGGTGCGGACCGAGTCGTCGCCGAACTGGTAGCCGTTGGGCACCTGGACCAGGGTGTAGCGCCGGTTGGCGTAGACCGGCTCGAGCGAGCGGTCCCCGCCCGCGGCGGCCTCCGGGTACAAGGTGCTCAGCAGGTCGTTGCTCGTGTTGGTCGACAGCAGCATGTACTCGACGTGAGCGGCCGGGTTGCGGGCCGCGCGTCCCCACGGGCCGTCGGACTGGTCGACCCGGTCGAAGAACGTGCTCGGCGAGCCGGTCAGCAGGATGACGGCGTACGTCGAGGCGTTGTCGGTGAGGATCGAGTCCTGGTCGGTGATGTTGTCGCGGATGTAGTTGGCCATGTCGAGCTCGTTGTCGTAGCCGACGATCGACCCGTCGAGGGTGCGCGCACCCTCCTGGTTGTCACCGGTCGAGACGGCGTCGTGGAAGGCGCGCTCGAGGCTCTGCTGCTTGAAGTCGCTCATCGAGCTGAACGTCCACGGGATGCTGACGAGCAGACCGGCGGCCAGGGCCCCGGCGACGATGAAGCCGCTGGACATCGCCGAGCGGGCCAGCCAGATGGCGCCGACCACGGAGACGAGCAGGATCGGCAGCGCGTTGCTCATCAGCAGCGGCGAGTCGGTCACGCGCAGGGCGACCGCGAGGCCGGGAGCGAGCATCGAGACCGCCAGCATCAGTCCGAGCCACAGCGCGAAGCCGTTGCGCCGCGCGATGCCGGCGAAGATCAGCGCCGGGAGCACCACGATGGCGATCGGGGCGCCGTAGACGACCAGGTCGAAGGTGCCGCGCAGGATCTCGGTGAAGGAGAAGTCGTCCAGGCCGCCGGAGGAGGCCACGTCGCTGCTCTCGGTCACCCAGTTGAAGGGGTCGGAGAGCAGGATCAGGTTGAAGGCCGACCAGAGGGCGATGACGTAGACCGTCGGGGCTGCGAAGCCGACCGTGGTGCCCTCGACCTCGCGGCCGTCGGCGCCGAGACGAGCCAGGATGGCGGCCACCATGATCAGGCTGATCAGGAACCACACCAGCGAGCCGTAGCCGGTGAGCGCGGCGACCGAGTAGCTGAGTCCGGCGATCATCACGAACCGGATGTCGGCGGTGACGTACCAGGCGAACAGGGCGCCCAGGGCGGCGAGCACGAAGGCGAGCCACATGAAGTTGCGGGCACCGATCGAGGCGTACATGACCACGAGCGGGTTGAGGCCGAGCGTGGCCAGCACCGCCGCCCGCAGCGGGAAGACGATCTGGGCCCGGCGCATCATCGTGTTGAGGAACATCATCGTGAGGCCGGCGAAGATCGCCGAGACCACGGGGACGACGATCAAGGACCGGGCGAGCGCCGGGATCACCGTGAACGGCGTGACCAGGAGGATCGACAGCGGCGGGTAGTCGAAGCCGACCGAGGACAGCTTGGGCGGCTCGTTGTGGAAGATCATCAGGCTGCGGTCGAAGCGGTCGAGGGTCTCGAAGCCCACGACGTGCATCTGGACCACGAGCCAGTAGCCCACGATGGCGTAGAAGACGGTGAAGATCACGAAGACCGCGGTGCTCTCCCACCAGCGGCGCTCGATGTCAGCGGGACGGCGACCGACTGCCTGGACGATGCCCGAAAGCCGCTCCCGATTGCTGACGATCTTGGTAGTGGTGTCGGTCGTCATGCGGATCAGCCCTCGTCCAGACCGTGCTCGGTCTTTTCCCAGTAGAAGGGGTTGGTGAAGAGCTGGATGAAGCCCTTCCATGCGGCGTAGCTCATCAGGCCCCAGTAGAGCGGGGAGAGCATCGCCGTGCGGGTCAGCCCGAATTCACCGCGTTGCAGGCTCCCGGCCACGTTGAGGTAGATGAAGATGAAGTTGCCGACGAAGAGCATGAGGCTCGCGGCGTAGAAGACCAGGCTCGGGAAGATCGACTCGATGAAGCCCCACTGGGTGAGCACGTAGATCGTGGTCAGCGCCCAGAAGATGGGGTTCATCAGCAGGACGAAGGCAGAGCCCATCGTCAGGTTGAAGCTGACGAAGCCCTTGAAGCCGGTCTGGCGCAGCAGCTGGAGCGGGTGGCGCATGTGCACCAGCCACGTCTGGAAGTAGCCCTTGTTCCAGCGCGAGCGCTGGCGGATCCAGTTGCCGACGTTGGAGTTGGCCTCCTCCAGCGTCGTGGAGTCGATCATGGCGGTGCGGTAGCCCTCGCGGTGCAGCCGCATGCCGAGGTCGGCGTCCTCGGTGACGTTGAAGGGGTCCCAGGCGCCGAGCTCGCGCAGGGTCTGGGTCTTGAAGTGGTTGGACGTGCCGCCGAGCGGGATCGGCGACTCCGAGGCGCCCATGGCGGGCAGGATCAGCTCGAAGTGCATGGAGTACTCGTTGGCGAACCAGGAGGTCAGCATGTTCTGGTCCTGGTTGAAGTGGTTGAGCTTGCCCTGCATGCACACCACGTTGTCCGGCACGGCGTCGAAGGCGATGAGCGCCTTCTTCAGCTGGTCGGGGTCGGGCCGGTCCTCGGCGTCGAAGATGACGCAGAAAGCGCCGGTGGACAGCTGCAGGCCGTAGTTGCAGGCCTTGGGCTTGGTCTTCGGCTGGCTGTCCGGCACGACCACCAGGTGGAAGTGCGGCGGCAGCGCGAGCTCGCGGATCTTGTCGATCGTCTCGAGGTCGTCCTCCTCGCAGAGGAGCTTGACGTCCAGCCGGGTCCGCGGGTAGTCGAGGGCGTTGATGTCGCGCACCAGGCGCGGCACGATGCCGGCCTCCTTGTAGAGCGGCACCAGGATCGTGTAGATCGGCAGGTGGCGCTCGTCGAGGGCGGCGATCTCCTCGTCGGTGACGTCGGTCTCGAGGTGCGTGCCCAGGGCGCGCAGGGTGAGGCGGAACTTGTAGACCGAGACGACGAAGTAGACCGCGCTCGCGACGCCGACCAGTCCGATCGCCGTACCGACCGGCCAGATGACGGCGCAGATCACGATGATCACCGCGGCCATGATGAACACGGCCTTCTGGACCGGCGAGAAGACCACGTGGGCGGACTGCTCGGGGTAGTTCTCCATGAGGTACTGGGTGGAGACGTCGGCGTAGAAGCTGCTGTGGACCCGCTGGATCAGCTGGTCGAGGTCGGCGCGGTTGGCGAGGAGCTGGCGGATCGGCTGGCCGACGGCCTCCTCGACGTCGGCGGCGTCGTCGGCGCTCAGCGGACGCGCGACCGCGATGAGCAGCGTGTCGTCGCTCTCCGCGACGGGGATCGCCTGCAGCCGGCGCGCGAGCGGCTCGGGGAGCCGGCGCGAGATGTCGTAGTCGGGCTCGAAGTCGGCCAGACCGACGCGCTGCATCTGGTGCATCTCGGAGAGCGCCGCGACGAGCACGTCCTCGGAGATCGACTCGTGGGAGACGAGGATGTCGCCGAGCGGGTCGCCGGTGCGGGAGTACTCCAGCATCGCGCGCTGCAGCTGCTCGCTGGTGACCAGGCCGCTGCGGGTGAGCATCTGGGCCATCTGCATCCGGGCCCGGCGGGCCTCGGGAGTCTCGACCTCGGCCTCGACGGGCGGGTAGGCCTCGTTGATGACCTCGATGATCTCGTTGACCGTGTGCTTGACCAGGATGACGGGACGGTCGAGCCGCTCGGAGACGACGTGCTCGGTGATCGAGTCGTCGGCGTCCGCGGCGGCCACGAGGACGTGTCCCTCGTGGTAGCTGTACGGCATCACGCGGAAGGTGCGGCAGATGCCTTCCGGGATGGCGTGCGCCAGGCTCTCGTCGATGCCGTCCGACAGGCGCGGCAGCGAGCGGGTGATGGTCGTGGTCACTGGGTACCTGCTCCGAATCCGTGTGCCGCCGTGCCCGACGAGGCGACCGGGCCGGAGGACCGGGTCTTCTCGGAGCGCGGCCGCATGATCATGAAGGCCACGAAGGCCAGGCCGAGCAGGATGAGCGGCGCGATGAGGAACGCGAGGAACACGACGACGAAGATCGCCAGTGTCACCACGAGCCCGAGTGTGGCTGCGCCGACGGACTTGCCCGCCGGGCGCGACGCAGACGTCTGAACCGACATGTGTACATCCCCCCTGATGTCTCCCGCATCGCCCGGTCGATGTCTGTGGGCAGTGCTTGGAGCTGTCTTACGAGTAGTAAGTCATGGACGACATACACCGTTCAACAAGCAAGCGGTAACAATGCGTGTTAACCGTTTGTGGTGCATGCCTGCGCGTATTTCGGGCTCAGGTGCGCTTCGTCGCGCGCGGCCCTCGTTGTCGGTGACACGGGTGTGCGCTGCCCCATCAGGTGGATCCCGCCCAGTCTCCTACAGTGATCGGGTGAGCGAGACGGTTTTCACCTATTCAGCACCTTCTTTGAAGTTCGGGTCGGGGGCCTCGAGCGAGGTCGGCCACGACCTCGTCGGCCTGGTCGGGACGTCTGTGGCCCGCGGCGAGGGGCGTGTGCTCCTGATCACGGACGCGGGTGTGGCGGCCACCGGGCACCCCGAGCGGATCGCCGGCGAGATCTCCACGCACGGGCTGAGCGTCACGACGTACGACGGCGTCCGGGTCGAGCCGACCGACGCGTCGTTGGTCGAGGCCATCGAGTTCGCTCGCGCCGAGGGCCCCTTCCACGCCATCGTCGCGGTGGGTGGCGGCTCGGCGATCGACACCGCCAAGGCCGTCAACCTGCTCACCACCAACCCCGGCGAGCTGATGGACTACATCAACGCCCCGGTCGGCAAGGCACGCCCGCCGGTCGAGCCGCTGCTCCCGCTCGTCGCGATCCCCACCACGACCGGCACCGGGAGCGAGAGCACGACCATCTGCGTGCTCGACGTGCTGTCGCTGAAGGTCAAGACCGGCATCAGCCACGTGGCCCTGCGCCCCCGGCTGGCGGTCGTCGACCCGTCCTTGACCATGAGCCAGCCCGCGATGGTCACCGCCGCTGCCGGGATGGACATCCTGTGCCACGCCCTCGAGAGCTACACAGCGCGCTGGTTCGGCGACTTCGACGCCAAGCGGCCCGAGGAGCGGGTGCCCTACTGCGGAGCCAACCCCGTCGCCGACATGTGGTCGGAGAAGTCCCTCTCACTGCTGGCCGGATCGTTCCGCACCGCCGTGGGCGAGGGGTCCAGCGTCGAGGCCCGCGAGCAGATGGCCCTGGCGGCGACCTTCGCGGGCCTGGGGTTCGGGAACGCGGGCGTCCACATCCCGCACGCCGGCGCCTACCCGATCGCGGGACGGGTGCGGGACTACCGCCCTGTCGGCTATCCCGACGACGAAGCGATCGTCCCGCACGGGATGGCGGTGTCTCTCACGGCGCCGGAGGCGTTCCGCTTCACCTTCGACGCCTCGCCCGAGCGGCACCTGCACGCGGCGCGGCTGCTCGAGCCCGGCGTCGGGGGCGACGGCCCCGACGTGCTGCCCGGGGTGCTGGCCCGGCTGATGAGTGACATCGCGATCCCCAACGGACTGGCCGAGGTCGGCTTCGGCGAGCACGACGTCGACGATCTCGTCGAGGGTGCGCTCAAGCAGCAGCGACTGCTCGCGACCGCGCCCAAGGAGGTGACGCCGGACGACCTCGCCGGCGTGTTCCGGGGGTCGATGGAGCACTGGTGACCGTCGGGCGCCGACCCTCGTGACCCTCGTATGTGGCGTGGGTGGGGCCGCGCGTAGCCGACCTGCTCCTTCCGGGTTGGTCCTGGTGGT
>NZ_JAPYPS010000072.1 GCF_029937575.1 Nocardioides sp.
CTAGCAGGGGGAACCTCATGGGACTCACACCATCCACGTCGAGCCGGACCGTCGGGATCGCGAGCGCGGGACTGCTCGCGCTCGCTCTCGCCGGCGTGCCCGCCACCGCCACCGCCACCGCCACCGCCACCGCCGCCGTACCTGGTGCCGCGGCGGCGGACGTCGTCTTCAAGCCCGGCACCAAGGCCGCGACGGTCTCCACGGAGAAGCAGCTGCGGACGGCCGTGATGCGCTCCAACAAGCGCGACGGCACGCAGGTGGTCAGGCTCAGCGCCGACATCTCCTTCGCGAAGTCGAAGAAGAAGAACGGCGGCGCGGGTGTCGGCGACCTGGACGTCACCGACGACCTGGTCCTCAACGGTGCCGGGCAGACGATCGACGCCAACGGGGTGGACCGGATCTTCGACGTCGTCGAGGGTGCCGAGCTCGTCCTGCGCAACGTGCAGCTCATCGGCGGCGCCCCCGCCGCAACCGAGAGCGGCGGAGCGATCAGCGTCGCCGGCACTCTCAAGGCCAAGGGCGTCACGCTGACCAAGAACGAGGTCACGGGCGAGCTCGCCTCGGGCGGTGCGATCTTCAACGACGGCGGGAAGGTCGTCGTCGTGAAGTCCCGCCTGGCCGGCAACGCCTCGGTCCGCGCCGGCGGTGCGATCGAGGCGCTCGAGGGGCGCACCGTCGTGCGCGGCAGCGCCCTGGCCAAGAACTCCACGGGTGATGAGCCCGGCAACGGCGGCGCGCTGCACCTGACCGGCTCCGGCACGGTCAAGGTCAGCAACTCCAAGGTCGTCAAGAACAAGGCCGGTGCCGAGGGCGGCGGACTGTGGAACTCCGCCGAGGGAACGATGACCGTCAAGAACTCGGTCGTCTCCCAGAACGAGGGGAGCGGTGCCGAGGCCGACCAGGGTGGCGGCGGCCTCTACAACGACGGCGGCGAGCTCCGCGTGACCGGGTCGACGGTGAGCAGGAACGAGGCCACCGGCGAGCTCGGCTCCGGGGGAGGCATCCTCAACGTCAACGGCACCCTGGAGGTCGCCGACTCCTCGATCGCCAGCAACACCTCGAAGCGCGCCGGGGGCGGCATCGAGACCAGCGCCGGCACCGTCGCGCTGATGGACGTCGAGCTGGTGGAGAACACGACCGGCAAGGCTCCCGGCAACGGTGGTGGGCTGCACGCCACCGGAGAGGCCACGGTCACCTACGACGGCGGCAGGACGGTGCGCAACAAGGCCGCGGCTCAGGGCGGCGGTCTGTGGAACAGCGAGACCGGCACGCTGACCATCACCGACGTGACGATCCGCAAGAACAAGGCGTCGGAGAAGAGCAACAACTACAACGACGGCGGTGTCTTCACCGTCGACGGCGAGCCCGTCGAGAGCGGCACCGACGACGGGGGCGGCTTCCCGCTCCCGCTCCCGTTCTGAGTCGGCCGGCAGGCCGGCACGACACCCGACCGAGGGTCAGCGCTTCTCGGCGGCCTTGATCACGCCGTCGAGAAGCCCCTTGATCGCCTGCTTGACGATGGGGCCCATCACCAGTCCGAGTCCGGGCACGGTCGGGGTCGACTGCACGTGGTAGTCGACCCGGCTCCCCTCGGGGAGGCCGGTGATCTCGACGACGCCGGTGTGGTTGCGCACGGGCAGGCCGCTGACGAGCTTGTAGGCGAAGCGGCTCGGGCGCACGTACTCGGTGACCTCCTCGACCAGCGGTGGCCCGACGAGACCGAGCTTGCGCTGCGCGCCGACGCCGTTCGGGGCGGGCTCGCCCGGCTGGATCAGCTCGCTGGAGCGCAGCGGCGTCATCGCGGCGTACGACGCGTGGTCGGTCAGGGCGTCGAAGACGGCCTCAGGGGTGGCGGACGTCGTCCGGGTCAGCTTGAAGTCGATCACCTGCGACATCATGTCGCACGTGGCGCCGCCTGCGGCGACGTGCCCACGCGATGGCGATCACCGTCAGCCCCACCAGGGTGATCGCCAGGTCGATCGGCTCGACGATGTCGCCGTAGTGGTCGGACTGGTAGTAGCTCACCGGACTGGCGTAGCGCACCGACCACTCGAACGGGAAGAGCAGCAGCGGCCCGTCGTCGTGGTGCACCGGGATGTCGAGCGCCGTGTGCACCGCACAACCGATCGCGAAGGCCTGGAGGGCGCCGCCGAGTCGCTCGCGAGTCGTACGGCGGCGCAGCCACGCGCCGATCCCGGCCAGGCCCGCGAGGACGAGGGGCGCGTGGAGCAGGTTGTGGGCGATGACGAAGGCCGGGGCGTTGTAGAAGAGGTCGTCGAAGATCAGCCGAAACGTCTCGTCGCGCGAGAGACCGTCGACGAGCGGGTAGTAGGCGGCGGCCAGCAGCGTCATCACGAACAGGCCGAGATCGGGAGCGACTCCCCCGAGGAGGAAGAGGCGACGTCGTAGCGGGTTCGCGAGCAGCGGCCGCGAACGCAGGCGGTGGGCGAGCCCGGCATTGATCACGAAGTGCGTCGGTGTGATCACGCCAGGGCCCTGTCCGTCACCTCCCCAGTGTGGCGCGTGGCGGAAGGCGAAGGTCACAGTCGCGTGGGCCCGGACGGTAGGTTGAGGGGCGTGAAGGCCGAGCAGTTCCCGACCCAGCGCGAGTCGTCCGGTGCCGGTACGTCGGCCCGCTCGACGCGGCAGCGGCGTGCGGTCGAGGCCGAGATAGCCGGCGCCGACGACTTCCGCAGCGCGCAGGAGATCCACGAGGCGCTCCGCTCGGCCGGCGAGACGATCGGACTGACCACCGTCTACCGCAGCCTGCAGTGGTTGGTCGACGCCGGTGAGCTGGACAGCGTCAAGACCGATGCCGGCGAGGCCGTCTACCGACGCTGCAGTCCCTCCCACCACCACCACCTGGTGTGCCGGCACTGCGGACACACCGTGGAGATCTCCGGCCCGGCCGTCGAGAAGTGGGCCGAGTCGATGGCCGAGCGTCACGACTACAGCGACGTGAGCCACACCGTCGAGCTGTTCGGCACGTGCACGGCGTGCGCGGCCACGATGGCCACCGACGGCTGAGTCCGACCAGGATCGACCGAGACCGCGCCTATCGGCCGCGGGCCTCCTGCTCGAGCCGACGCTCGTGCAGTCGCTGCTGGGCCTCGGCGAGGTAGGCCAGGCACGGTGCCTCCGTGGCATCGGTGTCGGCGTGCTGCTCGTGGAGATGGAAGACCCACCGGTCCATCGCAGCCAGGTAGCCGTTGTCGGCGCCCGGTCGGTACGCCGACCACGGGCGTTGGCTCCTGGTCTTCTCCTTGCCCGCGACGGTGGTCGTGCACGCCGTACAACTGATCTTGTAGGCGAACCCGCCCTGGGCATCGAGGTCGATCTTCACGGTCGCCAACGGACCGGCCTCGACGGCCGCCTTGCGCTCGCGGGCAGACTTGCTCGCCACCATGTCGTGCTCCTTCCGTCCCGGGTGACTATGCCCTGCGCAGCACCTTGTCCATCGCCTTGCCCTTGGCGAGCTCGTCGACGAGCTTGTCGAGGTAGCGGATCTTCTGCATCAGCGGGTCCTCGACGTCCTCGACGCGGACCCCGCACACGACCCCGGTGACAGCGGTGGCCCGCTCGTTCAGCGAGGCGTCGGCGAAGAAGTCCTCGAACGTCGTCTCGGCGGCCAGGTGCTCGCGCAGCGCTGCCTCGTCGAACCCGGTGAGCCACGCGATCACCTCGTCGACCTCCGCCTTCGTGCGGCCCTTGCGCTCGGCCTTGGCGACGTAGTGGGGGTAGACCGAGGCGACGCTCGTCGTGAAGATCCGGTGCACCAGGCCAGGCTAGCGCCCGGAGGTTGAGCGGCGAGCGCCAGCGAGCGTCGACGAAACCCCGCGGGTCGACCACCCTCCAGCACCCCGACCCAGACGGTGGTCGAGGTGTGAGGAGCGCCAGCGACGAACCTCGAGACCCGGCGACCTGAGCGCCCTCCAGCACGCCCGCCTACCCACGAAACATCCACAGCCCCTGTGGATGGCGCGGTTGTCCACAACCCCCATGGTTGAGCCAGATTGACTGTCTGGCAGTGTCGGTGGTGGGTGCTTGTATGGTCCCATGAGCAGGCACCTCGACGGCACCGGGACGGGTCACCCGGTCCTGGTCTGCCTCGATGCCCTGGAGGCAGAGCTCGACGCGATCAAGGATGCTCCGGCGTGGTCGTTGAGCGCCGAGGAGACCGAGGCCGCCATCGCCCGGTTGAGTGCTGACCTGGCCCGGTTGTCCGAGGTGGAGACCCGGCTGTTGGGGCAGGCGGAGTCGTTGGACCTGCCGGGTCAGTTGGGTGCGTCGTCGTTGTCTGCGTGGTTGGCGCGGACGACTCGGATGACGAAGGGTGAGGCTGGCCGTCACACGAAGCTGGCGAAGTCGCTGTCCGCCCACGAGCCGACCCGTGAGGCCGTCGCCCGTGGTGACGTGTTGGCCGAGCAGGCAACAGCGATCACGGCTGCGGTCGACAACCTGGACGACGACCTCGCCTCCGAGCGTGAGGTGGCGGAGAAGCACCTCATCGAGCAGGCTGCGCACTTCGATGCCTACGAGCTGCGTCGGTTGGGGGAGAAGCTGTTCGAGGTCCTCGACCCCGAGACCGCTGAGGCTCGTGAGGCCAAGCGGTTGGCCGACCTGGAGGCCGAGGCCCGGAAGAAGGCCGAGATCACGTTCCGCAACGGTGGCGACGGCACCATCCGCGGCAACTTCGTGCTCCCCGAGTTGCAGGCCGAGATGTTCCGCAAGGCCCTCCAAGCGTTGGCCTCGCCGAAGCACGTGCGTGCCACTGAGGGTGCCGGTGCCTACGACTACGAGAAGCCCACCCCACACAAGCTGGGTCTGGCGTTCATGGAGTACATCGAGCGCTACCGCACCGACGGTCTGCCGAAGCAAGGCGGACTCGCCGCCACGGTCGTGATCACCGCCGAGGCGGAGACGTTCACCCAGGGTGCGGAGAAGGCGGGTCACACCGAGACCGGGACCGGTGTCTCACCCGGACAGCTCCTCCGCCTCGCGTGCGAGGCGAAGGTGTTCCCCGCGGTGATGGACACGGGCGGGCATGTCCTCGATCTCGGCCGAGGCACCCGGTTCCACACCCCGGCCCAACGCCTCGCGCTGCTCGTCGAGCAGAAGCACTGCCAACACCCCTCCTGCGACATCCCCGGGGCGTTCTGCCACGTCCACCACACCACCCCCTGGTCCGACGGCGGGCACACCAACACCCTCGACGCCGTACTGCTGTGCCCCTTCCACCACCACCAAGCCCACGCCACCGGCCAGACCTACCCCATGAGGACGTAGGCCGAGGATCTCAGAACACAAGTGCGGGGCGCGTCGCACTGCCTAGAACGTCCTTCTAGGCCGCCTCGAGGATTCCGTCCGACCATGCTTGATATGCGCGGGTGCGGCGCTGCGCGGGGTCTGCGTTCTGCGTCAATCGAGGAGCGGCAACTCGAGGTCATAGGCCAGGACGACGGCGCGTGCCAGTTCAGACTCTTGTGCTGTGCTGAGGTATCCGATGGTGCGACCGAGGAGGTCGGCCGGGACGGTGACGACGTTGTCGAGCGCGACCACGCAGTCGTGGTCCAGGCCGTTGTCGGCTCCCACTCGGACCTCACTGGACAGACCCTTGATGGTGGTGGTGATGGGTGCGACGGTCACCTTGGTCATCGCCGCCCGCGCTACCTCTCGGGTCAGGACCAGGGCCGGCCGGGTCTTGTCGAGACGTACCAAGCAGATCTCGCGCACCGAATCAGTCCACGACCTCGAGATGGGTGCTGCTCCACCGCACTAGGTCGTCCAGGTCGTCGGCGCTGCCGTTCTCGCGCAGGACTTCTGCGTCGTGCTCGGCGGCCTGTCGACGCATCTCACGCTCCACCGCCGCCGCGACAAGCGCTGCACGACTCGAGGCCTTTCCGGTGGCGACGGTTCGATCGAGGAAAGCGACCATCTCGTCGGGGAGGCGAACAGCTATTTGAGTGCTCATGGGACCATCGTACGCAGCGCATCCCATTGTGGGATGCGTCCTGGGCGTACGGACACCCACTGCCCGGCAGGCGGCGAGAGCCTCGCGTAGCCCAGGTCGTTCCCGGTTGGTGCCGGTCAGGCCGTGATCGACGTAGATCCGCTCGGACTCGACGCCCAGGCCGAGCAGGCCATAGCGCTGGGCGGTGAGGGCTTGTTGATCGGTGGAGCATCGGGCGTACCCGACAAGCAGGGCGCTCCTGGCGCACCTCCAAAGTGGGCCCGGTCGCATCGCGGAACGCGTCGACTCGAGCATCGGGCAGCGCCCGACTCAATCAGCAAGGCGCTTCGGGCATTCGGCTGCAAGGGCGGCAGTCCGTGTTCGCAACGGCCCACCTGGGAGGGTCATGTTTGCCGCGGCTCAAAGTCGAGGTTTGCCCGGTCTTTTGGCTACACTATGTGCATGACCGCTGTTCCCCTTGGCGACGCACGAGACCGGCTCTCTGAGTACGTCTCGGAGGTCGAACGCACCCACCAGCGGGTGACCATCACCCGTCACGGCCACCCGGCTGCGGTTCTCATCTCCGCCGACGATCTCGCCGCCATCGAGGAGACCTTGGAGATCCTCGGAACGCCCGGCGCTGCTGAAGCCATCAACGAGGGCCTCGCTGACGCCGCCGCAGGCCGCTTCGCCGACAACGACGCACTCAAGTCCCGCTACGGGATCGCCTGAGTGCAGGAGCGGTACTCGATCCGAGTCACGGCTCGAGCCGAACGCGATCTACAGCGATTGCCAGAGAAGATCGCCACGGCCTGCGGCGAGTTCATCTTCGGGCCTCTCGCTGACAATCCACAGCGAGTGGGCAAGCCCCTCCGCGGCGAGCTCGCCAGGTTGCACTCGGCTCGTCGAGGTGACTACCGGGTGATCTACGGCGTCGTTGAAGACGCCCGCACGGTGGAGATCGTGCACATAAACCGACGCAGCGACGCCTACAGGCGCTGAGAGGGCCTTCGCCGTCTCGCTCACCGATCACCTACCGGAGCAGCGCTTGCCACGGATCTACTAGGCCAATGCCGGTTGACTCGAAGTCGCTGATGTTGCGGGTGGCCAAGGTGGCCTCCCGAGCCGCGCACACAGCGGCGATCTGCGCGTCTGCGGTTGCGATGGGACGCCCTGTTGCGTCACGGCCAGCAACGATCTCAGCGTATCGGTGCGCAGCCCGGACATCGAAGGGCAAGATCAGATCCTGGAGGTCGGCAAACAGCTCGGTCGCCAACGATGTGAGCTGATCTCTCCGGCGGCCCGCAGGCAAGCGAGCGATCCCGTATTCGACCTCGGCGAGCGTGATGGTCGTCGTATGCAGTTGGCCGGCGGTGGCGGTCCACTCGAGAACCGTCGGGTCGGAGTTGTCACGCATCATCTCCGAGATGACGTTCGTATCTATGACGATCATGACGAAGCGCGAAGATCAGCCGTACGAGGCAAGTCTCGCCGAGGTGGAATGTCCAGCTCGACGCCCCCGACGGAGACGAAACGCGCCCGGATGGCCTGGGCGAGGTTCAGGCGCTCATCGTCGCCGACGGCGACGGCATCGGTGAGAATCGCCCGAACCTCTGCCTCCATGGACCGTCCGTGCTGCGCCGCCTGCACCTTCAGGCGACCGGCAACATCCTCGTCCAGATCTCGCACGCTGATCGCAGCCATGTCATGCACCTCCTGCCAGCAATGCTAGCAGGAGTGTGTCCGTGTGTGGATCCGCTTGCGGTATGGCCCGGCGGTCCCGGCTCGTCAGGCGGTCTTGGCGCTGACGGCGTAGCGCTTGCGCGCCGCCTCGCCAGAGGTGCCGAGCATTCCACCGATGGCGGACCAGGACACGCCTGCCTGTCGGGCGTTGGTGACTGCTTCGGAGATGCGTCGCTCGGTGGCGGCGCGCTCGGTGACTGCGTCGCGCAGCGCGTGGAGCGGCTCGGCGTCGCGCACATCTGCCGGTTCGTGGTCGGCAAAGCGACGCTCGAGTTGGTCGGCGTGCTCGAGGATCTCCTGCAGGCTGCGGGGCATGGTCATCACCTCAGGTACTTTCTGCGGGCGGCCATCGCATGCACGATGACCGGTCCGTGGTCGGTGTCGATGAACCCGAGTCCGATCAGGCGGGCGGATTGGGTGGGTCCGATGATCATCACGAAGCCCTCGTCGAGGTCCTCGTAGCTGATCGGGTGGTTGAACGCGTGGAGCATGTCGTCGTCGGTGATGCCGTGCTTGCGAGCGCTGGCGGTGATCAGCGGCTCCACGACCTCCAACATGCGTTGCCACGATCCGCAGGGCAACTTAAGTTGCGAGAAGCGGCAGATCGCCGCCGCCGGCGACCGGAGAACCGCCTCTCGAGCCGGCCAACAACCCGGAGGTGCGCCATGAGCGCCTTACTCGTCGGGTACGCCCGATGCTCCACCGATCAACAAGACCTCACCGCCCAACGCGACGGTCTCCTCGGCCTCGGGGTCGAGGCCGAGCGGATCTACGTCGATCACGGTCTGACCGGTACCAACCGCGAACGCCCCGGACTCCGCGAGGCTCTGGCCGCCTGCCGCGCCAGTGGTGACCACGTCGACCTAGTTCTCGAGCAGTGGCATGCAGAGCGCCCCGACCTGGACGTCTCGCCGATGGCCATCATCGGGCGCCTGTCGATCGCCTCCCGCTTGATCGATGCCGAGCTTGCGCAGACCTTCGCCACGCACGGGTTGGACGCCGCGTCCTTCGACGTCTTGGCCACCCTGCTCCGAGCGGGATCACCGTACGAGCTGACCCCCACCCAGCTGATGCGCTCGGCGATGATCACCTCTGGCGCGATCACCCAACGTCTGGACCGCTTGGAAGCTCGCGGCCTGATCGCGCGCACGCCCAACACCCGCGACGGCCGTGGGGTCCTGGCGACACTCACGACCGCCGGCCGGGCAACCATCGACCGAGCCCTGCCGGACCATCTGCAGACCGAGCACCGCCTGCTGACCGGCCTGACCCTGCAGCAGCGGGAGGACCTCGAACGGACCCTTCACCAGCTCATCGAAGCCCTCAGCGGGCCGGGGGACAACGCAGGCCAGTGACCCCAGTGATCGCGCGGCGTCGAAACGACACCCAGGAACACTCGGTGAAGACAGATGAGTGCCGATCGGGGATCCTCATTCGGGACCGTCGAACTTGCGGCTGCGTCTTTCACCGCAATCGACTCAGAGGCAACCCGACGACGTGAGGTCCCTATCGCCCGCGGCGTCGCAGACGCTCAAAGGCGGTGACGTCGGGCGGGGACGCGATCAGCTGCGCCACCCGAGCCGCGCACTCCCGCGGGGATTGGCCGCCGGTGTCTACCTCCAGGTCGCAGTCGCCGTGGGCGAACACCATCGATGCTTGAGCTCGCGCGGTGCCGACGTCTCGATCGCTGCGACGACGCTCCCTCTGCTCGAGGACGTCCACGGAGCAGGTGACGTGGATCAGCAGCACGTCCAGCTCGACCGTGAGATCGAGGAGCTCGGCGAGCCGCCACGACTCGGAGAGCACGTGGTCGCCGATGACGTCACAGCCAGCCTGCGCAGCGCCGGCAAGCGCACGGTGGTAGGCCGACGGGTCCGTCGAAAGGTCTCTCGCCATGCCGCTTCCGACAGGTTCTCCTGGGGCGGCCTGCTGCGAATGCTATGGAAGAGATCGACCGGGATCACGAGCCAGGGCGTTGGCATGACATCCGCCAACGCCTCGGCCACTGAGGTCTTCCCCGCGCTCGAAGCGCCGTTCAGCAAGACGATGCGACCTCCTGACACGGGTCAAGGATGCCGTGCTCCGCCGATCGACACGACCCCACCGCTCAGCGTGGCTGCACGCGTTCCACAGGATCGCCCACCCGCTCACCCACGCAGCCGCACCGACAGGCAGGTCACACAGCCCTCGAGCTTCTCGTACTCCGACAGGTCGACGGCGACGACGCGCAGCCCGCGCGCCGCGAACAGGTCCGCCGTACGGGGTGCACTCGTGGACATCAGCACCGTCGAGTCGTCCAGCAGCACGACGTGGGAGCCGGGCTCCTCGGGGACGTCGAGGAAGCCCGGGGAGTCCTGCCAGACCGAGGCGTCGTCGACGAGGGGCGGGTAGCCCACGACTGTCCCGTCGGGCAGCGCGGTGACGGCCGACTTGAGGTGCAGCACCTTCGTGAGCGGTACGCCGACCACCCGTGCGCCGACCCCACCCAGCAGCGCCGTCAGCTGGTCGAGGCCGGGCTGGTTGGTGCGGCCACCCAGCCCCACCCACACGGTGCCGTCGTGCTTGAGGACGTCACCTCCGTCGAGGGTCCCGGGCTCCTCGATGCGGGCGATCCGGTAGCCCAGGTCGCGCAGCGTCTCCTCGACCGCGGCCGTCTCGGGCTTGCGCTCGTCGGCGCCCGGTCGCGCGATGATGGCCAGGTCGCCGTAGACCACCACGGCGTCCTCGACGAAGACGGCGTCGGGACAGTCGTCGGCCGGCGGCACCTCGATCGTCTCCCAGCCCTCGTCGTGCAGCGCGGCAACGTAGTCGTCCCACTGCCGCTGCGCCAGGTCGAGGTCGATGCTCGACCGCTCGATGTGGGTGACGAGGCCCTCCGCCAACCGCGGCCCGGGGCGCCGCACGAGTGCTCGCTTGTTCACCCGGAGAAGGCTACCGACGAGTCCGTGTTCGCCCACGACGAACACCGGAACAGGACGCGACAGCCCCACCGTTGAGCGGGTATGAGCCAATCGCTTCCCGTCCTGTTCGTCACCGACCTCGTCGTCCTGCCCGGCATGGTGGTGCCGGTCGAGCTGGACGAGGCCGCCCGCGCCGCCATCGACGCCGCCCAGGCGTCCTCCGACTCCCAGCTGCTCGTCGCCCCGCGTCTCGACGACCGCTACGCCTCGTCCGGCGTGGTCGCCACGATCGAGCAGGTGGGCCGGCTGAGCGGGGGAGCGCCCGCCGCTGTCCTCAAGGCCGTACGGCGTGCCCGCATCGGCAGCGGGGTCAGCGGCCCCGGCGCCGCTCTCTGGGTCGACGTCGACCCGGTCGCCGATCCCGAGGGCGAGCCGAGCTCTCACGTGACCGAGCTCGCCGAGGAGTACAAGCGCCTGGTCGTGGCCGTCCTCCAGCGCCGCGAGGCCTGGCAGGTCATCGACACCGTCCACCGCCTCACCGACCCCAGCGCCATCGCTGACACGGCCGGCTACGCGCCGTACCTCTCCGACGAGCGCAAGCGCGAGCTGCTGGAGACTCCCGACGTCGAGCAGCGCCTCGAGAAGGTCACCGCCTGGACGCGTGACCACCTCGCCGAGGCCGACCTGACCGACAAGATCGCCGACGACGTGCGGGACGGCATGGAGAAGACCCAGCGCGAGTACCTCCTGCGCCAGCAGCTCGCCGCGATCCGCAAGGAGCTCGGCGAGGGCGAACCGGAAGGCGCCGACGACTACCGCGCCCGGGTCGAGACCGCCGACCTGCCCGACGCCGTGCGAGCCGCGGCGCTCAAGGAGGTCGACAAGCTCGAGCGCTCCAGCGACCAGAGCCCCGAGACCTCGTGGATCCGCACCTGGCTCGACACGGTCCTGGACCTGCCGTGGAGCACCCGCACCACCGACTCCACCGACCTGCCCACCGCCCGCGCCGTCCTGGACGCCGACCACCACGGCCTCGACGAGGTCAAGGAGCGCATCGTCGAGCACCTCGCCGTGCGGGCGCGTCGCGCCGAGCGGGGCCTCGAGGTCGTCGGCGGACGTGGCTCGGGTGCGGTGATCCTGCTGGCCGGACCTCCCGGCGTCGGCAAGACGTCCCTGGGCGAGTCCGTGGCCCGCACGCTGGGGCGGGAGTTCGTGCGCGTCGCCCTCGGCGGTGTCCGTGACGAGGCCGAGATCCGAGGTCACCGGCGGACGTACGTCGGGGCGCTGCCCGGCCGCATCGTGCGAGCGGTCAAGGAGGCCGGCTCGATGAACCCGGTCGTCCTGCTCGACGAGGTCGACAAGCTCGGCAACGGCGCCTACTCCGGCGACCCCGCAGCGGCCCTGCTCGAGGTCCTCGACCCCGCCCAGAACCACACCTTCCGCGACCACTACCTCGAGCTCGACCTCGACCTGTCGGACGTGCTCTTCATCGCGACCGCCAACGTCGTCGAGCAGATCCCGAGTGCCCTGCTCGACCGGATGGAGCTGGTCACCCTCGACGGCTACACCGAGGACGACAAGGTCGCGATCGCTCGCGACTTCCTGCTGCCGCGCCAGCTCGAGCGCGCCGCTCTCGAGGCGGACGAGGTGACCCTGAGCGAGGCCGCGCTGCGCGAGCTCGCCGCCGACTACACCCGGGAGGCCGGCGTACGACAGCTCGAACGGCTGCTCGCCAAGACCCTGCGCAAGGCCGCGACCCGCCTGGCCACCGAGGCCGGTCTGACCCGGATCGACGTCGACCAGCCCGACCTCAAGGCCCTCATCGGTCGACCGCGCTTCACGCCCGAGGCCGCGGAGCGGACGACGGTGCCCGGCGTCGCGACGGGGCTCGCCGTCACCGGGCTCGGGGGCGACGTCCTGTTCATCGAAGCCACCGCCCACGACGGCCCCGCGGGGCTGACCATCACCGGTCAGCTCGGCGAGGTGATGAAGGAGTCCGCGCAGATCGCGCTGACCTTCGTGCGTGCCCACGCCGAGGCGCTGGGCGTGGATCCGGCCACGCTCGACCGGGCCATCCACCTCCACGTGCCGGCCGGTGCCGTGCCCAAGGACGGCCCCTCGGCCGGGATCACGATGGTCACCGCACTGACCTCGTTGGCGACGGGCCGCCCGGTCCGCTCCGACGTCGGGATGACCGGGGAGGTCACGCTCAACGGCCGGGTGCTGCCGATCGGCGGGCTCAAGCAGAAGCTGCTCGCCGCCCAGCGCGCCGGTCTGACCGACGTGTTCGTGCCGCTGCGCAACGAGCCCGACCTGGACGACGTGCCGGGCGACGTGCTGGAGGCTGTCACGGTGCACCCGGTCGCCGACGTCCTCGACGTGGTCGCGGGTGCGCTGGAGCCCCGAGCGGCCGAGGACGGAGCAGCCCAGGACGGGGCAGCCCAGGACGGGGCGGTGTCCGCCGCCTGACGCGTGCGCCCCGGGCCACGGGTGCCCGGGGCCTTCGCTTGACAGAGACGCCCGCTGGTTGCATGGTTAGTTACATGAGTAATGAACCAACGAAGTTCCGACGAGCTCTCCATGGATGAGGGCCGCCCGATCTTCCTGCAGATCGCCGAGCAGATCGAAGGCTCGATCGTCGACGGTTCGCTGCTCGAAGGCACCCAGGCGCCCTCCACCACGGAGCTCGCCGCCTTCCACCGGATCAATCCAGCGACCGCGGCCAAGGGGCTCAACCAGCTCGTGGCCGACGGTGTCCTGCACAAGCGAAGGGGAATAGGCATGTTCGTCACCGAGGGCGCCCGCGCCATGCTGCTCGATCGGCGTCGGGAGCAGTTCGTCCGCCAGTACGTCGACCCGCTCGTCGCCGAGGCGCGCAAGCTGGGCGTCGGCCCGGCCGAGCTCACCGAGATGATCCAGACCGCGGCGGTCCACGGATGAGCCCCGCCACGACCGCTCCGACGGCCGCGCCCGTGGTCGCCGTACGCGCGCTGAGCCGGGCCTACGCGGACGTCGTCGCGCTCGACGACGTCGACCTCGACCTGCACGAGGAGACGATCTACGGGCTGCTCGGGCGCAACGGCGCCGGCAAGACCACCCTGATGCGCCTGCTCACCGGCCAGGACTTCGCCACCACGGGCACCGTCGAGGTGTTCGGCGGCCACCCGCTGGAGAACGACCGGATCCTCGGTCAGGTCGCCTTCATCAGCGAGGGTCAGTCCTACCCGCCCGACTTCTGTGTCGCTCACGTGCTGAAGGCCGCCGCGCTGCTCTACCCCAACTGGGACGAGTCCTTCGCCGACTCGCTGCTCGAGGAGCTCGCAGTGCCGCGCGGGCGCCGGGTCAAGAAGCTCTCGCGCGGGCAGCGCTCCGCCGTCGGCGTCGTCGTCGGCCTCGCCTCCCGCGCACCGCTCACCCTCTTCGACGAGCCGTACGTCGGCCTGGACGCGGTCGCCCGACAGATCTTCTACGACCGTCTGCTGGCCGACTACGCCGAGCACCCACGCACCTTCGTGCTCTCCACCCACCTCATCGACGAGGTGGGCGACCTGATCGAGCGCGTCGTGCTGCTCGACGGGGGGAGGGTCCTGATCGACGAGGACGCCGAGGCCCTGCGCGGGCTGGCCACCACGGTGACCGGTCCGCTCGACGACGTCGACACGTTCGCGGCCGCCCGTCAGTGCTCCCACGTCGAACGACTCGGCAACGTGCAGCGCGTCACGGTGCACGGCGCCCTCGAGGCCGGCGACCGCAGGTGGGCCGAGGAGCTCGGCCTCACCCTCGAGCCCGTCTCGCTCCAGCAGTACGTCGTGCGCGCCACGACGCAGGCCACCACGCAGGGTTCGTCCGAGCCCGAGGACTCAGACCGCCGAGGGGCACCGGAGCCCCGCGTCATCCCGGAGGGGACCCGATGACTCTCACCCACGCCCTCGCGCTCAGCGACGAGGTCCGCGCGCCCCGGACCGGCTGGTCCCGCGTGCTCGACGCCGCACGAGTCCAGTACCTCAGTCGCGCCGTTCTCGTGTGGCCCTGGGCGGTGCTCGCCTCCGCCTTCGTCATCAACCTGGTCGTCTTCGCCTTCATCGACACCGACGATCCGACGACCGGCGGGCTGGCGTCGCTCTACGTCGTGGCCCTGATCGTCGCCATGCAGACGGTGTCGCAGTTCTTGCCGTTCTCGCTGGGACTGGGCGTGACCCGACGCGCCTTCTACGCCGCAGCGACTCTCGGCGCGCTGGGCCAGGCGCTGGTCTACGGGATCGGACTGACGGTCCTGCTGGCGATCGAGGACGCCACCGACGGGTGGGGTCTGACGCTGCACTTCTTCGGCGTCGACTTCCTCGTCACGGGCGACCCGTTGTCCCAGGTCCTCGTCTACGCAGCGCCCTTCCTCCTCGTGAGCGCAGCGGGCCTGCTGTGGGGGGCGGTGGCCAAGCGGTGGGGCAGTGCCGGGATCTTCCTGGGGCTCATCGCGTCGGCCCTGCTGGTCGGAGGTCTCGTCGTGCTCCTCGGCCGACTGGACGCCTGGTCGGACGTCGGGGACTTCTTCGGTGACTCTCCGGCGCTGGTCGCGATCGGACTGCCCAGCCTGGTGGCCGGGGCCCTGCTGTGCGCCGCGGGCTACCTGGTCGTGCGCCGCACGCCTGCCTGAAGGGTCACCGACGCTGGGGTCTCCTGTCAGAATCGGTCCCATGAGTGACCTCAAGCTCCCGGCCGGCGTCCGCGTGATCGACCGGCTGATGAAGGCCAACAAGGGACTGTCGATCGAGCACATGGATGCCGCCCGGCTCGAGCAGGTCCAGACGGCGCGGATCCCCGACGCCGGCCCGGCGGCCTGGGTCGCCGGGCTGTTCCTCGGCCACGCGCGCGCCGGTGTCGACATCACCAGCAGCACGATCGAGACGGCGTACGGCGAGCTGCCGGTCCGGATCTATGCGCCGGCCGGGCGCGGACCGGGCGGCGGACCGCTGCCCGTGGTCCTCAACTTCCACGGCGGCGGGTTCGCCCTCGGCAACGCCCGCCAGGGGGACTGGATCTGCTCGACGGTGGCCGCCGACCTCGAGGCTCTCGTGGTCTCGGTCGACTACCGGCTCGCCCCGACGCACCGGTTCCCCGCCGCCATCGAGGACTGCTACGAGGCCCTGCTGTGGACGGCCGCGCACGCCGACGAGCTCGGCGGGGACCCGGCCCGGATCGGGGTGATGGGTGACAGTGCCGGGGGCAACCTGGCGGCGGTCGTCACCCTCATGGCGCGTGATGAAGGGGGTCCGGAGATCGCCCACCAGGCCCTGGTCTACCCGGCCACCGACCTGACCGACGCCCTGCGCGAGAGCGCGTCGTACCTCGCCAACACCCGCGGGATCATCCTCAGCAACGCCGACATGGACGTCTTCCTGCGCCACTACGTCGACGAGTCCGCCGACCGCACGGACTGGCGGATGTCGCCGCGCCACGCCGCGGACCTGTCCGGCCTGCCGCCGGCCGTGATCGTGGTCGCCGGGTTGGACCCGCTGCACGACGCCGGTGTCGAGTACGCCGAAGCGCTCGCCGCCGCTGGTGGTCACGCGCGCGTCGAGGACTTCCACCTGATGCCGCACGGCTTCCTCAGCGTGCCGTACTTCTGCCGCAGCGCCCGTCCGGCGATGGCGGCGATCGTCGCCTCGCAGGCCGCCGCACTCCGGGGTGAGCAGCGCAGGGGAGCCGGCCTGCCAGGCTGAGCGCATGGAGCAGGCACCGGTCGTCGTGGTGGGGGCCGGGATCGCCGGGGTCGCGTGTGCTCGAGAGCTGAGCGCGGACGGCGTGCCCGTGCGGCTGGTCGACCGAGGGCACCGGATCGGCGGGCGGATGGGGGCCAAGCGGCTCGACGACCGACCCACCGACCTGGGAGCCTCGTACCTCACCACCTCCGATGACGACTTCGCCGCCGTCGTCCGCGACTGGCGCTCGCGTGGCCTGGCCCACGAGTGGACCGACACGTTCACCGTCCTCGCTCCCGAGGCTGCCCCCGGCAGCACGACCGGACCGATGCGGTGGGGTGCCCGCGGCGGCTTGCGCTCCCTCGTGGAGGACCTCGCCGAAGGTCTGCCGCTCGAGCACCGCGCCGTGGCGCGTGTCGACCGGGACGCCGACGGCCGACTCCTGGTGGACGGTGAGCCCGCCTCGTCGGTGGTCCTGGCGATGCCCGACGAGCAGGCCGCACGCCTGCTGGGCCCGACGCTGCGGGCCGAGGTGCCCGCCCTGGAGCACCCCTCGGAGCCGATCGTGGCGCTGGTGGCGTGGTGGGCCGAGCGCACCTGGGACCACGTCGCCCCGGAGGGCCGCTTCCACGGGGCCTTCGTCAACGACGACCCGGCGTTGAGCTTCGTGGCCGACGACGGCCGGCGCCGCGGCGACGATGCTCCGGTCCTGGTGGCGCACTCGACGCCGACGCTCGCCGCCGCTCACCTCGCCGAGCCCTCGGGAGCGGCTCCGGCGATGCTGGCCGCGCTGCAGCGCCACCTGGGTGTCCCGCTCCCGCTGGGCACGCACGTCCACCGCTGGTCCCTGGCCCGCCCGATCGCCGAGCGCCCGGCGCCGTACCTGCTGACCGACGGGGGCCTCGGCGTGTGCGGGGACGGATGGGGTCCGACGGCCAAGGTCGAGACCGCGTGGCGGTCGGGGCGTGACCTGGGGCGAGCCCTGGCCGAGCGGCGTGGTCACCCGGCCGGGTGAAATACTAGACATCATGTAGAAGTTTCGAGTACGTTCTTCAACATCAGGGTGAGGAAAGCGTGCGGCCGCCGTGGCCGGCACCGGCCTCCCCCGATCACGGAGGAGCGAGTGAGCATGAGCGAGACCACTGGCAGGACAGCACCCCTCAAGATCGCGCTGGTCGACGACTCCGACCTGGCGACGGCGGGCCTCCGGGCACTGCTCGAGCCCTTCGCCGAGCGCGTGCTCCTGGTGGAGCACCGTGAGGCCATCGCTCGGCCCGACGCGCTCGACGTCGTGCTCTACGAGCCGCTCGGTCTGTGCGGTACCGCCGAGTCGTTGTTGCGCGACCTGCAGCGCAGCTCCGCGGCCCAGACCGCCGTGTTCAGCTGGGCCGAGCCCGCTCAGCTCCCGCTGCCGACGGCGCGGCCCTACCTGAGCAAGCGCGTCACCGCCTCGCGGCTTGTCGTGGACCTCGAGGACCTCGTGGCCGGGCGCTTCGCCGGAGAGACGATCGACCAGGCCCAGGGGGCCCGGGACCCCGAGCCTGCGCCGGAGGAGGCCGCCGGAGCGGCGGCCCGGCCGGAGGCGGCCCTCAAGGTGCTCACCGCCCGGGAGTGCGACATCGTCTCGTTGATCGTGGCCGGCATGAGCAACCGCGAGATCGGCGACGAGCTGGCGCTGAGCATCAACTCGGTCAAGACCTACATCCGCACCGCCTACCGCAAGATGGGCGTCCAGCGTCGTACCCAGGCGATGCTCTGGGCGCTGGAGCACGGTCTCGGCGAGCGGCCGGAGGCTCTGGTCGGCTGACCCCCTCGGCGGCATCGTGCACAGATTTCTCCACAACCTGTGGAGGTTCGGTAGGTTGCCCCCGAGTCCGACCGTGCCCGTGACACCGACGAGCGATCCCCCGACCGAGAGGCCTCACCGTGGCGTCCGACCCCGACGAACCCCAGCTGAGCATCGGCGACCTCGCTGATGCGACGGGCGTCTCGGCCGCCACGCTGCGGATCTGGGAGACCCGGCACGGGTTCCCCGAACCCACCCGGCTCCCGAGCGGGCACCGCCGCTTCGGCGCCGCGGACGTCGCAGCCGTACGCCGGGTGGTCGGGCTCCGTGAGGCCGGTATCCGGTTGGACGTGGCGGTCGCACAAGCGGTCGGCGAGACGTCGTCCGCGCCGATCGGCAGGGACTCGGTCTTCGCGCGCCTGCGCGAGACCCACCCCGCCCTGCAACCGACCCAGCTCGCCAAGAGCACGCTGCTGGGGATGTCCTGGGCCATCGAGGACGAGTTCTGTGCCCAAGCCAAGCGCGGCCACGTCTTCGGCGCCTTCCAGGAGGTCGTCCGCTTCGAGTCCGCTCGCGCCCGGTGGACCGAGATCGCGCGGGTCTCCGCCTCGACCTTCGTCTTCGCCGACTTCGACGCCGTGGCCGACGAGCCCCCCGTCTGCATCCCGCTCGCCCCTGACGCACCGATGATCCGCGAGTGGGCGGTCGTCTGCGACACCCCCGACCTCGGGATGGCTCTGACGGCCTGGGAGCTCCCCGGCCAGGTCGACGTCCCCGACATGGACCGACTCTTCGAGACGCTGTGGACCGTCGACCCCGAGCC
>NZ_JAPYPS010000073.1 GCF_029937575.1 Nocardioides sp.
GCTCGATGGGCTCGGAGATCGCCCACTGGTTGTTCTGGCAGAAGAAGACGACCGGGGCGTTGTAGGACGCGGCGAAGATGAAGGCCTCGTTGACGTCGCCCTGGCTGCTGGCGCCGTCGCCGAAGTGCGCGACCACCGCGGCGTCGCGCTCCGGGTCGCCGGTGCCGACGTCGCCGTCGCGCTGGACGCCCATCGCGTAGCCCGTGGCGTGCAGCGTCTGGGCGCCGATCACGATCGTGTACTGGCCGAAGTTGACCTCGGCGGGATCCCAGCTGCCGTGGTCGACGCCGCGGAAGAGCCCGAGAAGCTTGAGGGGGTCGAGGCCGCGGCACCAGGCGACGCCGTGCTCGCGATAGGTCGGGAAGACGTAGTCCTGCGGGCGCAGGGCTCGGCCGGCACCGATCTGCGCGGCCTCCTGGCCGAGGAGCTGGGCCCAGATGCCCAGCTCGCCGTGACGCTGGAGGGCGGTGGCCTCGGTGTCGATGCGCCGGGTCAGCACCATGTCGCGGTAGAAGCCACGCAGGTCGTCGGCGGAGAAGTCCATGTCGAACTCGGGATGGTGGACCCGCTCGCCCTCGGGCGTCAGCAGCTGGATCAACTCGGGGCCTCCGTCCGCCTGGCTGGGGCCGAAGACGTCGACCAGGTCGGGGCCGAAGGTATCGGTCGCGGCGGGTCGGGTCGGTGGGGGGCTCACGTGGTCGCTGCTCATGCGGGGCTCCTTCTCGTCACCCGGGGAGCGGGGTCGCCGCGTCCGGGAAGCTGGGACCGTGTCGCCCCCGGGGCACTGGCCGCGCCGGGTGTGGCGACCTGTGACCCGGGACACAGTCCGGGATGAAGAGCAACCTACAAGGGTGGTCGGCTCAGGACCAACCCAGCCGCTAGGGTCCACGCATGGGTGACAAGAGCAGGTCCGCCAGCACGACCATCGCCGCACCGCCGGCCACCGTCTTCGCGATCCTGGCCGACCCCCGCCAGCACCCGCGCATCGACGGCTCCGGCAACGTCAAGGACTCCATCGAGGGTCCCGAGCGGCTGGAGCTCGGGTCGCAGTTCGGGATGGACATGAAGATGGGCGCGCCCTACAAGATCAAGAACAAGGTGGTCGAGTTCGAGGCCGACAAGCTCATCGCGTGGCGCCACATGGGCACCCATCGCTGGCGCTACGAGCTCAGCCCCACCCCCGACGGCGGCACCGAGGTCACCGAGACGTGGGACCTCTCGCACTGCAACCCGGTCCTGCGAGCCACGCTGTCGGCGAGCTTCGGCTCCAAGACACAGAAGGCGCTCGAGGCCACGCTGGTCAAGCTCAAGGCCGCCGCCGAGGCCGACACCCCGACCTGACCCGGGCCGGCTCGACCCGACCCGGGTCTCGTCCGGGCCGCCCCCCTCCGACCTGGGCTACAGGTCCCACAAGGAGTCGTCGCGGTCCGTGACGACCGGCTCGCCGGCCGCCTCGGCGAAGGCGTGCAACGCCTCGACGAAGGCTGCCCGGGTCCCCTGCGGCAGCCGCCGGGCGATCGCTCCCAGGGCGCGGCGCCGACGCGCCACGACCCGTCCGACGAGAGCCTCTCCGTCCGCCGTCAGCCGCAGCACGACCTCGCGGCCGTTGTCGGGATGCCGGTCCCGGGTCACCAGCCCACGCCGTACGAGACGCTCGACCATCCGCTGGGCCGTCGAGGCACCGACGTCGAGGAGGCCGGCGAGGGTCACCAGGTTGACCGGCTCCGGCCGATCGAGCAGGACCAGGCTGCGGAACTGAGGCAGCGTCACGCCACCCTCGTCGTCCAGCGACCGCTCGGAGACTCCGACCATCACGCGACCGGCCCGCAGGAGAGCGGTTGCCAGGTCGTCGCCCGCTCGTCCGGAATTTCGTTGCATGCTGCAACCATTGCATACTGCACTGATGCAGTGGCGTACCCGAGTCCCGACACTTCACGGCCTGCGCACCAGCGAGACCGGCCTGCTGAGCCTCGCCGTCCTGGTCGGCGCCGGAGCCGGGATCGGTGCCGTCGCGTTCCGCTGGCTCGTGGACACCATGACGGTGCTCTTCTCCGGGCAGGACGACTACGCCGACGCGGGCCACGCGGCGCACCCCTGGCTTCCGTGGCTCGGCGGCGGCTTCGTCGTGCTGACCCCCGTCGTCGCCGGACTGATCTACGGCCCGCTGGTCCACCGCTTCGCCCGCGAGGCGCGCGGGCACGGCGTACCCGAGGTGATGAACGCAGTCGCCAACAACGGCGGGCGCATCAAGCCCCAGGTCGCCGGGGTCAAGGCACTGGCCTCGGCCCTGACCATCGGCGGCGGCGGCTCGGTCGGGCGCGAAGGTCCGATCGTGCAGATCGGCGCCGCCCTGGGCTCGACCCTGGGACGCCTCACGCGCAGCGACGAGACGGTGATGCGGATGCTGGTCGCCTGCGGCGCGGCCGGCGGCATCGCAGCCACCTTCAACGCTCCGTTGGCCGGCGTCTTCTTCGCGATGGAGCTGATCCTCATCGACTTCGGTGCGCGCCACTTCGGCATGGTCGTCCTTGCCTCCGTGACCGCGAGCGTCATCGGCCGGGCCGCGCTGGGCGACGACCCGTTCCTGGTCCTGCCCACCTTCGCCGTCGACCACGTGCAGCAGTACCTGCTCTTCGGCCTGCTCGGGCTGCTCGCCGGCGCGGTCGGTGCGGTCTTCATCAAGGTGCTCTACGCCATCGAGGACGGCTGCGACCGGATCTGGCGGGGCCCCGAGTGGCTGCGGCCGGCGGCCGGCGGGCTGGTGCTCGGCCTGCTGCTGCTCGCGATCCCGCAGATGTACGGCGTCGGCTACCCGGTCCTCGGCAACGCGGTCGACGGTCGCTACGCCATCGGGTTCCTGCTCGTCCTGCTCGTCGCCAAGATGGTCGCGTCGGGCCTGACCATCGGCATCGGCGGCTCGGGCGGGGTCTTCGCCCCGAGTCTGTTCATCGGCGCGATGCTCGGCTCCGCGTTCGGTCAGGTGGCCCACCAGATCGCTCCGGACGTCGCCGGGCCGGCCGGCGCCTACGCCCTGGTGGGGATGGGCGCGGTCTTCGCCGGCTCGGCCCGGGCACCGATCACCGCCGTGGTGATCCTCTTCGAGCTGACCGGCGAGTACACCATCATCCTGCCGATGATGACTGCCATCGTGCTGGCCGTCGGCGTCAGCCACCTGCTCTCCCACGACTCGATCTACACCGCCAAGCTGCGCCGCCGCGGAGTCGACCTCACCGGACACCCCCAGCTGTCCGTGCACGCCCGGGCACCCGAGCGCTGACGCGGACCCGCGCGTCAGCGGTCGGGCGTCTCCGCGCTGAGTCGCAGGGCGATCGACGTCAGCGCCAGAGCCTGGACCGACTCCCACGTGCCGGGCTTGAGCTTGGCGGCGGTCGCCTCGGCCTGGCGGGCGAGGGCTGCGGCGCGGGCGACCTGGTCGTCATCGAGAGGCATGGGCCGACCCTACGACCTGCGCACAGCCCGCCCCGACATCGTTCAGCCGAACGGGTGTGGCGGGTGACGGCCTCCATCGAGGCACCCGCAGGGGTTCGCCCGCGGCCGTAGGCTGCTCCCAGGACCCGACGCGGTCGGGTCCCCGTGGCACGTCGAAGGGGAGAGATCGAGATGCAGTGGTGGGGTTGGGTGATCGTCGCCCTCGTCGTGGTGGTCGCCGTCGCGGCGGCACTGGTCGCCGTACAGGCCAAGCGCCGCAGGGGCGGCGTCATCGTCGGCGGGCCCGGGCCTGCCGACGCCGCGGGACCGACCGACACGAGTGGCGGCCTGCCGTGAGCCGCTTGATGCGCACCTCCGAGATCGCCTCGCTGCCGGTCGTCACCCTCGCCGGTGACGACGTCGCGCAGGTCAAGGACGTCGTCTTCTCCGCCGACGGCGGCGCGGTGGCCGGCTTCACCCTCGCCGGCCGCGGCCTGCTCTCGGGCCCGCTCAAGCAGGGCCTCTCGTGGAGCAACGTCGTCGGCCTCGGCCCGGACGCCGTGATGATCGCCGACGACGGCGCGCTCGAGCCCGTCGACACCGTGGTCGCGGCGGCCGCCTCGTCGTCGGCGGGTGCCGGTAGCGGGGGCAACGTGCTCGGCGACCGGGTCCTGACCGACACGGGCTCCGACCTCGGCAAGGTCTCCGACGTCGTCATCGAGTACGACAACGCCGACGGCGGACCGTGCGACGTGGTGGGCTACGAGATCGAGGCCTCCGACGCCCTCAAGGCCTCCTCCTCCAAGGGCAACAAGCACACCCGCCTGCTGCTCCCGCTCCCCGACACGCTGGCCGTCTCCAGCGAGCACGTCATGGTGCCGTCCAGCGCGGAGGGCTTCGTCAGCGACGACCTCGCCGGCTTCGGTGCCGCCGTCCAGGCCTTCCGGACCCAGCTGAGGGGCGGCAGCTGATGCTGTACTCCGACCTCAAGGGCCGCAAGCTCGTCGACACCACCTCGGCCGACACCGTCGGCAAGGTCGACGGCTTCCTGCTCGACCCCTCGACGCGCTCCGTCGTCGCTCTGGAGTTCAAGAAGACCGACAACGGCTCCGTCGTGGCGTGGTCCGACCTCACGGCCGTCGGCGCCGACGCGGTCACCATCGGCGGCGCCTCCGTGGTCGTCGACCCCGACGAGCGACTCGCCGACCTGGCCACCAAGGACGGCACCGTGCTGAAGAAGCGCGTGCTCTCCGACGCCGGCGAGGACCTCGGCTCGGTGCACGACATCGACCTCGACCCGGAGTCGGGCGCGCTGCTCGAGCTGATCGTCGGCGAGAAGAAGCACCGCACCTCGGTCGCCGGCTCGCGCCTGCTCGGCGTCGGGTCCTACGCCGTGGTGGTCAAGGCGGAGTGATCGGCCGTGGCACGATGGCGGCCATGACCACCGACAGCCCGGTGGCGGGGCCGCACCCACCTCGCGCACACACGCGCCGCCTGGTCGGCCCGGTCGTCGTCCTCCTGGGCGGCGTCATGTCGTTGGTGACCGTGCTCGTGCTCACGCTGCTGGACCGGGTGCGCATCACCCGGCCGGAAGAGCTCGCCTCGGAGGTCGGCTTCGGGCTCCCGTTCGACTGGGTCGCCCAGCAGCAGTACTCGCTCGACCCGCCCCTTCCCTACAGCGCGTCGCTCCGCTCGCCCTGGGAGCACGTGACCAGCGCGCAGCTGGTGCCGTTCGTGGTCGACGTCGTCCTGGTCTGGCTGGCCCTGGTGGTCGCCTGGGTGCTGCTCCGTGGGCTGCTCAGTCGCCGCGGCGCAGCCGTCTCCTGACGCGCACCGGAGGCCTCACGACAGGCAGGTCACGTGCAGGACCTGCCCCGGCGTCAGTGCAGCTCGCCGAGGTCCTCGTGCGCCTCGTGCGAGGCCGGCTCGACCTGGAAGGTCGCGTGGCGTACGTCGAAGTGCTCGGCGACGCAGACGCACAGCTCGTCGAGGATCGCTCCGACGCCGCGTTCGGCGAGCGCCGCGTCGGTCACCGTGACGTGGGCCGAGAGGCTGGGGATGCCGCTGGTGATGGTCCACGCGTGCAGGTCGTGCACGTCGAGCACCCCGTCGACGTGGCGCAGGTGGTGCTCGACGTCGTCGATGTCGAGGCCCTTCGGCGCGATCTCGAGCAGGACCACTGCGCTGTCGCGCAGGAGGAGCCCAGCACGCGGGACGATCAGCGCGGCGATCGCCAGCGAGGCGATCGCGTCGGCCCGGTCGAAGCCCCACAGGAGGATGACGACCCCGGCAGCGATCGCGAAGACGGAGCCCAGCAGGTCGGCACCGACCTCGGCGGCGGCGGCCCGCATGTTGATCGAGTCGGTGTCCGAGCGGCTCAGGATGTACAGCGAGGTGCCGTTGGCGAGCAGCCCGATCGTGGCGAAGGCGACCATCGGTCCGGCCTCGATCGCGACGGGGTCGGAGAGGCGGCTGATGCCGGCGTACGCGAGGTAGGCGCAGACCCCGATCAGCACCACGGCGTTGAGCAGCGCGGCCAGCACCTCCGCGCGGTGGTAGCCGAACGTCGATCGCTTGGAGCCCGGCAGGGACGCGACGTACGACGCCCCCAGGGCGAGCACGACGGCGCCGGCGTCGGTGGCCATGTGGCCGGCGTCGGCCAGCAGCGCCAGGGACCCCGTCAGGAGGGCTCCGACGACCTCGACCACCAGGACGACGACGGTGACCAGGAGGGCCCAGCGCAGGCGCGAGCGGTCGGCGGCGCGCCCGGCGGCGTGTCCCTGTCCGTGCCCGTGCCCGTGACCCATCCTCCGAGGATAGGCGCGCGGTCGGAGTGGGGTCAGCCCCGTCCGTGCGGCTCCAGCCACACCGCCGGGTCGGGCCCCTTCGGGACGACACCGGTCGGATTGATCTCGGTGTGGACCACGTAGTAGTGCTCCTTGATCTGGTCGAAGTCGATCGTCTCCCCGAACCCCGGCGTCTGGTAGAGGTCGCGTGCGTAGCCCCACAGCGCGGGCATCTCGGCGAGCTTCTGCCGGTTGCATTTGAAGTGGCCGTGGTAGACCGCGTCGAAGCGAGCCAGGGTGGTGAAGAGGCGTACGTCGGCCTCGGTGATCGCCTCACCCATCAGGTAGCGACGGGTGCTCAGCCGCTCCTCGAGCCAGTCCATCGCGGCCCAGAGGCGGTCGTAGCCCTCCTCGTAGGCCTCCTGCGAGCCGGCGAAACCACACCGGTAGACGCCGTTGTTGACCTCGGTGAAGACCCGCTTCATCACCTCTTCCATCTCCTCGCGGAGGTCCGCCGGCCACAGGTCGGGGGCGCCCTCGCGGTGGAACTCGCGCCACTCGAAGGAGAGGTCGTGGGTGATCCACGGGAAGTCGTTGGTCACCAGCAGCCCGGTCGCCTCCTCGACGATCGCGGGGACCGTGATGCCGCGCGGGTAGTCGGGGAAGCGCTTGAAGTAGGCCTCCTGCAGCCGCTCCATGCCGAGGACCGGGTCGCGGCCGTCGGGATCGAGGTCGAAGGTCCACGAGCGCTGGTCGTGGGTGGGGCCAGGCATCCCGAGGGAGATGACGTCCTCGAGCCCGAGCAGGTTGCGCACGATGATCGCCCGGTTGGCCCACGGGCACGCCTTGGCTGCGACCAGGCGGTACCGACCCGCCTCGACCGGCCACAGCTCGCCCTCGACGGGGCCGTGCTCCGGCGTACGGGGGGAGCCGTCGACGACCTTCGTGATCCGGTCGGGCACGTAGTTCATGTCCCGGTCGAAGCCCTTGCCGGTCTTGACGAAGGTCGCGTCCTGGCTGTCGCTGCTGTCACTCATGACGTCACCCTATCCATGTAGGTGACAATTCAATCATCCGTCGGGGTGACGCTACTGGGGCAGCAGCGACGCCACGAACTCCAGCTTGTCGAGGACCGGGCCGGGGATGACGAACGGGTAGACGTCGTCCTTGCCCATGGACCGGTTCATCTGGTTGAGCGCGATCGAGAGCGGGATCCACACCCCGGTCACGACGTCGCGGAAGCTGGAGAAGGCCTCGAGCCCGCCGATCGTGACCAGGCCGTACTCGCGGGCGGTCTCGATCGTGTCGCAGATGTGCAGGTAGTGCGACCAGGTCTCGGCGAAGTCCTCGAAGGGGTGCATGGTGGCGTACGTCGAGATGAACGACCGCGCCCAGTCATCGGGCGGACCCTCGGAGTAGTGGCGCTGGATCGACTCCTGGTAGTCGACCGACTCGTCGCCGAAGAGCTCCTTGCACCGCTCGATCCGCTCGCCACCGCGCACCAGCTGCCACTCGGCGTAGTGGCCGAACTCGTGGCGGAAGTGGCCCAGCATCGTGCGGTAGGGCTCGGCCAGCTTGGCGCGGACCTTCTCGCGGTAGGCGTCGTCGCTCTCGGCGAGGTCGATCGTGATGACCCCCTCCTCGTGGCCGATGACGACGTTCTCCTCGACGCTGGAGAGCAGGTCGAAGGCGATGCCGTCGTCGGGGTCGACGTCCTTGCCGACGACGTCGAAGCCGAGGGTGTCGAGCTCGACCAGGAGGTGCCGCTTGGCGGCCTCCGCGGCCGGGAAGTTGGTCAGCCCCTCGAGGTCGTCGTCGCTCGGGCGCGTCCGGGTCAGGTCACAGCTCGAGCACTGCCCACCCTCGACGGGCGCCAGCCAGGTGCAGCCGGACAGGTTGAGGTTGGCGCAGATGTGCCACGTCAGGCCGGTGCTGTCGACGTAGGTGCCCTGCTTGCTCACCGGCACGATCGCGCGCTCGGCGCGCGAGAAGCCCAGGGCGCTCCCGCAGGAGACGCAGACGGAGTTCTCGAAGTGCAGCGAGTTGTCGCAGACGCGGCAGCGGAAGGACTTCACTCGGTCGGCAGATCGGTGAAGAGGTCGGTCGGGAAGTCGGACAAGAAGTCCTCCGGGTCGAAGTCGGTCGGGAAATCGGAGAAGAGATCGGTGGGGAAGTCGCTGAACAGGTCCGTCGGGAAGTCCGAGAACAGGTCCGTCGGCAGGTCGGAGAAGGGGTCCTCCGGCAGGTCGCTGAACGGGTCGTCGGGCAGGTCGGAGAAGTCCGGGACGTCGGGGCTGTCGAAGTCAGGGAGATTCTCCAGCAGGGACCCAAATCCGAAGTCGTCGATCAGCCAGGCACCGTCGACCTTCGTGAGCTGGAAGTCGATCGTGACGTCGCTCGGGATCAGGCTCCCGAGGCCTTCCAGCTCCTCCGAGTCCGGGTCCACGGCCAGGCTGACCGGCACGGTGGCGTCGTCGCCGTCGATCTCGGCGTCCCCGACCTCGAGCTCGACGGAGTCACCGAACTCCTCGGCCGGGTCGGCCGACTCGCAGTCGTCGGGGTCCAGGGTCTCCTGGGCGTTGTCGGTCAGCAGTTCGACGGCGGCGTCGCAGTCACCGTCCCGGGCTGCGTCGAAGAAGCTCTGCACCGTCTCGGCCGGGTCGTCCGAGGAAGGGCCCGAGCCGCCGAGGGCGATGACCAGGATGATCACCAGGACCACGACGCCGACGAGTCCTCCGATCAGGCCGATCAGCAGGCCCTTGCGGTTGCCCGGTCCGGCGGTGCTGGGCGTGCCGTAGTCGGGACCGGGCGGCGGATAGCCCGCGGCCGCCGCGCCAGCCGTGCCGTACGACGGCTGCGGCGGGCTGGTCGGCGGCGGGCTGGTCGGCGGTGGGCTGGTCGGCATCGGCGTGGTGGGCGTCGCCGGGGGCTGACCCTCCGGCCCCCATTGCGACCCGTCCCACCAGCGCTGACCGCCCTTGCCGTCGTCGTACCAACCGGGAGGCGCGTTGTTGCCGGAGTCGCTCATGGTGTGTCCGTCTTCCAGGGGGGTGTGGGGCAGGTGGGTCGGGGCGTCAGTCGGAAAGCGCCGAGAGCGCGGTGAGCGCGTCGCGGAAGCGGTCGCTCTCGTCGTCGCCCTCTCCGGGAGCGTAGTAGCCCACGAGGTTTCCCGAGAAGTACGCGGTGCGCGCCGACTCGGCGTCCGCGTCGTCGAAGATCTCCGCGTCCCCCTGCGCGAAGAGGACCGCGGCATCGACCCCGTCGAAGCACAGCACGACGTGACGGCCAGCGTCGCCGGAGTCCGCCGCACCGGCCAGCCCCAGCAGTCCGCCCACCCGCTCCGGCTCGAGCACCAGGCCGTCGACGGTCCCGACGGGGTAGGTCTCCGCGTCCAGCGACTCCGCCTCCAGCGCGGCCACGACGTCGTCCGGGGTCGCCGTCGCCGGCCGCTCGAGCGAGACGAGGTCGACGCCGAGAGCGTCGAGCGCGTCCGGGGCGCCGGCCTGCAGCGCCGAGTAGGTGCCGTCGTCGACCGGGCCCGCCTCGCCGCTGCACCCCGTGAGACCGACGACCGCGGTGAGCACGATCGGGGGCAGCACGGCGCAGCGACGGAAGAGCACCCGGCCAGTCTCCCAGAGGACCCCCACCGGGGTCGTCACGGCGTCAGGGGCGTCACTCGGGCACTGGCGCCACGTCGACCGAGACCCGCATGGTCGAGCGCTTCGCCTCGGTGAAGATCACGCCCTTGAGCGGCGGCACGTCGCCGTAGTCGCGGCCCCACGCCACGGTGACGTAACGGTCGCCGGCCCACTGGTCGTTGGTCGGGTCCAGGGCGAGCCACTCGTCCTCGCCGAGCCACACCTCGACCCAGGCGTGCGAGGCGTCCGCGCCCACGACCCGCTCCTTGCCCGGCGGCGGGGTCGTGGCGAGATAGCCGCTGACGTAGCGGACCGCCAGTCCGTGCGAGCGCAGGCAGGCCAGCATCAGGTGGGCGAAGTCCTGGCAGACCCCGGCCCGCTTCTCCAGGATGTGCCCCACCGTGGAGGTGACGGTCGTGGCGGTCTTGTCGTACTCGAAGTCGGCGTGGACCCGGTGCATCAGGTCGGTCACCGCCTCGCCGATCGCCCGCCCCGGCGTCAGCGATGTCGCGGCGTAGTCGTGGGCGGCGGGGACCTGCTCGACCAGCGGCGAGGCGAGGGCGAAGTCGGTGGCCTGCCAGGCTCCGCGCGAGGCCGGCTCGCGCAGGGGTCGCAGTGGCTCCCAGGCCCGCCCGAGCGCCTCCTCGGTGTGCACCGGGGTCAGGGACTCGACCTGACTCACGCCGTCGACCACGAGCTGTTGGTGGCGCTCGGTCACCTGGAAGTACGTGACCCGGTTGCCGTAGTAGTCCTCGTCGGAGGACGAGTCGACCGGCGTCGGTGTCACGGTCACGTCGTACGACGCGACCTGCTGCCACGGCAGCGAGCGCGGCACGAGGTAGGCGACCCCGAGGCTGTCGCTGACGGCGTCGTCGTAGGTGTAGGTGGTGGTGTGCCGCACGGCGTACTTCATGACGCACTCCTCACGCAGGCCACGGCCCTCATGGTTGCGGCCTCAGCACGACCTCGCCGGTCACCGGCGGCGTGAACGAGTCGACCAGCGGCAGGCCCGCGAGCAGCTGCGGCGCCGGACCGCTCGTGTGGTGGAGCTCGGTGATCGCCTCACCGAGGCGCACGAGCTGGCCGATGGTGGTCTCGAGGAACGCCTCGAGGTTGGGCCGCCCGACGCCGCCGATGGCCACGAGGGTGGCGATGTCGGTGTCGGCCAGCGCCTCCTGCAGGTCGATGACGAGGCGCTCGGGCCGGCTGGACCCGGTGGAGGCCGGCAGCGCGGCGAGGTGCTCGGCGAGCTCGGCGAGGCAGAACGCCAGGGAGCGCGGGTTCTGCGGGTCCTCCAGCAGCAGCTCCAGCACGCCGCCGGGGCGCACGTAGCCGCGGTAGCGGCGCCGGTGAGTGACCGAGCTCTCGGCGGCGGCGAGCACCGAGTTGAGGACCTCGCGGTCCACGTCGATCCCGCGCCGCACCGTCGTGGTCGCCGCGAGCAGCTGGCACAGCTGCAGGGCCCGCTCCAGGGCGCGCCCGACACCGATCATGTGCCAGCCCTCGTCGCGGATCATGCTGGCGGTGACGCCGTGCAGGGAGAGGATCCCGCCGAGCATCCGGCCGGCCGACTCGTTGACCTGCTGGCTGTGGGTGCTGACCTCGAGGGAGTACGCCGCCCGGTCGGTCGTACCGAAGGCACGCCACACGTCACCGGAGAGCTGGTCGCGCACGCCCGAGAGGGCCTCGCGCAGTCCGTCCAGACCGTGGCTGACCGACCCCCGACGCGTGGCGTCCAGCAGCACCGAGCGGAACTCCCGGTCCAGGTCCTCGTGGGTGCGACCGGCGAGCCGACGTACGGCTCCCATCATCACGTCGAGGCCGGCCCCGCCGGTGGAGCGAGGACGCGTGCTGAAGTCCTCGGCCAACCCGTGGGCGGCCAGGACGAGGCGGAGCAGGTCCTCGACGCGCTCGGCGTACCGGCCGAACCAGTACATGTCCTCCAGGACGCGCGGCACCGTGCCCATCGAGGCGCGCACGTTGGTCATCGGCAGGATGTCGGGCAGGCCCTGGTCCGGGTCGGACGGATCGTCCTTGAGCACCCACAGGTCCTTGCTGCCGCCCGGCTGGTCACCCTCGACCAGGCTCACCAGTCCGCCGACGAGCGGCCGGTAGGCCGAGCCGTAGCGCAGCGTGAACGCGCGCAGGGTGACCGGCTGCGGTCCTGCCTCCCCCACGCCATAGCTCGTACGGCGCCAGGCCGGCGCCTGCGAGAGCGGGAGTCGCTCCTGCCCGACGAAGCGGTGCGGCTCGGCGAGCAGCCGGGCGACCAGCTCGTCGCGGGTGAGGTCGAGCATCGAGCTCGTCGGCTCGTCGATCGCCCGCACGATGAAGCCGTCCGAGCCGTCGAGCCGGTCGAGGACCAGCTCGAGGCCGTCGGGCTCGCCGCACCACCAGGTGGGCACCGAGGCCAGGCGCAGCGGCTCGCCGAGCAGCTCCTCGCACAGCGCCGGCATGAAGGCGTGGAGAGCTGGGTTCTCCAGGACGCCCGCGCCGAGGCCGTTGACGATCCGGACCCGGCCACGGCGGGTCGCCTCGACGAGCCCGGCGACGCCGAGCTGGGAGTCGCCGCGCAGCTCGAGGGGGTCGGCCCACGGGGCGTCGACGCGACGCAGGATGACGTCGACGCGCTCGAGCCGGCCGAAGACCCGCATCTGCACCCACCCGTCGCGCACGACGAGGTCGCTTCCCTGCACGAGAGGGAAGCCGAGGGCCGAGGCGATGAAGGCCTGGTCGTAGGCGGTCTCCGACGCGCTGCCCGGCGACAGCACCACGACGCGGGGGTCGGGCAGGTCGCCGGTGGCCGACTGCAGCAGCGCCGAGCGCAGGGCGGAGAAGAACGGCTCCATCCGGTGCAGGCCGGCGGAGCGGTAGAGCTCGGGCATCATCCGCGACAGGATGCGACGGTTCTCCATCGCGTAGCCGAGCCCGGACGGGGCCTGCGTGCGATCGGCCAGGACCCGCCACTCGCCGCGGTCGTCGCGGCCCAGGTCGGTGCCGGAGACGACCAGCGGTCGCGGGTCGGTGATCGAGGAGCGGGCCATCACCCGGGTGAAGCCCGGGTGGCCGAGCACGAGGGCGGGCGGCAGCACGCCGTCGCGCAGCAGCTTCTGCTCGCCGTACAGGTCGGTCAGGACGGCGTTGAGCAGCTCGGCCCGCTGCGCCAGACCGACCTCGAGCGGGGTCCAGGTCTCGGCGTCCATGACCAGCGGCATCGGGTCCAGGCGCCAGGCGCCCTGCCGCTCCCCCGGCCTGCCGTAGGTGACGCCGTCGTCGGCCAGGGCCCGGGCGATGTCCTCGTCCACCCGCCCCAGGTCGGCGGCGGTGAGGTCGACGGCAACCTCGGCCAGCCCCTTCCACGGGGTCCGCAGGGATCCGTCGAGGCCGACCACCTCGTCGAAGCGGGCGACCTCGCCGCCCAGCGTGGGCTGGGTGACTCCGGCCGCGTAGTCACGCAGCAGGCTCACGCGTCAGTATCTCCTGCGTCTCCTGGCCCGGTGGACGTGCGCGAGGTGGCAGCGGGCGGGACCCGACGCAGGTCGAGGGTGTGGGGGTACTCGTCGCTGGCCGCGCGCCGCGCCGCCTCGCGCAGCGCCCCGACGTCGAGGCGGCCCGCGGTGTGCCCGTGGGAGGTGAACCGGCTGGCCCGCCGTGCTTCCGCCTCGTTGGCGTTGATCGGCGGGTTGTCGTAGCTGCGACCGCCGGGATGGACGACGTGGTACGTCGCGCCACCCAGGCTCACGCCGGAGACGGCGTCGACCACGTCGAAGCGCAGCGGCGCCTGCACCTCGATGGAGGGGTGCAGGGCGGACCACGGCTGCCAGGCGCGGAACCGCACGCCGGCGTAGTGGTCACCCGCTGGGGTGAGAGTCAGTGGCACGGGGACACCCTGACACGTCACCAGGTGGCGGTGGGGGTCCAGTCCGGAGACGGCGACCTGGACGCGCTCGACGGAGCTGTCGACGTAGCGCGACGTGCCCGATCCGGTCGCCTCCTCGCCGAGCACGTGCCACGGCTCGATGGCCTGGCGCAGCTCGAGGGTGACCGGGCCGACGGTGGTGGCGCCGATCCGCGGGAAGCGGAACTCGGTGAACGGCGCGAGCCACTCCTCCTCGAAGTCGATGCCGAAGGCGCGCAGGTCGGCGACCACGGAGTTGATGTCGGCGATCGCGCCCTGCGGCAGCAGCGGGTCCTCGTGCAACCGGGTGCCCCAGCGCACCAACGGCTCCTTGAGCGGCTGCTCCCAGAACATCGCGACGAGGCTGCGCACGAGCAGTGCCTGGACGAGGGCCATCTGTCCGTGGGGCGGCATCTCGAAGCCGCGCAGCTCGAGCAGTCCGAGGCGCCCACGCGAGGAGTCGGGGCTGTACATCTTGTCGATGCAGAACTCCGAGCGGTGGGTGTTGCCCGTCAGGTCGGTGAGCAGGTGGCGCAGGGCCCGGTCGACCAGCCAGGGTCGCGGCCCCTCGCCAGTCCCGTCGGGGCCCTGGGCCTGCGCGGTGAGGCGCTCGATCTCGGCGAAGGCGATCTCCATCTCGTACGTCGCCTCGGGCCGCCCCTCGTCGAAGCGCGGCGCCTGGCTGGTCGGGCCGATGAAGCGCCCCGAGAAGAGGTAGCTCAGGCTCGGGTGCCGCTGCCAGTAGGTGATCAGGCTGACCAGCAGGTCGGGGCGACGCAGCATCGGCGAGTCGATGGGCGCCGTGCCACCGAGGGTGATGTGGTTGCCGCCGCCGGTGCCGGTGTGCAGACCGTCGAGGTCGAACTTCTCCGTCGTCAGGCGGGCCTGCCGGGCCTCCTCGTAGAGCGTGGTGGTGAGGTCGCGCAGCTCGGCCCAGCTCTTCGTGGGCTGCACGTTGATCTCGATGACGCCCGGGTCGGGCGTCACCACGAGCATCGTGAGCCGCGGGTCGGGCGGCGGGCCGTAGCCCTCGATCACGATCGGGCAGCCGACCTTGCGGGCCGCGACCTCGATCAGTCGCAGCAGGTCGGCGTAGTCGTCGAGGGCGTCGGTCGGCGGGAGGAAGACGTGGACGTGCCCGTCACGCGCCTCGAACGCGAGCGCGGTCGTGCCCTGGCCCTCGGGGTCCACGACCGTGACGACGGGGACCTTCGGCTCCAGGGGCGAGCCTGCCTCGAGGTACGACGGCTCGCCGGCGTACGCCGGGTCCTTCCAGGCCACCGAGTCGAGCGGCAGGCGCAGGCCGACCGAGCTGGTGCCGGGCACCAGCACGAGCCGGCCCCGACGAAAGCGCCAGGCGGGACTGACCCACTCGTCGGACTCCGCGTGACTCGTCACCAGCGGGATCACCCAGCCGGTGGGCGTCTCGACGTCCGCGTCGAGGACGCCGAGGCCCTGGGCGTCGAGCTTGTCGGCGGCGTCCTCGGGCGCCTCGCCCTGCGGCTGGCGCACGTCGGAGGCGAGGACGGCGAGGGGGTCCTCGAAGGCCGGGTGGACCTGCTCGGCGGGCAGCGCCAGAACCTTGCCGACGCGGCGAGCGAGCTCCTCGGCCTGCTGCTGCGCGACGGCCGGGTCGCTGCCCTTGCCCCACGGGTCGGCGAAGAGCGAGGAGTCCTTCCACAGTGGCACCCCGTCGGTGCGCCACTGGAGGCCGATGTTCCACCGCGGGAGCGGCTCGCCGGGGTACCACTTGCCCTGGCCGCGGTGGACGATGCCGCCCTGGGCGTAGGTCTCGCGCAGGCGCTCGGCCACGACGTTGGCCAGCGCGCGCTTCTCGGGGCCGTCGGCCTCGGAGTTCCACTGCGGGGTGGTCGCGTCGTCGAGGGAGACGAACGTGGGCTCGCCGCCCATCGTCAGCCGCACGTCGCCGGCGGTCAGCCGCTCGTCGACGGCCTCGCCCAGCGCGTCGATCCGGGCCCACTGGTCGTCGGTGTAGGGCTTGGTGACGCGGGGGTCCTCGTGGACCCGGGTGACCTCGTTGTGGAAGGAGAAGGTGACCTCGACCGGGTCGGTGGCGCCCTCGATCGGTGCGGCGCTGCTCGGGTGGGGCGTGGCGCTCAGCGGGATGTGTCCCTCGCCGGCGAACAGGCTGCTCGTCGGGTCCATCCCGACCCAGCCGGCACCGGGCAGGTAGACCTCGGCCCAGGCGTGCAGGTCGGTGAAGTCCTGCTCGGGCCCGCTGGGACCGTCGAGCGCCTTCTGGTCGGAGGCGAGCTGGACCAGGTAGCCGGAGACGAACCGGGCAGCCAAGCCGTACTGGCGCAGCAGCGCGACGAGCAGCCAGGCCGAGTCCCGGCACGAGCCGATCTTGCGGGTGAGGGTCTCGTCGGGCGACTGGACGCCGGCCTCCATCCGCACGGAGTAGGCGATCTCGCGGTTGACCGCAGCGTTGAGCGAGGCGAGGAAGTCGATGGTGCGGGTGGTGCCGTCCGGCCCTTCGTGCGGCTGCGGCAGGCCCTGGCGGAACTGGTCGGCGACCGAGGCGTCCTCGACCGAGCGCAGGTAGGGGAACAGGTCCGCGTGCAGGCTGTTCTCGTAGACGAACGGCATCGACTCGGCGTACTCCTCGACGAAGAAGTCGAAGGGGTTGATCACCATCAGGTCGGCGACCAGGCCGACGGTGATGTCGAGGGTCTTCACCTTCTCCGGGAAGACCAGGCGCGCCATCCAGTTGCCGAACGGGTCCTGCTGCCAGTTGAGGAAGTGGCTCTTCGGGGAGACGTCGAGGGAGTAGGCCTCGATCGGGGTCCGGGTGTGCGGCGCCGGCCGCAGTCGTACGACGTGCGGGGCGACGTTGACGGGCTCAGCGAAGTGGTAGGTGGTGCGGTGCTCGAGCGAGACCTTGGTCGACATGTCCCTACCCTGCCTCCCTTGGGTTGCCGAGCGGTAACGCGGTCCCGCCCGACCACGGTGCCGTCTCACCGGTCGGATTGCAGAGATCCATTTGCAAATGGTTCTTTGCAATCTAGGCTGGGCCGATGGACGACGCCCGCACCGCCACCCCGAGTCCCCACCAGCTGCGCGCCCTGGCGCACCCGGTGCGTCTGCGCATGCTCGGCATGCTCCGGATCGACGGCCCCGCCACGGCGACCGCCCTGGCGACCCGGCTGGGACTCAACACCGGCGCCACGTCGTACCACCTGCGCCAGCTCGCGAGCCACGGGTTCATCGAGGACGACGAGTCCCAGGGCAACCGGCGCGAGCGCTGGTGGAAGGCCGCCCACTCCTCCACGCGCACGGCCAGCCCGGCACCCGACGACGACGAGGGCTGGCAGAAGACCGACGCCTACCTGCAGACCGTGGCGACCGTCTACACCGAGTGGCTGCAGCGGGCGATGGAGGAGCGCCCGCTGCTGCCGCCCTCGTGGCGCGACGTCGGGACGCTGAGCGACTGGCACCCGCGGCTGACCCCGGCCACCGCGACCCGGCTCTTCGACCAGCTCGACGAGCTGTTGTCGAGCGTGGAGGACGAGGACGACCCCGAGGCCCGCCACGTCGTGTTCCAGGTCAGCGGCTACGTGCGGCCCGGCCAGGTGGCGGGAGACGACGTCCCCGGGGACGCGGGCGGGGACGAGTCACCGTGACGACCGGCGGGCGGCGCGCGCTCTACGGGTGGCTGACCGCCGACGCCGTGTCGGTCACCGGCACCCGGGTCTCGATGATCGCGATCCCGCTCTTCGTGCTCGACTCGACCGGCAGCGCCACCCGGACCGGTCTGGCCGCCCTCGCGGAGATGCTCCCGCTGGTGCTCTTCAAGGTCCTCGGCGGTCCGCTGATCGACCGGCTGGGCGCTCGCCGCATCTCGATCACCTGCGACCTCGCCTCCCTGGTCGTGGTGGCCTCGATCCCGCTGCTGCACGACGCCGGGCTGCTCTCCTTCGGCGGGTTCCTGGCCCTGGTGGCCGCGGCGGGCGCGCTGCGCGGACCCGGCGACGCGGCCAAGCACTCCCTCGTGCCCACCCTGGTCGGCGTGGCCGGGGTGTCCACCGAGCGGGTGACCGGCCTCAGCGCGACGGTGGAGCGCACCGCCTCCCTGCTCGGCGCGGGCCTCGGCGGACTCCTGATCGCCGCCGTCGGGCCGGACGACGCGCTGCTCATCGACGCCGCCAGCTTCGGGGTCTCGGCGCTGGTGCTGGCGTGGGCGACCGCGAGGCTCGCCGCCGAGAAGGACCAGCCGGGCGACGAGGCGGGTGACGGCGCGGGCGGCGGGGAGGGCGACACGTCGTACGCCGACCAGCTGCGGCAGGGCTGGGCGTTCCTGCGCGGCGACCGGGTCCTGCTCGGCATCACCGTGATGGTGTCGCTGACCAACCTGCTCGACGCCGCGTGGGCCTCGGTCCTGATGCCCGTCTGGTCGCTGGAGCCGGGGCGCGGGGCGGCGGCCCTGGGGCTGCTGTTCGGTCTCTTCAGCGGCATGTCCGCCCTCGGGGCGTTGTGCGCTGCCACGTGGGGCGAGCGACTTCCCCGCTACCGGATCTACCTGGGCGCCTTCGTGCTCACCAGCCTGCCGCGCTTCCTGGTGCTGGCCTTCGACACGCCACTGGCCGGCGTGCTCGCGGTCTTCGCGATCGGTGGGTTCGCCTCCGGGTTCATCAACCCGATCCTCGGCGCGGTCATCTACGAGCGCATCCCGTCACCACTGATGGGCCGGGTCACCTCGCTGAGCACGGCGATGTGCTGGTCGCTGATGCCGCTCGGCGGGCTGCTCGGGGGCGTCCTGGTCGACGCGATCGACCTGTCGCCGGCCATGATCGTCGTCGGCGTCGCCTACCTGGCGGTGACGATGCTGCCCGCGATCGACCCGCGGTGGCGCGAGCTGGACCGGCGCCCCGGCCCCACTCTCGACGCCAGCCCTGCCCACTAGCC
>NZ_JAPYPS010000129.1 GCF_029937575.1 Nocardioides sp.
GGTGGGGCGGGTGGGGGTGCTCACGGCGCACAATTGTGGAGTTGTGGCACGTCTTCGCGGCAGAACCCTTCCAGAACTCCACAATTGTGCCGTTTCGACACAGCCGCTCAGAGCGCCTTGACCGCGGCGAGCAGCTTGCCCATCGAGTCCTTGGCGTCGCCGAAGAGCAGCGTGGTGCGCGGGTCGAAGAGCAGCTCGTTCTCGATGCCGGCGAAGCCCGGGCGCATCGAGCGCTTCATGAAGACCACCTGACGCGCCTGGTCGACGTCGAGGATGGGCATCCCGTAGATCGGCGCGGACGGCGTCGTCCGGGCTGCGGGGTTGACCACGTCGTTGGCTCCCACGACCAGCACCACGTCGGTCTGCTTGAACTCGGCGTTGATGTCGTCCATCTCGACGAGCTGCTCGTAGGGCACCTGGGCCTCGGCCAGCAGGACGTTCATGTGGCCGGGCATGCGACCGGCCACGGGGTGGATGGCGTAGTCGACCTTCGTGCCGCGCTCGGCGAGGAGGTCGACGAGCTCGCGGAGGGTGTGCTGGGCCTGGGCGACCGCGAGCCCGTAGCCGGGGACGACGATCACTCTCTCGGCGTAGGCGAGCAGGATCGCGACGTCGCTCGGCCCCGCGCTGCGCACCGGCCGGTCGGAGGCCTCGCCCGCGCCGAGGGTGGAGCCGCCCTTGAGGGCGCCGAAGAGGATGTTGGGCACCGAGCGCCCCATCGCCCCGGCCATCAGCAACGTGAGGAACGTGCCGGACGCCCCCACCAGGGTGCCGGCCACCAGGAGCACGGTGTTCTGCAGGACGTAGCCGCCGGCCGCCACGGTCAGGCCGGTGAAGGCGTTGAGCAACGAGATGACGATCGGTACGTCGGCGCCGCCGACGGGCAGCACCAGCAGCACGCCCACGGCGAGACCCAGCAGTCCCAGGACGATGCCCGCCCAGACGGCCGGCTGCCCGACGATCAGTCCGGCCACCACCAGCGCCGCCACGAAGGCTCCGCCGAAGGCGATCGGGAGCCCGGGGAAGACGACCGGACGCGAGGTCATCAGCTCCTGCAGCTTGGCGAAGGTCACCGCCGAGCCGGAGAAGGAGACCGAGCCGACCAGGATCGTGAAGCCGGTGGCCACCAGGTAGGCGACGGGGATGTCGGCGCCGAGCTCGTCGAGCTCTGCGAGCCGGCGCAGCTCGAGCAGCGCGACGAGCGCTGCCGCCCCTCCGCCGACGCCGTTGAAGAGCGCCACCAGCTGGGGCATCTGGGTCATCTGCACCCGTTGCGCACCGATGACGCCGATCGCCGTACCGATCGCGATGGCGACCAGGATCAGCACCACGTGGTCGAGGTCTGCGTAGAAGAAGGGCAGCGCGCAGGCGACGGTCGCGGCACCGGCGCCGACGAGGTTGCCGACCCGGGCCGTCCTCGGGCCGGACAGCCCCTTGAGCGCGAGGATGAAGCCGACGGCGCAGAGCAGGAAGACCAGCTGGGCCCACGTGGGGATCGTGAGGCTCTCCATCAGTGCTCGGCCTCCTTGCGCGCGGCCGGCTTGCGGGTGAACATCTGCAGCATCCGGTCGGTCACCAGGAAGCCCCCGACCATGTTGACCGCGGCCAGCACGATCGCGGTCAGGGCGACGACGAGCGCGAACCCGTCCGCCTCCCCCGCGACCAGAACCGCGCCGAGCAGGATCACCCCGTGGATCGCGTTGGCCCCCGACATCAGCGGCGTGTGCAGGGTCGAGGAGACCTTGGAGATGACCTCGATCCCCACGAAGACGCTCAGCACGAAGAAGGTCAGCCAGGTGATGTCGTTGCTCACGGGTGCACCATCCTCTGCTCGCTCCTTCTCACGGTCCGACCTCCAGGGCCGCACGAGTCGGCTCGTGACGCACCTCGCCGCCGTGCGTGACGCAGGCGGCGCCGACGATCTCGTCGTCGAAGTCGAGGTGCAGCGCGGACTCATGGGTGAGCAGGTCGATCAGGCTGACGACGTTCTGGGCGTAGAGCCGTGAGGCGGGTCCGGGCATCTGGGCGGGCACGTTGGCGCCGCCCCACACCTGGGCGCCGCCTACCCGGACCACCTCGCCGGGCAGGGCTCCCTCGACGTTGCCGCCGGACTCGGCAGCCAGGTCGACCACGACCGAGCCGGCCTTCATCGCGGCGACCATCTCGGCGGTGACCAGCAGCGGCGCGCGGCGACCCGGCACCGCGGCGGTCGTGATCAGGGCGTCCGCAGCGGCGACGTACGGCGCGAGCAGCTCGCGCTGGCGCAGCGCCCGGGCCTCGGTCATCTCGCGGGCGTACCCGCCGGCACCGTCGAGGGCCTCCAGGTCGAGGTCGATCGGCTTGGCGCCCATCGAGGCGATCTCCTCGGCCGAGGAGGGCCGCACGTCGTAGGCGCGCACCACCGCCCCGAGCCGCTTCGCCGTCGCGATCGCCTGCAGCCCGGCGACACCCGCGCCGAGCACGACCACCTCGGCGGGCGGCACGGTGCCGGCAGCGGTCATGTTGAGCGGGAAGAAGCGCCGCAGCAGACCGGCCGCGACGATCGCGCAGCGGTAGCCGCTGACCAGCGACTGCGACGAGAGCGCGTCCATCGACTGCGCCCGCGAGATCCGCGGCACCAGCTCCATGGCGAAGCTCGTCGCACCGACGTCGCGCAGGTCGGCCACCATGCCGAGGTACGGCGAGTCGGCACCCACGGGCAGGAAGGACACCGTGGTCGCGCCCGCGCGCAGGCGTCGTACGGCGCCGGGCTCGAGCGGCTGGACCGACACGACCAGGTCGGCCGCGGGAAGCGGGTCGGGGTCGAGGGCGGCGCCGGCATCGGCGTACTCCTCGTCGGCGACCTGGGCTCCGCGCCCGGCGCCGGGCTCCACGACGACCTCGTGACCGAGCGCGACCAGACGCGCCACCAGCTCGGGCACCAGCGCGACGCGGGTCTCGCCCTCTCGGGTCTCCCGGGGCACCACGACTCTCACCCGGCGAACCTACCGGGCGAGACCGGCGTCACACCTGCGCCTCGGCCGTCGCTGCTCGGAAAGTTGAGATCGTCCGCCGCCGAGCGATGAGTTCGGCCGTCGACGCCGGTCGGCACGTGGAGGCACACTAGATGACAAATTCCAAGGGGTGTCAGTGGTCGTAGGCGGTGAGTGAGCGTCG
>NZ_JAPYPS010000074.1:0-1211 GCF_029937575.1 Nocardioides sp.
CCTCGGGGCCGCGGACGGCGTAGGAGGCGGCACCGTCGAGGAAGGCCTGGTCGAGGGTGACCGTGCGGTCGAGCCAGGCGTCGTAGAACGACACCGACTCACCCTTGGTCGCCTTGTCGAGCATCGTCAGCGTGTCCAGGAGGAGCTGTCCGCGGGCCTGGGCACCCTGGTCGGCGGCGAGCTGGTTGTCGTTGGAGTTGACGGCGTTGGCCGAGATCGACACGACGGCGTAGCCGTTGCTCGCCAGCGCGCGGGCGGTGCCGTCGTAGCCGGCATAGCTCGGGATGGACTTGCGGTCGGTGTTGCCCGGCTCGATCGGGCACGGCCACCGCAGTGGGTTGCTCGGACCGGTGCCGTAGCAGGAGGAGTGACGACCGTGCAGCAGCACCACGGTGGGACGGGCGCCGCCGGTCGTGGGGAGGTAGACCTTGCCCTCGACCTCACCGCGCACTCCACCGATGGCGGCCAGGTCGATGGCCTGGTCGCCGAAGTAGTAGATCGACTCGGTCCAGTCGAAGTCCCCGTGCTCGGTGGGGTCGACGTCCAGGGACGGGGCCGCCTGCACGTCGGGTACGGCGACGGCGTCGTCGGCCCCGGGGGCGCCCGGGCTGGTGGCGGGGTCGGACTCGGCCGACCACCCGGCCTCGACGTCATCGGCCGAGGCGACGCTCGGGTCGGTGGTGAAGACGCTCAGGGAGCGGCCGTCGGCCGACTCGGTGGCGATGCCGACGGTCACCCCGTCGACCACGATCGTGGGGGCATCCGACTTGATCGGCAGCGCATCGTCGAGCTCGACGGTGACCAGGTACCCGCCGGCAGTGCGCTCGACGGTGAAGTCCTCACCCGAGGCCAGCTCGGGGTCGGGAAGGGCGGCCGACGCGGGGCCGGAGAACCCGGCCAGCGTCGCGGAGACGAGGACGGCGCTGAGGCCGGCCCCGAGTCTCCGGGAGAGTGTGGTGTGCACGTTGACGTACTCCTGGGGTCAGCAACGTCGACTCTCGCGGGGTCGCGCCCCGGGGGAGTCGATCGCAGAAGGGGGTAGCGCTCCGTCACGTTGGCGGGGCTCTGCGAAGTTAAGTGCCGCTCTTTACCAATGTGTTTCCGGCGCGGGGCGCTGGAGTCTCCACGGGTCTCACCCGGTAACGAGTTGGGACTCAGCCGCCGGCGAAGGGTGGGAGGAACTCGAGGGTGGAGCCGGGTGGGACCAGGAC
>NZ_JAPYPS010000074.1:1311-2667 GCF_029937575.1 Nocardioides sp.
AGCCGCCGGCGAAGGGTGGGAGGAACTCGAGGGTGGAGCCGGGTGGGACCAGGACGTCGTCGGGGTCCTCGGAGGAGACCGGGCGGTCGCCGAGGAGGACGGAGCAGGCGTCGAGGACGGTGCGGAGCCGGCCGTCGGGGTGGGCCGCGTCGAGACGGGCCAGCACCTCGCTCAGCGTGATCGGGGCGTCGACGTCGAGGATCTCCGCGTCGGTGCCGGCGGCCGAACGAGCAGACGCCCAATAACGAATCGAGATGATTTGAGTCTCAACCATGAACATTCACTCCCTGTGTCCTCCACGTTTCGGTATTCTTCCCTGCAGATCAACTGGCCGGAGCCCACTGTCGTGTTTCGGTCTCACCCCTGTGGGAGGAGACCACCGCATATGAGCACGCTTCTGCTTCTGACCAGCGCCCTGCAGCCGTCCGCCGAGGTGCTGCCCGGACTGTCCCTGCTGGGTCACCAGGTCAAGATCCTGCCTGCCGAGGGCAGCGCCCTGCTGGAGGCCCCCGACTCCGACCTGCTGCTGGTCGACGGGCGCCAGGACCTCGCCGGCGCTCGCGACCTCTGCCGCCTGATCCGCACCACCGGCACCGACGTGCCCGTCCTGCTCATCGTCACCGAGGGTGGTCTGTCCGTGGTCAGCCACGACTGGGGCATGGACGACGTCGTGTTGCACACGTGCGGTCCCGCCGAGCTCGAGGCCCGCATCAAGCTCTCGATCGGTCGGCTCGGTGCCGCCCGCGACGCCGCCGACCCCGAGGCCCACGTCATCCGCTCCGGCGAGGTCGTGGTCGACGAGGCGACCTACACCGCCAAGATCCACGGGCGTCCGCTCGACCTGACCTTCAAGGAGTTCGAGCTGTTGAAGTTCCTGGCCCAGCACCCGGGCCGGGTCTTCAGCCGCCAGCAGCTGCTGCAGGAGGTCTGGGGCTACGACTACTTCGGCGGCACCCGCACGGTCGACGTGCACGTGCGTCGCCTGCGCGCCAAGCTCGGCCCGGAGAACGAGACGCTCATCGGCACCGTGCGCAACGTCGGCTACCGGTTCGTGCTGCCGGCCAAGGAGAAGGACTCGGCGGCCGACGCGGCTCGGTTGACCGACCGGGAGTCGCAGCGGGTCTGACCTGCCCTCGCACGCCTCAAGCATGAAGCGAGCCTCGAAGCCTGTGGGCTGACCCTCCCGGTCGGCTCACGAGGTCTCGAGGCTCGCTTGCGCTCGTACCTCAACCACCGTTGGTGCGGTGGTTGTCCCGCTCACGGGGCTTCGTCGACGCTCGCTGGCGCTCGCTGCTCAGCCTCCGTTGGTGCGGTGGTTGTCCCGCTCACGGGGCTTCGTCGACGCTCGCTGGCGCT
>NZ_JAPYPS010000074.1:2767-18620 GCF_029937575.1 Nocardioides sp.
TGTCCCGCTCACGGGGCTTCGTCGACGCTCGCTGGCGCTCGCTGCTCAGCCTCCGAGTCGGGCTAGCGGTGGGGCGGCATGTGCGGGCATGCCACTCCGTACTTCCACTTGCACCGGACCCGCCTCCAGGTGCGCTTCCTCCATCCCATGCGCTCAGCATGGCGCAATCCGGTTACCGCTGGTCGACGGTCTCGTGACATCGATGCGGCACGGGCACGGCGGTCAGTCTTTCAAGGCGATCCAGGCGCAACATCCGACGCCGACGAGCCAGGCGAGCACGACCGGGACGTCGCCGCTGTGCACTCCGTGCGTGGCGGTCAGCACCAGGATGACCGGGCCCTCCCCCTGGCGCTGGTCGAAGAGCAGGCTCCCGACCAGGTAGGTCAGGCAGACCGCGGTCACCGCGGCGGCGAGCCGCCGGCGCCAGGCCGGATCCACGCGGGGTCAGCGAAGGGGGCGCACGTGGAGCCCCACCTCGGGGTCGACCACGATCTCCTGGGCGGCGTCGATGCCGTCCGTGAGCAGCGGTGCGTCTACCGGGGTGTTGCGCTTGAGCACGGCCAGGGCGATCGGGCCGAGCTCGTGGTGGCGGGCCGAGGAGCCGACGTAGCCGACGACCTTCTCTCCCCCGCCTCCGAGGACCACGTCGGCGCCGACCTCGGGGAGTCGGTTCTCGGAGCCGTCGAGGTGGAGCAGCGTCAGGCGTCGCGGCGGACGCCCCAGCGTGTGGACACGCGCGACGGTCTCCTGGCCTCGGTAGCAGCCCTTGTCGAGGTGCACCGCGGGCCCGATCCAGCCCATCTCGTTGGGGATGGAGCGGTGGTCGGTGTCGATGCCGAAGCGCGCCTCGCCGCGCGCGATCCGCAGGGCCTCGAAGGCCCACAGGCCGGCAGCCGGCCCGGCAGCCTCGGCGTACGTGGTCAGCTGGTCGCGCGGGACCAGCCGGTAGCCGGTGGCGGGACGCCACGTGAGGGCCTGCGCCGCGGTCTCGTCGGTGATGTCGACGCGGGTCATGAACTTCATCCGCTCGAGGAACTCGACCAACGCGGCCGACGCGCCGGGCTCGGTCCAGGCGGTGAAGGCCTCGCCGTCGTCGGTCCCGCGGAACTCGTGCTCGACGTGGCCGTTGGGGCTGAGGATCAGGCCCTGGGTCGCCACGTCGGGGGCGAGGTCGAGGAAGTACTGCGTGGTCAGCGAGTGCAGCCAGGTGAGGCGGTCGGGCCCGGCGATCCGGAACACGTCGTGGTGCGACAGGTCGACGAAGCCCTCCCCCGCTTCCAGGGCGCGCTGCTCGGTGTTGAACGATCCGTAGTGCGCGGCCACCGGTGCGTCGATGCCGTTGCCGGCCACCGCTCCGGGGAGCGTGAGCAAGGGGCTGTCGGTCATGGTGCACATCCTCCCTGACAGGTCCCGAACACCGTGAGGTGCCCTTCGTCGATCTCGAAACCGTGCTCGGCGGCCAACGTGGCGCGCAACGAACCCAGCACACCGGTCTCAACGGACGTGACGCGCTTGCAATTCCGACAGACCAGGTGGAAGTGCTCGTGCCCGTGCACGGAGTGGTACGTCGGGGCCCGGTCACTGAGGTGGGCGTGCCGGATCAGCCCGACCTCCTCCAGCACTTCCAGGGTGCGGTAGACCGTCGACAGGTTGACCGCCGATGACGACGTGCGCACGTGGGCGTGGACCTGGTCCGGGGTGGCGTGGCCCAGGTCCTGGACGGCGGTGAGGATGAGCTCGCGCTGGGGCGTGAGCCGGAAACCGCGGGAGCGGAGCTCGTCGCGCCAGTCGGACTCGGTCTGCTCGTGGTCGTGGGTCATGGGGTCGATGTGGGTCAGCCCTGGCGCTGCAGGCGCGCCCACAGGTGGGGTTGGAGCTCCTGGCCCATCGCCTCCATGTCGTAGGCGTAGAGCAGGTCGCCCTCGACGTTGCCGTAGAGCCGGTGCCCGGCTGTGACCTCCTTGGCGGTCTCGGTGAAGCCGACACCGGCGGTGTGCAGCTCGACCTTGCCGCCCTCGGCGACGCCGTACCAGATCTCGGAGAAGCCGGTGTTGTGCGCGAGCACCAGCTCGAGCTTGCCGTCCTCGAGGCACCTCAGGAAGCCGGTCTCCTGCGCGGCATCGCGGACCTTCTCGCCTGCCTCGTCGATGACCCACGACCGAGCGAAGTAGTGCAGGAACGGGCGCCCGTCCTGCTGGAAGACGAGCTCCTGGCCGTACTGGTAGGGCTCGATCGTCGGGTAGTCACCATGGCCGTTGCCGGCCCAGGTGCCCAGGAGCCAGGCGACGGGGCCGCAGTTGGGGTGGAGGTTCTCGGGGATGTGAAACACGGGGTCCACCCTAGTGGTCAGGCGCGGGCGGGGCCTCGGTGGTTGAGGTGCGAGGAGCGCCAGCGACGAGCCTCGAAACCCCCCGTAGGCTCAGCGCATGTCCCGCACCCTCGCCGTCAAGCTGACCTGCGGAGCCGAGTCCGCAGAGCGGGCCAACCAGGGGCTGACCGTGGCCGCCTCCGCCGTGGCGCTCGGAGCTCCGGTGTCGTTGTGGCTGACGGGCGAGGCGGTGTGGTTCGCCGTACGGGATCGGCAGCCGGATCTCGGGTTGGAGCATGCCGTCGGTGTGGTGGACCTGCTGGGCTCGGTCCTGGCCGCCGGCGAGGTCACCGTGTGCTCACAGTGTGCTGCGCGACGCTCGTTGACCGAGGTCGACCTGGTCGAGGGTGCGCGGATCGCGGGGGCCGCGGTCTTCGCTGAGCTCGTGCTGCAGGACGGCGTGCAGACGCTGGTGTATTGAGGGGAGCGCAGGTGCGCACTCTGCCTCGACAGCGCACGTGCGGGAGCTGCTACGACTGCGGCGTGGTCCAGTGCTCGTTCATGGGACCCGGGTGCCGGCGTTCACGCGGTCTGGAGGCGTCCTGGGCCGTCTTGGACACCCGCGTTTGCGCTCACGGTGATGGCGCCGCCGAGCAGCCAGTCGCGGACCTGAGCGTCGGGCGAGAGTTCCACCAGTTCGACGACTGCGCGGTGTCGGGCGTGGTTGGGCGCCAGGCGCAGTCGCTCGTTCCAGTCCTCGGCGTACTCGCGCAGGGCCTGGATCGCATCATCGAGTGCGGAGTCGAAGCTCTCGCCGTCGCCGCGCACGGGCAGACCGGGAATGATCACCGCCCAACCGCCGCCCTCGGCCAGGACCTCGGCACGGGAGGGAAGCAACCGGGTGAGCTCCGCGCGCAGCTGCTCGGCGGGGACGATGACGAAGCGCTCGGAGTCGCGGACGGCGGTGGTGACCAAGCCGGGCAGCGGCGGCGTCGAGTACGGCCCGGAACTCTGTCGGGCCCGGGTAGAGGAATTGAAGTGGCGAGGCTGGGTCACGGGTGCTTCTGACGGGTTGTCCCCTTCAGGATCCGCTCCGGCGTCAGCCGCCTGCCGCTATTCCTCGGCTTTGTGCAGATTCAGCAGGAATCGCTGAGTCAGGTCCACTGGCTCGATCCCGAGCTTGACGCACAATTCTCGGATGAGGGCCGCATAGACGCGTGAGGCCGCAAGTAAGGCGTTGTGCGCAGTGACGTTGTCGCTCGTCAGCAGAGCGCTGATCAGATCTTGCAGGTCACCTGTCGCCTGCGCGTGGGCGTCCGAACCCGAACTCTCCCCGGTCTGTCGTACCGAAGCCACCACGACGGCGGCGACAAGGCGGTTTGTCTCGGCTACTAGCGCTGGGATCTCGGACGTCTGGAGCGGGGACCAGTTCGCGGTATGCACGTACTGGTGTGCGACCTGAAGCCACTCGGCAATCTCGGCAATGGTCAGGGTGTGGTCCAGGCCGGTCGCGCGCACGAACATGTTCGTCTGTGATGGGTGCGTGTGACCGATGTCAAGCCGTTAACCTCAAGGAAGGTCGTTGCCGCCACCCACGCGGTCCGCTTGTTCCCGTTCTCGAAGACCTGTCGAGACGCGATCGCGTGCAGCAGCGCTGCAGCCTTCTCGTACAGGCTCGGAAACAACTCCGTGTCGCCGAACCCGCTCCAAGGCCGTTCGATCGCGGCCTCAAGCCCACCTCGATCCAGGAGAGCGGCCGGCTCACCGCTTTGGATGCACAGAACCTCGTTCATCGCAATGACTTGCGGAACCGTGAGACGGTTGGTCATCGAGCGAGGCGCTCAAGTAATTCCCGATCCCGCTCGATGATGCGGCTTACGGCCGCTCGGACATCTTCATCACGGGCCTCGTGAACATCCGCTCGCTCGACAACCGAGCACGGCTCTACGCGCTGCTGGTCACGGCTCATTCTCGAAGTCTATCGCGCACACCATGATCTCTACACCCAGCTGAACAGCGAGCACCACACACGACCACCTTCGAGTGTGCCAGTCCTCGCGTGGTCGTCGTCGCGACAGTGTGAGCGGCGACGCTGGCACGATCGCAGGACCCTCACGGTCGACCCGTCGCGGGCCGACAGCCGACCGAGCAGGCCGCACACGTCGCAGCGATACGTGCCAAGGGTCGCCTCATCGTCCTGCCGTAGCGCACGGCAGTCGACCGGATAAGCGCAGATCCCTCCCGACGCACGTCACACCGCAGGCAGCGCCTTGAGGAACTTCTTGCGCAGGATCTTCTGACCCTTCTCCGTCGGGAGGCCGGCGCCGTCGACAGCGCCCGGCTTGTCGAGCCACGCCGTTGCGTCGACGTACTGGCACTGGGTGGAGGTCTCGCAGGTCCCCTGCAGGACGCCGCCCACCGTGATCGCCGTCGGCGACGGCGCCCCGGGGGCGAACGGCGAGACCATCACGATGGGCGCGTCGGTGCCGGCCGCAAGAGTGGTGAGGGCCTTCTCGGCACCGGCCGCGATCTTGGCCCGCGGGGTGTTGGCGGCGATGTCGTCGTAGCCGGCCGCCATCACCCAGAGGTCGACGTCGGGGAACCGCTCCAGCACGCGAGGCACCCGCTTCTTCATCGGGTCGCCCTCGCCAGAGGCGACGTAGCCGGATCCGGCAGGTGCGCTGAGCTCGACGTTGGCGCCGAGCTCAGCAGCGATCAGGGCAGGCCAGGCGTCGCCGGTGGTCCCCGCAGCGGTGTTGGCGAAGGAGTCGCCGAGCACCACGAACGTCGCCTCGTCGGACGGCTCGGCGGGCTCGGCCGGGTCCGTGGCGGTGGGGGTCGGGTCGCCGAACGGGTCCGGCGCCGGGTCGAACGCCGTACCGCCCGAGAGCGGCGGGGACGGAGTCTGCAGCGCGACCCAGCAGATGCCGGCCACGATGACGGCCAGCACCATCAGCCCGGAGTTCCGGAACGAGAAGAAGTCGCTCACACGGGAACCCTATGCGCGGACGACGTGTGAGCCACACTCAGCGGCACCCGAGCAGCTCACGCGCCTCGGTCGGCGTCATCGGGCGGCGCTGCGCCAGCTCCCCCATCGCGACGGCGCGCTCGACGAGCTGGGCGTTGGAGTCGACGGGGACGCCGCGGCTCAGGGTGAGGACATCCTCCATGCCGACGCGCAGGTGGCCGCCCTTGCTCAGCGCGGCCAGGCCGACGGCGAGCGTCGAGCGGCCGATGCCGGTCGCGCTCCACGAGGTGACCTCGGGTGGGAGGGCGGCGACGCCGGCCACGAGGGCGTCGGTGGTGCCGGGCATCCCGCCGGGGACGCCCATCACGAAGTCGACGTGCACCTTGCCGCCGTACGGCGGGCCGTAGCGGGTGATCAGGCGGGCCAGCGCCGCGACGTGGCCGAGGTCGAAGAGCTCGAACTCCGGGACGACCTCGCGCTCCTGGCTGAGCTGGTAGAGGTCGCAGATGAACGGCCACGGGTTGCTGAAGACGTCGTCGCCGAAGTTGGTGGTGCCCATCGTGAGGCTGCACGAGTCGGGGGCCGCGTCGAGGACCTTCAGTCGGGCGTCGAGGAGGTCGTGGACCGAGCCGCCGGTGGAGAGCTGGACGATCAGGTCGGTGCTCTCGTGCAGCGCGTCGACGGTGTCCTTCAGGCGCACCGGGTCCAGCGAGGGTCGGTGGTCGTCGTCGCGGATGTGGACGTGGACCATCGCCGCGCCCGCCTGCTCGCTCTCCTGCGTCGCTCGGACCAGCTCGGTCAGGGTGGTGGGGAGCTGGGGGCAGTCGGCCTTCGTCGTCTCGGCCCCGGTGGGGGCGACGGTGATGAGGAGGGCCTCGGGGGCTACGGGCATGGATGGATGGTGCCAGAGGGAGGCGGTTGGTGGTTGGGTTGCGGGGGCTTCGTCGACGCCTCGCCCAGGGGCTCGGCTGCTCAGCCTCCGGTCTGTCGTTGCGGGTCGGTGGTCACCCGTGCAGGTGACCAACGGTGGGGGCTGAGGGTGCCATGTTCGACAGTGGACTTGTCCCCACGAACCGAGGAGCCTTCTGCATGACTGACCCGAAGCCGACCACCACCGATGCCGGGATCCCGGTCGAGAGCGATGAGCACTCGCTCACCGTCGGTCCCGGCGGGCCGATCCTGCTGCAGGACCACTACCTGATCGAGCAGATGGCGCAGTTCAACCGGGAGCGGATCCCGGAGCGGCAGCCGCACGCCAAGGGCGGCGGCGCGTTCGGCCACTTCGAGGTGACCGGCGACGTCAGCGCCTACACGAAGGCCGCGGTCTTCCAGCCCGGCACCAGGACCGACACCCTCATCCGCTTCTCGACCGTGGCCGGGGAGCGGGGCAGCCCGGACACGTGGCGCGACCCGCGCGGCTTCTCGCTGAAGATGTACACCACCGAGGGCAACTACGACATGGTCGGCAACAACACGCCGGTCTTCTTCGTCAAGGACCCGATGAAGTTCCAGCACTTCATCCGCTCCCAGAAGCGTCGCGCCGACAACGGCCTGCGCGACCACGACATGCAGTGGGACTTCTGGACGCTCTCGCCGGAGTCGGCCCACCAGGTCACCTGGCTGATGGGTGACCGCGGGCTCCCCCGCTCGTGGCGTCACATGAACGGCTACTCCTCCCACACCTACATGTGGGTCAACGCCGCGGGTGAGAAGTTCTGGGTCAAGTACCACTTCAAGACCGACCAGGGCATCGAGAGCTTCACCCAGGACGAGGGCGACCAGATGGCCGCGATGGACACCGACTACCACCGCCGCGACCTCTTCGAGCACATCCGCGACGGGGAGTTCCCCACCTGGAGCCTCAAGGTGCAGGTGATGCCGTTCGAGGACGCGAAGGACTACCGGTTCAACCCGTTCGACCTCACCAAGGTCTGGCCGCACGGCGACTACCCGCTGATCGACGTCGGCACGCTGACGCTCGACCGCAACCCGACCGACTTCCACACCGAGATCGAGCAGGCCGCCTTCCAGCCCAACAACCTGGTGCCCGGCATCGGCCCGAGCCCCGACCGGATGCTGCTGGCGCGGCTCTTCTCCTACGCCGACGCCCACCGGGCGCGGCTCGGCGTCAACTACACCCAGATCCCCGTCAACTCCCCGCAGTGCCCCGTGCACAGCTACAGCAAGGACGGCGCGATGCGGGTGCAGAACGTCTCCGACCCGGTCTACGCCCCCAACTCGTACGGCGGCCCCGCTGCCGACACGGCGAAGTACGGCGAGGTCGCCGGCTGGGAGTCCGACGGCGACATGGTGCGCGCCTCCTACGTCGACCACGCCGAGGACGACGACTGGGGCCAGGCCGGCACCCTGGTGCGCGAGGTGATGGACGACGACGCACGCGGCCGTCTGGTCGACAACATCGTCGGCCACCTCCTCAACGGCGTCAGCGAGCCGGTCCTGGCCCGCGCCTTCACCTACTGGTCCAACGTCGACGCCGACCTCGGTCGCCGCGTCGAGGAGGGCGTGCGCGCCAAGCAGGACGAGAAGGACCCGAAGAAGGCCGAGCAGGACAACCCGGCGCGGGCGGGGGCGCAGGAGAAGGCCTGACGCGGGCTCGGGGGCTTCGTCGACGGCTCGCCCAGGGGCTCGCCTGCTCAGCCTCCGGAGGTGGGCGATCGGGTCACGGGGCTTCGTCGACGGCTCGCCCAGGGGCTCGCCTGCTCAGCCTCCGGAGGCGGCCGATCGGGTCACGGGGCTTCGTCGACGGCTCGCTCAGGGGCTCGCCTGCTCAGCCTCCGGAGGTGGGCGATCGGGTCACGGGGCTTCGTCGACGGCTCGCCCAGGGGCTCGCCTGCTCAGCCTCCGGGGGTGGTTGCGGGGCCGGGTCAGCGCTCGGCGAGGGCCGCGGCCAGCTCGGCGCGGCCGTCGATGCCGAGCTTGCGGTAGGCGTTGGTGAGGTGCAGCTCGACGGTACGGCGGGTCAGGAAGAGCGCCTCGGCGATATCGCGGTTGGCCTGACCGGTGGCCGCGAGCTGGGTGACCCGGCGCTCCTGCGGGGTCAGCGCCTGCAGGCCCTTGACCCGCGGCCGCCGGGGCCGGGCGCCGGTCTCCCGCAGCGCCTCCATCGCCCGCGAGACCGCGCGCCACGAGCCGCACCGGTGGGCCAGGTCCATCGCGTCGCGCAGGATCCGCCGTCGCTGCGCGTAGGTGCCGGCGCCGGTCCGGGCGCCGAGGTCGATCATCACCTCCGCGAGCACGAGGTCGGCGCCCGAGCCGTCCAGCACGTCGAGTGCCTCGCGCAGGTGCTCGACGGCCTGCTCGGCGGCTCGTCCGGTCACCAGTCGGGCGCGAGCCAGCAGCGCGACGCCGATCGCGCGCGGGGCGCCGTACGCGCGGGCGTGAGCGAGCTCGGCGTCCACCAGCGTCAGGGACTCGTCGTCGGCCCGCCCCTGCAGGAGGTGGACCTGGGCGGTCATCGAGCGCCAGGGCGAGGCGATCGGGTTGAGGTACGACGAGCGCCGGCCGCGCCGGGCGACCTCGGCCAGGTCGACCAGGGCCCGGTCGAGCTCGCCGACCTCGATCCACAGCCGAGCCCGGGAGAGCAGCAGGGTGTCAATGGTGCCGATGTCGGGCAGCTCGCCGTCCAGCCCGAACGTCTCGACCAGGGTCCTGCCCACCTCGGGACTCTCGCGCTCGATACAGATCTCCAGCTGCCAGCCCACCGACATCGCGAAGCACATCGGGTCGGCGTCGGCGAGCTCCTCGAGGACGCGCTGCGCGTCGGTCTCGGCCTGCGCGATCTCGCCGCGGTAGACCGCGTTGCCCGCCCGCAGCGCGGTCGCGTAGGCCAGGCCCACCAGGGAGCCGGCCGCCACCGCCCGCTCGACACCGGCCGTCGCATAGGCCGCGACCTCCTCGTAGGCGCCGGCCCAGGCGAGCGCCGTACCGGCGTAGACGAACAGCGGCGAGGCCGGCCCGACCTCGTCCAGCAGCAGCCCGCCGCCACCGGCCCTGCGCGCGAGGTCGGCGACGTCGCGGTGGTCGAGGTCGCCGCGGGCGGCCCGGTCCCACGCGACGTGGGTGAGCACGGCACGCTCCCCCGGCGTAGCGGCCGTCTCGACCTGGCCCTGCAACCGGGCCGGTCGGTCCCGGTTGATCCCGATCATCGCCTCGGAGTTGAGCGCGGTCGCCTCGAGCAGCAGCCGCCGCTCCGACTCGTCGGGGCCCAGCGACTCCTGGGCCTGGCGGCACACGGCCCCGGACTCCTCGAGCAGCGCGAAGTGGAACAGCGCGTCGGCGTAGGCGGCCGCGACCGTCGGCGTCGAGGCCTCCGGCGACGTCGGCGCCAGCTCCCACGCGCGCGCCAGGTGCTCCAGGGCGGTGACGTCGTTGGCGTCGTCGAGCAGGACGCCCAGCATCCGCCGTACGTCGCACTCGGCGGGCGGGTCGAGCGGCTCGGCCAACGCCCGCTCCAGGTAGGCGACGGCGCGCTCGCCGCCGCCGCGCACCGTGCTCACCCGGGCGGCGTCGCGCAGCGTCGGCACGACCCACGTCTCCCGCAGGGGCGCCAGCTCGGGTGCGCCGACGAGATGCTCGGCCGCGCGCACCGGGTGCCGCGGAGCCAGCAGCTCCGCGGAGGCCGCCGCGAGGTCGAGGCGCCGCCCGACCGGGACGCTGCTGGCCACCGCGTCGCGCAGCAACGGGTGCCGGAAACGGCGCGGGTCGACGTCGTCGAGCAGCGCCGCGGCGACCAGGTCGTCGACCGCCAGGGCCGTGGTGCGGACGTCGTTGCAGGTCAGGGCGGCGACCTCACCGACCGAGGTGGCCTCCCCCAGCGTCGCGACGGCCACCGCCACGTCGGCCGCCGGCGGGGGCAGCGTCGCGAGCTGGCGCTGGACCGCCTCGACCACCGACGACGGCGTCGCGTCGACCCCGGTCAGCCCGGGCGTCACGTGGCGCAGCAGCTCGTGGACGAAGAACGGGTTGCCGCCGCTGCGCCCGGCGACCTGCGCCGCCAGTGCCTCGACCCCCGGCCCGGACTGCCCGGTGACCGCGTCGGTGACCGCGCGCACGCCGTCGCCGCTGAGCGGCTCGAGGGTGAGCCTGGCCTGCGGGCGCTCGAGGAAGTCCACGAGGTCGGGGTGCGCCGGCTCGCCGGTCCGCGCACCGACGAGGAGCAGGATCCGGTGGCCCGCGACGCGCTCCGCGAGGTAGCGCAGGAACCGCACGGACGCCGGGTCGGCCCACTGCACGTCGTCGACCACCAGCACCAGCGGCCGCTCCTCGCTCAGGCTCACCGTCAGCCAGTGCAGGCCGTGCAGCAGCGGGAACTCCCCGCGGTGGCCGGTCTCGCCGTCGCGGAAGAGGGGTACGGCGAGCGCGCTCGCGCCGCGGAAGTCGTCGACCGGGCGGGCGAAGACGGCCTCCGCCAGCAGGCCGATCACCGCCGCGAAGGGCTGGTGCGCCTCGCCGGTGGTGCAGCGGTGCCGGCAGAGCAGGAGCCGCGAACCGGCCGGCAGGCTCGAGGTGGCCGTGGCCCCGGTCTCGGCGGCAGCGATGGCGGCGTCGAGCAGCGACGTCTTGCCGATGCCAGCGGGCCCCTCGACCAGCACGCACGAGCCCTGACCCGAGGCGGCCGCGCGCAGCGAGGCCATCAGGGAGGCGAGGTCGTCCTCACGCTCCACCAGCACGGCTGCGCCCGAGGTCAGAGTCATCGCGCACGAGCATAGGGATCCCCCGAGGTGCTGGACAGGGACCGACCACGCCGCGGCAGGTCGCCGTACACCTGCGGAGCGGGGGCGCTAACCCTGTGGCTCGCCCTCCTGGCACCGCGGCCGGTCCAGGATCAGGCTGGGAGGTCGTGTGGCCGCTCGGGCCTCGCGTGGAGAGGAACCGCTCATGTCCCGTCTGGCTCGTCTGTTGCTCCCGCTCGTGCTCGTCGTGGGGGTGCTCAGTCTGCTGGGTCCTCCCGCGGCGACCGCCAGCCCCACCCGGTCCGTCGACGAACCGGTCGCGGCCGCCTCCGTCAGCGCCGGCTACAACCACTCGTGCGTGGTCACCGTCGAGCAGGCCGTGCGGTGCTGGGGCAACGGTGACGACGGCCGCCTGGGCTACGGCAACACCGCCCGGGTCGGGGACGGCAGCGTCCTCGGCGCCGAGACCGCCGCGGCCGCGGGCGACGTACCCCTCGGCGGTCCGGCCATCGCCGTGGGCGCCGGCAAGGACCACACCTGCGCCCTGATGCTCACCGGCGCGGTCCGCTGCTGGGGGCTCAACGAGGTCGGGCAGCTCGGCTACGGCCACACCCAGACCGTCGGCGACGGCCTCACCCCCGGCCTGGAGACGCCGGCCGACGCCGGCGACGTGCCGTTGGGCGGTACGGCGGTCTCGCTCTCGGTCAGCGACGACCAGACCTGCGTGGTGCTCGACGACGGCGCGATCCGCTGCTGGGGAGCCCCCAACTACGGCAAGCTCGGCTACGGCATCTTCGAGCCCATCGGGGACGACGAGACCCCGGCCGACGTGGGCGACGTGCCCCTCGACACCGCGGCCACCGGGGTCGCCACCGGCGTCAACCACACCTGCGCGCTTCTGGTCACCGGGGCGGTGCGCTGCTGGGGCCAGGGGGTGTACGGCGCCCTGGGTTACGGCTCCGAGGCCGGCATCACCCTGGCCAGCAACGCCCCGGACGTCGCCGTCGGCGGGCCCGTGACGGCCCTCTCGGCGGGCACCTCGCACACGTGCGCCGTCCTCGACGGCGGCGGCGTGCGGTGCTGGGGCAACGGCGACAACGGGCGACTCGGCTACGGCGATCTGCTCGACGTCGGCGACGGTCAGGTGGAGGGGTACGAGACCCCGGAGAAGGTCGGCGACGTCCCCGTCGGCGGACCGGCCACGGCGATCGCCGCGGCGGGCGCCTTCACCTGCGCCGTGCTCGAGTCCGGCGGGACCCGGTGCTGGGGCTGGGGTCTCTACGGCCGCACCGGCTACGCGATGACCGACGACATCGGCGGCGGGGTGACCCCCGGCTTCGAGACCCCGGCCGACGCGGGTGACCTCGACCTGGGCGGCACCGCCCTCACCGTCAGCGGCGAGAACCACGCCTGCGCGGTCCTGGCCGGCGGCACCCTGCGCTGCTGGGGCCACGGCAACGCCGGCAAGCTCGGCTACGGCGTCCCGGTCGTCGCGATCGGCGACGACGAGACCCCGGCCAGCTTCGGCGACGTGCCGGTCGGGGCGCTGGTGCAGACCGTGGCGCCGGTGGTCGAGCCCGACCCGGACCCGGAGCCCGAGCCCGACCCGGACCCGGAGCCGGGGGTCACCGTCCGGCCGAAGCACACGCTCAAGGCGAAGCCGAAGCGCGACCGGCGGGCGCCGTACGTCTTCAGGCTGAAGGGCGCCTTGACGGGTGACTTCGTCGCGGACGCCGACACCTGCGCTGGCAAGGCCAAGATCGTGGTGACGAAGGGCAAGCGCACGGTGGCGAAGAAGAAGGCGTCGCTGAGCGCCGACTGCACGTATGCGACCAAGGCCAAGCTCAAGAAGAAGCGACTCGGCAAGGTCACGAAGAAGACCAAGCTCCAGGTCGTCGCCACCCACCGGGGATCGGACGTGCTCGAGCCGAGCTCGCGTCGGATCCGGGTGATCGTGCGCTGAGGCGGGGTCGGGGTCGGCCTCGGGGTCGTCCTGGCCAGGGGTGGGGCCCTCAGGTCAGGCCGGCCTCGTGGACGACGTCGGCGATCCGCCGCGCGATCTCGGCGTGGGCGCGGTCGTTGGGGTGGAAGGCGTCGCGCTCGCCGTACGGCGTCTCGACCCCGGCCGGGCCCCGCATCCCCTCCTCGACGAAGAGGTCGCTGACCTGCACGTAGACCCGTCCGCCGCCGTCGCAGACCTGGGCCACGGCCTCGTCGTAGGCGGCGCTGGCGACCGGGTCGTTCCACGGGCCGAGGCAGACGGTGAGCAGGCCGGGCGAGCCGGTCTCGGCGTTGTCGGCCAGGCGGTCCACCGACTCGGAGTACTCCGCGACCGTGGACTTCCCCACGTCGTTGGCGCCCACCTCGAGCACGGCGACGTCGAGGGCTGCGGGGTCCAGCTCGGCGACGGCGCGGGCGATCCGCCAGGCGCGGGCGCCGGGCTGCCCGATGTTGTGGGCGTCGACCGGGGCGGTGTCGTCCCACTCGTCCTCGAGGAGCGCCGCGTAGGACCGGTCCTCGCCGGACGCGTAGTAGCCGGCCGTGATCGAGTCGCCGGCCAGCAGCACCCGCAGCGGGTCGCCTGGGGGCCCGGCTCCCTCCTCGCCGGCCTTGGCGGTGCCGCAGCCGGTCGTGACGAGCGCCAGCGAGGCCAGCGCAGCCGTCAGGCATGCGACCGCTCGGTTCCTGCACCCCATGGGCGCGACGGTAGTCCGGCGCGAGACCCGGCGCGGGACAATGGGCGAGTGCGAGCCGTCGTCCAACGTGTCCTGACCGCCTCCGTCTCCGTCGAGGGCGAGGTCGTCGGCGCCCTCGACCGCCCCGGCCTGCTCGTCTATCTCGGCGTCACCCACGACGACGGCCCCGACCAGGTCGCCTGGACCGCCCGCAAGATCTGGGACCTGCGCCTGCTCCGCGACGAGGCCTCGGCCTCCGACGTGGGTGCGCCGGTGCTGGTGGTCAGCCAGTTCACGCTGTACGGCGACGCCCGCAAGGGGCGGCGACCCACCTGGGCCGCGGCCGCCCCCGGCCCCGTGAGCGAACCGTTGTACGACGCGGTCTGCGCCGAGCTCACCCGGCTCGGCGCGTCGGTCGAGCGGGGCGTCTTCGGGGCGGACATGCAGGTGGCCTCCGTCAACGACGGGCCGGTGACGTTGGAGCTGGAGGCGCCGTAGGCGCACTCGGAGGCTGAGCAGGCCGAGCCCCTGGGCGAGGCCGTCGACGAAGCCCCGCGAGCATGGCAGCGGCCGGCACCCGCACGGGGCTTCGTCGACGCTCGCTGGCGCTCGCTGCTCAGCCTCCGTGGTGCTCCAGTGGGGACGGGGGTGGCTAGGGTCGGCGGGTGAGTGAACTCGACGTCGTCACCGCCGTCCGGGAGGCCTGTGTGGCTGCCGACGGACAGGACCCGCTCGACGAGCACGCCGTCCTGCGACTCAAGCACGGCGGGCTCGAGGGAGCCGGGCTGTGGGTGGAGGACGGCGGGTTCGCGCTGGTCCGCGACGGCGACCTGACGCTGGCGGTCTCCCCCGAGGCGCGCGGACACGGCGTCGGAGGGCGGTTGCTCGGGCTCGCGGTCGGCTCGGAGCACCCCCTCGACCGGGCCTGGTCGCACGGCGACCACCCCGCCGCGGTCCGGCTCGCGGAGCGCGACAGCTGGCGTCGTACCCGCGAGCTGTGGGTGATGCGGCGACCCACCGCCGACCCGCTGCCGCCCCTCGACCTGCCCGACGGCGTACGCATCCGGGGCTACCGCGACTCCGACGCCGGCGATCTGCTCGCGATCAACGCCGCAGCCTTCGCCCACCACCCCGAGCAGGGCCAGATGGACGCCGCCGAGCTGGCCGAGCGGATGGCGGAGCCGTGGTACGACCCCGAGGGCCTGCTGATCGCCGTCGACGACGCGGAACCCTCGGCGATGCTCGGCTTCCACTGGACCAAGCAGCACGACGCCACGACGGGCGAGGTGTACGTCGTCGCCGTCGGGCCGCACGCCCAGGGCCGTGGCCTGGGCCGGGTGCTCACCCTCGCCGGCCTGCACCACCTCGCCGCGGCAGGCGTGGCCGAGGTGATCCTGTACGTCGAGTCCGACAACACCCCCGCGCGCGAGCTCTACGCGTCGTCCGGCTTCGCCCACGCGGCCAGCGACACGCACGTGCAGTACACCCGCTGAGCAGGTCCCCCAGCGTCGCCGCCCCCGTAGGTACCATCCGCCCATGAGCTCCGAGCCCGACGTCGACGGCGCCCGCGGCCGCAGGTGGCGCAAGCCCCGCCGGGAGTCGTCCGGCTCAACCGGCTCCCCCGTCGTACAGGCAAGCGACGAGGAGTTCGTGCGCGCAGCGGCCCTGGCGCAGCTCGACACCCTGGTGAGTACGCCGATCGCCTCGGCCGCGGTGATGCCCCCCACTGCGCGGGTCGAGCTCCCGGCTCCCGCAGCCGAGCCCGTCGTGGACGACGCCCAAGAGGCGGACGGCGTGGGAGACGCCGCGGAGGGCTCGACGGCCCCGGACGTGGAGCAGGTCGAGGCCGTCGCCGACCCCTCGGACGCGGCGGCGCAGGCGGTCGCCGAGGACAAGCAGGACGACGTCCTGGCCCGGGTGGCGGCCTACAGCCGGATCACGCTGCCCGAGCCCGCCGAGGACCCGGTCTACGCCGCCGGGCCGGTCGAAACGGTCGAAGCCGTCGATGCGGCCGCACCCGTCGATGTGGGCGCACCCGTCGATGCAGGCGAGCAGGGAGAGTCGGTCGATTCGGGCGGCGCCGACACGCTGGCCCAGCAGCGCGAGGCCCGCACCGCCCACCGCGCGGTGGCCGCGGCCGAGGCCCGCGCACGCGTCGCCGACACCGTCGCCGCCGAGCAGGCCGAGCTCGCCCGCCAGGCCGCCGAGG
>NZ_JAPYPS010000075.1 GCF_029937575.1 Nocardioides sp.
AGCCGACCTACCGGGTCCCGCAGTCAAGGACACCGAAGGTGCCGCGAAGCGGGCGCCGCAGGCGATCCTTGACGGCGGGAGCAGGTCGGCTACGCGCGCGGCCCCACCACCGACACCACAGCGACCGACCCCGAGCAACAGATCACGACGGCCGCCGCAGGTCGAACCGCTCCCCCACCTCGAAGTACGCCGAGGGCCCGCCGCCGCGCATCACCGGACGCGCCAGGGCGGTGTCGTAGACGCCGTCGACCAGGAACGCCTCGTCGATGTGCACGCCGACGACCTCGCCGAAGGTCATCCAGGCGTCCACCTCGCCGCCGTCCCTGTCCTGCAGTCGGACGACCTGCGTCACGACGCACTCGAAGCTGACCGGCGATGCAGCCACGCGGGGAGGCCGCACGACCACCGACTCAGTCGGCTCGAGGCCGGCACGCTCCCACTCGTCGACGCTGTCCATGGTCGAGGTCTGGTTCATCGCCTCGGCCAGGTCGCGGGTGACGAGGTTCCACACGAACTCACCGGTCGCCTCCAGGTTGGTGACCGAGTCCTTGTGCCCGACGCTGGAGAACCCCACCAGCGGCGGCGTGTAGTTGAACGCGTTGAAGAAGCTGTACGGCGCCAGGTTGCGGCTGCCGTCGGCCCCCAGGCTGCTGATCCATCCGATCGGGCGCGGTCCGACGATCGCGTTGAACGGGTCGTGCGGCAGACCGTGACCCTCGGCGGGGCGGTAGAAGTGCGTCACACGCTCCATCGTGGCAGGCGGGCCCGGGGCCATGCCGCTTCGGTCGTCGCACAGGCCGGCCGACATCGTCGGAGAGCTTGGCCGACGTTCCGTGCGCTTGGACGCTGTCCCGACATCGTCCAAGCGCCCCCTTCACCGGCCAGCCGGTGAATGCTCGCCGGCGAGAGCGGTGGATCCGGGTCAGTCGACGACCCGGAGGGAGTCGAGGATCCGTACGGCGGTCTCGTGGTCGGGGGCGTCGACATAGGCGACCAGATCGCCCACGAGCGCGTCCCCGGCGGAGGCCTCCGGGGTCGAGAAGCCCTGCGACTCCACGCCGTACGTCTCGGCGTCGAAGAACGTGAGCGCCGAGGCGTCCTCGCACGGGTCGCTGTCGGGTGGGCCGAAGCGCGGGTAGCCGATCCGGCACTGGTCGGTGTCGAGCCGAACCCAGTCGGGCGGCACCTGGAAGCTCACCGCGTTGCCGCGCGCGTCGGGGTCGCTGCCGTCGTAGGTGAAGGACTGCCAGCCGTCGGTCGTCGTGGTCGTCGTAGTCGAGCGGACGGTCGAGGCGACTACGTCGGCGAGGGCCTGAGTGGGAGCGGTGATGGTCAGATTGGTTGCGGCTCCCAGCGTCACCTCTGCCGCCCACCTCCCGGAGCCCCTGCGGCGCGCTGGCGTGGAGGCAACCGTCTTGCTGGCGACGCCCTCGACACCGGTGAAGGTCGTCTCGACCGAGCCGTCGTCCGGGGCCTCCATGGAAAAGCCTGCTCCTAGATCCCGCGTACGCCAGGTCGCGCTCGGCGCCGACTCCCCCGGCGCCCGCACCGAGGCCAGAATGCGACGGATCGTCTGGTAGTCGGCGCCGTCGGCGGAGACGACGTACCTCCCGGAGACAACCAGCCCCGTCGACGACTCGCCGTCCTCCACCAGCGCCGGGCCCGCGTAGTCGAGCGTGGCCTCGAGGTAGACCCGCACCGCGGGCCCGCCATCACAGCCGAGGTCGGGGTCGCCGTACCGGACAGATCCGACCGAGCAGCCCCGCCCGGCGAGCTGCTCCCACCCGGCCGGCACGTCGATCAGCACCGTGCTGTCGCCGCTCTCGTTGACCGGGTCGCCCTCGTAGGTGACGGTCTGCCACCCGTCTAGGTCCTCGTCGCGGTCCTGGACGGTGGCGGAGCCGGCGATCAGCTCGGCCAGCGCCGGGGTCGGAGCGACGACGACGATCCGCTTGTCTCCCACCGTCGCCGCAGCACGCCAGTGGGTCGGGTCGATCTCCTCGGCCTCGGCGTACTCGTCGCGGGTCCGGCGAGGCTCGATGCGCTCGCCGTACCCGTCGGCTGCGTCCAACGGGAGCGCCGGACGCGACACGCCGTCCGAGCCGACGACGTAGATCTCACCGGAGAGGTCCGGGATCTCCTGCCCCTCCAGCCGCGCCGAGCCCAGCACCCGCACCGCCACCTGGTAGTCGTCGCTCGAGACGCTGACGTCCACGCCGCCGAGACCGACATGACCGATCCACGCGGCCGAGACCGGGTAGTCGTAGTCGGAGGCGGGCCGCAGCCCCGGCCCGAAGGCGTAGTCGAGGGCGCCGGCGTCCGAGACGACGCTGACGACGTCGGTCTCCGAGCAGGACTCCGACGGAGCTCCGAAGTCGTAGAAGCCACACACGTCGTCGGAATCCGGTAGATCGACCCAGTCGTCGGGGACGTCGAGGAGGACGGTCACCTCCGACGTGTCCTGCCCGAAGACCTCACGCTGGACGGTGACCGTCCGCCAGCCGACACCCGCGGTCGCGGCGGTGTCGCCAGGCTCGTCGCCGAGTTGCGACACCACCGCGAGCGGTACCACGACCGCGACGACCGCCGCTGCGGCAAGCACCGACAGCCTTCGCCGCCGACGTGCGCTCGCCAGACCGCGAGCGCCCGCAGTCAACCCGGCTGCTCCAGGAGCGTGCTCCGCGCCCTCGGACAGCGCCCGACCCAGTCGGTCCTCGAAGTCACTCATCGCCCCGCTCCTCCCCTAGCTCCACTCGCAACGCCGCCAGCCCGCGCGAGACCCGCGAGCGCACCGACCCCTCTCGCACCCCGGTCAGCTCGGCGATCTCGGCGTACTCCAGCTGTTCGTAGTAGCGCAGCACCACGGCCGTGCGCTGCGCCTCGGGCAGCGCCCGGCAGGCGTCCCAGATGCGGCAGCGCTCGTCGTGCTCGATCCGTACGCCGTCAGTCCCATCACCAGCCGCGGCGGGCGTGTCCGCGTCGTACACCTGCTCGACCGGTGTCTCGCGACGCCGCCACCGGCGCCACCGTGACGTGTGGGCGTTGACGACCATCCGGCGGACGTAGGCGTCGACGTCCGCCATGCCGGCGATCCGCGACCACCGCGGCAGCGCCCGCGACAAGGCGTCCTGCACGACGTCCTCGGCGTCGGCGGCGCCGCCGGTCAGGGTGTAGGCGAGGCGGAGCAGTGCGGGTCCACGTGCGGCGACCCACTCGTCGAAGTCAGGCACGCTCACGCGCTGCTCCGTCCGCTCGGTGCCACCGTCCACCACTGTCTCCATGCATCTTCAACGCTCGGAGGCGGATTCGTGTTGCGACCGCGCCGGTCCCGGTCACATCAGCCCCAGGAGTGACACTCGCCGGGGCCTTCCTGACGTTGCAGGGTGTTGCAACCCCCTGCAACGTCAGGAATCCCCGGTCAACCGGGGATTCCTGCACCCACCACCCGGGTGTGGCGCGGATTGTGCGCCGCGCCCAGGCTGGATTGGACCTCCCCTGCTGGTCGGCGACACCTACTGGCGAGTTAGATGGGAGCCAGACCCCGTACCAACCCGTGAGTGACCGCCGAGGAGGCACCGCATGCAGCTCCAGCTGTCGGCCGAGGACGAGAAGTTCCGCGACGAGATGCGCACGTTCTTCACCACCGAGGTCTCCGAGGAGATCCGCACCACCGTGGCCGAGGGGCGTGAGCTCACCAAGGAGCAGATCGTCGAGAGCCAGCAGACCCTCAACAAGGCCGGCCTGGCGGTGCCGCACTGGCCCGAGGAGTACGGCGGCCGAGGCTGGTCGGACCTGCAGCGCCACATCTGGAACGAGGAGATGCAGGCGGCGTGCGTGCCGATCCCGCTGGCCTTCAACGCCAGCATGATCGGCCCCGTGCTCGCGCAGTTCGGCAGCAAGGAGCAGAAGGACGAGTTCCTCCCCAAGACCGCCAACCTCGACATCTGGTGGAGCCAAGGCTTCTCGGAGCCCGATGCCGGCTCCGACCTGGCGAGCCTGCGCACCACCGCGGTCAAGGACGGCGACGACTACATCGTCAACGGCCAGAAGACCTGGACCACACTGGGCCAGTACGGCGACTGGATCTTCACCCTGGTCCGCACCGACCCGGAGGTGAAGAAGCAGGCCGGCATCTCGATGCTGCTGATCGACATGAGGTCCGAGGGCCTGGAGGTCCGCCCGATCGAGCTCATCGACGGCGGTCACGAGGTCAACGAGGTCTGGTTCACCGACGTGCGCGTGCCGGCCGCCAACCTGGTCGGCGAGGAGAACAGCGGCTGGACCCAGGCGAAGTTCCTGCTCGGCAACGAGCGCGTGGGTGTCGCCCCGGTCGGGTCGACCAAGCGCGTGCTCGCCCGGGCCAAGGAGCTCGGCGCCGAGCTGGTCAAGGACGACCCGCTGCTGCGGGCGCGCATCATCGAGCTCGAGAACGAGCTGCTCGCCCTGGAGCTGACCGCGCTGCGCGTCGTCGCCCACTCCGAGGGCGGCGAGCCCCACCCGGCCTCCAGCGTGCTCAAGCTCAAGGGCACCGAGCTGCAGCAGGCCGTCAGCGAGCTGGTCGTCGACCTCGGCGGACCCGACACCCTCGCGTCGGGCGAGGAGGGCGACACCGAGTCCTGGTACCGCCGCTCCACCCCGACGTACCTCAACCTCCGCAAGGCCTCGATCTACGGCGGGTCCAACGAGGTCCAGCGCCAGATCATCAGCCGCACGATCCTCGGCCTCTGAGTTAGGAGCGACAGACCATGGACTTCACCTATGACGACGAGCAGGACGCGCTGCGCGACGCCGTACGCGGCCTGATCGGCAAGGCGTACGGCGACTACGAGAAGCGCCGCCAGACCACCAAGGAGGACCCGGGCTTCGACGAGAAGGTGTGGACCCAGCTGGCCGAGATGGGCCTGCTCGGACTCCCCTTCAGCGAGGAGGACGGCGGCGTCGGCGCCGGCCCCGTCGAGATCGGCATCGTGTGCCAGGAGCTCGGGCGGGTCATCGCGCCCGAGCCCTACCTCTCCTCGGTCGTGCTCGCCGGCGGCCTCGTCTCCGCGGTCGGCACGCCCGAGCAGCGCCAGGAGATCCTGGGCGCGCTGTCGGGCGGCGAGAGCGTGCTGGCCTTCGCCCACGCCGAGCCGGGCGCCCGCTGGTCCGACTCCGCGAGTGCCGTCACCGCGAGCCAGGACGGCGACTCCTGGACCGTCAGCGGCACCAAGGACCCGGTCCTGCACGGCGCCCGCGCCGACGTCCACGTCGTCAGCGCCGCCCTGCCCGACGGCGGCACCGGGCTGTTCCTCGTCCAGGGAGCCGATGCGCAGGCCGAGGGCTTCTCGACGTACGACGGCGGGCGCGCCGCCCGCGTGACCTTCGACGCCACCGCGGCGACGCCGCTGGGCACCGCGGGTGCCGACGTGACCGCGAGCATCGCCATCGTCCACGACATCACCCGGATCATGGCGGCCAACCAGTCGCTCGGGGCGATGGAGACGCTGCTCGCGCAGACGACCGACTACCTCAAGAGCCGCAAGCAGTTCGGCGTCACGCTCAACACCTTTCAGGCGCTCACCTTCCGCGCGGCCGACATGTACACCTCGCAGGAGCTGACCCACAGCCTCGTCGACTGGGCCACCATGGTCGTCGCCGCGGGCAAGCCCGAGGAGGTCGCGGACGCGGCCGCCCGGGTCGGGCTGCAGGTCAGCCGCGGCGGCCGTCACGTCGGCCAGGAGGCGATCCAGCTGCACGGCGGGATCGGGATGACCGCCGAGTACAGCGTGGGCATGTACACCGCCCACCTCACCGTGCTCGACCACCTGCTCGGCGACGCCGGACGGCACCTCAAGGTGCTCGACGCGACGCTGGACGAGCACGGCGTCATCGACCCGCTCGACCGGAGCTGAGGCCCGGTGTCGCTGAAGGGTCTGCACGGCAAGGTCGCGATCGTCACCGGTGCCAGCCGCGGCATCGGGCTCGGCATCGCCGAGCGTCTGGTCGCCGAGGGGTGCAAGGTCGTGATCACGGCCCGCAGGCCCGAGGCGCTGGCCGAGGCCGTGGAGGCGCTGGGCGGTCACGACCACGCCCTCGGCATCCCCGGCAACGCCGGTGACGCCGAGCACCGCGCCGACGTGGTCGCCGCGGCCATCGAGGCGTTCGGCAGCGTCGACCTGCTGGTCAACAGCACCGGCATCAACCCGGCCTTCGGTCCGCTGATGGAGCTCGACCTCGACGCGGCTCGCAAGATCATGGACGTCAACGTGGTCGCCGCGCTCGGCTTCACCCAGGAGGCCTTCAAGGGCTGGATGAAGGAGCACGGCGGCTCGGTCGTCAACATCTCCTCGCTCTCCGGCGTCCGCCCGGCGCCGTACATCTCCATGTACGGCGCCAGCAAGGCCGCGCTGATCAGCCTGACCGAGACGCTGGCCGAGGAGCTCGGCCCGCGGATCCGCGTCAACGCGGTCGCACCTGCCGTGGTGAAGACGAAGTTCGCCGAGGCGCTCTACGTCGGACGCGAGGAGGAGGCCGCCGCCGGCTACCCCCTCAAGCGGCTCGGCGAGCCCGACGACATCGGCAGCATGGTCGCCTTCCTGCTCTCCGAGGAGTCCTCGTGGGTCACCGGGCAGACGATCGTCGCCGACGGTGGCGTGAGCCTGACGGGCGGCGTCTGATGGGGCACGCCAAGCTCGACGGCAAGGGCGCTGTCGTCACCGGCGCCGGCGGCGGGATCGGTCGCGCGCTGGCCGAGCGGCTGGTCGCCGAGGGTGCGCAGGTCGTGGTCAACGACCTGAACGCCGAGGCGGTGGAGGCGACCGCTGCCGAGATCGGGGCGTACGCCGTACCCGGAGACTGCTCGTCGGCCGACGGCGTGCGCGACCTGGTCGCCGCCGCGACCGAGCACCTCGACGGCATCGGCGTCTCCCTGGACGTCTACTGCGCCAACGCGGGCATCGACCGCACCCAGCCCGACAGCCTGCAGGCCTCCGACGAGGACTGGGCGGTGATGCTGGAGACCAACGTGATGAGCCACGTGCGGGCCGCCCGGGTCCTGGCCCCGATGTGGGCCGAGCGTGCCGAGTCCGGGGGTGAGGGAGGGCGTTTCGTCGTCACCGCCAGCGCGGCCGGGCTCCTCACGATGATCGGCGCGGCTCCCTACTCGGTCACCAAGCACGCCGCGGTCGGGTTCGCCGAGTGGCTCTCGATCACCTACGGCGGCCGTGGAGTCGCCGTACAGGCGATCTGCCCGCAGGGCGTACAGACGGCCATGCTCGAGCAGGCCGGCCCCCTCAAGGACCTGCTCTCCCACGACGAGGCCCTCACCCCCGCCCAGGTCGCCGAGACGTGGGTCGCCTCCCTGGACGAGGACAGGTTCCTGGTCCTCCCGCACCCGGAGGTCAAGGACTACTACGCCGCCCGCGCGGCCGACACCGACCGGTGGCTGAGCGGCATGCGCCGGCTGCAGTCGAAGGTCGACGCCCTGTGAGCGACCTCCCCGGACTCGACCTGGCCGCCTTCCACCGGTGGTACGACGCGCAGCGACCGGGCGACCTCGGCGCCGACCTCACCGGCGCGCTGATCGCCGGAGGCAAGTCCAACCTGACCTACCGCGTGAGCGACGGCACCACCGAGCGCATCGTGCGACGGCCGCCGCTCGGACACGTCCAGGCCACGGCCCACGACATGGGCCGGGAGTACACCGCCATGTCGGCGCTGGCCGGCACCGACGTACCGGTCCCACAGACCTACGCGCACTGCGCCGACGACGCCGTCCTCGGCTCTCCGTTCTACGTGATGGAGAAGGTCGACGGGCTCGCCTACCGCACCGCCGACGAGCTCGCCGCCCTCGGCGCCGAGACCACCTCTGAGCTCGCCGGCGCCATGGTCGACGTCCTGGCCCGGCTCCACGCGGTCGACCCGCAGGCCGTCGGCCTCGGCGAGTTCGGGCGACCGGCCGGCTTCCTGGAGCGGCAGGTACGGCGCTGGGCGCGCCAGCTGGAGGGCTCGGCCACCCGACCGCTGCCCGACGCGGAGACGCTGCTGACCCGACTCGCGTCGAGCGTGCCGGCCGACGACGCCGACCGCGACGCGACGACCTCCTCGATCGTGCACGGCGACTACCGCCTCGACAACCTGCTCAGCGTCGCCGGGGACGTCGGCACCTCGGCGGGCCCGGTGAAGGCCGTCGTCGACTGGGAGATGGCCACCATCGGCGACCCGCTCACCGACGTGGCGCTCCTGCTCGTCTACGACAAGCTCGGCACCCTCGTCGGCGGCAGCGCCGTCGCCGACGCCTCGTCGGCCCCCGGCTACCCCGACGAGCGCGCCCAGCTCGAGCGCTACGTCGCCGCCCGCGGCCGTGACCTGCCCGACCTGTCCTTCCACCTCGGGCTGGCCTACCTGAAGATCGCGGTCATCCTCGAGGGGATCCACCACCGCTTCGTCGCCGGTCAGACCGTCGGCGAGGGCTTCGACCAGATCGGCCTGGCCGTCGAGCCGCTGCTGGCAGCCGGGCTCGACGCCACGTCCGCCAGCTCGACGACCTCGATGAAGGAGTAGTCATGGACCTGTCGCTCAACGACGAGCAGGAGGCCTTCCGCAGGCTGGCCCGCGAGTTCCTCGACAAGGAGGCCGTCCCGCACCGCACCCAGTGGGACCGCGACGAGGCCGTCGACCTGGACATCGTGCCCAAGATGGCCGACATCGGTTTCTTCGGCCTCACCATCCCCGAGGAGTACGGCGGTCTCGGTGGCGACTACGTGACCTACGCCCTGGCGATGGAGGAGCTCGGCCGCGCCGACTCCGCCCTGCGCGGGATCGTCTCGGTCAGCAGCGGACTGGTCGGCAAGTCGATCCTCTTCTTCGGGACCGAGGAGCAGAAGCAGGAGTGGCTCCCGGCGCTCGCCGTCGCGAGCAAGCTCGGTTGCTTCGGCCTGACCGAGCCCGGCACCGGCTCGGATGCCGGCAACCTGACCTCGACGGCGAAGCAGGACGGCGACGACTGGATCCTCAACGGTCAGAAGCTCTTCATCACCAACGGCACCTGGGCCGACGTCGCCCTGGTCTTCGCCCGCACTAGCGACGACGGACCGCGCGGCGTGACGGCGTTCCTGGTGCCCACCGACACCCCGGGCTTCGAGGCCCGCGAGATCAAGGGCAAGCTCGGTCTCCGTGGCCAGGCCACGGCCGAGCTGTTCCTCTCCGACGTGCGCGTGCCGGCGTCGGCCGTGCTCGGCGGGCCGGAGGGCGTCGGCAAGGGCTTCAAGACCGCGATGAGCACCCTCGACAAGGGTCGGCTCGCCGTGGGCGCCGGCTGCGTCGGCATCGTGCAGGGCTGCCTGGAGACCTCCGTCGAGTACGCCACGAGTCGCACCCAGTTCGGCCGGCCGATCGCCGGCTTCCAGCTGGTCCAGGACATGATCGCCGACATCTCCCTCGACGCCGACGCCGCCCGGCTGCTCGTGTGGCGCTGCGCCGACCTGATCGACCGGGGCGAGCCGTTCGGCACCGCGGCGTCCAAGGCCAAGCTCTACGCCTCCGAGGCCGCCGTACGCGCCGCCAACAACGCGATCCAGATCCACGGCGGCTCCGGGTACGTCGACGAGTACCCGGCAGCCAAGTACCTCCGCGACGCTCGTGTGATGACGCTCTACGAGGGCACCAGCCAGATCCAGAAGCTCCTCATCGGGCGCGCCGAGACGGGCATCAACGCGTTCGTGTGACGGGACCGGACGGCCGCTACGGCGTCAGGCCCCGTGGCCGGACTGGGCCGAGAGCGCCAGCGACAGCAACAGCTTGTCGCGCGGGTCCGACAGGGTGCGTCCCGTCAGGGTCTCGATCTGCTTGAGCCGGTAGATCACGGTGTTGCGGTGGCAGAACAGGTCCGCTGCCGCATGCGTCGGTGAGCCGTCGTGGCGCAGCAGCGCCTCGAGGGTCTCGAGAAGGGTGGAGCGCTGCGCGTCCGGCTGGGAGAGCAGCGGCCCGATCGTCTGCGCGATCAGCACGGACGTCACCTGTGGACTGCCGATCATCAGCACCTCGGGGAGCCGGTCCGCGACCGAGACCGCTCGACGCTCGTTGCGAGCCAGCGTCTCGGCTGCCCGGTTGGCCAGCAGGAACGCAGTGGCGAAGCCCGGCAGCCCACCGATCGCACGCGCCACCCCCATCCGCGCTGGTGTGTGGGGCCCGAGCAGGGCGCACAGCCCGGCCTCGTCCGGGAGGTCACCGAACAGCAGCCCGAAGTAGACGCCGGAGCGGATGTGCCAGCGAGCACCGATGCCCAGCCGCTCCAGACGGTCCTCCAGGGAGCCGAGCTCGTCGGCCGCATCGACCTCCTGCAGCAGCACGACGCACGCGAGGTCGTCGCCGGCTCCGATGTCGAGCGCGGCGCGCGCCTCCTCGACGTACGCCGGGTCTCCCCCGCGACCCTCGAGGAGCGCGTCCAGCGTGGCCTGCTGCCGCTGCAGGTCCTGACGCTGGAGGCGGGCGCCCTCGCGGCGGTAGGAGTCGATGAGCACGGCGTTCTGGACGTCCAGGTTGGACCACACCGTGCTCGCGGCCGACAGCAGGACGCGCTCGTCGATGCCGGCCCCGTTGTCGGTCTCCGCACGGGCCACCAGGGACTCCCAGAGCACTCGGGCGCCCGTCGTGTAGGCGTGCAGGACGTGCTCGAGCGGCACCCCCTGCCTGGCCCGGCGCCGCCCGGTCTCGCGCCACAGCTCGGTGGCGTTGACCGGGCTGTGCGTCGAGCCGGGAGTCGTGTCGGAGAGGACCTCCAGGCCCCGCCGGATGTGCTGGCGGCAGCTCGCCCGGACGTCGGCGCGCAGCTCGGGGCCGACGTGGTCGTAGAGGTCGATGTTCTTCTCGAACAGCGTCAGCGTGATCGAGTCCGCGATCGAGTCCGACGTGTCGAGCAGCAGGCCCCAGGCTCGGGCCACCGCCCGGGCAAGCTCGGCGTCCACCCCAACCCTGTCGACGACCCGCTCTGCGCTCATGACCACCTCACGTGACTGCCGCCGATCGGCGGGATGTGCTGACGACCTCGTACCGAACCCGGGATTGGGCCTGGTGACGCTTGCGCGCAGCCCTGACTGTGCAGGGTGCACTTGGAGCGCCTCGCACTACCAGCACAATTCACTCCGCTGGAGCGCGTGACTCCAGTCACAATAGCCAAGATAAATTGGGCGCAGCGCCCCATGCGGCCACTAGTCGGTGCGCACCAGAGTGGGGTCGGTCACATCGCCCAGTAGCAGCGCAGGAGGTCACGTTGAGCTCGATCGAGCCGAGCAGTTCGTCCACGACCGACGTCGCGGAGATCGACCTGCGCGACATCACGGTCCGCTTCGGGGGACTGACGGCCCTCGACAGCGTCGGTCTGCGCGTGGCACCGCGTCGGGTCCACGGCGTGATCGGGCCCAACGGCGCCGGCAAGACGACGCTCTTCAACGTCGCGTGCGGTTTCGTCCAGCCCAGCTCCGGGAGCATCCACCTGCGTGGGGCCGCCCGCGCACGGCTGCGTCCCCACGAGCTGGCCGGGCTCGGGATCGCGCGCACGCTGCAGGGACTGGGCCTCTTCGACCATCTCACCGTGCTGCAGAACGTCGTCGTCGGCGCCGACCGCCACGCTCGTAGCGGCTTCCTCCGTGCCCTCTTCGGCTCGCCCGGGAGCTCACGTGACGAGCGGGCGCTGCGCGACCGCGCGATGAGCACCCTCAGTGACCTGGGCGTTGCCGAGTACGCCGGCCGCTACCCCGGCAGCCTGCCCTACCCGGTGCGCAAGCGCGTCGCACTGGCCCGTGCGTTGGTCTCCGAGCCCGACCTGCTGCTCCTCGACGAACCGGCCAGCGGCCTGTCCTCGGACGAGATCGACGAGCTCGGCCAGCTGATCCGCAGCCTCAGCGAGAGCATGGGCGTGCTCCTGGTCGAGCACCACATGGACCTCGTGATGAAGGTCTGCGACGAGATCACGGTGCTCGACTTCGGCAAGGTCATCGCCCACGGGACCCCCGACGAGGTGCGTTCGGACCCGGCCGTCCTCGACGCCTACCTGGGCGAGAGCTCGGAGGAGACGTCCTGATGCTGACCATCACCGAGCTGACCGCGGGCTACGGCCCGATCACCGCCCTGCGCGGCGTCACCCTCACCGCCGAGCAGGGGCGCATCACCGCCGTCCTGGGCGCCAACGGTGCCGGCAAGACCACCCTGCTGCGCACCATCTCCGGTCTGCACCGCTCGACGAGCGGCAGCGTCACCCTCGACGGCTCGACGGTCACCCGGGTCCCGGCCGAGAAGATGCCCGCGCTCGGGATGTCCCACGTGCCGGAGGGCCGCGGGGTCATCACCGAGCTCACCGTCGAGGAGAACCTACGCCTCGGGGGGCTCGCCCGGGGTCGGGTCAAGGCCGACGACCTGACTCGCATCTACAGCCTGTTCCCGCCCCTCGACGAGCGCCGCCACGTGGCGGCCGCGACGTTGTCCGGCGGCGAGCGGCAGATGCTCGTGATCGGTCGCGCACTGATGGCGCGGCCCACGCTGCTCCTGCTGGACGAGCCTTCGCTGGGACTGGCGCCGAGGATCGTGACGCAGATCTTCGAGCTGCTCAAGGGGCTCGTCGACAACGAGGGCCTCACCGTCCTGCTCGTCGAGCAGAACGCGCGCAGCGCCCTCTCGGTCGCCGACCACGGCATCGTGCTCAACCTGGGTCAGGTCGTCGCCGACGACTCTGCCGCCACGTTGGCTGCCGACGACCAGCTCCGACACGCCTACCTGGGCTTCTGACGCCGCCCTTCAGCCCTTCGCCACAGCGACCTCGAAAGGAGGACCACCGTGCTGCAGTTCACCAACACCGCCCTGGCCGGGCTCGTGCTGGGCATGATCTTCGCCGCCTTCGCGCTGGCGCTGGTCCTGATCTGGCGCTCCACGCGCATCCTCAACTTCGCCCAGGCCCCGATGGCGGTGCTCACCACCTACATCGCGCTGGTCATGATCGAGGACGGCCGGCCCTACTGGCTCGCGTTCGTCGTGGCGCTGCTGGCCGGTCTCGTCCTCGGTGCCGTGCTCGAGCGGGTGGTGATCCGTCCGGTGGAGGGCAAGCCGGACATCAACGCCGTCATCCTGACCCTCGGCCTGTTCATCGTCTTCAAGTCCGGCGCCGAGGTGATCTTCGGGACCAAGCTCCGCACCTACCCGCCGACCTTCGGGATCCGGGGCATCGAGATCGGTGACACCACGATCGGCATCACCACCTCGGACTTCTTCACCATCGGTGCCGTCATCGCCACGCTGGTGCTGCTGGTCGCGCTCTTCCGCTTCACCGACCTGGGTCTGAAGATGCGCGCGGCGGCCAACAACCAGGAGGTCGCCGGCCTGCTGGGCGTCAAGGTCGGCGCGATGCTGACCCTGGGCTGGGCGCTGGCCGCCGTGGTCGGCTCCCTGTCCGGCCTCCTCATCGCCGCCGGCGGGCTGGTCCAGCCCTCCTACATGGACTCCATCGTCGTGTTCGGCTTCATCGCCGCCGTGATCGGCGGGCTCGAGAGCCCGGCCGGCGCCGTGGTGGGCGGGCTCCTGCTCGGCTTCTCGCTCAGCTTCGTCAGCGGCTACCTCAGCGCCCAGCTCGTCGCCCTGGTCGCCCTCGGCATCTTGATGACGGTGCTGACGCTGCGGCCCGGCGGACTGTTCACCGCGACCCAGGGAAGGCGGGTCTGATGTCCGAGACGACGACCACGACCCCGAGCACCGACGGGGCCACGCGCGGCCAGCAGCTGTCGGCCCTGTGGCAGGACTACCCGTTGATCCGTCACCTCGTCACCGCCGCGATCGGCCTTGCCGTGGTGATCGTCGTGCTGACCGCCGTCGACGACTTCCAGGCCACCAAGCTGACCGAGATGGCCTACATCGCCATCGCCGCCGGGGGCCTGACGCTGCTGACCGGTCTCAACGGACAGATCTCCCTCGGCCATGGTGCCCTGATGGCCTTCGGCGCCTACACGACTGCGCTGCTGTACGACGACCGCGAGGTCGGCACGCCCCTGGTCGTCGTGGTGCTGGCCTCGGTCCTGGTGACGGTGCTCGTCGGCATCCTCATCGGCATCGCAGCCGCCCGGCTCCACGGCCCCTACCTCGCGGGAGCGACGCTCACGCTCGCGATCGCCGTACCCGAGATCGGCAAGTACTTCGACCAACTCGGCGGCGACCAGGGCCTGCGCCTGTTCGTGCCCGAGATCCCCCAGTGGGCCACCGACATCGCCTACTACCTCACCGGATCCGACCCGAGCCGGAGCAAGTACGTCGCGTTCCTCGCCTGGGTGACCCTGATCGTGGTCTTCATCCTGCTCGCCAACCTGGCCAGCAGCCGGATCGGACGGCGCTGGGCGGCGGTGCGCGACGACGAGGTCGCCGCCGAGCTCGCCGGCATCGACCTCACCCGGGCGCGGGTCTCGGCCTTCGTGGTCAGTGCCGCCGCCGCCGGGGCGGCAGGTGCGATGTTCGCGCTGGCCCAGCGCACCGTCGGCCCCCTGGGCTTCAGTCTCAACCTCAGTCTCACGCTGCTGGCCATCGTGGTCCTCGGCGGCCTGGGCAGCCTCACCGGTGCCATCCTGCTCTCCGGGGTGCTGGTCTTCCTGCCCCAGATCGTGATGGACCTGGGCTCCGGCGCCGACCTCGACGCCACCCGCGCCTCGCAGATGGCCACGCTCACCTTCGGGCTCGTCATGGTGCTGGTGATCCTGCTGGCCCCGCGCGGGCTGATGGGCGGGGTCCGGGCACTCGGCCTGCGCCTCCGCGCGGCTCGCGCCGGACGACGTACCCCGCCGGCGACCGGGGGGTCCTCGTCCTCTGGCGCGGCACCCTCCCCCACCACAGACCCAGCCTCCCCGTCGTCGACAGCGGAGACTGCGGAGCCCGATGACGGCTCCACCCCCATCACCACCAAGAAGGGAACATCATGAAGCGACACATCTGGGGCTCCACGGCCCCCGTCGCCGGCATCCTGGCCGCGACCCTCGTGCTCGCCGGTTGTGGCTCCGGGGGCCGCGACGACGGCGACGGCGACGACGGCGGCTCGGGCGACGGCGAGGTGGCCGGTGACACCACCGGCGTCACCGACGACAGCGTCACGATCGGTGGGCACTACCCGCTCACGGGCGTGGCAGCTCCTGGGTACAGCGAGATCCCCGTGGGCGCCCAGGCCTACTACGACTTCGTCAACGACGCCGGCGGGGTCAACGGTCGCACGATCGACTTCATCGTCAAGGACGACGGCTACGACCCGTCCAAGACGACAGCGGTCACCGACGACCTGGTCCTGCGCGACGAGATCTTCGCGATGGTCGGCGGCCTCGGCACGCCCACCCACCGCACCGTCGTCGACGACCTCAACGCCGAGGGCGTCCCCGACCTCTTCGTCTCCTCCGGCTCCCTGCAGTGGGGTGACGACGTCGAGAACCGCCCGACGACGTTCGGCTGGCAGCCCGATTACGAGATCGAGGGCAAGATCATCGGCCAGTACATCGCCGACGAGATGCCCGACGCCAAGGTCGGCCTGTTCCTGCAGGACGACGACTTCGGCGAGGACGGCGAGAAGGGCGTGCGCCAGTTCCTCGACAAGCAGATCGTCAGCGTGCAGAAGTACACCTCGGGCAACACCGAGATCGGTCCGCAGATCGCGGCCCTGCAGGCCGACGGGGCCGACCTCGTCATCGGCTTCACCACCCCGGCCTACACCGCGCTGACCCAGCTCAACGGCCTCGGCCTCGGCTACACGCCGCAGTGGTTCTACAGCAACGTGGGCTCCGACCCGTCGCTGGTCGGTGGCCTGCTGGCCAACTTCTCCGAGGGCAGCGTCGACGGCGCCGGTGCTCTCGACGGAGTGCTGACGACCGAGTACATCCCGACCAACGCCGAGACGGACAGCGAGTGGACTCAGCTGTGGAACGAGGTGTGGGCGGCCAACGGTGGCGACGGCCCGCTGACCAACTTCCACATCTACGGCATGTCGCAGGCCTACACGTTCGTCCAGTCGCTCGTCGCCGCCGGCGAGGACCTGACGCGTGAGGGCATCATCGCGGCGCTCGAGGAGCAGGGCGGCGACTTCGCCGGCCCCAACCTGGCGCCGTACCGCTTCTCGGCCGACTCCCACCTCGGGGTCTCCGGCATGCGGATCGCCGAGATCAAGGGGGTCGCCTCGACCCCGCTGACGCCGGTGCTCGTCACCGACATCGGCGACGCCGAGATCACCGAGGACACCTCCGACCAGGCCGACGACGGCCCGGCCGAGGGCGGCATCCCGCAGTAGTCCTCACCAGCAGCACCACAGCAGCACCGTGGGGGCGTCGCCCGGCCGTCAGGTCGCGCGGCGCCCCCACTGCTCGACCAGTCCGCGGAGCCGGCGCGACTCCTGGGGTCCGATGCCGTGCGTCGCGAAGGTCCTCACCACGATCGGGTCCTTGCAGGCCAGCAGCGCCAGCAGGACGTGCCCCGACGTCGTACGTCGTTGCCGCATGGCTCCGCAGACACCCAGCGAGCGGACCAGCACGTCGCGGGCCGCCTGCGTCAGGTGCCGCCCGCCCCACTGCGGCGGCGTGCCGTCGGCAGGGTTAAGCGCCGCCAGCAGCATCGTCACGTCGACACCGACGGTCTCGATCTCCTCGACCTCGATCGTGTCGGCTGCGTCCAGCCAGTGGTGCGCGAGCGTCACCTGCACCTGCGCCGGGTCGACGTCGATCGCGCTGAGCACGTCGGTGGCCACGCGGTCCTCCAGCACGGCGCGCAGCACGTGGTGGGGGTGGACGTCGTACCGATCGGCCATGGTGGCGACGCTACGTCGCGCCGTGCTCGAGATCCACGACCGCCCGACGGGCCTCCAGGACGCGGAAGCCCTTCGCGCCGCCGACCCGCTCAGTTGGCCAGCCCTGCTCCCCCAGCCAGCGCTGCAGCGAGTCGGCGCCGAGGTTCTTGCCGACCACCATCACCGCGCGACCGCCCGGGGCGAGGCGCGGCAGCCACTGCAGCAGCAGGGCGTGCAACGCGGGCTTGCCGATCCGGATCGGTGGGTTGGACCAGATCTCGTCGTACGTCGCGTCGTCGGGCACCTGGGCCGGGGTCGCGGCCGTGTAGCGGTCGGAGACTCCGATGGCCGCGGCGTTCTCGCCGGCAAGGAGTAGCGCACGCTCGTTGACGTCGACGCCCGTGACGAAGGCCTCGGGCACGGCGGCGGCGACGGCCAGCCCGATGACGCCGTACCCGCATCCCAGGTCGAGGACGCGTCGGGCCGTGGTGGGCGGGTCGGTCTCGCGGAAGAGGATCGCGGTCCCGATGTCGAGCCTGCCCTGGGCGAAGACGCCGGAGCCGCTGGTGAGCGACAGGTCGTGGCCCCACACCTCGGCACGCACGGGGGCGCGCTTGAACGGCACGGAAGGGTCGGCGGAGAAGTAGTGCTCGGTCTCGTCGGCGGGTGTCTCGGCCGAGCCGGTCTCGTTCGAGCTCGTGTCGTCAGCCACGCTTGGCCCTTGTCTTCTCGGCGCGGGCGAGGAGGTCCTCGTCCGCGGGGTAGGCGACTTCCTCGAGAGTCAGGCCGCGCGCCTGGGCGACGATCACCGAGGGGTCGCGTCGGTGCGCGTGCAGGATCTCACCCGCCCACGAGACCGGTCGTCGACCCTCCCCGATGGAGATGAGGCACCCCACGAGCGAGCGCACCATCGAGTGGCAGAACGCGTCGGCCCGCACGGTGGCCGTGGCGAGCCCGTCCGCGTGGCGAGCCCAGGTGAGGTCCAGCAGGGTGCGGATCGTGGTGGCGCCCTCGCGCTGCTTGCAGAACGACGCGAAGTCGTGCTGCCCGACCAGCAGCGCGGACGCCTCGGACATCGCGTCGAGGTCCAGCTCGCGCGGCCAGGTGAGCACGTGGTCGCGACGCAGTGGGTCGACGAACTCGGGGCGGTCGGCCACCCGGTAGGCGTAGCGCCGCCACAGGGCGCTGAAGCGGGCGTCGAAGCCCGGCGGCGCGACGGCGACCCGCCGTACTCGGACCTGCGGAGTCAGGATGCCGTTGAGGCGCCGCGGCAGCCGCTCCAGGTCACGAGGAGCCACGTCGTCGAGCAGGTCGGTGTGGACGACCTGGCCCCGCGCATGGACCCCGGCGTCGGTACGGCCGGCGCACACCACGTCCACCCGAGGCAGCCGCAGGGCGGTGGCCAGTGCGGCGCTCAGGTCCTCCTGGACCGTGCGGTAGCCCGGCTGGGTCGCCCACCCGTGGAAGTCGGTCCCGTCGTAGGCGAGGTCGATCCGCAGGCGCACGGCACCACCCTATTGCGCGGCTCACTGCTCTCGAGTCGGGGCCGATCCCGTGATCGTGTTGCTCCGGGCATTGAGGGCAGAATCTTGAGTTCGAGAGAATCCTGTCCACAGATTATTCGAACACCCTTCCGGTTGTCGGCGGCATCGTCTAGAATGGTGCCATGCCCGAGACCACCACTCCGACCGACATCGCCGCGGTCCGCGACGCCCGCACCGCGGTCGCCGCGGCCGAGGTCGTCGAGCTGCAGTCGGTGGTCGCCTGGGCCGCAGCACACCGGGTCGTGCTCGACGACGGCACCGGCGTCGTGACCGAGCAGACCTTCGGCG
>NZ_JAPYPS010000076.1 GCF_029937575.1 Nocardioides sp.
GTCTATCTCGACACCGACGCGCCCACTGGATCTACACCCTCAATTCGGAAGAGCCGGTTTGAGGCCAGCATGCGAGATGGCCCTGATAACTCGTTGGGGGTCTATGCCCCTAGGACACCGTCCCTCACGAAGTAGTTGAAACCAAACTTGGGGTGCACTGGGTACGCACGACAACGGAAAATGGCGTCTGACACTGCGAGATGTTGGAAGACGTTTCCGCAGGTCAGACGCCATTTTCGACGACTAACGGAAGAGGGTGAAAACCCTCAAATCAGATGTCGTAGTACAGCTCGAACTCGTGCGGGTGCGGGCGGAGCGCCACGGGGGCGATCTCGTGCTCGCGCTTGAAGGCGATCCACGTCTCGATCAGGTCGGGAGTGAACACGTTGCCGGCCGTCAGGTAGTCGTGGTCGGCCTCGAGGGCGTCGAGGACGGCGTCGAGCGAGGTCGGCACCTGGTCGATCTCGGCCATCTCGTCCGGCGGGAGCTCGTAGATGTCCTTGTCGATCGGAGCGGCGGGCTCGATCTTCTTCTGGATGCCGTCGATGCCGGCGAGCATCAGCGCAGCGAACGCGAGATAGGGGTTCGCCGACGGGTCGGGGAACCGGGTCTCGACGCGCTTGGCCTTCGGGTTGGAGCCCGTGATCGGGATCCGCACGGAGGCAGAGCGGTTGCGCGAGGAGTAAACCAGCGAGATCGGGGCCTCGTAGCCCGGCACCAGGCGGTGGTAGGAGTTCACCGTCGGGTTGGTGAAGGCCAACAGCGACGGGGCGTGCTTGAGGATGCCGCCGATGTACCAGCGCGCCATGTCCGACAGGCCGCCGTACCCGGTCTCGTCGTAGAACAGCGGGACGCCGTTCTCCCACAGCGACTGGTGCACGTGCATGCCTGAGCCGTTGTCACCGAAGATGGGCTTCGGCATGAAGGTGACCGACTTGCCCTGCTCCCAGGCGGTGTTCTTGATGAGGTACTTGAACTTCATCACGTCGTCGGCGGCCTTGAGCAGCGTGTCGAAGCGGTAGTTGATCTCCGCCTGACCGGCCGTGCCGACCTCGTGGTGGGCGCGCTCGACGGTCAGGCCGCACTTCTCGAGGTTCTTGACCATGTCGGCGCGCAGGTCGCTGTAGTGGTCGTAGGGCTCGACGGGGAAGTAGCCGCCCTTGAGGCGGGTCTTGTAGCCGAGGTTGTCCTCACCCTCCTTGCCCGAGTTCCACCAGCCCTCCACCGAGTCGATGTGGTAGAAGCCGTGGTTGACATCGGTGGAGTAGCGCACGCTGTCGAAGATGTAGAACTCCGCCTCGGGGGCGAAGAATGCCGTGTCGGCGATGCCCGTGGTCGAGAGGTAGGCCAGGGCCTTGCGCGCGATGTTGCGCGGGTCGCGGGAGTACGGCTCGCCCGTGATCGGGTCGTGGATGAAGAAGTTCAGGTTGAGCGTCTTGGACTTGCGGAAGGGATCGATGTAGGCCGTGGTCACGTCGGGGAACAGCGACATGTCCGACTCGTTGATCGCCTGGAACCCGCGGATGGAGGAACCGTCGAAGTTCAGGCCGTCCTCGAAGACGCTCTGGTCGAACGACGACACAGGCACCGTGAAGTGCTGCATGATGCCGGGCAGGTCGCAGAAGCGAACGTCGACCATCTCGACGCCCTCATCCTTGATGTAGGCGAGGAGTTCCTCGCTGTTGCTGAACATTCGTCCTCCTTGGCCGGCACTCAGCGGTGTTCGGCCGTCACGATCGCGGGTGTGGACCCCGGCGAGACAAGTACGCCAGGAGACCCGAAAGTACGAACGGGCCGTTTCCTGACGGTATCTGTTTTGTTTCCACCGCGTAACGGGTGGTCCGCACCGCGGCCCACGGGGGCGCCTTCTAGGCTGGAGTCGTGGAGCCTGCGACGAAGGATGCGTTCGAGACCGCCTCGTGGGGTCGGCGGATGCTGGCGCTCATCGTCGACTGGGCGGTGTGCACCCTGGTGGTCGTCGCGATCATCGGGACCGAGCAGTACGGCGAGCAGGGCGGCACGAGCGGCTTCATCGTCCTCGGCGCCTATGTCCTGGAAGCAGCCGTCTTCACGTGGCTGCTGGCCGGCTCCTTCGGCAAGCTCGTCACGGGGCTGCGGGTCGTGCCCGCTGGTGGCGTGTGGCGCCCGATCAACCCGGTGCGGCTCCTGGCGAGGCAGGTCCTGGTCGCTCTCGTGATCCCGCCGCTGGTGTTCCGCCCGGACGGGCGCGGCCTGCACGACATGTTCGCCGGCACCGCGACCGTCACCAAAGCCACCTACGTGTCGTTGATCCGCTCGTGACCCATCCTCTGCGCCGCACCCTGCTCGCTGCTGTCCTGCCCGCCACGCTGGTCCTGGCCGGCTGTGGGGGGCAGAGCGACGAGGAGCCGACGTCCTACCTGCTGACCGACCTCGAGGGCGGCACGGCTGCTCCTGGGGACGTCACGCTGCCCGAGCCCCCCGCGAGCGGGACCCCCGCCGACCCGGACGGCCCGCGCCGCACGCCGGGCACCGGGAGCAACGGGAGTGACGCCCCCAGTGGCGACGAACTGGTCGCGCTGGTCTCGGCCGCGGCGGGTCAGGTCGAGACCGTGCGGGTGTCCATCGGCAACCAGACGCCGCCGCCGGACATCGAGGCCGCGTTCGTCTACGGCGACACCGACGCCTTCGACGCGAGCCTGGTCATCACCCCGGACCAGCCCGAAGTGCTCTTCCGGCGCGTCCAGGGGACGTTCTACGCCGGGACGGCGCAGGGTCTCGAGACGGTCGACCCCGACGACCCCCGCGTGTCCTCGGTCGCCGGCGGCGTCGTGCCGGCGTTCCTCGTGTGGAACCCGCTGCTCGACCTCCGAGCGGCCCTCGAGGGAGCCCAGGACGTCGGGGTCGGTGGTCCGGAAGCGATCGACGGGGTCGACGTGACGTCGTACGAGTTCGATCTCGACGTCGACGACCTCCCGCGCCCCTCGCTGATCGTGCCCGACCAGGCCACCGGGACCGCCCGGGTCACGTTCTCGGTCGGCGCCGACGACCTCCCCGTGCGTCTGCAGCTGGAGCGCGACACCGGCGGGATCGAGACGGTCGCGGTCGTCGACTACTCGGCCTGGGGCGAGCGGGTGCAGATCGAGGTGCCGCCAGCCGGCTGAGCGAGTCGGCTCAGCGGCCGCGCATGTTGCCGCGCATGCCCTTCATGCTGGTCGGCACCGGGCCGCGGGGGAGCGGGACCTTGGGGCGCTGGGCGTCGAGGGCCTTCAAGCGGTTGAGGACGTCGGTGATCTCGGCGGGCTTGACCTGACGCCCGAGCTTCTGGACGTGGCGGGTGAGCTTGGGCAGGCGGACCTGACCCTCCTCGTTGCCGACGATGACCTCGTGGATCGGGGTGTCTGCTGCGACACGCTCGTGCTTGCGTCGCTCGCTCATCATCAGCGCCTTGAGCCGGTTGGGGTTGCCCTCCCCGACGAGGACGATGCCAGGGGGCCCGACCACGCGGTGGACCATGTCCTGCTGCTTGGTGAAGCCGACGACCTCGTCGACCTTCCACCCGCGCCGCAGCATCGACAGCGCCCGCGCTCCTGCGCCGGGCTGGCCCTCGAGCCGGGCGAACGCCGCGCGCTGGGCGCGACGGCTGAAGGTGATCATCATGGCGAGCAGTCCGAAGAGGATTGCTCCGATGATCGAGATGACCAGGTTGAAGGTGCCCGACCCCGCGGGGATCAGGTAGAAGATCGCTCCGCCGACCAGCGCACCGACCACGAACATCGCGGCCATCCAGAGACCGATCTTCGGATCGCCCTGCTTGGACATCCGGTAGGTCTCGACGATCTGACGTCGCCGGCTCATCTTCGTCGGGTCGGTCTCGGCCTTCTTGGCGGCACGCTTCGCCGCTCGGGACATCTTCGGCTCGCTGGCCATGATCGTGGGTGCTGCCTATCTGCTGGGTCTGCTGGGCTGGGTCTGCTGGGAGCTCGGGCGGTGGATCAGGCGGGCGCGCCCTGGCGCGCCTGCATCGCCTGACGGTACAACCGACCGGCCCGGTACGACGAACGGACCAGCGGTCCGGAGAGGGCACCGGAGAAGCCGATCGCGTCGGCCTCGTCCTTGAGCTCGACGAACTCCTCGGGCTTGACCCAGCGCTCCACGGGGTGGTGGCGCAACGAGGGGCGCAGGTACTGGGTGATCGTGATGATCTCGCAGCCTGCGTCGTGCAGGTCCTGCAACGCCTGCGAGACCTCCTCGCGGGTCTCACCCATGCCGAGGATCAGGTTGGACTTGGTGACCAGGCCGAAGTCGCGTGCCTGGGTGATCACGTCGAGCGAGCGCTCGTAGCGGAACGCCGGGCGGATCCGCTTGAAGATCCGCGGCACGGTCTCGACGTTGTGGGCCAGGACCTCGGGACGGGACTCGAAGACCTCACGCAGCAGGTCCGGCTTGCCGTTGAAGTCAGGGATGAGGTTCTCGACACCGGTGTCGGGATTCAGCTGGTGGATCTGGCGCACGGTCTCGGCGTACAGCCACGCGCCGCCGTCCTCGAGGTCGTCGCGCGCGACACCGGTGATGGTCGAGTAGCGCAGCTCCATCTTCTGCACCGACTCAGCCACCCGACGCGGCTCGTCACGGTCGAGGGGGAGCGGCTTGCCGGTGTCGATCTGGCAGAAGTCGCAGCGCCGCGTGCACTGCTCCCCGCCGATGAGGAAGGTCGCCTCCCGGTCCTCCCAGCACTCGAAGATGTTCGGGCAGCCGGCCTCCTGGCACACGGTGTGCAGACCCTCGCTCTTCACGAGCTTCATCAGCTCGTTGTACTCCGGCCCCATCTTCGCGCGGGTCTTGATCCACTCCGGCTTGCGCTCGATCGGCGTCTCGGCGTTGCGGACCTCCAAGCGCAGCAGCTTGCGTCCCTCGGGGACGGGCGAGACCGGAGCGGAGGTGGGTGAGCCGGCGGGAGTGGAAGTGGTCACGGCCTCAACCCTACGCCGGGCGACAGGGCGCTCCAACGTGGCTCACGGCACCTCGGCTACGGCACGTCGCGACGACGGAACGAGCCGACAGACGCGGCACCCACGACGCCGAGCAGCACCCCGTAGTACGCGAGTCCCTCGCCCAGGGAGCGGGCGCCCTGGGCGCTGCAGTCCGGATCGGTGTCGAAGAGGGAGTTGTCTCGGTAGCACTTGTCTGGTGGCTCGACGTAGTACGTCGTGCCGTCCGCGATCACCGCCTGAGCGTTGATGGTCGGGTCGACCGGGCCGGGGTCACGCGGTCCGATGGTGGCGAGCAGCAGCCCGCCCGCCACGGAGACGCCGAACAGCAGCCCCAGCGAGAAGACGGTGCTGCGCGAGAGCATGGTGAGCGCATAGCCGCCGAGCGCCGCCGCGGCGGCGATGCCGGCGCCACGCCAGCCGTGCTGCAGGCAGGCGAGCAGGGTGCCGTCCGGTACGGCCTGGTCGCGCCCGCGGACCACGGCGTACAGCCCGAGCCAGTACGCCGTCAGCACGACCACGCTGACCGTGGCGGCCGCGAGGACCAGGGCCAGCGCCTTGGCCGCCCACACCCGCGCGCGCCGAGGCTCGAAGAGCAGCTGATTGCTCATCGACCCGGTGCTCCAGTCGTGGCCGACGAACGTCGTACCGGCGACGAACATCAGTGCCCCGAGCTAGGTGACCACGGTGAGCCCGGAGCCGACCTCACGCTCATTCTGCAGGTCGATCGACTGGGTGTAGAGGAAGTCCTCCGCGCTCGGGATCATGGTGTCCTCGCACGCGGCCAGCAGCGCGTCGGGGTCCTCGCGCACCTGGGGGGCGACCCCATAGCGGTTGGGTCGGTCGACGCACCGCTCGATGTCGCGCTCGATGTCGCGCTCGATGAAGCGGTCGCCGGCGAAGGACGCCGCCTCCCGCTCCGCCCCCCGGGTCGAGGCCGTTGGTGGGCTCGTCCAGGATGAGCAGGTCAGGGCCCTTGAGCAGTGTGGCGGCGATGGCCAGGCGCTGCTTCATGCCCAGCGAGTAGGCCTTGAACCGATCGCCGTCGCGGCCCGTGAGGCCGACGGTCTCGACGCCTCGTCGACACGCGTGGCGGGGACGCCGATGATCCCGGCCAGCAGCATCAGGTTGCGCCGTCCGGACAGGTGGGGCGAGAACTTCGGGGCCTCCACCACGGCACCGACGCGGTCGATCAACTCCGGCAGTCGGCGCGGCACGGACTCCCCGAACAGGCGCATCTCCCCGCTGGTCGCGCGCGCCAGACCGAGCAGCATCCGGATCGTCGTGGTCTTGCCCGACCCGTTGGGGCCGAGGAAGCCGTGCACGCCACCGGCGGGCACCGCGAGGTCGAGGTCGTCGACGGCGACGCGCAGACCGCCGCGTCGTCCGCGGAACTCCTTGCGCAGCCCGGTGGTCTCGATGACCGGACCCGCTGCGTCTCCACCCGAGAGATCACTCACGGGCGCATTGGATCACGGCCTGATGAGCTCGATGCGTGGGACACGCCCCGGCTCGGGCCGCGCCTCGTAGTCCGGTGTCGGGGTGTACGGCGTCCACTCCAGGTAGGAGCGCAGGTGCCGCTCGACGACGGGCAGCACCTCGCCCACGGTGACCGCCCGGCCGAGCTCCTCGCTCAGCGTGGTGACGCCCGCGTCGGCGATGCCGCACGGGACGAACCGGTCGTACCACGCGAGGTCGACGTCGCAGTTGATCGCGAACCCGTGCATGGTCACGCCCCGGCTGACCCGGATGCCGAGGGCGGCGACCTTGCGCTCGGGACGACCGTTCACCGGGTCTGCCCGCAGCCAGACGCCACTTCGTCCCGGGACCCGGGCGGTCGTGACGCCGAGGTCGGCACACGCCTGGATCAGAGCCTCCTCGACGCGCCGTACGTAGTCGACGACCTTGACGTGGTCGGGCAGTCGCACGATCGGGTAGCCGACCAGCTGACCTGGCCCGTGGAAGGTGATCTTCCCGCCCCGGTCGACGTCGACGACGGCGGCGCCACCGGGGTCGACCGGGCGCTCGTGCGGCTCGGTGCGCTTGCCGGCGGTGTAGACGGCCGGGTGCTCGAGCATCAGGACCGTCGGGGGTCGCGTGCCGGCGACCACCTCGGCGTGCACGCTGCGCTGGAGCTCCCACGCCTCGAGGTAGTCGAGCGCCTGGTCGCCGAGGCCGACGCTGTCGACCACGAGCTCGGCCGGGGGATCGGCCAGGGGGTCGGAGACCTCGTCGGCCGGGGCCAGGTGCTGAGCGCTCACGACCCCGACCCTACTCCCGGCCCACTCGCTCCCCGAGCCACGCGAGCTCGCCGGGCATCACGCGCCGGGTGTAGCCGATCTCGTGGCCTCCCTCGCTGTAGTGGGACTCGACGTCGGCCTGCGAGGCGAAGCCGTCGACGTACGTCCTGGTGGCGGGGTAGAACGGGTCCTCGGTGCCGATGTCCACGCGCACCGGGATCCCGGCGAGGTCGTGTTGACGGTCCATGACGGAGAAGCGCTCGTACTCGGCCTCGTCGACGAAGCCGTTCGGGTGGGCGAGCGCCGGGTCGTCGTAGAGGCCCGGGCTGCTGGCGACGACTGCGGCCACCCGGCTGGGGCCCAGCAGGCCTGCGAGCCGCAGGACGCCGTACCCGCCCATCGACCAGCCGAGCATCCCGATCGGCTCGATCAGGACGTCGTCTCGGGCCAGGAGCATCGGGAGGAGCTCGTCGATGACCATCGCGCCCGCGTCCTCGCCCCACGGACGCTCGTGCCAGAAGGTCTTGCCGCCGCTGACCGTCGCCACGGCGAAGGGCGCGACCCCGTCGACGGCGACAGCCCGGGCCAGCGCTCCGGGTAGGTCCCACGGTTCGGCGAGCAACGCCTCGGTCGAGCCGCCGTGCCCGTGCAGGGCGAGGACCAGGGGGAGCGGCCCCACGACGTCGGGAGGTCGGATCAGCGACCAGCGGGTGGCGAGGCCCCCGCGGGCGGCGGAGACGAACGTGTCGCGCACGACGGGACCGGGTCGTACGGCGACGAGATCGTCGTCGGCGGGCGACAGCGCGTCGAGCGAGAGTCCGGCGCCCACGCCGAGACCCACTCCCGCGACGCCTGCGAAGCCGGCCGTGAGGAGGGTGCGCCTGCCGATCCTCCCGTCGCCCACCCCGCGCATCACCTGGCCAGGATCGCACCCTGTGGAGAGACTCGACGGAGATCGGACGATCTGGGGTAGTCCTGGACCATGCGTATCCCCGCCTGGATCGTCGCTCTGCTGGTCGCCCTCGTCACCACGGGCGTCGTGGTGGCAGTGCTGTGCGCGTGGACGCTGCTGCCGGTGACCGAGCCCGCGCCGGTCTCTGCCTCCGCCACCGCGTCGTCACCACGACCGGCCTCGCCCGGCACGTCGACGGAGACGTCGGCGCCACCCACGTCGACGGCGCGCGAGGTGCTGCGGGAGTGGGACCGGCGCCGCGAGGCCGCGTGGATCGCCGCCGACGAGGAGGCGCTGAGCCGGCTCTACGTCCGCGATGCCGTGGCCGGGCGGCGAGACGTGGCCCTGCTGCAGCGCTGGACCGCACGCGGCGCCCACGTCACCACGCTCGAGCCTCAGGTGCTCGAGGTCAGCGTCGTGCGCGAGGCACCTCGACGCCTCGTCCTGCGCGTGACCGACCGGCTCGCGCTCGTCGTGGCCCGCATCGACGGCGAGGTGACGAGGACGCCGGGAGGCAGCCCGAGCACGCGGCTGCTCGGCCTGCGCCGTGGACCCGAGGTCACGTCGCGCTGGCGGGTCGCCTCGGTGCGCCCGGTCCGCAGCGCCGTCGGTGGCGCAGCCGGGTAGTTGGCCAGGCCTGGGAGGCTGTGCGGATGAGAGCCCTGCGCACCCTGCTCGCCGTCGTGCTCGGTGCCGTCGCGCTGACCGGGTGCGGCAGCGACGACCCGGACAACCAGCCCAACCCCTCGACCACCACCGCCTCGGCCGAGACCGAGGCGACCGACCCGATCGAGGCCGTGGATCTCGCGACCGGACTCGACAGCCCCTGGGGACTGCTTCCCCTGGACGACGGTTCGCTTCTCGTCGGCTCCCGCAACACCGGCGCCATCTCGCTGCTCGGCGCCGGAGACTCCGAGCCCACCCAGGTGCGGACGATCGACGTCCGGGCCGAGGGTGAGTCGGGACTGCTGGGCCTCGCGGCCACCGGGGACGAGTCGACCGTGTTCGCCTACTTCACGACGGACGACGACAGTCGCGTGGTCGCCATGTCCTGGGACGGGGCGACGCTGGGAGAGCCGACCGTGATCGTCGACGGCATCCCCGGCGGCGAGACCTTCCACCAGGGCGGTGCCCTGGCTCTGGGGCCCGACGGCCTCCTCTACGTGGCGACGGGCGACAACGGAGCGCCCGGCGATGCCCAGGACCGCGACTCGCTGTCCGGCAAGGTGCTGCGCTACGACCTCGATGGCACGCCGGCGAGCGACAACCCCTTCGGGACCGCCGTCTACAGCTACGGACACCGCAACGTGGAAGGCCTCACCTTCGACGGCGACGGTCGTCTGTGGGCCTCGGAGTTCGGGCAGAACACGTGGGACGAGGTCAACCTCGTGGAGGCCGGGTCCAACTACGGGTGGCCGGAGGTCGAGGGCACCGGTGGAGGGGACGAGTACGTCGACCCCGTGGCGGTCTGGCGTACCGAGGACGCCTCGCCGTCCGGGATCACCTACTGGGACGGCTCGCTGTGGATGGCCGCGCTTCGGGGCCAGACGCTGTGGGAGATCCCCGTCGACACCGGCTCTGCCCAGGACCCGGTGCCGCACCTCGCGGGGGACCACGGCCGACTGCGCAACGTGGTCGTCGCGACCGGTGGCGACGCCCTGTGGCTGGCCACGTCCAACACCGACGGGCGAGGAGAGCCCGCCTCCGACGACGACCGGATCCTGACGCTCACGCGCTGAGGGCGCTCGTCAGCATCTCCGCCACGTCGGTGTCGAGGAACTCGTAGCCCGACTCGAGCAGCGCCGCCGGACGGACGTTGACCGAGCCCAGCAGCTCGGGCGCCATCTCGCCCGCCGCGACCCTGATCACCGCAGCCGGGACGTGCAGGAACGCAGGACGCCGTACGGCGCGTGCCAGCGCCCGGGTGAACTCGGCGTTGGTCGGCGCCTCGGGCAGGCAGATGTTGAAGGGACCCGAGGCCGTGGGGTGCTCGGCGAGGTGGGCGACCGCGCCGATCCAGTCCCGCAGCGACGACATCGGCATGTACTGCTCGCCGTTCCCGATCCTGCCTCCGGCGCCCGCGAGGAACTGCAGCCGCTGCTGCTGCAGCGGAGCGGAGCGGCGGTCCATGACGGGTGAGGTGCGCAGGATGCACACTCGGGCCCCGGCCTCGTCCGCGGCGGTGGTCGCGGCCTGCCACTCGCGCGTGACGTCGGTGAGCAAGGCGTGACCGCGGGTGTCCGAGACCTCGGTGAGGACCGCCGACCCGTGGTCGCCGTAGTAGGAGATGCCGTTGCCGGCGAGGTACGCCGGTGGGCGGGGCGCCGCGGCGATCGCCTCGGCCAGGACGCGCGTCGTGGTCACGCGGCTCTCCCTCAGCTCGCGGGCCCACTTCTTCGAGTGCGGGTTGCCGAGGGTGGGGGAGCCGGCGAGGTTGATCACCACGTCGGCGGCGTCGACGGCCTGCTGCGGCACACCGTCGCCGTACGGGTCCCACGCGACCTCCGAGGAGGACTCAGCGGGACGACGAGTCAGGATCGTGACGCTGTGGCCACGCTCGATGAGGGCGCGGCGCAGGTGGGACCCGAGAAAACCCGAGCCGCCGCCGAGGAGGATGGAGAGGGACATGCCGGCCAGCCTAGGCAGGTCGGCCGTTGTCCCTCACCACCCCTGAGGCGCTATACCTCGAAGGTGCCCGACTCCAGGCGCTTCTTGATCGACTGGAGGAAGCGACCGGCGTCGGCACCGTCGACGAGCCGGTGGTCGTAGGTCAGGGCCAGGTAGACCATGTGACGCACCGCGATCGTCTCGCCCAGGTTGGGATCGTCGATCACCACCGGTCGCTTGACCACGGCGCCCGGCCCCAGGATCCCGACCTGCGGCTTGTTGATGATGGGCGTGTCCCACAAGGCGCCCACGCTGCCGAGGTTGGTGATCGTGAACGTGCCGCCGCCGAGCTCGTCGGGACCGATCTTGTTGGTGCGCGTGCGCTCGGCGACGTCGGCGATCTTCTTGGCCAGTCCGGCGATCGAGAGGTCGCCGGCATCCTTGACGACCGGGGTGATCAGACCCTTCTCGGTGTCGACCGCGAAGGCGAGGTTCTCGACGTCGTAGTAGGTGATCTCACCGGCGTCGGTGTCGATCGTGGCGTTGAGCTTGGGGTGCTCCTTGAGCGCGTCGACCGCCGCCTTGGCGAAGAACGGCAGGTAGGACAGCTTCACCCCCTCGCGGGCGAGGAAGTCGGCCTTGGTCGCGTCGCGGAGTCGGGCCACGTTGGTGACGTCGACCTCGACCACCTGGGTGAGCTGGGCGCCGGTCTGCAACGAGTCGACCATCCGCTCGGCGATGATCTTGCGGAGCCGGCTGATCTTCTCGGTCGTCCCGCGCAGGGGCGACGGGGTGACGGAGGGCGCCGACCCGGAGCCGGACGAGCCGGCTGCTGGAGTCGAAGGCGCGGTCGCGGCGGCGGCCGGGGCCTCCTTGGCCTTGGCGGCGTCGAGCACGTCCTGCTTGCGGATCCGGCCGCCGACCCCGGAGCCGGAGACCGAGGACAGGTCCACGTTGTGCTGGTTGGCGAGCTTGCGCACCAGGGGAGTGACGTAGCCGCCGGAGTCGGAGTCTCCCGACGAGCCCGACGCCGCAGGTGCCGCAGGCTTCTCGGGTGCGGGTGCGGGCTTCTTCTCGGATTCCGGCTTCGACTCGGGCTTCTTCTCGGGTGCGGGCTCGGGCTTCTTCTCCGGCTCGGGCTTCTTCTCCGGCTCCGGCTCCGGCTCGGGCTCGGGCTCCGGCTCGGGCTCCGGTTCGGGCTCCGACGGCGCTGCTGCACCGTCGCCGATGACGGCCAGCTCGGCGCCGACCTCGACGGTCTCGTCCTCCTCGGCCTTGATCTCGAGCAGGGTGCCGGCGACGGGCGAGGGGATCTCGGTGTCGACCTTGTCGGTCGAGACCTCCAGGAGCGGCTCGTCGACGGCGACGTCGTCGCCCACGGACTTGAGCCAGCGCGTCACGGTGCCCTCGGTGACGGACTCACCGAGCGCCGGGAGCGTGACCGGCGTACCGGATCCACCACCGCCACCGGACCCGCCGGAGGCCGCCGCGGGCTTCTCCTTCTCGGGGGTCTCGTCGCCCTCGGGGAGCTCGCCGGTCTCCTCGACGTGCTCCTCCTCCTGCTCGGCCTTCTTCTCTGCCTCCTCCTCGTCCTTCGGCTCGGCCTCGGGCTCGGCAGAGCCGTCGGCGTCGTCGCTGGACTCGCTCTCGTCGCCGATCGTGGCCAGGACGGCGCCGACCTCGACGGTCTCGTCCTCCTCGGCCTTGATCTCGAGGAGCGTGCCGGCGACGGGCGAGGGGATCTCGGTGTCGACCTTGTCGGTGGAGACCTCGAGGAGCGGCTCGTCGACGGCGACAGAGTCACCCACCTGCTTGAGCCAGCGGGTGACGGTGCCCTCGGTGACGGATTCGCCGAGCGCCGGGAGGGTGACTTCTTCTGCCATGGGTCTAGGAGTTCCTTCGTCTCGTGATGGGGCTGGCTGGTCAGGAGTGGGCGTGGAGCGCTTTGCCGGCGAGGGCGAGGTGTGCCTCGCCCAGCGCCTCGTTCTGGGTGGGGTGGGCGTGCACCAGAGGGGCGACGTCGTCGGCGTGCGCCTCCCAGTTGTAGATCAGCTGAGCCTCGCCGATCAGCTCGCCGACGCGGTCGCCGACGAGGTGGACGCCGATCACCGGTCCGTCGGTGCGTCGGATCAGCTTGACGAAGCCCTGGGTCTTGAGGATCTGGCTCTTGCCGTTGCCGCCGAGGTCGTAGGTCAGGGTCTCGATCCCCTCGGTCCCGTAGGCCTCGGCGGCTGCCGCCTCGTCCAGCCCGACGGAGGCGATCTCGGGCTGGGAGTAGGTGACGCGGGGGATCCCGGTCTCGTCGATCGGTTGCGGGTCGAGGCCGGCAATGTCCTCGGCGACGAAGATGCCCTGCTGGAACCCGCGGTGCGCCAGCTGGAGACCGGGCACGATGTCGCCGACGGCGTACACGCCCTCGACGTTGGTGCGGCAGCGCTCGTCGGCCAGGACGAAGCCGCGCTCCATCTCGACACCGATCTCCTCGTAGCCGAGGTCGGCGGTCGAGGGACCGCGGCCGACCGCGACGAGCAGCAGGTCGGCCTGGAGGACGTCGCCCGACTGGAGCGTCACCGCGACGCCCTCGTCGGTGGTTGCGACCTCCTTGAACGGGCTGGCCGTGCGGAAGGCGATCTTGCGCTTGCGGAAGGCTCGCTCGAGGGCCTTGGACGACGCCTCGTCCTCGGCGGCGACCAGGCGCGGGAGCGCCTCCACGATCGTGACCTCGGCGCCGAAGCTGCGCCAGACGCTGGCGAACTCGCACCCGATGACGCCGCCACCGAGCACGATCACCGATGCCGGGACCTCCTCGAGCCGCAGGGCATGCTCGGAGGTGATCACGCGCTTGCCGTCGATCTCGAGGCCGGGCAGGGACTTGGCGTAGGACCCGGAGGCCAGCACCAGGTGCCGGCCGGCGTACGTCGTGTCGCCGACGCGGACCTCGCCGGGGCCGGTGACCGTGCCGGCACCCTCGATGACGGTGATGCCGCGGCCCTTGATCAGGCCGGCCAGGCCCTTGTGGAGGCGAGAGACGACGCCGTCCTTGTAGCTGTTGACGCCGGGCATGTCGATGCCCTCGAAGCTCGCCCTGACTCCGAACTGCTCGGACTCACGGGTGTTGTCGGCGACCTCGGCGGCGTGCAGCAGCGCCTTGGTGGGGATGCAGCCGACGTGCAGGCAGGTGCCGCCCAGCTTGCCCTTCTCGACGAGCCCGACACGGAGCCCGAGCTGTGCTGCGCGCAGGGCGCAGGCATAGCCACCGGAGCCCGCACCGAGGATGAGTACGTCGAAGTCGGTCTCGGCCACCTTGGTCCTTCCGTGAGTGGACGACCCATCCTTGCACTACCTGTCACATCGGACGACAGGCGCCGGTCACCAACCCGTCCCAGCACCGCGGCAGCCCCGCCGACACCGGGTCGCCGTCGTGTCGTGGATCGCTGCAGGGGGTTCTGGCGACATCGTGTGCAGGGACCGGGCAGACTGGGGCCCATGGGTTTCCTCGACCGCTTCCGCCGCGGCTCACGCACCAAGATGAGTGGGCCGTCTCGCGACGCTGCCCGCACCGGATCGACGCGCGTGCGCGCCGCGGACAAGGTCGACGAGCAGCACCTGCGCGAGTTCGTCGACTCCAAGCGCGGCGTCGAGGGGTTCGTCGAGCCGCGCACCGCCGTCAGCGAGGTGACCCTGCTCCTGGTCGCCTTCGACGGAGAGTGGACGCGGCGCCGCGTGCCGTCGATCAACTGGGCGCACGACTTCTGCAACAAGCACCAGGTGCCGTCCTACGACGCCGGGCTGGTGGGCATCCCGCAGCGGATGCGGGAGTACAACTCGCGGATCAAGCAGCAGCGCCGCCAGCAGGGACTCCAGTAGCCGACGGCGGCCCCGCCGCGCGCTGCGCCACCTGGCGCTGCCCGGTGCGCTACTTGTCGTCGGCGAACGCGCGGGCGAACTCGACCAGGGTCGAGACCGCGACGCCGGTGCCGCCGCTGCTGACGTGACCGGCCGGTCCGCCGGAGTTGAACGACGGCCCGGCGATGTCGAGGTGCGCCCACGGCAGGCCAGCGGTGAACTCCCGCAGGAACGCTGCTGCGAAGAGCCCACCTCCCCAGCGGATCCAGTCGTGCTGGGACAGGTCGGCGATCTTCGTGGTGTGGATCCGCTCCGACATCTGCTCGGGGATGGGCATCGGCCAGAAGTCCTCGCCGGCCGTCGCCGAGGCGGACAGCACGTCGGCGACGACGTCGTCGCCGCCCATCACGCCCGAGATCTTGTCGCCCAGCGCCACGACCATCGCCCCGGTCAACGTGGCGACGTCGAGGATCGCGTCGGGCTTCTGCTCGGTCGCCATCACCAGGGCGTCGGCGAGGACCAGCCGACCCTCGGCGTCGGTGTTGAGGACCTCCACGGTCGTCCCGCCGTGGATGGTGATGACGTCGCCCGGACGCATCGCCGAGCCGCCGAGCATGTTCTCGGCGAGCGCGGCGTACGTCGTGACCTGGACGGGCAGCCCGAGGTCGGCGATCGCGAAGGTCGCGTTGACGACCGCCGCGGCGCCCGCCATGTCGGACTTCATCTCGTGCATGCTCGCGGCGGGCTTGATGCTGAGCCCGCCCGAGTCGAAGGTGATGCCCTTGCCGACCAGGGCGAGGTGTCGCTTGGCGCCCTTGGGTGTGTAGGTCAGCGTGACCAGGCGCGGGGGAGCGTCGGAGGCGGAGCCGACCCCGAGGAGACCCCCGCAGCCGAGCTCGGCGAGCTGGGTCTCGTCGAGGACCTGGATCGTGACCTTGCCACCGCGTCCGCGCTCCTTGACGATCTCGGCGATCGCGTCGGCGAAGCCCGGGGGGCGCAGGTCATTGGGCGGGGTGTTGACGAAGTCACGGGTGCGGGCGACGGCACCGGCGATGACCTTGCCCTCCTCGAAGGCGGCGATGGCGTCCTTCTTGCGCGCCACCGGGCTGAGCACGACGACCTCGCCCGGGGACTTGCTGGGGCCGGAGGCCTTGTAGGTCGTGAAGCTGTAGGAGCCCAGCGCGTAGCCCTCGGTGGCGGCCCGGACCAGCTCGGGGGTGTCGGCGGGCAGTGCGACCGCGACGGAGGCCGCGTTGGTGACGCTGCGCGCGGCGTTGCCGGCCGCACGGCGTACGGCGAGGTGGTCGGGGTCGTTGCCGAGGCCGACGAGCACGAGCATGGGGGAGCTGATCGCCCCCGACGTCGGGACCTTGACCGTTTCTCCCGACTTGCCGGTGACACCCAGGGCCGACAGGAGCGGCCCGAGCTTGCGGCCGTAGGCCTTGGCGACGTCCTGTCCGCCCGGCGCGATCGCGGGCCCCGAGGAGCCCGTCACCACCCCCACGACCACGGCATCGGCACGGGACTTGGCAGGACTGGCGTTGCGCAGTGAGTAAGACGTCACCGGGGCAGGATAGGTCAGGACCCGTGAGCCCAGCGCTCCACACGGTCCCCCGTGGTGGGGTGTCGGGCTGCGATAGGTTCGCGTCATGGCTGACGAGTTGCTCCGCTCCCCGCTGCACGAGCGCCACGAGGCGCTCGGCGCGAAGTTCGCCGAGTTCGGTGGTTGGTCGATGCCTCTGGAGTACGCCGGCGAGCGCGGCGGCGTGGTCAAGGAGCACACGGCCGTCCGGACGGCCGTTGGCCTCTTCGACGTCAGCCACCTCGGCAAGGCAACGGTCAGCGGCCCGGGTGCGGCGGCGTACGTCAATGCCACGCTGAGCAACGACCTCGCCAAGATCGGCCCGGGCCGCGCCCAGTACACGCTGTGCTGCGACGACGCGACCGGCGGTGTCGTCGATGACCTCATCGCCTACTACCAGGACGACGACCACGTGCTGCTGGTCCCCAACGCGGCCAACACCGCCGAGGTGGTGAGGCGCCTGACCGAGGGAGCGCCCGAGGGCATCTCGGTGATCGACCAGCACCGCGACTACGCCGTGCTGGCACTCCAGGGCACCTCGTCCGACGAGGTGCTTCAGGCGGTCGGACTCCCCGCCGGCCACGGCTACATGTCCTTCGTCGAGAGCGGCTTCGACGGCGCCGAGGGCGTCGGTGTCGTGGTCTGCCGCACGGGCTACACCGGTGAGCGCGGCTACGAGCTGATCATCGAGAACGACGCGGCGCCGGCTCTGTGGGACGCGTTGATGGCTGCCGGACAGTCCTTCGGGATCGCCGCCTGCGGGCTGGGAGCGCGCGACACGCTGCGCACCGAGATGGGCTACCCCCTCCACGGCCAGGACATCTCCCTCGACGTCACCCCCAACGAGGCGCGCCTCGGGTGGGCGGTCGGCTGGTCCAAGGAGGCGTTCTGGGGTCGGGACGTGCTGCTCGAGGAGAGGGAGCAGGGACCTCGACGGCGACTGATCGCGTTGAAGGCGACCGGGCGCGGGATCCCGCGCCCGCACATGGGCGTCAGCCTCACCCCGGACGTGCTGATCGGCGAGATCACCTCCGGCACCTTCTCCCCGACGCTCAAGCAGGGCGTGGCTCTGGCCCTGGTCAGCGCCGGGATCGACCCGGAGGCCGAGCTGGGCGTCGACGTGCGAGGCCGTCGTGAGGCGTTCCAGCAGGTCAAGCTCCCCTTCGTCGACACCTCCGTCCGCGAGCAGTGAGGCACGCATGAACCTCCCCGACCAGCCGCCCACCTTCCGACGCCCGAGCGCTGCGGAGCGCCCGTGGTCCTGGCGCCTCGAGAACGCCGCCGGAGACGAGGTGCCCGTCTCCGGAGACCTCGAGGGGCAGCGCTTCACCAACCAGGCCGACGCCGAGTCGTGGGTGGGCGAGATCTGGGCCGATCTGGCCGCTGCCGGGGTGGACCAGGTGGTCTTGTTCGAGCACGAGCGACGCGTCTACGGACCGATGTCGCTGCACGCCTGATCGCGGGTTCCCTCGCGGTCGGCACGTCCTGCCGACCAGGTGTCGGCCGACCACGCCCGGGTGCGGTCGGTCCCGCTGGTGTGGGCTTCGTGGTCGTGCGGCTGGGCGGTGCGCCAGTGGGCCCGACCCTGGCGCAGTGACGTGTCCTGAGGTGTGTGGACGTGCCGATGGCCCCGCCGGTGTCGGCGGGGTGGCGGGGCGGGGTGTTCAGGGCTCGGAGTCGGGTGGGACCTGGTGGATCTGGGTGGTGATGGGCATCCGGCCGTGGCGTCGGCTGCGGGTGATGCGGAAGTGGGTGCCGGTGGGGCTGGTCCAGTCGTAGACGCCTGGTTGGGGTGTCTCGTAGGTCCAGGGGGAGAAGGTCTTGGTGCGGTGGTGTCGTCGGCAGAGCAGTGCGAGGTTGGACGTGGTGGTCTTCCCGCCGGCGGAGGCTGAGCAGCGAGCGCCAGCGAGCGTCGACGAAGCCCGGTGAGTCGTCGTCGGCGGTCGTGTCGCCGGGTTTCGACACGCTCCGTCGCGGGTTCGTTCCTCACCCGCGGTCGCTGCTCAACCACCAATGATCACGCCCTCGCGAGCTCGGCCGTGATCGATCTGGGCGTAGGTGCAGGAGTGCAGGACGGGGGCGAGCATCTGGTCGATGTAGGTGGCGGCCTCGTAGGTGAGGTTCATGGTGAGCTCGGCGAGACGGAACGCTTTCCACTTCGGTACCTGCAGGGCTACGACGCGTTCCCAGGTGCGGCGCAGGCGGTAGCGCAGCTCGAGGGTCTTGCCGACGAAGTGGCACCCGGCATCGGATGACATGCCCAGCGTGGCGGCGA
>NZ_JAPYPS010000077.1 GCF_029937575.1 Nocardioides sp.
CTCCCGGTCGACTGAACGGCGCGCTCAACGGCGAGGGCTCCGCCCACGCCGCCGCCGCATGCGCGGGCGCCACACCGGTCACATGCTTCACATCGCCTCATCGGTTGGGCGCATACGACAGGTTTCAGGGCGGTTTTCGTGTCGTCTCTACCCAACGGACGAGCGAATGTGACCCGTGGGACGGCTACGCGCGCGGCCCCCACCACCGCAACCACCAAGACCAGCCCGAAGGACCTAGCGGCCGCGATTTGGCACCACCCACGCCACCGCGTAGTCTTCCCACTCGAAACCAGAGACCGCCGGTTGGCGCGCTGTGCATGCAGCTCGTCCGAAGGTGCCGCAGAGATGCGGACGGCCCGCGCAGGATTTCAGAGCAGGATCCCCGGATCCACGGAGTCATCCAACGCCCTGAGCCTGTGCTCGGGGCGTTCGTCATTCTCCACCAGCACCGGGCAGCGGTCTCCCAGTCCGGAAGGAGACCCATGGCGCGGGCAGACAGGCAAGCCGCCGTCGCGGAGATCGTTGAGCTCTTCAACGACGCCGACGGCGCAGTGCTGACCGACTACCGCGGCCTCACCGTCAAGGAGCTGCAGGACCTGCGCCGCTCCCTCGGTGGTGACGCCAACTACGCCGTGGTCAAGAACACGCTGGCCAAGATCGCCGCCAACCAGGCGGGCATCTCCGGCTTCGACGACCTCCTGGTCGGTCCGACCGCTATCGCCTTCATCAACGGCGACGTGGTCGAGGCGGCCAAGGGTCTGCGTGACTTTGCCAAGGCCAACCCCGCTCTGATCATCAAGGGCGGTGTCCTGGACGGCGACATCCTCGACGCGAAGGAGGTCGCCAAGCTGGCCGACCTCGAGTCGCGCGAGGTTCTGTTGGGCAAGCTGGCCGGTGCGATGCTCGCGTCGCTCAGCCAGGCCGTCTACCTCCTCAACGCCCCGCTCGCCCAGGCTGCCCGGCTCGCCGGCGCCCTGGAGGCGAAGGCGACTGAGGACCCCTCGATCCTCGCAGGTGGTGCTGGTACTCCGGCTGCCGCAAGCACTGACGAGGAGGCCCCGGCTGCCGCCGACGAGGCTCCGCAGGAGGCGTCCGCAGAGGACGCCGCCGAGGAGACCCCCGCCGCTGGCGCCGAGACCACCGAAGCCTGATTCCAGGCATCACACCACCACCTGAAACCCGGCCCGGCGTACCCACGTCCGGAGCCACCTGACAGAAAGGTTCGCATCATGGCGAAGCTCAGCACCGACGAGCTCCTTGAGGCCTTCAAGGAGATGACCCTGATCGAGCTCTCCGAGTTCGTGAAGCAGTTCGAGGAGACCTTCGGCGTCACCGCCGCCGCTCCCGTGGCCGTGGCCGCTGCCCCGGCCGCCGGTGGCGCCGGTGGCGGCGCCGACGAGGCCGCCGCGCAGGACGAGTTCGACGTCGTCCTCGAGGCTGCCGGCGACAAGAAGATCAACGTCATCAAGGAGGTGCGCGCGCTCACCTCGCTGGGCCTCAAGGAGGCCAAGGAGCTGGTCGAGGCCGCCCCCAAGGCCGTCCTCGAGAAGGTCGACAAGGCGACGGCCGACAAGGCCAAGGAGTCCCTCGAGGGCGCCGGAGCCTCGGTCTCCCTCAAGTGATGCACCGGCACTGAGGACGAGGGCACCGTCCTCGTCCCGGTGCCACCCACGAAGCGGTCGTCCCCATCACGGGGGCGACCGCTTCGTGCTGCCTGCCGCCACACGTTGCCGCAGGTGGGGCCCACGTCACGGGTCTGTATCGTCATCGTGAGATCGCGTGACGCACAGCACTTTGCCGCGTAACCTCACGGTTGCGTGCGCGTTGTTACTCATGGGTTGTGCTGCACGCCACTCGACCCCGGGGTCACCCCAACGGGTGTCCTTGGTCGTCGAAGCCGAAGTCGAGAAGTTCCGGGTCGAGGAGAAGGACTGACATGGGTGTTGAGATCAAGGTTGACAACCTGACCAAGAGCTTCGGTAAGAGCCTGATCTGGGCCGACGTGTCGCTGACGATCCCGGCCGGCGAGATCTGCGTGATGCTCGGTCCGTCGGGCACGGGCAAGTCGGTCTTCCTCAAGACGCTGATCGGGCTGCTCAAGCCCGACACCGGTTCGATCGTGATCGAGGGCACTGACATCGCCTCGTGCTCGGAGAAGGACCTCTACGAGATCCGCAAGCTGTTCGGGGTGCTGTTCCAGGACGGCGCGATGTTCGGCTCGATGAACCTCTACGACAACATCGCCTTCCCGCTGCGCGAGCACACGAAGAAGTCGGAGTCGCAGATCCGCGAGATCGTGCTGGAGAAGATGGATCTGGTCGGCCTGCTCGGCACCGAGGACAAGCTGCCCGGTGAGATCTCGGGTGGGATGCGCAAGCGTGCCGGCATCGCCCGCGGTCTGGTCCTCGACCCCGAGATCGTGCTCTTCGACGAGCCCGACTCGGGTCTGGATCCGGTGCGTACGTCGTTCCTCAACCAGCTGATCGTCGACCTGAACGCGCAGATCGATGCGACGTTCCTGATCGTGACGCACGACATCAACACCGCTCGCACGGTGCCGGACAACATCGGCTTGCTCTACCACAAGCACCTGGCGATGTTCGGTCCGCGCGAGATGCTGCTGTCCTCCGAGGAGCCGGTGGTGCGCCAGTTCCTCAACGCCCAGCGGGTCGGTCCGATCGGCATGTCGGAGGAGAAGGACGCCGACGAGCTGGAGGCCGAGAAGGACCAGGACCTGCCACCGTTGCCGCCGATCCCGATGCAGCTCGAGCCGTCCTCGGGGATCCCGCGTCGCAGCCAGCGTGAGCCGGGAGGCTGGTGCCGCGACAACGGTGTCACGCCTCCTCCGGGGTCCTTCGAGGCCAACATGTCGATGACCACCAAGGTCTGAGGACGCCTCACTTGTCGACCTCCATCACTTCGCGGGTGCTCAAGCCCGTCGGGACTGCAGGCACGCTCTTCGCCTTCTTCCTCGACGTGCTCCGGGCCCTTTTCAGACGACCCTTCCAGCTGCGGGAGTTCATCCAGCAGTCCTGGTTCATCGCCTCGGTGACGATCATCCCGACGGCGCTCGTCGCCATCCCGTTCGGTGCGGTCATCGCCCTGCAGGTCGGTGGCCTGATCAAGCAGTTCGGAGCGCAGTCGTTCACCGGCTCCGCGTCGGTGCTCGCCGTCATCCAGCAGGCGGGACCGATCGCCACCGCCCTGCTGATCGCCGGAGCCGGTGGCTCTGCCATCGCCGCAGACCTCGGCTCCCGCAAGATCCGCGAAGAGCTGGACGCGATGATGGTGCTCGGCATCGACCCCATCCAGCGGCTGGTCGTGCCGCGGGTGCTGGCCGCGATGATGGTGGCCTTCTTCCTCAACGGCCTGGTCAGCGTGGTCGGTGTGGGCGGCGGCTACGTCTTCAACGTGATCCTCCAGGACGGCACCCCCGGCGCCTACCTGGCCAGCTTCACCGCGCTCGCCCAGCTGCCGGACCTTTACGTCGGTCTGGTCAAGGCGGTGATCTTCGGTCTGATCGCGGCGATCGTCGCCTGCTACAAGGGCATGAACGCGGGCGGCGGACCCAAGGGCGTCGGTGACGCGGTCAACGAGTCGGTGGTCATCACGTTCCTGCTGCTGTTCGTCGTCAACTTCGTGCTGAGCACGATCTATCTCCAGCTCGTCCCACCGAAGGGGGGTTAGCGATGGCCAACCTCAAGTCGGTCTACGAGACCCCGCTCAAGTCGCTCGACGGTCTGGGCGGACAGCTGAGCTTCTACATCGGTGTGCTTCGCGCGATCCCGCGCTCGATCACCCGCTACCCCAAGGAGATCGCCCGGATCCTGGCCGAGGTCACGCTCGGCTCCGGCTCGCTCGCGGTCATCGGCGGCACGGTCGGCGTGATCCTCGGCCTGACCTTCTTCACCGGCGCGCAGGTGGGTCTGTCGGGCTACGCCGCGCTCAACCAGCTCGGCACCGCAGCCTTCTCCGGCTTCGTCTCGGCCTACTTCAACACCCGTGAGATCGCACCGCTCGTGGCCGGCATCGCCCTGGCCGCGACGGTCGGCTGCGGGTTCACCGCGCAGCTCGGCGCGATGCGGATCTCGGAGGAGATCGACGCGCTCGAGGTCATGGCCATCCCGTCGATGCCGTTCCTGGTCGCCACCCGTGTGGTGGGTGGGCTGATCGCGATCATCCCCCTGTACGTCGTGGGGCTGCTGTCGTCGTACTTCGCCAGCCGGCTGGTGGTCACCCAGTTCTACGGACAGAGTCCGGGGACCTATGACCACTACTTCAACCAGTTCCTACCACCGGGCGACGTCCTCTGGTCCTTCGGCAAGGTCCTGGTCTTCGCCATCGTGGTCATCCTGATCCACTGCTACTACGGCTTCAACGCCTCCGGCGGCCCGGCCGGTGTCGGCGTGGCCGTGGGCCGCGCGGTCCGCACGAGCATCGTGGCGATCAACGTCATCGACCTGTTCCTGTCGATGGCCATCTGGGGCACCACCACCACCGTGAGATTGGCAGGCTGAGATGGTCAACCGCCTCCTTGCCATGCACAAGGTGCTCGGCGTCGCCTTCCTGGCACTGCTCGTGCTCGGGGTCTACACGACCTACGCGATCTTCACCAAGCAGTTCGTCGACTACGACGAGGTGACGCTCAAGACGTCCAACATCGGGCTCCAGCTGCCCAAGCGCGCCGACATCAAGACGCGCGGCGTGCTCGTCGGCGAGGTGCTCGACTACGAGGCCGACGCCGACGGGGGAGCCGTGGTCACCCTGGGGCTCTACCCCGACAAGGTGGACATGATCTCCCAGGACGTCACGGGCTCGATCCTGCCCAAGACCCTCTTCGGTGAGAAGTTCGTCTCGCTGGTCCCACCCGACGACTTCGACCCGGACAGCGACCCGCACATCGAGCAGGGCGACGTGATCGAGAAGACGCAGGTCAGCACCGAGGTGGAGCGGGTCCTCTCCGACCTGTTGCCGCTGCTGCGCACCGTCCAGCCCGAGAAGATCAACATGACCCTCAACGCGTTGCAGACCGCGTTGGAGGGCCGCGGTGAGCAGCTCGGCGCGACGCTGGAGACCTTCGACGACTACCTGAAGAAACTCAACCCCGAGATCCCCGGTCTCGTGCGCGACCTGCGCAAGACCGCCGACGTCGCCGAGATCTACAACGACGTCCTGCCCCAGCTCGGCGACATCCTCGACGACACCGTGCGCACCACCGACACCCTGGAGACCCGCGAGCAGAAGCTCAACGACCTCTTCGTCGACGTGTCCGGCTTCAGCGAGACCACCCGGACCTTCCTGGCCGACAACGAGGAGAACATCGTCCGGGTCGGCGAGCTCGGTCAGGCTCAGTTCCGGGTGCTATCGCGGTACTCGACCGAGATCCCCTGCCTGACGGCCGGCATCGTGACGGCCGGGCAGTACCAGGCCGAGGCCTTCCGCAACTTCACCCTGCACATCGTGCTGGAGACGCTGCCGCGCCAGCCGCGGGCCTACAACGTCAACGACCAGCCCCGCATCGGTGAGACACGCGGACCCAACTGCCTCAACCTGCCCGACCCTCCGTGGAACCAGGACAATCCAGTGAAGCGCCAACCTGACTTCGACGACGGCGTCGACGAGCCGACCGGCAAGGGGACCAGCCGTGTGGCGACGTCGTACGCCTTCCGCGACGGCCAAGGCTTCATGGGCGGCGAGGCCGAGTCCTCGCTCTACCGCAGTCTGATCGCGCCGAGCCTCGGCGTCCCCGCCGACCAGGTGGGCGATCTCGGTCCGCTGCTGGTGGCTCCGATGGCACGAGGGGCCTCGGTGAGCCTGCAATGAAGCTCTTGGACAAGAAGACCTCGGCCGACCTGACCAGGCTGCTCGTCTTCATCGTCGTCACGACCCTGGCCACCGGGGTGCTGGTGGTGACGATCGGCAACCTCTCCTTCCAGGGCAGCAAGGACTACCAGGCCGTCTTCGCCGACGTCACCGGGATGAACAAGGGCGACGACGTGCGCATCGCCGGTGTGAAGGTCGGCACGGTCGGCGACATCGAGGCGATCGCCTCCGACGCCGACGAGGACGGCGCTCAGGCGCGTGTCACCTTCTCGGTGCAGGACGGGACCGCACTGCGCGAGTCGACCCACGCCACCATCCGCTACCGCAACCTGGTCGGGCAGCGCTACATCGCCCTGACCGAGGACGTCGGAAGCACTACGGAGCTCGACCCGGGCGACACGATCCCGATGGAGCAGACCACTCCCGCCCTCGACCTGACGCTGCTGTTCAACGGCTTCAAGCCCCTCTTCGAGGCGCTGTCCCCGGACGACCTCAACAAGCTGTCCTTCGAGGTCATCCAGGTCTTCCAGGGTCAGGGCGGCACGTTGGAGAGCCTTCTGGAGAGCACGGCCTCGGTCACCCAGACGCTGGCCGACCGCGACGCCATCATCGGGCAGCTCCTCGAGAACCTCGACTTCGTGCTGGATCGTCTGGCGGACCGCGACGAGCAGCTGAGCGCGACGATCATCAGCTTCCGCGACCTGGTCGCCGGCCTGCGCAAGGACCGCAACGCGATCCTCGACTCCCTCGACGGCATCACGCGGCTCTCCACGAGCACCGCCGACCTGGTCACCGACCTGCGGGCGCCGTTCGTGGAGGACATCAAGCAGCTGCGTCGACTGACGAAGAACCTCGACGACGGCAAGGCCGAGATCGACCGTGCCCTGCAGGTGCTGCCGATCAAGCTGGAGAAGGTCGGACGCACGGCCATCTACGGATCCTGGTTCAACTTCTACCTGTGTGACTTCAAGGGCCGGGTCAGCCTGCCCGGCGTCACGGTCCCGGTGGACTTCAACGTCGGCGCAGAGAGGTGTGATCTCGGGTGAAACCCTTCCGCGAACGCAACCCCGTCATCGTCGGTGCCGCCAGCATCACCGTGCTGGCGCTGCTCCTGCTCGCCGCTTTCCGGGCCCAGGACCTGCCGCTGATCGGTGGTGGTGACACCTACTACGCGGCCTTCGACGAGGCCGCCGGCCTGAAGTCCGCCGACGCGGTCCTGCTCGGCGGGGTGCGCGTCGGTCAGGTGGACAAGGTCGGTCTCGAGAACGGCGAGGTCATGGTCGAGTTCACCGTCAAGACCGACGTGGAGTTCGGCGAGGAGACCGGCGCAGCCATCCGCGTCAAGACCCTCCTCGGTTCCAAGTACCTCTCGCTGGCTCCCGCAGGGGAGGGCCAGCTGCCGACCGACGCCGTGATCCCGAACGAGCGCACCACCTCGCCGTTCGACGTCACCAATGCCTTCGAGGGCCTGGCCGAGACCTCCAACGAGGTGGACACCGACCAGCTCACGCAGTCGCTGACCGTCCTGGCCGACCTGACGCGCAACACACCCAAGGAGTTCCGCAACGCCCTCGCCGGGGTCTCGGCGTTGTCGTCCAACCTCGCGGCGCGCGACGACGAGATCAACTCGCTGTTGGTCAACCTGAAGCGGGTCTCGACCGTCCTCGACGACCGCGACGACGACATCATCGCCCTGATGAAGGACTCCGACGTCCTCTTCCGCTCGCTCGTCGAGCGGCGCGACCAGATCCATGCGGTCCTCGTCGCCACCGCGCAGCTCTCCGACCAGCTCACGCGCCTCGTGCGGCAGAGCCGCGAAGACCTGAAGCCCGCTCTCGACCAGCTCAAGAGCGTGCTCGACGTGATCAACAAGAACGAGGACAACCTCGACGCGTCACTGCGACTGATGGCGCCGTTCTACCGGGTCTTCGCCAACACGCTCGGCAACGGTCCGTGGTTCGACACCTACATCCAGAACCTTCCGCCCGTGCCGAACCTCGGCGCCGGCACCGACATCCTGACGGGAGGCAACCCGTGATGGCCACCGCGCAGCGCTTCGCCGTCCCGTTCGTCATCCTGATCTTCGCCGTGGTCGCCGGCATCGTGCTCATCGGTGGCGGGGACGACGACAAGCAAGTCACCGCCTACTTCCCGCGCACCGTCTCCCTCTACGAGGGCAGCGACGTGCGCGTGCTCGGCGTGGCCGTTGGACGCGTCGACGAGGTGGTGCCCGAGGGCACGCGGGTCAAGGTCGTGATGTCGTACGACTCCGATGTCGAGGTCCCCGCCGAGGCCAGCGCCCTGGTGATCTCGCCGGCGATCGTCGGTGACCGCTACGTCCAGCTGAGCCCGGCCTACACCTCGGGTGAGGTGCTGGTCGACAACGCGCTGATCGAGGAGCGCACCGAGGTGCCCCTGGAGCTCGACGAGATCTACAGCGGCCTCGACCGGCTCAACGTGGCCCTCGGCCCGAACGGCGCCAACGAGAAGGGCGCGCTGACCGACCTCCTGGAGGTCACAGCTGCCAACTTCGGTGGGCAGGGGCAGGCCTTCAACACCACGATCAAGAACTACGCCAAGCTCAGCCAGACGCTGGACGACAACAAGGACGAGCTCTTCGACTCGACCCGCGAGCTGTCGCAGTTCATCACCACGCTGGCCGAGAACGACGACGTCGTGCGCGACTTCAACGAGTCCCTCGGTCAGGTCTCGACCCTGCTCGCCGGCGAGCGCCAGGAGCTGGCGGCTGCGTTGAAGAACCTCGCCGTCGCACTCGACGAGGTGGGGGGATTCGTCCAGGAGAACCGCACCGCCCTCACCCAGAACATCCGAGGTCTCAACCGCGTGGTCAAGGTCTTCGTCAAGCAGCGCGACAACTTCGCCGAGACGCTCAAGATCGCTCCGCTGGCTCTCAACAACCTCGCGCTCACCTACAACCCGGACGCAGGCACCCTGGACACCAACGCCAACATCGGAAACCTGGTGACCGAGATCGAGAACAACCCGTCGGCCGTGCTGTGCGCCCTGGTCAGTGCCAACGACCCGGACGGCTCCACGTGCGACCTGATCCAGTCCCTGCCGCTTCCTCGCACCGCAGCCTTCGGACCGGGGACGGGGTCGTCGTTCGGAGACAGGTTCGACCCTACGCTCGGCGGACTGGCGGAGGTGGCGGCGCGATGAGGACCACCTTCACGCGGGGCCTGCGGCTCCTGGTCGTGGGCGTCGTCGGCGCCGTGGGACTCAGTGCCTGCGACCTGGACGTCTACTCCCTCCCGCTTCCCGGCGGCGCGGACGTCGGGGACGACCCGATCTCGGTCGAAGTCGAGTTCGAGGACGTCCTCGACCTCGTCCCGCAGTCCTCGGTCAAGGTCAACGACATCTCGGTGGGCCAGGTGACCGACGTGGAGCTGTCCGGCCAGACCGCGACGGTGACCCTGGAGCTGCGCAACGACACCCAGCTGCCGTCCAACGCGGTCGCCACGATCCGCCAGACGAGCCTGCTCGGCGAGAAGTTCGTCTCGCTAGCGGCTCCCACCGCGGAGGAGCCGGTCGGCACGCTCGCCGACGCCGACGAGATCCCGCTCGAGCGGACCGGGGCCAACCCGGACGTCGAGGAGGTCCTCGGCGCACTGAGCCTGCTGCTCAACGGCGGCGGACTCCCGCAGCTGCGCACGATCGCCCAGGAGATCAACCTCGCCCTGGACGGTCGCGAGGAGTCGGCGCGCTCGCTGCTGCGTCAGGTCGACACCTTCATGGGTCAGCTCGACGCCAACAAGGCTGACATCGTCGACGCCATCGAGTCGCTCAACCGTCTCGCCATCGGCGTCCGCGCCCAGCAGGACAGCATCGACCAGGCGCTCGACGAGCTGCCTGCGTCCCTGCGCTCGCTCGATCGCCAGCGTGACGGCCTCGTCGACATGCTCCAGGCCCTCGACAACCTCAGCGACGTCGGAGTCCGGGTCATCAACCGGTCCAAGGACGTCACGGTCGAGTCGCTGCGCCAGCTACAGCCGCTGCTGACCCAGCTCGCCAACGCCGGGGACTCCCTGGTGGACTCGTTCAGCGTCATCCTGACCTATCCCTTCGTGGACGAGGTGGTCGGCCGCGACCCGCAGGTCGCTCGCAACCTGCAGATGGGTGACTACACCAACCTGTCGATCCGTCTGGACCTGGACTTCACCGACCTCCCCGACATCCCGGGCATCCCGTGCTTCCCGCTCGAGGAGATCCCCGACGACCTGCCGCTGGACGAGATCATCGACCTGCCCAACCTGTGTGCCGCCGCGCAGGACGCCCTCGCCGAGTGCCTCAACGACCCCTCGGTCGCCAACTGCTCCGGCCTGCCGGGAGCACTCATCGAGGTCGTCTGCGAGAGCGTCAACCTGCCGCTTCCCGTGCTCTGCCCCAGCGGCGGTGGCGGTGGTGGCGGAGGCGGCGGCGGCCTGCCGCTGCCCGACCTGCCCGGTCTGCCACTGCCCGGCCTGCCCGACCTCGGGGGCGGGCTCGGTGGCCTGCTCAACCGAACCGGTACCTCGGAGCAGCTCGACATCCCGAAGCCCGTCGCGCAGCCCGGTGAGCGCGGGGCCACCTACGGAGAGCTGATGCAGATGTTCGATCCCGGCCTGACCAGCCTCCTGACACCGGGGATGGTGCTGCGATGATCACCCGCCGCACGCGCATCCAGCTGATCGCCTTCGTGGTGATCACGCTGCTCGGCGTCAGCTTCGTCGGGGCGCGCTATGCCCGCCTCGACCGGCTGGTGCGTGACGACGCCTACCTCGTCCAGGCCCACTTCGCCGACTCCGGCGGGATCTTCGCCGGTGGCGAGGTCACCTACCGCGGAGTCGGCATCGGCACCGTCGACAAGCTGGTCCTGACCGCGGACGGGGTCGACGTCTACCTCGCCATCCAGAACGAGTGGGACCAGATCCCCACCGATTCCAAGGCGCTGGTGGGCAACCGCTCGGCCGTGGGGGAGCAGTACGTCGAGCTCCAGCCGCAGACCGACGACGGTCCCTTCCTGGAGGACGAGTCCGAGATCCCGCGTGAGCTCACCGAGATCCCGATCCAGACCGACCAGCTCCTGACCAACTTGTCCGACACCGTCAGCTCGGTGGACAGGAACGCCCTGCGCACCACGGTCAACGCGCTCGGTGAGGCGTTCGGGGGCACCGGCGAGGACCTGCAGACGATCCTCGACACCGGCAGCTCGTTCGTGATGGAGGCCGACCGCAACTTCGAGGTCACGCAGCGACTCATCCGCGACGGCAACATCGTCCTCAACGGCCAGCTCGCCTCCGAGAGCTCGTTCCGCACGTTCGCCGACCAGCTCTCGAAGTTCAGCGGCACCCTGGTCGATGCCGACCCCGACCTGCGCAAGGTCATCGACGACGGGTCGTTCGCGGTCAACCAGCTGCGCGGGTTCATCGAGGACAACCGCGTCGAGCTCGGCTCGCTGCTCAACAACCTGGTCACGACCGGCGAGATCGTCGTGGACAACCTGCCGGGCCTGCAGCAGGTGCTCGTGATCTACCCCTACGTGGTGGAAGGCGGCTTCACGGTCGTCTCCAAGTCGAAGGACACCGGTCTGTTCGACGCCCACTTCGGCATGGTCATCACCGACACCCCTGTCTGCCTCCAGGGCTACGACCCCGACGAGCGACGGCCTCCCACGGATGGGTCGCGCGAGCCGATGGACGAGGACGCGCGCTGCTCCGAGCCGCCCGCCCAGAGCAACGCACGCGGCTCGCAGAACCTGCCGCGCGCCGCCACCTCGCTCGGCGGTGACGACGTCGTGGCCGCCTACGACCCGGAGACCGGTGAGCTCAGCTGGGGCAAGCCGGACGCCGCGTTGTCCTCGCCGGGTACCGTTGCGCCGGCAACGCTCGGAAAGGACTCATGGAAGTGGCTGTACATCCAGCCGATGACGGCGAGCTAGTCGTCGACGGCACCTCCTCACCTGGCTCGCCGGGGAGCGCCACCTCCACCCTCACGATCCTGACGGCCGTCTTCGCGGTGGTCGCGGTGGTCTGCCTGGGCGTGCTCGCCTATCGCTTCGTCGCCGACACCGACGGGTCTTCCTCTGCGCTCGACCGTGTCGGTCAGGTCTTCTCGGGCTCCGACGACGCAGCAGGCGCCGCCGGGGACGACCAGGCGCTGCGCGACGAGGTGATGAGCCAGGCCAACCAGTTCGTGCTGCGGGTCAACACCTACGGTCCGGAGGACCTGGACGAGGACAACAAACTCCCCACGTACGCCGACGGGGTGCGCGAGGTGATCACGTCCAAGTTCGCGGTCTCCTTCGACGAGAACCTCACGCTGGCCGAGCAGTCGGTCTCCCAGGCGGGCTACGCCCGTGGCGTCGAGCTCTACGGCACCGGGGTCGAGTCCGTCGACGAGGACAGCGCCACAGTTCTGGTCGGGGGCGTCATCACGGGCAGCTACCCCGACAGCAGCGCGCAGGCCGAGGACGGCGCCCGGGTCGAGTACGAGCCGCAGCCGTTCCGCTTCACCGTGCAGCTCGTCAGGACCGACGACGCCTGGCTGGTCGACGACTTCGCACCGCTGACCGGGGAGATCATCGACCCCGAGGCGCCCCTCGACCCGTCCGACGTGCCGGACCCGTCCTCGACGGACGAGCCGACGACCGATGAGCAGCAGGGGAGTGGCTCGTGACCCCCAGCTGGTACGACGTGCTCGAGGTGGAGCCCGACGCGTCCGTCTCCGAGATCCGCGCTGCCTGGAAGGCCGGGGTCGCCGACCTCGACCCGACCGACCGCCGCTTCCGACTGCTCAACAAGGCTGCGGAGGTCCTCCTCGACGAGGACCGGCGAGCCGAGCACGACCGGGCCCTGGCCGCTGACGCGGAGGCTGAGGCCGTGGTGGACGCAGGGGTCGTGGACCGCGAGGCGGCGGAGCCGGCCGCGGAGTCGTCGCCGGCGCGGCGGGAGGCAGACGCGTCCGAGGCCGGCGAAGTCGTCGCCCCCGGACGCTCCACCCGCGGCCCGGGACCGGTGACCACCGGCGTGCTCGGACTGCTCGCCGTGCTGCTCCTGGTCGCCACGGTCATCTCCCTGGTCGCCGGCGGAGCCTCGAGCTCCACGAGCGACACGGCCTCCGACGGACTGCCCGATGCTCGCGAGGTGGCCGCGGCTCGCGCCGCGGCGGAGGCAGCGATCGTCCCGGTGCTCTCCTACGACTACCGCCAGCTCGAGCAGGACAAGCAGGCCGCGATCAGCTACATGACCCCGGAGTACGCCGGAGAGTACGAGCAGCTCTTCGAGGCCGTGGTGGCGGTCAACGCCCCGAGCACCGAGACGGTCGTCTCGGTCGAGGTGCTGGAGTCCGGCATCGTGCGTACCGGCGAGGACCTCGTCGACGTGCTGCTGTTCGTCAATCGGCCGACGACCAACAAGCAGCAGACCACACCGGTGATCTACAAGGACCAGGCCACGGTGCGGATGCGCGACATCGGCGGCGAGTGGCTCGTCGACTGCCTCATCGCCGGCTCCGGCGGCACCTGCGAGTCCTGAGGCCGGGCTCGGTGGGCGGCACTACCGGCGGGTAGGGCGCCGAAGGTGCTTGACCTGAGGGCGTGCCGGGTTCATCATCATCGCAACGATCGTCTCCGGGAAGCAACGGACGTGCGCTGGTATTGAGTCGCGCCTCGATGTCCTGTAACGTGGCGCTTTGCGCCTGCCCTCAGATACTCATCAGCCTGCCCGGTGGCTGATGCTGTGGTGGTCCGGCGCTCTCCACCAGCGTTTCTGTCGAAGGACGTCTCTTGGCCGCGCGCAGCACCTCTGTATCCACCCGTCCCACCAGCCCCATCAGCGTTTCGGCTTCGCGCCGCATCAGCTTCGCGAAGATCGACGAGCCTCTCGAGGTTCCCCAGCTTCTCGCTCTCCAGACCGACAGCTTCGACTGGCTGGTCGGCAACGAGAAGTGGAACGCCGTGGTCGAGCGTCGCCTCGCCAACGGCGAGGACGTCTCGAGCAAGTCGGGCCTGACCGAGATCTTCGAGGAGATCTCGCCGATCGAGGACTTCTCCGAGACGATGTCGCTCTCGTTCGAGAACCCGGTCTTCTACGACCCGAAGTACACCGTCGACGAGTGCAAGGAGAAGGACTTCACCTACTCCGCTCCGCTCTACGTCTCGGCGGAGTTCACCAACAACGACACCGGTGAGATCAAGGGCCAGACGGTCTTCATGGGCGACTTCCCGCTCATGACGCCCAAGGGCACCTTCGTGATCAACGGCACCGAGCGCGTCGTGGTCTCCCAGCTGGTCCGCAGCCCGGGCGTCTACTTCGAGCGCAACGCCGACAAGACGTCCGACAAGGACATCTACACCGCGCGGATGATCCCCTCGCGCGGCGCCTGGCTCGAGTTCGAGGTCGACAAGCGCGACCTGGTCGGCGTCCGCCTCGACCGCAAGCGCAAGCAGAACATCACCGTCCTGCTCAAGGCCCTGCAGGCCGTCGCCGAGGACATCGGCGAGGAGTACGACTACGAGGCCGTCATGGAGGAGCTGCGGCAGTTCGAGTCGATCCAGCTCACCGAGGAGAAGGACCACACCCAGGGTCCCGACGACGCGCTGCTCGACATCTACCGCAAGCTGCGCCCGGGCGAGCCGCCCACGCGTGAGGCCGCGCTGACGCTGTTGAAGAACTACTACTTCAACCCCAAGCGCTACGACCTCGCCAAGGTCGGTCGTTACAAGATCAACAAGAAGCTCGGTCTGGTCCAGGCCTTCGACCAGCAGACGCTGACGATCTCCGACGTCGTCGCCGCGATCCGCTACATCGTGGTCCTGCACGACGGCCGCGAGCAGGTCGAGGCGCCCCAGGGCGTCATCGACGTGAGCCCCGACGACATCGACCACTTCGGCAACCGCCGGATGCGTACGGTCGGCGAGCTCATCCAGAACCAGCTCCGCACCGGCCTGGCCCGGATGGAGCGCGTGGTGCGCGAGCGGATGACGACACAGGACGTCGAGGCGATCACGCCGCAGTCGCTGATCAACATCCGCCCCGTCGTCGCGGCGCTGAAGGAGTTCTTCGGCACCTCCCAGCTGAGCCAGTTCATGGACCAGACCAACCCGATCGCCGGGCTGACGCACAAGCGTCGTCTCTCGGCACTCGGCCCCGGTGGTCTGTCCCGTGACCGGGCCGGCATGGAGGTCCGTGACGTCCACCCGTCGCACTACGGTCGGATGTGCCCGATCGAGACCCCTGAGGGCCCGAACATCGGCCTGATCGGCTCGCTGGCCTCCTACGGCCGGATCAACCCGTTCGGGTTCGTCGAGACGCCCTACCGCAAGGTCGAGAACGGCACCGTCACCGACAAGATCGACTACCTGACGGCTGACGACGAGGACCGCTACGTCATCGCGCAGGCCAACGCCCTGCTCGACGACAACAACACCTTCGTCAACGAGCGCGTCCTGGTCCGCCAGCGCGACGGTGAGGTCTCCGAGCTGCTGGCCGGCGAGGTCGACTACATGGACGTCTCGCCGCGCCAGATGGTCTCGGTCGCCACCGCGCTGATCCCGTTCCTCGAGCACGACGACGCCAACCGTGCGCTCATGGGCGCCAACATGCAGCGCCAGGCCGTGCCGCTCATCAAGAGCGACTCGCCCTTCGTCGGCACCGGCATCGAGTACCGCGCCGCGGTCGACGCCGGCGACGTGCTGACCTCCGAGAAGGCCGGGGTCGTCAAGGAGGTCTCGGCCGACCTGGTCGAGACGATGAACGACGACGGCACCTACTCGACCTACAAGCTGCACAAGTTCCGCCGCTCCAACCAGGGCACGTGCATCAACCAGCGTCCGCTGGTCGCCGAGGGCGACCGCCTCGAGGTCGGCTCGCCGATCGCCGACGGACCCTGCACCGACGACGGCGAGATGGCGCTGGGCACCAACCTGCTGGTCGCGTTCATGCCGTGGCAGGGCCACAACTACGAGGACGCGATCATCCTCAGCCAGCGCCTGGTGCAGGAGGACGTCCTCACCTCGATCCACATCGAGGAGCACGAGGTCGACGCCCGCGACACCAAGCTCGGGCCGGAGGAGATCACCCGCGACATCCCCAACGTCTCCGAGGAGATGCTCGCCGACCTCGACGAGCGCGGGATCATCCGCATCGGCGCCGAGGTCACCACCGGTGACATCCTCGTCGGCAAGGTCACGCCCAAGGGCGAGACCGAGCTGACCCCGGAGGAGCGCCTGCTGCGCGCGATCTTCGGTGAGAAGGCGCGCGAGGTGCGCGACACCTCGATGAAGGTGCCGCACGGTGAGTCCGGCACGGTCATCGGTGTGCGGGTCTTCGACCGCGAGGACGGCGACGAGCTGCCCCCGGGCGTCAACCAGCTGGTCCGCGTCTACGTCGCCCAGAAGCGCAAGATCTCGGTCGGTGACAAGCTCGCCGGTCGTCACGGCAACAAGGGCGTCATCGCCAAGATCCTGCCGGTCGAGGACATGCCGTTCATGGAGGACGGCACCCCCGTCGACGTGGTGCTCAACCCGCTCGGTGTGCCGCGCCGGATGAACATCGGTCAGATCCTGGAGCTCCACCTCGGGTGGCTGGCCAAGCAGGGCTGGGACCTCGACCTCTCCGAGGACAAGGACAGCGCCGACTGGAAGCAGCGCCTGATCAAGATCCACGCCGACAAGGCGGAGGGCAACTCCAAGGTCGCCACTCCTGTCTTCGACGGAGCGCAGGAGGACGAGATCACCGGCCTGCTGGGCTCGACGATCCCCAACCGCGACGGCGTGCGGATGATCGACGAGACCGGCAAGGCGAGCCTGTTCGACGGCCGTTCCGGCGAGCCGTTCTCGGACCCGGTCTCGGTGGGCTACATGTACATCCTCAAGCTCCACCACCTCGTCGACGACAAGATCCACGCACGCTCGACCGGCCCCTACTCGATGATCACGCAGCAGCCCCTGGGTGGTAAGGCCCAGTTCGGTGGCCAGCGGTTCGGCGAGATGGAGGTCTGGGCGATGGAGGCCTACGGTGCCGCCTACGCCCTGCAGGAGCTGCTGACGATCAAGTCCGACGACGTGCCCGGTCGGGTGAAGGTCTACGAGGCGATCGTCAAGGGCGAGAACATCCCCGACTCCGGCATCCCCGAGTCGTTCAAGGTGCTCGTCAAGGAGATGCAGTCGCTGTGCCTCAACGTGGAGGTGCTGTCCCAGGACGGCACGGCCATCGAGATGCGCGACGCGGAGGAGGACGTCTTCCGCGCTGCCGAGGAGCTCGGCATCGACCTCTCCCGCCGCGAGCCGTCGTCGGTCGAAGAAGTCTGAGACTGCGCAGGTACGCCGGCTCGCCGGCGTACCTGCCACCTCGGTCCCTCTCTTACATCAGCGCTTAAGAACCAAGGAAAGCGAAGGGTTGTAGCCATCGTGCTCGACGTGAACTTCTTCGACCAGCTTCAGATCGGCCTGGCCACCGCGGAGGACATCCGCGGGTGGAGCCACGGTGAGGTCAAGAAGCCGGAAACCATCAACTACCGCACGCTCAAGCCCGAGCGCGACGGACTCTTCTGCGAGAAGATCTTCGGTCCCACCCGGGACTGGGAGTGCTACTGCGGCAAGTACAAGCGCGTGCGCTTCAAGGGCATCATCTGCGAGCGCTGCGGCGTCGAGGTGACCCGCTCCAAGGTGCGCCGCGAGCGGATGGGCCACATCGAGCTCGCCGCTCCCGTGACCCACATCTGGTACTTCAAGGGCGTCCCGTCGCGACTGGGCTACCTGCTGGACCTGGCCCCGAAGGACCTGGAGAAGGTCATCTACTTCGCGGCCTACATGATCACCTCCGTCGACGAGGACGCGCGCCACCGCGACCTGTCCTCGCTGGAGGCGAAGGTCGTCCAGCAGCGCGAGATGCTCGAGAAGCGCCGCGACACCTCGATCGAGGACCGCACCAAGAAGCTCGAGGAGGACATGGCCGCCCTCGAGGCCGAGGGTGCCAAGGCCGACGCGCGCCGCAAGGTCCGCGATGGCGCCGAGCGCGAGATGAAGCAGCTGCGCGACCGCGCGCAGCGCGAGATCGACCGCCTCGACGAGGTCTGGAACACCTTCAAGACCCTGAAGATCCAGGACCTGATGGGCGACGAGCTCCTCTACCGCGAGATGAAGAACTGGTTCGGCAAGTACTTCGAGGGCCACATGGGCGCCACGGCGATCCAGAAGCGCCTGCAGGGCTTCGACATCGAGGCCGAGGTCGAGTCGCTGCGCGAGACCATCGCCAACGGCAAGGGCCAGAAGAAGGTCCGCGCCCTCAAGCGCCTCAAGGTCGTCGACGCGTTCCGCAAGACCGGCAACCGGCCCGAGGGCATGGTCCTCGACGCCGTCCCGGTCATCCCCCCGGACCTGCGCCCCATGGTCCAGCTCGACGGTGGCCGCTTCGCCACCTCGGACCTGAACGACCTGTACCGCCGGGTGATCAACCGCAACAACCGCCTCAAGCG
>NZ_JAPYPS010000078.1 GCF_029937575.1 Nocardioides sp.
GGGCTTCGTCGACGGCCTCGCCCAGGGGCTCGGCCTGCTCAGCCTCCGACGTGGGGTTGTGTGGGGGTGGTCACCCGTGGGCGCGCGGCGGGCGCGGGGACCACTACCCTGCGGGGCATGAGTGTGACGTCTGAGGACCGCCCCTGGGGCAGCTGGCACGTGATCGAGGACGGTCAGGGCTACAAGGTGAAGCGGATCGTGGTGCATCCGGGCAAGCGGCTCTCGCTGCAGACCCACGAGCACCGCTCGGAGCACTGGGTGGTGATCTTCGGGATCGCGACCTGCACGGTCGGCGAGACGGTCGTCAAGGCCGGGCCCGGCGACTGCATCGACGTGCCGCTGGGTGCCATGCACCGGCTCTCCAACGAGCACTCCGAGGACCTGCAGATCATCGAGGTCCAGCAGGGCGCCTACACCGGCGAGGACGACATCCAGCGCCACGAGGACGACTTCGGAAGGCACGAGTGACGTCTGCGGGTCGGCCCGTCGTCGCCGAGATCGTCCGTTCCGGGTTCGTCGAGGGGCGCCACTACGGATCCGTGGTCGCGCTCGCGGGCGACGGGAGCGTCGAGTGGTCCGTCGGTGACGTGAGCAGCGCGATCCTGCCGCGCTCGTGCAACAAGCCCATCCAGGCGCTGGCGATGGTGCGGCTCGGTCTCGACCTGCCGCCTGACCTGCTGGCCCTGGCCTGCGCGTCGCACTCGGGGGAGGAGATGCACCTCGCCGGTGCCCGCCGGATCCTCGAGGGCGCCGGGCTCGGCGAGGCCGACCTGCAGACCCCGCCCGACTTCCCGCTCGACGACGTCGCCAAGGAGGCCGTGCTCGCCGCCGGCGGCACGCGCACCTCGATCGCGATGAACTGCTCGGGCAAGCACTCCGCGATGCTCGCGACCTGCGTGCTCAACGGCTGGGACACCGCGACCTACCTCGACCCCGCGCACCCGCTCCAGGTGGCGATCGCCGAGACCTTCGCCGAGCTCACCGGGGAGGAGATCGAGGTCTCCGCCACCGACGGCTGCGGGGCTCCGCTCCTGTCGACGTCCCTGGTCGGACTGGCGCGCGCGTTCGCCGCGATCGCCACCGCCACCGACGGCCCCGAGGCTCGGATCGCCGCGGCGATCCGCACCCACCCCGAGCTGGTCTCCGGCACCCGCCGCGACGAGCGCACGCTGCTGACGGCGATGCCCGGCTCGATCGGCAAGGCCGGCGCCGAGTCCTGCTACGCCGTCGCGCTGGCCGACGGACGCGCGTTCGCGCTCAAGACCGACGACGGCGCCGCCCGGGCCCGCCCGGTGCTGATGGCGGCCGCGCTGGCCCGCTCCGGTGTCGACCGCGAGGACTGGGTCGACGGCGACGCCGTACGCCGTACCGGCGAAGCCGTGCTGCTCGGTGGCGGCAAGCCCGTCGGGGAGATCCGCGCGACCTTCTGATCTTCCGCAGTCAACTCCAGGGAGATTTGCCTGACGGGCGTGCCCGGACGCCCGCCGTACCCGGGTGTAACTCATGTCACGCTAGCTGAGTTTGCAATCTGCTAACTCCAGCTAGCACAGTGGGGGCATGGCCAAGAGCAAGGTCGGGCAGACCGTCGAGTCGCTCGGTGACTACCTCAAGGAGCAGCGCGTCGCATCGCGCCTCTCCCTGCGGCAGCTCGCCGTGCAGGCCGGCGTGTCGAACCCCTACCTGAGCCAGATCGAACGCGGTCTGCGCAAGCCCTCGGCCGAAGTGCTGCAGCAGATTGCTCGTGCGCTGCGGATCTCCGCGGAACAGCTCTACGTCCGTGCAGGGATCGTCAGCCCCGACGACGGAGTCGGGGGGTCGGTGGAGGTCGCAGTGTTGAGCGACACCGGGCTCACCGAGCGACAGAAGCAGTCGCTTCTGGACGTCTACTCCTCGTTCATCGCGATGAACGGAGCCGAGGCGGAGCAAGCCGCCGAGGCCGAGGGATCCGAGGACTCGTCCGAGTCCGACGGTGCCGAGGGCGCAGACATCGATCAGCACATCGATCAGCACGGTTCCACCCTGCCCACCACATCTGCACCACAACTCTAGGAGTCACTCACATGGCCAAGGCCAAGTTCGATTTCAAGTCCATCGAGGTCCCCGCGGCCGCGCAGAAGCCCCTCTACGCCGGCGTCGGCGCCGGTGACCTCGCCGTCACCGCCGTCAAGGAGTACGTCGCCGACGTGCAGAAGTTCGTGACCACGGCCCAGAAGGACGCCCAGACCCGGGTCGCCGACGTGCAGAAGTCGGTCAACGACTTCGACCCGAAGACCATCCGCTCCTCGGCCCTCTCGGCCGCCAAGGCCCGCCGCGCCGCCGTCGAGGCCCGCGTCGCCGAGCTGCAGGCCGACGCGAAGGCGCTGCCGACGAAGGTCCAGACCACGGTCAACGACAACGTCGCCACCGTCACCGGCACCGTCCTGGGCACCTACGGTGACCTGGCCAAGCGCGGCGAGGCCGTCGTGCGCGGCACCAAGCTGCCCTCGACCGCGACCGTCGAGGTGAAGGTCAACCAGACCAAGCCCGCCTCCAAGAAGGCCCCGGTCCGCAAGCCGGCCAGCAAGAGCGCCGCGAAGCCGACCGCCAAGAAGGCGCCGGCCAAGAAGACCACGGCGAAGAAGGCTCCGGCCAAGAAGGCGCCCGCCAAGAAGGCCGCCACCTCGTCGACCTCGTCGACCTCGTCGACCCCGGCCACCCCGGCGGCCGACCAGGCCTGAAGAGCACAGGAAGAGCCGGACGACCAGTTGACGCTGTTCTGAGCTGAACGGCCGGCTCCACCGCCGTACGACCCCCGCAGAGCTCCTGCGGGGGTCGTGCTGCGTCCGGGGTCTCGAGGCTCAGGCGCTAGCGCGCCTTCGCACCTCGACCACCGTCGGTAGGGTGGGAGCACTATGGGAATCTTCGAAGCCGAGAGCTACGTCTCGCTCCTCGTGTACTTCGGCGTCCTCGCCACGGTGATCTTCGCCTTCGTCAACTCGCTGCTCTACTCCGCCGAGTCCTACGAGGCCGCCGGCAAGCTGACCAAGCCGGCCTGGTGCACGATCCTGGGCCTCGGCGTGGTGCTGCAGTTCGTCTCGATCGGGCTGTTCATCGTGCAGATCGCGCTGTTCATCGCCGCGCTCGTCTACCTCACCGACGTACGCCCGGCGCTGGGGAGCCTGCGCCGCCGCTGAAACCTGGCCGTTACCAAGTGAACGGCACGGTGAATTCCTCCAAAGGTTTGCCGCTTTTCAACCTGCGTGACTTCTGAATCGCTACGGTCGTGGTCTCGGGAAGTTCTGGGTCCCCCCGCCCTACTCACTCATGACACGCCCACACGCAAAGGACACGACATGATCGGCGAGAAGGACACCCGGCCCTGGGGCACCTGGATGGTGCTGGACGAGGGCGACGGCTTCAAGGTCAAGCGGATCACCGTCGACCCGATGCAGCGCCTGAGCTACCAGACCCACGAGCACCGCGCCGAGCACTGGGCGGTCGTGTCGGGCAAGGCGACCTGCGTGGTCGACGGCCAGACGGTCATCATCGGCCCCGGCGAGTCGATCGACATCGCCATCGGCCAGGCCCACCGGATCACCAACATGGACGAGGAGGTCCTGGTGCTGATCGAGGTCCAGATGGGTGCCTACACCGGCGAGGACGACATCGTCCGGCTCGAGGACGACTACGGTCGTGCGCCGAGCGCAGAGGCCGTCTGAACTTCTCGGCCTCGGGCAGGTAGGCTCAGCGCTCACTCGACGACATCGATAGGGCGGGGCCTGTGGAACTCAGAGACTACTGGCTGACCATTCGTCGCCGCTGGCGGCTGGTCGTGCTCGCGGTGCTGCTCGCGACCGGCGCCGCCGGCCTGCTCACGTGGCAGGCGACGCCCCTGTACGCCTCCTCGGCCCAGCTCTTCGTCTCGACCCCGTCCTCGGACACGGGTGAGGCGGCGACCGGTGACCAGTTCGCGACGCGGCGCGTGTCGTCGTACGTCGACCTGGTCAAGACGCGCAAGCTCTCCGAGACCGTCGCCAACGAGCTCGGCGGCGAGCTCGACCCCGGGATGCTGCGCTCCGAGGTCTCGGCCTCGGTGGTGCCCTCGACGGTCAACATCGTGATCACCGCGATGGACCCCGACCCCGTCGTCGCCCGCGACATCGCGCAGGCCTACGCCCAGTCGCTGAGCAGCCTGATTGCCGACATCGAGACGCCGCCCAACGGCGGCTCGCCGCCCATCCGGGCCTCCATCGTCGACAACGCCCAGGTCACCAGCAGCCCGGTGAGCCCCAACGCGACGCGCAACCTCGCCCTCGGTGTCGTGCTCGGCCTGCTGCTCGGCATCGGGATCGCGGTCCTGCGCGACCTGCTCGACACCACGATCGGCAGCAGCGACGACATCGCCGAGATCACCTCGGCGCCGATCCTGGGCAACATCAACTCCGACCCGGACGCCGCCCGCAAGGAGCAGACCGTCGCGCTCGCCGAGGCGACGCCGTGGGCCGAGGCCTTCCGGGTGCTGCGCACCAACATGCAGTACGTCGAGGTCGACCAGGACCACCGGGTCTTCGTCGTGTCGAGCTCGCTGCCCGGTGAGGGCAAGTCGACCACGTCGCACAGCCTGGCGATCACCCTGGCGATGGCCGGGGAGTCCGTGGCGCTGGTCGAGTGCGACCTGCGCCGGCCCACGATGGCCAAGCGCCTCCACCTCGACGACGCCGTCGGCACCACCAGCGTGCTCATCGGCCGGGTCGCCCTCGACGACGCCCTGCAGACCCAGCACGAGTCCGGCATGGCGGTGCTGACCTGCGGCCCGCGCCCGCCCAACCCGTCCGAGCTGCTGCAGTCCCACGCGATGGAGCTGCTGGTCAAGGACCTGCGCAGCCGCTTCGACGTCGTCATCCTCGACGCCCCGCCGCTGCTGCCCGTCACCGACGCGGCCCTGCTGGCCGCCCGCGCCGACGGCATGCTCGCCATCGTGCGCCACGGCAAGACCACCAAGGACCAGCTCCAGCACGCGCTCGAGCGGGTCGAGTCGGTGGGCGCGAAGTGCCTGGGCGTCGTGATCAACCTGGTGCCGCCGAAGCGCTCCAACCGCGGCTACGGCTACGGCTACGGCTACACCTACACCTACGCGCCGACCGACGACGCCGGGAAGCCCCCCAAGGTCTCCCGGGCCGAGAAGGCGGCGATCAAGGCGGCGGAGAAGACGGCCGAGAAGCAGGGCAAGCGGCGTCGCGACGCGGCCGACGAGGCCTGATCCACCCGGTCTGCTCTGTGCCCGGCTCGCGCGGGGTGGCCGCCGTACCGGGCATGTTACTGACCGCCGTGACTACTACCTGACGGTTGTAACCGCTGGGTAGTAGCTACAGCGGTCAGTAACATCGCCACTCCCCGGCCGCTCCCCGGCCGCTCCCCGGCCACGACCGAGGAGTGGCGTCACGCGAGGTAGGCGTCCAGGGCGTCCAGGGCGTCCGGCATGCTCACACCGGCGGCGGCCAGCTTGTCCAGGTCCAGCAGGCTGTGGGCCGGGCGCGGAGCCAGCTGCTTGCCGGCGGCGTACTCCTGCGTCGAGACCCGTCGTACGTCGCTCCGCTCGCGGCCGCAGCGGGCGAAGACCTCCTCGGCCACGTCGGCCCACGACATGGCGGGGCCGGCGTTGCTGACCTGGTAGGTCCCGCTGGGCGCATCCGTGGTCAGCAGGTGACGCGTCGCCGACGCCAGGTCGGTGGCGAAGGTCAGGCGCCCGGTCTGGTCGTCGACCACGGCGGGGGAGACCCCGTCGTCCGCGAGGCGGGCCATCGTCCGCACGAAGTTGCCGCCGTCCCCGATCAGCCACGACGTCCGCAGCACCAGGTGGCGTCGCGCGGTGGCGGCGGCGAGGTCCCCGGCGGCCTTGGTCTGCGCGTAGACGCCCAGCGGCGAGAGCGGCTCGTCCTCGGTGTGCACCTCGGCGGTGCCGTCGAAGACGTACTCGGAGGAGAAGTGCACCAGGGTGAGGCCGTGCTCGTCGGCGACCTTCGCCAACGTGGCCGGGGCCTGGGCGTTGACCTGCCAGGCCGTACGGCGCCCGTCGGGCGTCTCGGCCGCGTCCACCGCGGTGTAGGCCGCGGCGTTGAGGATCACGTCGTGCTCGCGCCACGGCCAGGCGGCGACGGCTGCGGGGTCGGTGACGTCCAAGGAGGCTTCGGCCCCGGAGCCGGGGAGGTCCACGCCCAGCGCGTCCGGGAAGGCCGCCAGGAGCGCCCGGCCGAGCTGGCCGCGCGCGCCGAGCACGAGGGGTCGCCGCGGGGTCATCGGCGTGACGTCGGCCAGGAGGGGCTGGGCGCGGTCCTTGGCGGAGATCTCCGCCTCGTCGAGCGGGATCGGCCAGGCGATCGCGGCCGTCGGCTCGTCGAGCGCCAGCGCCGGGTAGGTCTGGCCGGCGCGCCAGTGGTCGTTGACCAGGTAGCCGTAGGCGACGTCGTCGGTGAGGGTCTGATAGCTGTTGCCGACCCCGCGCGGCACGAACACCGCCACCGACGGGTCCAGCTCGACCGTCACTGTCGCCCCGAAGGAGTCGCCGGCGCGCAGGTCGACCCAGGCCCCGAAGGCGCGCCCGGTGGAGACGGAGACGAACTTGTCCCAGGGCTCGGCGTGGATCCCGCGGGTCGCCCCGCGGACCGCGTTGTAGGAGACGTTGTGCTGCACCGGTCCGAAGTCCGGCAGCCCCAGCGCGACCATCTTCTCGCGCTGCCAGGCCTCCTTGAACCACCCGCGCGCGTCCTCGTGGAGCGGGAGACGGACGACGAGCAGGCCGGGGATGGCCGTGGTCTCGACCGACAGGCTCACTGGCCCTTCACCTCGTAGGCCGCCTCGGTCGCCGCCTTGTGCGGGCGCCACCAGGACTCGTGGTCGCGGTACCACTCGATCGTGTGCGCCAGGCCCGCGCCGAAGTCGGGATGGGCCGGGCGCCAGCCGAGCTCGTCGCGCAGCTTGGTGGAGTCGATGGCGTAGCGCAGGTCGTGGCCGGCGCGATCGGTGACGAGGTCGTAGTCGTCGGCGGGGCGGCCGAGGTGCTCCAGGATCAGCGCGACGACGTCGAGGTTGTTGTGCTCGCCGTCGGCGCCGATCAGGTAGGTCTCGCCGATCCGACCCTGCTGCAGGATCGTCCAGACCGCCGAGCTGTGGTCCTCGGCATGGATCCAGTCGCGCACGTTGGTGCCGGTGCCGTAGACCTTGGGCCGGTGGCCATCGAGGACGTTGGTGATCTGGCGGGGGATGAACTTCTCGACGTGCTGCCAGGGGCCGTAGTTGTTGGAGCAGTTGCTGATGGTCGCCTTCACGCCGAAGCTGCGCACCCACGCGCGCACCAGGTGGTCGGAGCCGGCCTTGGCGGCGCTGTAGGGGCTGCTGGGGTTGTACGGCGTCGCCTCGGTGAAGCGCTGCGGGTCGTCGAGCTCGAGGTCGCCGTACACCTCGTCGGTGGAGATGTGGTGCAGCCGGGTACCGTGGCGCCGGGCCGCCTCGAGCACGCAGAACGTGCCGACCAGGTTGGTCTGGATGAACGGGCCGGGCTCGGTCAGCGAGTTGTCGTTGTGCGACTCGGCGGCGAAGTGCACGATGGCGTCGTGCCCCGCGGCCAGGCGGTCGACCAGCGGCTGGTCGGCGACGTCGCCCACGACCAGGTTGACCCGGTCGGTGGGCAGGCCCTCCAGGGCGGCGCGCGAGGCGGCGTAGGTCAGCTTGTCGAGCACTGTCACGACCACGTCGGTGTGCCGCACGAGGTGGTGGACGAAGTTGGAGCCGATGAAGCCGGCGCCGCCGGTCACGAGTACGCGCATCACGGGACCACCGTAGGGGGCGGGCCACCCCGGGCGTCGGTCAGTAGGCGCCGCGGGAGCCGACGACGGCGCCGAGCGTCTTGAGCAGGATCGAGAGGTCCTGGAACATCGACCAGTTGTCGACGTAGTAGAGGTCGAGGCGGATCGCCTCGTCGAAGGAGAGGTTGGAGCGCCCGGAGATCTGCCACAGCCCGGTCAGGCCGGGGCGGACGTGCAGGCGGCGCGACGTGTCGCCTTGGTACTGGGCGACCTCGAGCGGCAGCGGCGGGCGCGGACCGACCAGGCTCATCTCGCCGCGCAGGACGTTGACGAGCTGCGGCAGCTCGTCGATCGAGAAGCGGCGCAGCCAGCGGCCCGGCTTGGTGATCCGCGGGTCCTCGGCCATCTTGAACAGCCCGCCGTCGTACCCCTGCTGGGCGTGCAGGTCGGCCAGGCGCTTCTCGGCGTCGGTGACCATCGTGCGGAACTTCAGCAGCGAGAACTCCTCGCCGTCGCGTCCGGTGCGGGTCTGGCGGAAGAGGATCGGACCGCCGTCGTGCATCTTCACCCGCAGGGCGGCGAAGGCCAGGATCGGTGACGCGACGAGCAGGAGGCCCAGCGACCCGACGACGTCGAGCAGACGCTTGCCCCAGCGGGCGGCGTCGGTGGCGCGGGGCGGGTCGAGGTGGATCAGGGGGAGGCCGCCGACGGGCCGGATCCGGACCCGGTCGCCGGAGACCTCCGAGATGCTCGGCGCGACGACGACGTGGACGTCGTGGTGCTCGAGGTCCCAGGCGATGCGCCGCATCTGCTCGGCCGAGGTGACGCCGCCGTTGGCGAAGAAGACGATGTCGGCGCCGGAGGCGACGACCTTCTGGGTGACGTCGGAGCAGTCGCCGATGACCGGGATGCCGGCGTCGGTCTCGATGGCCGGATCGTTGGCCGGGGTCAGGCACCCGACGACCTGGTAGCCGAGACGCTTCTCCCGGGTGATCACGGACGCCACCTCGTCGACGCCGAACCGACTGCCGACGATGAGGACGTTGTGCTGCAGCGCGCCGACCTGGCGGGCGCTGTGGATCGCCCGCCGCAGGGCGAGGCGCCCCAGGAGCAGTCCGAACAGCCCGAGGACGAAGGCGACGCCGAAGAAGCCGCGCGAGAGCGGGTAGTCGAGCAGGAAGCAGCCCACCCCGACCAGGCCGGCGGCGGCGAGGCTGGCGGTGGCGACCCGGCGGAACTCGTCGGTCCCGACCTCGAACTGACTGGTGCTGTAGGCGCCGGCGAAGAGGATGCAGAGCATCCAGGTCACCACGATGCACGGCCCGGCCACGGCGACGGTGCTGCTGATCTCGGCGGGGGTCTCGAAGAACTTCCAGCCCTCGCGGACCATGCCGGCCAGCACGGTGGCGCCGGTGATGATGGCCAGGTCGATGACGAACGCGGTCGTGGGGAGGTAGCGCAGGGCGCGTGATCGTGCCACCGACCGTGCCCACGTGCCTCGCTGGGTCATCAGACTCATCGCGCGCTACTCCACTTCGCCGTCACTGGGTTGACGTCGGCTGCGTCGTTGCATGCCCTCCGAGACCACTCGCAACAGGTCGGGTCGCAGACCAAATCGCGTATGCATACCTAACCACGGATCGGGCATGATGACACCCCTGACGAGAGCGACCTCACCCGCGCAGGCGGTGTCCGGACAAGGTCCGGACAGGTAATGGGCCCGATCATCGTCACTTCTGCCCCATGCGTCACGGTTCCCGGAGGGTCTGGGCGCCGCGGGTAGGGCATGCTGGGAGGCATGAAGGGGATCATCCTGGCCGGCGGCACCGGCTCGCGGCTGCACCCGATCACCCACGCGGTGTCGAAGCAGCTGATGCCGGTCTACGACAAGCCGATGGTCCACTACCCGCTGTCGACGCTGATGCTCGCCGGGATCCGTGAGGTCCTGGTGATCACGACCCCGCACGAGGCCGAGCAGTTCGTCCGCCTGCTCGGCGACGGCTCGCGGCTCGGGATCGAGATCTCCTACGCGACCCAGCCCGCGCCGGACGGGCTCGCCCAGGCGTTCGTCATCGGCGAGGATCACATCGGCAGCGACCGGGTGGCACTGGTGCTGGGCGACAACATCTTCTACGGCTCCGGCCTCGGCACCCGGCTGCGCCGTTTCACCGACCTCGACGGTGCGGCCGTCTTCGGCTACCGCGTGGCCGACCCGTCGGCGTACGGCGTGGTGGAGTTCGACGACGACTTCCGCGCGATCTCGCTGGAGGAGAAGCCGGAGCGACCGCGCAGCAGCTTCGCCGTACCGGGGCTGTACTTCTACGACAACGACGTCGTCACGCTGGCCCGCGACCTGACGCCGTCGGCGCGCGGCGAGCTCGAGATCACCGACCTCAACCGCCGCTACCTCGACCAGGGCCGACTCCAGGTCGAGGTACTGCCGCGCGGTTCGGCCTGGCTCGACACCGGGACCTTCGACGACCTCAACGACGCCGGCAACTTCGTGCGCGCGATCGAGGCCCGCCAGGGCACCAAGGTCGGCGCCCCGGAGGAGGTCGCCTGGCGGATGGGCTACATCGACGATGCCCGGCTGGCGGCGCTGGGCGAGGGCCTGCTCAAGAGCGGGTACGGCGGCTACCTGCTGGGCCTGCTGGACGAGCAGGTCGAGCGGGGTCGACGCGGCTGAGCCACGGAGGACCGACTAGGGTCGGGGCCGACATCCTGGGGGGTCGTCTCAGATCGGAGCGTTCGGTCCCGTGTTCATCCGCCGCGTGGCGCGCGCCCTGCGCCGCAACACCATCCTGATCCTGGTGTGCCTGGCCGTCGCGCTCGGCGGCGCCTACGTGCTCACCGAGCAGGAGACTCCCAGCTACGAGTCGACCGTGCGGGTCGTGGTCTCGGCGGCCGCCGCCCCCGCCGACGGTGCTCAGACCGACGGCGACGAGAGCGACGGCGCGGGCGTGGGTGCGGGCCCGATCTCGGAGGAGCGGGCGACGACGTACGCCGAGGTGGTCACCAGCCAGGTCCTCGCCAGCAGGGTGGCCTCGAGCCTGCTGGGCGACCCGGCCTACCGCGGTGAGAGCGACCTCGACGGCGACGTGCTGCTCGAGCAGGTGAGCGCCAGGGCGGTGCCCGGCTCGGCGGTCCTGGAGATCCGGGTCACCGACCCCGATCCGGCCACGGCCCAGGTGATCGCGCAGACCTACGCCGAAGAGCTCATCGCGACCGCCACCGACATCGAGACCGGTGGCCTCGGCACGGCCGAGGACCCCGGCTTCACGGTGATCGACTTCGCCTCCTTCGACGACGAGCCGGTCTCGCCCCAGCCGCTCAACACCCTCCTCGTCGCCGCCGGTGCCGGACTGCTGCTGGGCCTGATCCTGACCGGGCTTCGCGAGGCGTTGATGACCTCTGTGCGCACCGGCGAGGAGGTCACCGCCCTGATCGACGCACCGGTGCTGGCCACGATCGCCTACGAGTCGCCGGCCAGCCGCCGCAAGCTCGTCACCGAGCTCGACCAGCACTCGCCCCGGGTCGAGGGGTTCCGCGCGCTGCGCACCGGCGTCCAGTTCGCCGACCCCGACGCCGCCCACAAGCTGATCGCGGTCACCTCCTGCCAGGCCGAGGAGGGCAAGTCGTCCACCGCCGTCAACCTCGCCCTGACCCTGTCCCGCGCCGGGGTCCGCACCCTGCTCGTCGACGGCGACCTGCGCCGCCCCCAGGTCGCGGAGACCTTCGACATCGACGGCTCCGCCGGCGTCACCACCGTCCTGCTCGGCAAGGTCGACCTCGCCGACGCGATCTGGACCCACCCCGACACCGGGCTGGCGGTCCTGCCGAGCGGCGTGGTGCCACCCAACCCGGCCGAGCTGCTGCAGACCCAGGCGATGTCGCAGCTCCTCGAGCGGGTGCGCGCCGACCACGAGGTCGTCATCGTCGACTGCGCGCCCCTCAACCCGGTCACCGACGCCGCCCTGCTCGCCGCCCGCGCCGACGGCGTGCTCCTCGTCGTGCGGCACGGTCGCACGACCAAGGACCAGCTCCGCAGCGCCGTCGAGCGCCTGCGCCAGGTCGGCGCTGCCCCGATGGGCGTGGTGATGAACGCCGTACCCCTGCGCCGGCGCGACTCCGCGACGTACGGCGGCTACCAGCGCTACGACGCGCGCGACAGGCCGAAGAAGTCCAGCCGCAAGGTCGGCTGACCGGCCGGCCGACCCCCGGCTGACCGACCGGCCGCTCCGTCTGGCCCCATGTGACTAGACGGCCCGGCCTGCGCGGCCGATGCCGCGCACCGCCGCGGTGGCGCAGACTCATCGGTGATGGCGAGGTCGCCCGTCCCGAGCGAGTGACCGAGCCTCAGCAGCCCCCCAAGCGCTACGACGGGGCGGCGCCGACGGCCGGAGGGAGGTCGTCGGAATGTCGCCCCGTCGAGCCGCTGCTGCGGTACCGTCATGGTTCCCCCAAGCGAAGGACCGCTCCATGTCGATCGGACTGTGGATCCTCATCGGCCTGACGGCCTGGATCATCGTGCCGCTGCCGCTCGCCCTGCTGATCGGACGACTGATCCGTCGCGGCGACGAGCCCGAGGCCGTCGGCGCCGAGCCCCTCGCCCCCCGCACGGGCCTGCTGCGCCGACCCGAGGTGCGCGGCGTCGGCTGACGCACCGCTCGCGCCTCGCAGACCGACCAGCCGGGTCAGCCGGACTGGCCGGATAGTGTGCCGGGCATGAAGGTTCTCCTGACCGGCGGCGCCGGCTACATCGGATCCATCACGGCCAAGGCGCTCGAGGAGGCCGGCCACACGCCGGTGATCCTGGACTCGCTGCTGAGCGGGCCGCGCGCGTTCGTGCGCGACCGGATCTTCTACGAGGGCGACATCGCCGACCGCGCCCTGCTGGGCCGGATCGCCGAGGAGCACCCCGACCTGGACGCCACCATCCACATGGCGGCGCGCATCGTCGTGCCCGAGTCCGTCGAGAAGCCCTACGAGTACTACCGCGACAACGTCGCCAAGTCCCTCGAGCTCTTCGACGAGCTCACCGCGCTCGGCCTGCCGCGGGTGCTCTTCTCCAGCTCGGCGAGCCTCTACGCCACCAAGGACGGCTTCGAGGTGACCGAGGAGGACGGCCTCGGCACGGGGTCGCCGTACGCCCGGACCAAGCTGATGATGGAGCTGGTCCTGCAGGACCTCGCCGCCTCGACCGACCTGCGCGCGGTCATCCTGCGCTACTTCAACCCGATCGGCTCCGACCCGGGCCTCGAGTCGGGCATCTACGTCAAGGAGCCCTCCCACGTGCTCGGCCAGCTCGTGCTGGCCGCTCGCGGCCAGAAGCCGACGTTCACCATCACCGGCACCGACTTGCCGACCCGTGACGGCACCGGCATCCGCGACTACATCCACGTCTGGGACCTCGCCCGCGCCCACGTGCGTGCGGTGGAGAAGTTCGACGACGTGCTCGCCGAGGTGGCGGCGCCCAGCACGATCATCAACGTCGGCACCGGCGACGGCGTGACCGTGCGCGAGCTCGTCGCCTCCTTCGAGAAGGTCTTCGGCAGCTCGGTGCCGCTCACCGAGGCGCCGCCGCGACCCGGTGACGTGGTCGGCGCCTACGCCAACGTCGACAAGGCGGCCGAGCTCCTCGGCTGGCGCGCCGAGCTCAGCATCGACGAGGCCATCGCCTCCGCGCTGGCCTGGGCAGAGCGGCGCCAGGAGATCCTGGGCTACGAATGACCCGTCCTCGCTGGGTCGTCGCTGGCGTGGTGCTGGGCAGCCTCCTGCTCGGCGGGTGCGCCGCGCACGGCGCGCCCGACAGCCGTGCCGTGGCGGCCGCGCCGGCTGCGCCGTCCGAGGAGACGGCCCCGGCGACGCAGTCCGCGGTCGCCGAGGGTCGTCGTACGGCGAGACCGCTGCGCGGCACGAGGGTCGTGCTCGACCCCGGCCATCAGCTCGGCAACCGCAACTTCCCCGAGAAGATCAACCGGCAGGTCCCCGCGGGAGGGTTCACGAAGGCGTGCAACACGACGGGTACGTCGACCAACGGCGGGTACGCCGAGGCGACCTTCGGGTGGCAGGTGACCCGGCAGGTGCGGCGCCGGCTGGAGAAGCTCGGCGCCAGGGTGCAGCTGACCCGCTCCACCAACTCGGCCAAGCGCTGGGGCCCGTGCGTGGACGAGCGTGGTCGTGCGGGCAACTCCTCTGGCGCCGATCTCAAGCTCAGCATCCACGGTGACGGGTCGTACGCCGACGGCGCGCACGGCTTCCACGTGATCGCCCCGACCGACCGCCGGCCGTGGACCCACGACATCTACCGCTCGTCGCGACTGCTCGCGACCAAGGTCCGCGCGGCCCTGCACCGGCGCGCCGGCCTCGACCACGCGACGTACGTCGCGGGCGGCGACGGCCTGGACTTCCGTGCCGACCTGGGCACCCTCAACCTCTCCGACGTCCCGACGGTGATGGTCGAGCTGGGCAACATGCGTGACGCCGGCGATGCCCGGATGATGACGAGCAGGCGCGGGCGCGCGACGTACGCGAAGGCGCTGGTGCAGGGTGCGCGGGCGTTCGTCCGCTCGCACGCGACGGCGCAGGGCGAGCCGCTCCGCTTCGACGACTGACGTCGCGAAGAGCGGCAACCGCGACGCGACGAGATTCCCTGCGACGGCACAAGCGTGGCGGGAGTGCTGTCCGTGGAGTCTCGAAAGCGGGCTGCTCGCGGAGCCCTGCACCGCGTCGGCCGCGGCGTCGACCGGATGCTCGAGACTCCATACGACCCACTGGGTGAGCTCGCCGAAGGTGTGGCGCTCGGCGGCACCGGAGCAGCCCGCGCTGACGAATCCGTCCTCGCTCACATTCACCTGAGGCGCATTGGCGTAGGGGCCTCGGTCGAGGGCGCGGGCAACTCATGCGTAGGCCGACGTTATCCAGTCCAGGTCACTCGTCCACCGGCGGCGGGTGACGAGGTCTAGCTCGAAGAGCTCGTCGGTCTTCTCCAGAACGAGGGTGAAGGGTCGTCCCTGGCGTCTCGTGACGTGTCGAACGGGCAGCCCGGCGTTGTCCAACTGTCGATGCACGTGCTGGCGACCTGGCTTGGCGAGCGGCCACTCGTGTCGGCGTTCGGGCGAGCCCAGAAACTCCTCCAGGCGAAGGCAGTGATCACACCCGCACCCGGTCCAGGCGATCGACCAGTCGTCCGCCGCCCGCGCAGGACGCTCGAGCAGCCGGGACAACCGGTCGCGCACGGCCTCAGCGATGTTGAGGGTCGTCGCCCTCGTGGTCGCGCAGTTCTCCTGGAGTGCCGGCACGAGGAGCTCGACGACGTTGTCGTCCATGGCGTCCAGAGCCTCGGCGATGCTCGCGCCCCTCTCATCGGAGACCGACTCCAGCAACCGCGCGAGAGGCACGGCGAGCTCGGCCAGGTTCGAGCTGCGTCGACCCGCATGATCGTGCTCCACCCACGTGGCGATCCGTGTCGAGAGCCATTGCCAGATGCAGTGGTCGAGATGGTCGGCGAGCGCCTCGGCTCGGTTATCGCGCAAGGCCACGGACAGCGGCAGCAGGGCGCTGTCGACCCACGTGAGGCGGTCAACTGCGCCGAAACGATGCGCCGAAGCCCACCGGTCGATGAGGTCCTTCGTCCACGCCTCGCCGTACCGGTCCGATAGGGCGGCCAGTTGGACGGCGTGATCGGAGGACACCATCTCGAGGCGGAAGGGGCCCAGCACCACTGCGGCGGCGTCGGTATCGCGCAGTCCCCCCGCCACTTCGAGAGCGGGGACGAGTGCGTGTGCCTCGACGTGGAGCCAGAACGGCTCCAGCGATCTTGCATCGGACCTGGCACGCTCAAGGTCTCCCGCCTCGATGGTCTTCAACAACGTACGGAGCGCCCAGGATGAACCCGCCTCGGCGCGCGCCGCGAACGACCTCTCTCGAGGCCACACCACCACGGCAGCCCGCCGGTACCACCGGTCGACCGTGTTGCCGTAATTGCCCATGAAACCTTCGTACTCGGAGCGGTACGGCGTCAACGACCGCGAGGGCGTGACGGCGCAGACCTCGTGCTCGCCCACGGGGAGGGCGATCGTCTCCGCACCGGAGCCATCGGGCGAAACCCACCAGCCGAGGGAGATCTCGTCGTCGATGAGCGCGTTGAGGTCATGGGCGCTGGCGTCCTCGGGCTCGCCGTCGTAGTAGTCCTCGTCCTGGTCGCCGTACGTCCCTCCGAACCGCCACGGCTCCTCAGCCGGTTGCGCGTCCCAGGTCTCCTTGACCTCGGCCAGGGCGAGAACTGTCTCGCATCCGCTCTGGGCGGCGGCTTCCTGGAGAATCGCGATGCGCTCGGCGTCGGCACCCTTGAAGCGCCCGGATTTCAGCCCGGCCTGGGTGTACTCGTGGTCAAGCAGGAACACCAAGCGTGTCGGCTCGCCGAGGTCGCGGCCGTAGGACGTGGTGGCCCGCGAGCCGAAGTGCTCGCCGAGATGACGAGCGGTCTGTGCAGCCGGGCCGGCCTCGGCGGTGGGCGCGGGGCCGGTCAGCATGAGGTTGAAGGTCAACGCGACCCGGTAGCCTGAGCGGACGGGTCGGACCTCGTGTCGACGGTCGGCGTAGAACGCGACGAGGACGAGGTCGTCACGCGAGGCACGGAACGCGCGCTCCGTGCCCGCGTCGTCGACCACGAGCTCGCCCCCACTGTGGATCGAGGGCAGCGACACGACAAGGGTGGCGACCATGTCGTCGTGCTTCTCGGAGTCCTGGTGGGGAAGGAAGAACTGGCCCTTGCCATAGACGAGCAGCGAGTGCAGCTCGGCGCGCAGGTTTGAGCCCGGGGGGAGACCGAGCTCGTCACGAACGCGCTCCAGCGACGCAGCGAGGTGTCCGTCCCCATCCGCTCCTTCGAGAGTGACCTGGTCGGGTGTGATCTCCCATGTGTCGCGAACGGACGCGTCGCTGAGGGTGTCCCTGCCTCGGCCGAACCGTGCCGGGCGCGCTACTGCGATCAGACGCTTGGCTTGAGCCGCCCGGACAGGGAACGTGACCGGACCGACGCCGGCCACCTGCAGGGTGAGGGCGTCGCACGACAGCCTGAGCGTAACGGCGTCGGAGCGCGGCACCTCCTGACCGGCGAGCACCCGGACCAGGTGATCACGCGCAGCGGTTCCCATGGGGGGAGACTACGAGGGACCGGACGAATGATCTCTGGGCACCCCGCGACGCCTGCCGAACATCAGCTGCTGTGCAGCAACCGCTTCGTCCTGGCCACGACGTCGGCCAGCGCGTCGGCGGCCGCCGGGCTCATCGGACCCATGTCGATGAACCCGTGCACCAGCCCGTCGTAGCGCGCGCGGTCGACGGCGACGCCGGCCTTCTCGAGGGCATCGGCGAAGGCCTCGCCCTCGTCGCGAAGGGGGTCGTACTCGGCGGTGACGACGATCGCCGGCGCCACCCCGGCGAGGTCGCCGAGCAGCGGGGAGTGTCGGATGTCGTCGAGGTCGAGCTCGTCGACGGCCGCGGGGGACTCAGTGCCATCCGTGCCCAGGTAGTGCCCGCTGAACCACAGCATCGTGGCCATGTCGAGGAAGTAGCCCTCGGCGTTCTCGGTGCGTGAGGGGTAGTCGCCGGTCATGTGGGTGGCGGGGTAGATCAGGACCTGGGCCGAGACCCGGTCGCGCAGCGCCTGCGCCGCGACCGCCGACAGGTTGCCGCCGGCGCTGTCCCCACCGACGGCGAGGACGTCGTTGCCGCCGAGGTCTGCGAGGTGGTCGGCCGCCCAGGTGACCGCGGCCAGGGTGTCCTCGACGGCCGCGGGGAAGGCGGCTTCGGGAGCCAGCCGGTAGTCGAGGGACAGCACCACGGTCTCGGCCCCCGAGCACAGGCTGCGACACGTCTGGTCGTGGGTGTCCAGGTCGCCGATCACGAACCCGCCACCGTGCACGTAGACCAGCGTCGGGAAGGGTCCGTCGCCTTCGGGACGGTAGAGCCGCGCGGGGCGTCCCGCGACCTCGAGGTCCTCGACCGATCCCACCGGGATCCGGGTCTCGTCGGTGACCAGGTCGGTGGTCATCGCGCGGAACGCCTTGCGGGCGGTCTCGGGTGTGCCCTCGTGCATGGGCGGGTACGGCGCGGCGTCGATCAGCTGGAGGAGGGCGGCGGTGCCCGGGTCGAGTGGCATGGGGTGACGGTACTGCGCACCTGGGTTGCGGGGTGCTGTTCGGGGGGGGTGGGACGCCCGCGGTGGTTGCGCCGCTCTTCGTGGTGGGTGTGGCGCCCGCGCGCGTAGTCGACCGGGTCTCGCCGTCAA
>NZ_JAPYPS010000011.1 GCF_029937575.1 Nocardioides sp.
GTCCGATGCTGGGAATTGATCCGCCCCGATGCCGAATTAACTCAGACACACCTCAATCGCGCTGTAGCTATGACCTGCGAGCACGAGCTCCAGGATCTTGCGGTAGTTGGCCAACACCAGCTGCCTCTCCAAATCACGCGGCAGCACTCGATGCGCCCCCGTCTGATCGAGAGACAACCGGACCAGTACCACCTACCCAGATCCGCGGTACCAACTACGTGGACTACCGGTACCAACCAGGGCTATGCGTCACAGCAGACCCGAGCGTGTCCGCTGAGGTTCAAACGCGCCTAGATCAGATGCCAATCCTTGCTACAACACAGGACCCCCGATGACCGCGCGCAGCAGAGCGGCAGCACGGACTCATGGAAGGGGAACCACAGGCCCGAAGAGATCCGGCTGTCACCGGGATGACGTCGACCCCGGCGAAGGCGTGGTGCGACGATCGGATCCGGCAGTGCACGCACCATCGAGCAATTGCACTGCTTGCAGGTCAGGAACCGGATCCCGTAGCGACGTTCGGTGCAGCTTCCCCCGACAAGATCCGCCAAAGTCGTTCATAGTCTGCACCGTCCATGCTCGCGCCCTGCGGAACATGTCTCTGCCAATCTGAAGCCTTGAGGCTACCCAAGTACGTCCTGGCCGCTGCCGGTCTCATCTGGACCTCGTCACGGCCATCCGAAAACTCACTCCCGATTGACTTCGCGACGGATCGAGGGACGGAAGTCATCCGCATGAGTACGCCTGCTTCAGTATCGACACCGTGATACAACATGGCCCCAAGTAAGTTGATCTGGCGCAGTTCGCCCTCCGGAAGATTCGCGTAGTCGATCCCGCTCCCCGGAAGCCGCGAAAGGGCGCTGAGGCCCCACGTACCAGCCATGGTCAGGTTCCGATAGATCGCCCGCGTGGCAGCCGTCAGCGCGTCCGTAGCAGACGTCTTTTCATGCAAGAAGTACTTCGTCGCGATCTCGCGCATTGAGGCCCCGCCGACCCAGTCAGCAGCCAGTTTGGCGGCTTGATCGCCTATACCGGGGCCGCTCCCAGCCAGCGCTTCGATGCTGTCCCTGATCTGAGGGACCAAGAGCATCACTTTCATCAGGTCAGGAAGGGCGCTGCCTTCTGCGCCGCTAAAAAGGCTCTCGGGGCGCCAACTGCTCGCGTTCAGCAAATCAACATCTCGCAATCCAGCCATAGCCGACCGGATTCCTTCAGGAGTGAACCCCGTGCTGTCAGCTAGCGTTGCCGTCTCCACGCGTTGACCTAGCTCCTGAGCGTACGCGCGTGTGGCTTCGAGGAGCCGAAGACTCTTCTCGCGGTCCTTCGGCGTGGCTTCGGCCAACACTGAGTAGCCAAAGGTCCCGCGTAGGAGCAACTCGGTCTCAGCCAACACTGCGTCGAGACTCTGCTTCTGAGCAAACAAGTGCGCGACGTAGCTACGAAAGTCAGCCCACTGATCCCCAAACATCGACCGCTCAAGATCAATCAAGCGACCTGATTCCTCCAACTCGTTCAAGAGCGTCACGAGCCTGGAAACCAGCGCTCCAGTCTGGCCGCTAACAAATTTAATGATGTCGGCCCGGCTGCCTGGACCGCATGAGATACCAACGACGCCAATACTGTCCTGATCAACTCGTCCAGCCCGACCTGCCAAGTTCCAAAACTCGCGAGCGGTCATTTCTCTCGAGTAGCCAGTAGCTTGGAGGTGTCGGCTCGCCAACAAAATGGAAGACACTGGAAAATTTAACCCTTGTGAGAGACCGGTCGTCGCGACTAGCACGCGCAACTTCCCTTTCTCCGCGAGCCACTCCATGAGCGCGCGAGTCTCATCCGACAGCCCCGCATGATGCACCCCGACCCTCTTGAGCAAAAGCGCAATCAAGGCGTAGTCCGGACTCACCTCCGTCTCTAAGTACCGTCGCGCCAGTTCGATGTCGTCATCCGCATCTGCATCCGCGAGCGTTTCTGCGATCCGTTCCGCGATTGTCCATACACTATTTACCGTGGAGCAGACCACAATTGCGGTCCCGCGCTCCGAGAGAGAAACGGAGGCGGCACCAGCCATCAGGCCTAGGTTGTTCTTCATATGGGAAAACGTCTCATCGAAGACCGGCCCATTGCCAAGAACATACTTATCGTCCACCTGGATTGACGCCGAACTAGTCATCAACGACTCAAACGACAAACTCCAGTTGCGACCTCTTCCCTCTGGCGGCACACCGACGGAGACAAGGCCGATCAATCGGTCATTCGGCTGCCAGGGGACCGTCGCGAGGCTGATGCTTTTCCCAGATTGAGGTGCCAGCCACCGCGCCAACTCCTCACCATTGGGTACGAAGGGCATCATCAGTAGGAAGTTTGCATCACGACAATCGCGCTTGATGGTCGCCAAGAGGAGTTCAATCCGCACGCCTCGCTCGCGGTCCTCGATGTTATGAGCCTCGTCAAGGACGACCAGGGCGAGCGGCCGGTCTATGACATTTGCCCGGATCACCAAGTTCAGTTTTTCCGGGGTCGCAACCAGAATGTCGAACGGTGAATCCGAATCCGCGATCAGTGATGCCTCGATCCCATCGATCTCAACGGCTGCGGTAAGTTCTTCCACCTTCAGCCCCGATGGCGAAAGATCGCTACGCAACCTCCGAGCAACTTGCGCTACCAGGGCCCGCGTCGGCGCAACGTAAGCAACCCAGCCCTTCGCCTGCTGAAATTGATTGAGTGCCTGCACTATTTTGAACTCAGCCAGCAGCGTCTTGCCAGCACTCGTCGGGAGGTCGACAACAACGGCTGCACTCGCAGGGTCTAGCAGACCCTGTTCCTGAATTGCGATCCGCTGCGGCGGCAGCATCTCAAACATAGATCGAGTCCGACTGATCGTTTCGACGACAGTCCTGATCTCGGGCCCAATGCGCGTAACGGCCCACAGCGAGCCCGCCACCATTCGCTGCACCATGACGCGTTGCCAGCGCAAAATTACTGAAAACGCCGGGTCCCCCGACTCACTTGCTGCCGCGATTGCACGGTCAAAGTGGAAGTCAACTTCGATCTGGATGTCAGCGGGTTCACCCTGCATCAGGTAGGTCGCGACAAGCTCACTCAGGCGCGCCCAATGGTAGAGCGCGACCAACCGCCAACCGGTAGCTGCAACAGCAGCACCATGCTCTTGCGCGCTGAAGAGTTCCTCCTCCCGCTCTTCCTGGTCACTTCGGAGACGGGCAACGATCGGCGCGACCTCTCGTAGGTCTTCCCAACCGTTCTTGCGCAAGAGTCGGATCCAAACCTGACCCAGGTCTCGCAGAACTCGCTGGTCCCACGCACCTCCCGAACCCTCCAGAAGTTCTGGTTCCACATCCCGATCTCGAAGCCAGCCCTGAAACTCTGCCCACCGGTCCGAGCAGTACGCCAGCGAGGCAAGCCGAAGGACGTGACGGACAATGTCTTCAGGTTCTCCACGCTCGACAAGGGGGAGCGCCCGCAGTAGCTCAAATGCGCGGTAGGCAGCAGCCTCCGCGATGCGCGAGGAAGGTTCGGCGCGATTGCCCGGTGCCTTTACGAGTTCCTCGATCCCTTCGCTGGCGACGACCTCGTAGGCGAAAGCAACTCGCTCGATCAAGTCTTTTGCCCCAGGAGCTTCAACACTCACCGAGCGCAGGCCGCGAAGGGTGGACCGTACATAGAGTCGATTTGCCTGCAGGTGGGCCGCCGCAACGCGCTCGGCACCGATGGCGCTCAGGGCCCAATGCTCATCGAGTGAAGCCAGTGCCTCTGCGCTGACAGTCATGCTGCCGTCTCCACGACGACGGCGCTACCGACGATGAGCGGGAGCACGCCGGACGCGGGATACAAACCAACCAACTGCATCACTGTGTCAGGGTCACACACTTTCGAGAGCGCCTTCGCGTTGGCTTGTAGGTCTTTGACGTCCGGCTTTGCGACGTGTACCAGCACGCCAACCACTACGACCTTCTGCGGTTCGGCGAGGTAGGTGGACATGGCTTCTCTGAAATCCGAGTGCCAAGACTTCCCAAGGGAGTTCATGGTCATGTACCGGATTGCCCACTTACTTCGGTCATCGGCTCCCAGAAGCCCTGTCACCTGTTCACGAAGGCCGTGCGACCTGCTCGTCGCGATTGAAGGCGGCCAAGCCTGCTGGTGACTAGTCTTCACTTCACTCAACACGAAGCGTGCCGCTGCGCCTTGGGCGGTCGTGAACCCGATGAGGTCGACTCCCCCACTGCTGCTATTGGGGTTCCGGGCTGATCGGCTGTCTGGCCAAGGAAAGTCGTAGCCGTACTGCGCGGTCAGGTGATGCTGAGCCAGCGCCTCGCCGACACGCCACTCCTCGTAGGACTCCTGAGGGGCCAAAACAGCTTCCAGCACTGAGAGGTTGAAGTCCGTCTTTATGAGATCCTGAAGGGCTTCCTGCGCCTCCTGAATCCCAGCCGTATCGCTCAAAATGGCTTTGACTGGCTCCGACAGAGCCGATGCGTCGTCCTCTGTGACTGTGTGCCCAATCGCAGGCACCGCGTGGCCAGTCAACTGGTAGCAGATCTGACCAGGCACAAATCCTCCGTAGTACGCCATCGCGCCAGGGGTGCGCTGAGTGGAGGCTAGTCGCCGGCACCGACAATTTCAGGTCAAAACCACGAACGGATCCCGCTGGTCCTAATGTACCTAGCTCAACCACCCACTCCGGTCATCTCAGCAGGTCGCCGCATGCGCCAGCTCGGCCTCATGAGACCCGCTCTAGGACCTTCTCTTGCGTGGAACGCCTCCGGCTCACTTCCAATCAAGTTCCGTCGAGTATCGTTCCCCGCAGGGACGCCGAATTGCGCGTTTCCGCAGGTCAGACCCAAGCGGCTCACTCCCACTCGATCGTCCCGGGCGGCTTCGACGTGATGTCGACCGTGACCCGGTTGATCTCGCGCACCTCGTTGGTGATGCGAGTGGAGATCCGCTCCATCAGCTCGTAGGGCAGCCGCGCCCAGTCGGCGGTCATCGCGTCCTCGGACGTCACCGGTCGCAGCACGACGGGGTGGCCGTAGGTGCGGCCGTCGCCCTGGACGCCGACGGAGCGGACGTCGGCGAGCAGGACCACCGGCATCTGCCAGATGTCACGGTCGAGTCCCGCCTTGGTGAGCTCCTCGCGGGCGATGGCGTCGGCCTCGCGCAGGATGTCGAGGCGGTCGCGGGTGACCTCGCCGATGATCCGGATGCCCAGGCCCGGCCCGGGGAACGGCTGTCGGTGCACGATCTCGGCGGGTAGGCCGAGCTGCTCGCCGACCGTCCGCACCTCGTCCTTGAACAGCGTGCGCAACGGCTCGACGAGCTCGAACTCGAGGTCGTCGGGCAGTCCCCCGACGTTGTGGTGCGACTTGATGTTGGAGGCCCCCGCTCCCCCGCCGGACTCGACGACGTCCGGGTAGAGCGTGCCCTGGACCAGGAAGGCGACCTTGTCACCGTCTGCGCCGGTCACGGCGTCGGCGAGGACCTCGGCCTCGGCGGCCTCGAAGACGCGGATGAACTCGCGCCCGATGATCTTGCGCTTCTCCTCGGGGTCGCTGACTCCGACGAGCGCGTCGAGGAAGCGCTTCTCGGCGTCGACCACCTTGAGGTCGACTCCCGTGGCAGCCACGAAGTCGCGCTCGACCTGCTCGGTCTCGCCCTTGCGCATCAGCCCGTGGTCGACGTACACGCAGGTCAGCCGGTCGCCGATGGCCCGCTGCACGATCGCCGCGGCCACGGCGGAGTCGACGCCACCGGACAGGCCGCAGATCGCCTTGCCGCGGTCGCCGATCTGCGCCCGGATCGCCTCGATCTGCTCCTCGGCGATGTTGACCATCGTCCAGGTCGGGCGGCAGCCGGCGATGTCGTGCAGGAAGTGCTCCAGCACCTGCTGGCCGTGCTCGGTGTGCATCACCTCGGGATGCCACTGCACCCCGGCCATGCCGCGCTCGACGTCCTCGAAGGCGGCCACCGGGGTGACGGTCGTGGAGGCCAGTACGGCGAACCCCTGCGGCGCCGCGGTGACGGAGTCGCCGTGCGACATCCAGACCGAGTGCGCCTCGGGGATCCCCGACAGCAGGGTGCCCTCGGCGGTCACCGTCACCGGGGTGCGGCCGTACTCCCGCGCCCCGGTCGCCGAGACCTCGCCGCCCAGCCCGAGGGCCATCAGCTGGAAGCCGTAGCACATGCCGAAGACCGGCACTCCGGCCTCGAAGATGGCCGGATCGATGGCCGGCGCGCCCTCCTCGTAGACCGACGAGGGACCGCCCGACAGGACGATCGCCTTCGGCTTGCGGGCGAGCATCTCGGCCACCGGCAGGTGGTGCGGGACGATCTCGGAGTAGACCTTGGCCTCCCGTACGCGACGCGCGATTAGTTGCGCGTACTGCGCCCCGAAGTCGACGACGAGGACCAGGTCATGCTCTGCCACAGGAGGCGCCGCTGTCATGACGTGATGCTATCGAGGATCGTCTCCCGCCCGGCATCGCGTCCCTCGCGCGCGTCGGGCGTGGATCTCGATACGCCGGACGTCTCCCCGCTCGTGCCTCGCGGGATGCCGCGGCTACTCGATCTCCTCGCAGCCTCCGCAACCCGCGCGAGCTCGCGGGTTGCGGGCTCGGAAAAAGCGGCAAGCCCCGCCGGGGAGGGAGGGTGGCGGGGCCTGCGCGTCCAGCACATGTTGGACAGTGCACGGACGGTGAACTCGGCCCTTCGGGAGGGAGCATGTATCACCGAGTTCGTGGGCTCAACGAAGGGCCGCCACTCGGGTTACGGCTCCGGGCCGAAAACTTTCTCAGAGGTCTAGACCAGCGTCACGAGACCCCCACGATCGGCAGGTGCAGGGCACCCGGGGCATGCGAGGGGACCGCCGGGGAGACCGGTGCCGTGGGCTCGATCCGCTCGTAGTCGGCGCCGAGCGCCGGCCGCGCGTCGGCCTCGCCCTTGTTGGGCCACAGCGCCATCGCGCGCTCAGCCTGAGCGGTGATCGTCAACGACGGGTTGACCCCCAGGTTGGCCGAGATCGCCGACCCGTCGGCGACGTGCAGGCCGGGGTAGTTGAAGACCCGCTGATAGGGGTCCACGACACCGGTCTCGGGACTCGTGCCGATGGCGCACCCACCGATGAAGTGCGCGGTGAGCGGCATGTTGAACGGCTCTCCCACGTTGCCGCCGGGCGTGCCGCCGAGCACACCGGCGATCTTGCGCACCGCCTCGTTGGCCACCGGGATCCAGGTCGGGTTGGGCGCACCGTGACCCTGGCGCGACGTCATCCGCCACCTGCCCGTGAGCGGGTTCTTCTTGCTGTACGTCGTGATCGAGTTGTCGAGGCTCTGCATCACCAGGGCGATCACGGTGCGCTCCGACCAGTGCTTGAGGTCGTAGAGCTCGAAGAGGTTCTTCCTCTCGGTCCACATCGCCTTGAGCCAGGTGGCCCACCGGGGAGCGTCTCCGTCCCCGTCGGTCAGCACCGTCTGCATCATCGCCATCGTGTTGAAGCCCTTGCCGTAGCGGCACGGCTCGATGTGGGTGTTCTCGTCGGGGTGCCAGCTGGAGGTGATCGCCACGCCGTACGAGTAGTCCGTCGCGTCGTTGCGCGGGGCGATGGCACCCAGGATGGACTCCGAGTTGGTGCGCGACAGGTAGCCGAGCCGGTCGGAGATCCGGGGCAGGTCGCCGTCGTTCTTCAGCGCGTGCAGAAGCTTCTGGGTGCCCAGCGACGCGGCCGCGAAGACGACCTGGTCGGCGGTGATGACCCGCGTCGACGCCTTGGTCCGCCGCTTCGCCTTGGTGTACTTCACGTGGATCTCGTAGCCACCGAGACGACGCGGCACGACGCGGGTGACCGTGGTCAGCGGCAGGACCGTGGCGCCCCTCTTCTCCGCGAGGTAGAGGTAGTTCTTGACCAGCGTGTTCTTCGCGTTGTGCCGGCAGCCGGACATGCACTCGCCGCAGTTGATGCAGGCGTTGCGCTCAGGACCCTCGCCGCCGAAGTACGGGTCGTCGGCCTTGGTCCCGGGCCCCTGCTCGGGACCGCCGAAAAAGACCCCCACGGGAGTCGGGTGGAAGGTGTCGCCGGCCCCCATGTCGCTCGCGACCTTCTCCATCACGTCGTCGGCCGGCGTCCGGACGGGGTTCTCCACGACGCCGAGCATCCGCTTGGCCTGGTCGTAGTACGGCGCCAGCTCGTCCTTCCAGTCCGTGATCCCCGACCACTGCGGGTCGCGGTAGAACGCGTCGAGCGGCTCGTAGAGCGTGTTGGCGTAGACCAGCGATCCGCCACCCACACCGGCTCCCGCCACGATCATCGTGTCGCGCACGGCATCGATGCGCTGGATGCCGTAGCACCCGATGGCGGGCGCCCACAGGTAGCGCTTCAGGTCGAAGGTGCCGGAGGCGAAGTCGGCGTCCTCGAAACGTGGGCCGGCCTCGAGCACGCCCACCTTGTAGCCCTTCTCGGTCAGGCGCAGCGCCGAGACGGATCCGCCGAAGCCGGACCCGATCACCAGGACGTCGAAGTCGGACTGCTGCGTGCGTGCGGCCTCGGTCATCAGGCTCTCCCCAGCTTCTTCATGAACTTCAGGTTGGCGGTCATCACCTTGGCATAGGTCTCGTCGGACATGCCGAGCATCGGCGCGAAGCGGATCAGTCGCTGGGTGCCGACCGACTGCGACTCGGTGTAGCGGTGCACGCCCTCGCTGCCCTGGCGCCGCCCCATCCCGGACTCCCGCATCCCGCCCATCGGCGAGTCGATGCTGGCGAACGTGGCGCCGAAGGCCTCGTTGACGTTGACGGTCCCGCAGCGGATCTCTCGGGCGATGGCGCGGGCGCGATCACCGTCCTGGCTGTAGATCGAGCCGTTGAGGCCGTACTCCCCCTCGTTGGCCCGCGCGATCGCGTCGGCCTCGTCGTGGAAGCGGTACAGCGCGATCACCGGGCCGAACGTCTCGTGCCCGAAGCAGGTCATGTCGGGTGTGACGCCCTCGAGGATGGTGGGCTCGTAGAAGTAGGGGCCGAGGTCCGGACGAGCGCGGCCCCCCGCGAGGACCCGCGCCCCCTTGGCGACGGCGTCGTCGACGTGGGCGACCACGGTGTCGAGCTGGGCCTGGGAGATGAGCGAGCCCATGTCGTTGCCCCACTCCATGCTGGCGCCCAGCGTCATCGCCTTCGTGCGCGAGACGAAGCGCTCCACGAACCGGTCGTAGACCTGGTCCGCGACGAACATCCGCTCCATCGAGACGCACAGCTGGCCGGCGTTGGAGAAGGAGGCTCGTACGGCGCCCTCGGCCGCCTTCTCCAGGTCGGCGTCACGCAGCACCAGCAGCGGGTTCTTGCCGCCGAGCTCCAGCGAGCAGCCGATCAGGCGCTCGGCGCACTGGCGGGCGATGATCTTGCCGGTCGCGGTGGAGCCGGTGAAGCAGACGTAGTCGGCGCGGGTCACGATCGACGTACCGACCTGCGAGCCGGGTCCGGCCACGACCTGCCACAGGTCCTTCGGGAAGCCGGCCTCGTCGAGCAGCCGGGCTCCCAGGAGCGCGGTCAGCATCGTCTGCGAGTCGGGCTTGGTCACCACGGCGTTGCCGGCGAGGAGGGCGGGGAGCCCGTCGCACAGCGCCATCGTGAAGGGGTAGTTCCACGGGGAGATGATCCCGACGACGCCCTTGGGCACCCGGTTGACCTCGACCCGGGTCAGCGCCGGCACGACGCCGATCTTGCGCTGGGTGTCGAGGTGCTGGTGAGCGGTGCGGGCGTAGTAGCGAGCCGTCAGCGCGATGTGCAGCGGCTCGTCGAAGGCGTGCTTGCGGGCCTTGCCCGACTCCCACACGGTCAGGTCGATGATCTCGTCCTGGCGCTCCAGCACGAGGTCGTGCAGCCGCAGCAGCATCGCCGCCCGCTCGTCGAGCGAGGTGCGCGCCCAGATCGCCTGGGCGCGACGGGCCCGGACGAACGCCTCCTCCACGTCGCCGTCGGTCGACTGCGGGATGTGCGCCAGCGGCGCCCCCGTCAGCGGCGTCTCCACTCGCACCGTGCGCCCCGAGGTCGCGAGCAGCCGCGAGGTGAGGCGCTCGACGTACTCCGGCTCCAGCGCGTAGGAGGCGGTCGGGTCGTGCTCGGGGTCAGCCGGCCCCTCGACGAGCGGTCTGCCCGAACCGCCGGCAGCAGGGACGTTCGGCGGGTTCTCGGGGACACTCATATACCGAGAGTATGTGACGGGAGTCTCCGTTGCTACCCATTGGTAGATCATGTGGCGCTTTACACAACTGTCACCACTGTCAACCCTCCGGGCGGCGGCCCGGCAACCAACCGGCCCCACCAGTTCACCGATCGTTCAGCGACGACTCGTAACGTCCCCTCATGCTCAGCCTGCCCAGCACGGGCGCCACCCTCCGTCCGCGACCGACGGGCAGGGACCGTCCCGGCGCGCCGGCGGCCCGTTCGGCCGTCCGGGCGCTGCGCCGGTCGTCGAGCAACCGACGGGCCCTCCCCGACTTCCTGATCATCGGCGCGATGAAGTCGGGGACCACCTCGCTCCACTCGTGGCTGACCGCATCCGCGGACATCCGGCGCGGGGTCGAGAAGGAGGTCCACTTCTTCGACCACCACCACGCCCGTGGCGAGGCCTGGTACCGGTCGAGCTTCCCGATCGCACGTCCGGGGAGCGTCTGCGGCGAGTCCTCGCCGTACTACCTGCTCCACCCCCGCGTGCCCGAGCGCGTCGCCGCGACCATGCCCGACGTACGACTCGTCGCCGTCCTGCGCCACCCGATCGACCGCGCCTACTCCCACTTCCAGCACTCCCGATCCCTCGGCCACGAGACCGAGCCCGACTTCGTGCGCGCGCTCGAGCTCGAGGCGTGGCGCACCGACGCCGCGTGGGCGCGGCTGGAGCACGGCTCGGTCCGAGAGCGCGAGGTCGAGCAGTTCTCCTACGTGCGACGAGGCCGCTACCTCGAGCAGGTCCTGCGCTGGGAGGAGCACTTCCCGGCCGAGTCGCTGCTCGTCCTGACCACCGACGACCTCCAGCGCGACCCCGCCGCGGCGGTCGACGCCGTACGGCGCCACGTCGGGCTCACCGCACCGGCCAGCGCGACCGGGCGGCTCGAGCAGCTCAACTCGCGCACGTACGACGACATGGACCCCGCCGCCCGAGCGTTCCTCGCCGAGGCGCTCGCCGAGGACGTGGTCGGCCTCGAGAAGCACCTCGGACGTCGGCTCGGCTGGCGACTCTGAGCCCTCCCGTCACTGCGTCGGAGGGTTCTCCAGGTAGATCGACTTCAGCTCGGTGTACTGCCCCAGGCCCTCGGGCCCGAACTCGCGTCCGAGCCCGGAGGCCTTGAAGCCGCCGAAGGGGGCCGCGAAGTCCATCGTGTAGGTGTTGACGCCGTAGGTACCGGCCCGGACCCGACGGGCCACGTCCAGGCCCGCCTCGCGATCCGCTGTCCACACCGTCCCGGCGAGGCCGTAGTCGGAGTCGTTGGCGATCCGCACGGCGTCGTCGACGTCGTCGTAGGCGATCACCGACAGGACCGGCCCGAAGATCTCCTCCTGCGCGATCCGCATGCCGTTGTCGACGTCGGCGAAGATGGTCGGACGCACGTACCACCCGCGGTCGAGACCCTCGGGCATCCCGTTGCCGCCGATCACCACGCGCGCCCCCTCCTCCTGGCCGAGGGCGATGTACTTCTCGACGCGCTCCTGCTGGCGCTGGGCGACCATCGGCCCGATCTCGGTGGCCGGGTCCATCGGGTCACCGACCTGCATGACGCTCACGGCCTCGGCGAGGGCGTCGACGACGTTGGTGTAGTTGGCGCGCGAGGCGAGGATCCGGGTCTGGGCCACACAGGCCTGCCCCGAGTTCATCAGGGCGGTGAACTTGAGGCCCTCGATCGCGGTCGTCAGGTCCGCGTCGTCCAGCACGATCGCCGCCGACTTGCCGCCGAGCTCGAGCGAGACGCGCTTGAGCTGCTCGCCGCACACGGCGGCGATCTTGCGGCCCGCGGCCGTCGAGCCGGTGAAGGCCACCTTGTCGATGCCCGGGTGCGCCACGAGGTGCTCGCCGACCTCGCGACCACCGGCGACGATGTTGACGACCCCCTCGGGCACGCCGGCCTCCACCAGGAGCTCGGCCATCAGGTAGCCGTCCAGCGGCGTCTCGGGGGCGGGCTTGACCACGACCGTGCAGCCGGCGAGCAGGGCCGGGATCACCTTGGACATGATCGTGAACTGGGGGACGTTCCACGGCGGGATCGCGGCTACGACACCCACCGGCTCACGGCGCACCATGACCGGCGACCCGAGGGCACCGTCGCGGATCTCCTCCCAGGGGTACTCGCGCGCGATGCCGAGGAACGCCTCGATCTGCATCCAGGGGGCCGGGGTCTGAGCGAGGTTGGCGAACGACGTGGGCGAGCCCATCTCGGCGGTGATGACGTCGGCCATCTCGGCCAGCGAGCCTGCGTACAGGCCGCTGAACGCCGCCACGACGTCGATCCGTTCGGCAGGCGTCATCCGCGGCCACGGACCGTGGTCGAACGCGTCGCGCGCAGCCGCGACGGCGGCGTCGATGTCAGCCGGCGTCGTGTCGGGCACCGTCGCCACCAGCTCCTCGGAGTGGGGAGAGATGACCTGGATGGTCTCGGATGAGGCCGGGGCGACCCAGCCGCCGCCGATGAAGAGGGTGTCGCGGTCGAGGCTCATGGTGTCTCCTGGAGGTTGTCGGTCGGATCGCGGGGTTTCGAGGCTCGCTTCGCTCGCACCTCGACCACCGCCGGGCGGGTCAGGGGGCGAGGGTGAACCAGTCGGCGAACCCGCTGGGGTCGTGCCGGCCGAGGGCGCCGTGCTCGAAGAGCCCCCAGCCCTCCTGCTCCTGGCCGCCGTCGGAGCACACCGCGCGTCCGACGTGGTCGATCACGCCGAACATCACGCGACCGGCGACCTCCGGGTCGGTCAGGTCGTAGGTGAGGCGCTCGGTGAAGTCCGGTCCCTTCCAGACGCCGTGGCTCCAGTCGGAGTCGCCGCCGTACCCGCCGCCGACATGGAGCGGTACGGCGAGCTTGGACTCGACCTCGATCTCGAGGGGCTTGCCGTCGGGGGTGGTGCAGGTGATCGTCGCGCCGGTCGGCATCCGAGTGCCGGAGGCGTAGCGAATCGCCACGTGTGGCCAGCCGAGCTGCTCGACGCGGCCGTCCTTCCAGACTCGGTGGCAGTCGTTGAGCGCCCGGCGGCCGTCGGGCTCCTCCTGGATGATCAGGCAGATCATGTAGTCGTCGAAGCGCATCGGGACGTAGGTCCACCACATGCCCTCGAACTCCGGCACCAGCGGCGCCCCGGCCGGGATCGCCTCACCGACGGGGCGGATGCCCCACGAGCGATCGCGGCTCCCGAGCCAGACGTCCGGTGTCACGACGTGCTCCGTGCCGTCGATGGCGAACGAGCCGCTCCACGTGCCCACCTGGGCGAAGCGCTGGGCGTCCAGGGTGACCCTGGAGCCTGCCCGCATGACGTGTGGCATCTCCTGCAGCGCGTCGAAGGAGCCCTCCCACGTCAGGTCGGCGGTGATGCCCTCGGTCTCCTCGAGGACGACTCGCAGCCGCTTGAGGGGCTCGATCACCTCGCAGCGGTAGTTGCCGATGCGCTGGTGGAGCCGGTCGTCGTCGATCGCGTCCGAGAGGTGGACGGCGGTCTGCTCGTCGCCGCGGCGGACCAGGAAGAAGGCGTCCTTGGTGCCGAGGTTGGGGTAGTAGCCGTGGCCGAAGATCGCGAAGACGTCGCCGGTGCGGTCGTGGGCGTTGAAGTAGGAGCGGTCGTAGAAGTTGCGGTCGCTCGAGGCCGCCCAGGTGACCGGCAGCGGCGCCTGGTGGATCGGGTACTCGTCCAGTCCGGTGACCATGCTGTCTCAGGCTCCCGCCCGCTCGAGGATGGACTCCATGAGTCCCTTGTGGTGCATGAGCGACTCGAGGTCGTCGGGTCGCTCGATCTCGCCGAAGTGGATCTGCCGCGCGCCGGTGCGCATGAAGACGATGCACCACTGCACGGCGTTGTAGACGTGGAACCACGTGAGGTCGCCGAGCGCGACGCCGGTGACCTCCTCGTACGTCGCCAGCACGTCCTCCTCGCGCAGGAAGTGCGGCATGCCGGGCATCTGCATCATCCCGGTGATCGACTCGAAGACCCGGTGCGCGAAGACCAGCCAGGACAGGTCCAGCTCGCGGGGACCGATCGCGGCCATCTCCCAGTCGAGCACGGCCACGGGGGTGAAGTCCTCGTAGATCGTGTTGCCGATCCGGGAGTCACCCCAGCACAGCACCGTCTCGCCGTTGGTCTGCGCCTCGGCCTCGACCAGGTGCTCCTCGAGCCAGGCCAGGCCCCGCTCCGCGGTGGGCGAGCGGCCGATGTCGGCGACGGCGTAGTCGTACCAGGCGCGCGTGCGGGCCAGGTTGCGAGCCAGCGGGGTCGCGCCCGGGCGGTCGGGATCGAGGAAGGCGAACGTCGTCGCCGCGTCCGGGATCGCATGCAGGGCTGCGATCGTGGCGACGGTGTTGTCCTGCAGGCGGCGCTGGTCGGCCGCGCTGGCGTCGTGCAGCCAGTTGTCACCGAAGTTGTAGGGCAGCACGTCCTGAGGGATCAGGCCGGCGACCCGGTCCATCAGGAAGAACGGCGTGCCGAGCACCGAGCCGGTCGGCTCCATGAAGCTCACCGGCGGCACCGGGACGTCGGTCAGGCTGCCGACCAGGCGCATCGCCTCGTACTGGTCCTCCAGGGCGTAGGCCTCGAAGACCGGGAAGTCCTGGGCGGCGGGCGCCACGCGAGCGACGTACTCGTGGGTGTCGCGGCTGCCGCCCTCGGTCCAGGTGGCGTCGAGGATCAGCGTCTCCGAGCTCATCCCGTTGGTGTCGATCCCGGAGTGGAGCACGACCTCGGGCTCGGCTCCGGACGGCAGCAGCCCGGCGAGCCAGTCGGCGAGCAGGCCGGGCACGGTGGCCGCGTCCCTGCTCGACCGCTGCATCTTCAGGTCCGTCGGTGGCGGCGCCTGGGTCAACGGGTCCCTCCCCGGGTGTGTGACGTGAGTCATAAGTTGACGTGCGTCAGCATTGTTGGAACACGTTCTAGTTGTCAACGGCCAGGAGCACTCTCCAGCGAGAAACTTGCGGCCTTGCATCAAAGAATGAATCGGTGTTCACTACTTGCGTGGCCTACCGACGCACCGCCGCCGTCCAGGAGCGGCTCGACGCCACCCGGATCCGCATCGTCTCGGCCGCGCACGACCTCGTCGCCGAGCACGGCTACGCCGGCTGCTCGATCGCCCTCGTCGCCGGTGCCGCCGAGGTGGCGACCGGCAGCGTCTACCGCCACTTCCCCGACAAGGGCGCCCTCTTCGCCGAGGTCTTCCGCACCTCGACCCAGCGCGAGGTCGACGCCGTCGCCGCAGCCTCGGCCCTGCCCGGGACCGTCGCCCAGCGGCTGAGCCGGGCAGTGGAGACGTTCGCCCATCGCGCCCTCGCCTCACCGCGGCTCGCCTACGCACTGATCGCCGAGCCGGTCGATCCCCGCGTCGAGGCCGAGCGTCTCGCCTACCGCGCCGCCTGGACCGACCTGTTCGCCGGCCTCGTCGACGACGGCCTCGCGAGCGGAGAGCTGCCCGGCCAGGACCCTCGCGTGAGCGCCGCCGCAGCCGTGGGGGCGATGGCGCAGGCCTTGGTCGTCCCCCTGCACCACGGCAGCGCGGAGCCCCACGTCGTACCCGAGCTGACCGCCTTCATCACCCGATCCCTAGGAGCGTCCTCATGACCGCACACACCCACGAGGTCACCAACCAGGCCCCGCCTCTGGTCGGACACGACACGTCGGCCGACCCGGGCTTGCGTGCCGCGGTCGAGCGCGAGGGCGCGGGCTGGGCCCTCGACGAGATCGGCGAGCTCGGGCGCCTGGCCGGCACCGCGCAGGCACAGGACTGGGGGCGCCTGGCCGAGCGCACTCCCCCGGTGCTGACCACGCACGACCGCTTCGGTCACCGGATCGACGAGGTCGAGTACACCCCGACCTACCACCGCCTGATGGAGACCGCGGTCGGCCACGGGCTGCACGCCGCACCCTGGGCAGACGACCGCCCCGGTGCCCACGTCGCGCGGGCAGCGAAGTTCATGGTCTGGAACGTCGACGCCGGGCACGGGTGCCCGATCTCGATGACGTACGCCGTGGTGCCTGCCCTGCGGGCCAACGCCGACCTGGCCGCGACGTACGAGCCGTTGCTCACCTCGACCACCTACGACCCCGGCCTGCGGGTCCCCTCCACCAAGCGGGGCCTGATCGCCGGCATGTCGATGACCGAGAAGCAGGGCGGCTCCGACGTACGGGCCAACACCACGCAGGCGGTGGAGCAGGCCGACGGCAGCTATCGGCTGACCGGGCACAAGTGGTTCACGTCGGCTCCGATGTCGGACCTCTTCCTGGCGCTGGCCCAGACCGATGCCGGCGTGACGTGCTTCCTGGTGCCCCGCATCCTGCCCGACGGCGAGCGCAACCCGATGCACCTGATGCGGCTCAAGGACAAGCTGGGCAACAAGTCCAACGCCTCCTCCGAGATCGAGTACGACGGCGCGGTCGCGTGGCGGGTCGGAGAGGAGGGGCGCGGGGTGCGCACCATCGTCGAGATGGTCAACATGACCCGGCTCGACTGCACCCTCGGCACCGCCTCGGGCATGCGCGCCGCCGTCGTCCAGGCGACCCACCACGCACGGCACCGGCACGCCTTCGGCAAGGCGCTGATCGACCAGCCGCTGATGCGCAACGTGCTCGCCGACCTGGTCGTCGAGTCCGAGGCGGCCACCACCGTCGCGATGCGCCTCGCGGGCGCCACCGACCGCGCCGTGCGCGGCGACAGCGACGAGGCGTCGTTCCGCCGCCTGGCGCTGGCCGTGACGAAGTACTGGGTCTGCAAGCGCGGCCCGTCGGTCGCCGGCGAGGCGATGGAGTGTCTCGGCGGCAACGGCTACGTCGAGGACTCGGGGATGCCGCGGATCTACCGCGAGCTGCCGCTGCTCTCGATCTGGGAGGGCTCGGGCAACGTCGCGGCGCTCGACGCGCTGCGCGCCATCGGACGCGAGCCGGAGTCGCTGGACCGCTTCTTCACCGAGGTCGAGGTCGCGGCCGGCGCCGACCACCGCCTGGACGACGCCCTCGCAGTGGTCAAGAAGGAGCTCTCCGACATCGACGAGATCGAGCTGCGGGGTCGACGTCTGGTCGAGCAGCTCGCCCTCGTGCTGCAGGGCTCCCTGCTCGTCCAGCACGCGCCCTCGGCCGTGGCCGACGCGTTCTGCGCGACGCGACTGGCGCGTGACTGGGGCGGAGCCTTCGGCACGATGCCCAAGGGGCTCGACCTCGACCCGATCCTGGAGCGGGCGTTCGTCGAGTCGCCGGAGGTCACCGAGGCACGAGGTGACCTCCCGGGCTGTTCGCGCTGAGCCGTTCACCGGCCGACCGGTGAATCATGCACTTGGACGATGTCCGGACATCGTCCAAGTGACCCGTTCACCGGCCAGCCGGTGAACGGGACACCGCACCAACGCTCCTACACGATGTCGCGCACCTTGACCCGGGCCTCGTCGGCCTCCTGGTCGGTGAGCTTGAGCTGGCTCTGCCGCTCGGCCTCGACGCGCCGCAGGTAGTGGTCGACCTCCTCGGCCACCCGTTCGGGGGTCCAGTCGAGCTCGGCGGCCATCAGCCTGGCTACGGCCGGGGCGGCCGCGACACCGCGGTCGAAGGTCTCGATCGAGATGCGAGTGCGGCGGGTGAGCACGTCGTCGAGGTGGCGGGCGCCCTCGTGGGTGACCGCGTAGACGACCTCGGCGGCGAGGTAGTCCTCGGCGCCCTCGAGCGGGAGCCCCAGCACGCGCCGCTCGCCGATGAGGGCGAGCAGGTCGTCGACCAGGCCGCCGTACCTGCCGAGGAGATGGTCGATCCGCGCGACGTGCAGGCCCGAACGGCGGGCGAGCAGGACCCGCTGGTTGGAGCGGGTCTCGTACCCTTCGGCGCCCGCGAGGGGCACCCGGTCGGTGATCGAGTCGCGGATCGTGATGTTGGTGGTCGTCTTCAGCGAGTGGGCCGCCGCGTCGACGGCGTCCTTGGCCATCACCCGGTAGGTCGTGTACTTGCCACCCGCGATCATCACCAGGCCGGAGACGGGCGTGACGACCGTGTGCTCGCGCGAGATCCGCGAGGTGGGCTCCGACTCCCCCGACAACAGCGGCCGCAGGCCGGCGTACACACCTTCGACGTCCTCGTGGTCCAGCGGCTCGCGCAGGATCGTGTTGACGTGGTCGAGGATGTAGTCGATGTCGGCGCGACTGGCCGCCGGGTGGGCCTTGTCGAGGTCCCACTTCGTGTCGGTCGTGCCGATGATCCAGTGCCGTCCCCACGGGATGACGAAGAGCACCGACTTCTCGGTGCGCACGATGAAGCCCGCCTCGGAGCGGATCCGGTCGCGCGGCACCACGATGTGCACGCCCTTGGACGCCTGCACGTGCAGGGCCCCGCGGCCGCCCACCATCTCCTGGATCTCGTCGGTCCACACTCCGGCCGCGTTGATGACGACGCGCGCACGCACCTCGAAGTCGGTGCCGTGCTCGAGGTCGCGGGCGGTGACGCCGACGACGCGCTCTCCCTCGCGCAGGAAGCCGGTCACCTTGACCCGCGTGGCGAGGTGGGCGCCGTACTCGGCGGCGGTGCGCGCGGTGGCCGTCACCAGCCGGGCGTCGTCGACCTGGCAGTCGTAGTAGCGGATCGCTCCGGCGATCGCCTCGGTCTTGAAGTCGGGCGCGATCCGGGCGACCTGGCGGCGGAAGAGGTGGCGGTGCTTGGGCACGCCCATGTCGTACTTGCCGGCCATCGCCATGCCGTCATACAGCACCAGACCGGCGCCGACGTAGGGGCGCTCCCAGAACCGGTGCGTCAGCGGGTAGAGGAACGGCACCGGAGTGACGAGGTGCGGCGCGAGCCGGGTGAGCAGGAGCCCGCGCTCCTGCAGGGCCTCGCGGACGAGACCGAAGTCGAGCATCTCGAGGTAGCGCAGCCCCCCGTGGATGAGCTTGGACGAGCGCGACGACGTGCCGCTGGCGAAGTCGCGCTGCTCCAGCAGGCCCGTGTTGAGGCCGCGGGTGACAGCGTCCAGGGCGACGCCCGCGCCGACGACGCCGCCACCGACGACGAGGACGTCGAGCTCGCCCTCGCCCTCGAGGCCGGACATCGTGGCGATCGCCTTGTCGCGGGCCTGGGGGCTGAGCGCGCTGTGGTTCATGCGGCCCAGTCTTGCAAAGGGGTGTGACGGTCGCGTTGCGTCACTCCGGGGCCCCGAACCGTCCCGCCGCGACCAGGGTCGCGATCCGTTCCGGTGGCAGCGTCTCCTCCACGACGTAGCGCCGCGGGCCGGAGTCGGGCGCGTGCAGCATCGTGTCGGGCGCGGTCACGAAGCCGACGTGGGTGATCCGGGTGCCCGGGCCGCCCCTGGCGAAGAACCACAGGTCGCCCGGTCGCTCGCTGCCGAGCTCGACCGGCCGGCAGGCCTCGGCCTGGTCGCAGGCGTCGCGCGGGGTGCTGATGCCGACGGCACGGAAGGCCGCGTGGGTCAGCCCGGAGCAGTCGATGCCGTCGGTGGTCAATCCGCCCCAGACGTACGGCGTGCCGAGGTAGCCGCGGGCGATCTCGACGACGCTCTCCTCGTCGTGGGCGAGGTCGGCCAGCACCACCCAGCCGGGATAGCCGCTGGGGTCCTTGGACGACGGCTGGTCCGGCACGGTCACCCGCGCCCAGGCCCCCTGGGCCTGGTGGATCTCGACCCGGTCGCCAGCGAGCAGCTGGGTCACCTGCTCCCCCTCAGGTCCCGGAGTCGCGCGGACCGCGGTCAGGCGCGTTGCTCTCATGACGTCACTCCTTCGATGCCCAGCCCCGGTCGGGCGGGCAGGCAGATCTCGTCCCGGTCGTAGGTGACCCCGCCGTCGTACGGCGACCCGCTCGCCCACCACGCGGCGTCGAGGTCGGGCAGGCTCGTCACACCGACGGCCGCCACCAAGGAGGCGGCAGCCCCGATGCCGACGTGGGACTCCATCATCGATCCCACGAACGTGCCGAAGCCGTGGCGCTGGGCGACGCCGAGCAGCTCGAGGGCCGGCGTGAGTCCGCCGCACTTGGCGAGCTTGACGTTGACCAGGTCCGCCGCGTCGCAGCGGATGATCTCCACGAGGTCCTCGAGGGTGAAGAGCGACTCGTCGGCCATGATCGGCGTCTCGACGCTGGCCGTCACGTGCGCCAGTCCGAGGACGTCGCCGGCCGGCACCGGCTGCTCGACGACCTCGACGCCGACGCCGGCGTCCTCGAGGGCACGGATCGCCGCGATGGCCGCGAACGCGTCCCAACCCTGGTTGGCGTCCAGGCGCAGGCCGACCTCCGGCCCGACGGCGTCGCGCACCGCCCGCACCCGCGCCACGTCGGTGGCGGCGTCGGTGCCGACCTTGAGCTTGAGGGTGCTGAACCCGTCGGCGACCCGCGCCCGCGCTGCGTCCGCCAGTCCCTCGGCGTCACCGGCAGCGAGGGTCACGTCGGTGCGCACGCGCGTCGCGGTGCCGGCGCCCTCAGGTCTGCCGGCCAGGCGGGCCAGGTGCACGGCGAGGGGCACGCCGGCCCGGCGCGCCGCCAGGTCGTGCAGGGCGACGTCGGCGGCCATCTTGGCCGACCGGTTGCCCACCACCGCCCGCTGGATGATGGGCGCGGTCTCGACCGGATCGGCCGGGGCTGCCACGAGCGCGTCCGCGAGGGGACCGTCGAGACAGGCCCGCGATCCGGCGAGCGAGTCGCCGGTCACCTGCCAGACCTGGGGTGCCTCGCCCCAGCCCGTGCAGCCGTCCGAGTCGGTGAGTCGCACGAGCACGGTCTCGATCGTGGTCGTGCGGCGCAGCGCGGTCACGAACGGGGTGTGCAGCGGCAGGCTGAGCAGGCTCGTCTCGACGTGCGCGATGCGCGGCGCGCCTCCGCCCGTAGCCGCCGTCATCGGCGTCGCTCCCATGCCTGGGCGGCGAGGTCGGCGATCCGCCGGTTGCCGTCGTCGTACGAGACCCCGGCGAGGCGGGTGAGCACCACGAGCGCGAACGGCTGGCCGCCCTGCCCGGCCGACGGTCGCACGATCGCCATGTCGTGGGTGTGGTCGTCGATCCAGCCGGTCTTGTTGGCGATCGTGGTGCCCGCCGGAAGCCCCGCGGGGATCGCGTCGCGATAGTGCTGGTCGAGCAGGATCTCCTCCACCGCCGACGGTGTGTGGGCCAGCAGCCCGCCCAGGTCGCGGGCGGTGACGACGTTGGAGATGCCGGCCCGCTGCGCCGGTGAGTCGTCGATGCCCCGCACGACCTGCGTCCGATCGCTGCACCCGGCCTCGGACAGCACGGAGGTGACCTCGTCGATCCCGACCGCCTCGAGGAGCAGGTTGGTCGCGAGGTTGCCCGACATCACCAGCGCGCGCCGACGCAGCTCCCGCAGCGTCGTACGACTGTCCTGCGTGGCCGCCTCGTCCCAGGTCGCGTCGTCCTGGTCGTCATCACGGTCGAGGACGTAGCGTCGGCCGGCCACGACCGAGTCGAAGTCGTCGTGCACCAGCACCTCGGCGTCGAGGTCGATCTCCCCGCGCTCGTGGCGCCGCTGCGCGGCGGTGGCGATCGGCAGCTTCATCAGGCTGGCGGAGTACGCCGGCTCGTCGGCGTCCTGCTCCCACCACGTCGTGCCGTCGAGGGCGCCGAGCCACACCGCCACGAGGTCCATCTCTGCCACGCCGCAACCCTGCCACGTGGTACTCCTGGGTGATGAACCGCGTGCAGCAGCTCCTCGGGGTCGAGATCCCGATCGTCCAGGCCCCGATGACCTACATCGCCCGCGCGGAGCTGGCCGCGGCTGTCTCCGAAGCGGGCGGGATGGGCATCATCGAGACCCTGACCCCGGAGGGGCAGGCCGACCTTAAGCGCGTGCGCGACCTCACCGACAAGCCGGTGGGCGCCAACCTGATGATCCAGGGTTGGAAGCACGACCCGTCGATCGTCGACGTCCTCGTCGACGCCGGGGTGTCCTACGTCGCCACGTCGGCCGGTGACCCGGGGTTGTTCACCGAGCGCCTCAAGGACGCCGGCATCACCGTCTTCCACGTCGTCGGCAACCTGCGCGGAGCCCACAAGGCGGCCGCGGCCGGGGTCGACGGCCTCGTGGTCGAGGGGGTCGAGGGCGGCGGCTTCAAGGGCGCGCTCAGCCCCTCGACGATGGTGCTGCTGCCCCTCGTCGCCTCGCAGGTCGACCTTCCGATCATCTCCGCCGGAGGCATCTGCGACGCCGCCACGATGGCCGCGGCGTTCGTCCTCGGCGCCGAGGGCGTGCAGATGGGCACCCGGATGCTGGCCACCGTCGAGTCCGGCGTCCACCAGAACTTCAAGGACGCCATCGTGGCCGCAGGCGACGACGGCACGACGATGCTGAGCGTCCCGGGCAACCCGACGATGCGGGTCCTGCGCAACGAGCTCGGCGCGGGTGCCGCGGCCGGCGACGCCAAGCTGCTGGGGAGGATCACCGACCTCTACTTCGAGGGCGACATGGAGGCCAGCGTCGCCAACACCGGCCAGGTCTCGGCCCGGATCGATGACGTCCTGCCGGTCGCGGACGTCGTCCGCGGGATGTGGGACGGCGTGCAGGCTGCTCTCGAGGGCGGGCACAGCCGCCTGGGCTGAGACTCGGGGCAACCGATGCGCGACTCGGCGCGTCTCCCCCGTATGACCCCTACCCGCCGCCGACGGACGCTGGTGGCCTTCGTCGTGCTCGTCACGGTGGCATTGACGCTGGTGGACGCTCTCGTCCCGCACGACGGCGTGGATCCGACCGCGTCCGCCGCGGCGACGGCCCCGACCTCCCCGGTCCTGGTCACGCCGACGCCCTCCGCAGCTCCCCCGCCACCGACGCCCCCGGCGACCCCGCCGCCCGCCCCGCCGCCACCCACTGCTCCTCCCCGTCGGGCAACGCTGGTGATGGCCGGCGACCTGCTGTGGCACAACACCGTGTGGCGGTCGGCGGCCGCCGACCACGCCGTCACGGGCAACGGGCGCGACGGGTTCGACTTCGACCCGATGTTCTCCGCGGTCAGGCCGCTCCTCCGACTCGCAGACGTGGCACTGTGCCACGAGGAGGTGCCCTTCGCACTCCCCGGCGAACCGCTGCAGAGCTACCCGGTCTTCGCCGCGCCCCCGGCGGTGGCGCCGTGGATCGCGAGCATGGGCTTCGACGGGTGCACGACGGCCTCCAACCACTCCGTCGACCAGGGCTGGGAGGGGTTGAAGCACACTGCGGACCTCCTGTCGGACAACGGCGTTGCCCCGATCGGGACCTTCACCAGCAAGCGCGACCGACGCCGACCGGTGATCCTGACCACCGACGGCGGGGTGCGGATCGGCGTCGTGGCGGGCACCTACGGGCTCAACGGATTCCCCCTTCCTCAGGGACGACCCTGGAGCGTGTCGTTGTGGGACGCCGAGAACCTGCTCCACCAGGCCCGGCGCGCACGCGAGGCCGGCGCCGACATCGTGGTCGTCCACCTGCACGGCGGCAACGAGTACGACCACCTCCCCAGTGCCGACCAGGTCGCGCTGGTCGACGAGCTCACCCGCTCCGACGACGTCGACCTCGTCCTCGGCGAGCACGCTCACGTCGTCCAGCCGATCACCAAGGTCAACGGCACGTGGGTGGTCTACGGCATGGGCAACCTGGTGGCGCAGCAGGAGACGAGTCGCCCCGACACCTATGCGGGGATCGCGGTCCGCTTCGCCTTCCGGGAGCGAACGGACGGGACCTTCGGCGTCCGCGAGGTCGCGTACGTGCCGCTGACCTGGAACGTCTTCGGCGCCCCCGGTCCGATCCGGGTACGACGAGTGGTGCACGACCTCCGCGACGGCGTCGGGGACCGCGCGCACCTGCTCGCCGTACGGGCGTCGGTACGTGCCGCCGTGCACGGGCTCGGGCGCCGACCGATGCTGCGGGAGCGGTAGCCGGGGGGAGCTAGCCCGACACGCGTGCCGCCGCGACGGCCTCCTCGAGGCCGCGGGCGGCCAGCCGGTCCGCCCGCTCGTTGCCCGCGTCGCCGGCGTGACCCTTGACCCAGTGCCAGTGCACGTCGTGGTGCTCGACGGCGGCCTTGAGCTGCTTCCAGAGGTCGACGTTCTTCACCGGTTGCTTGGCCTTGGTCTGCCAACCGTTGCGCTCCCAGCCGACCACCCACTGGGTGATGCCGCTGCGCACGTAGGTGCTGTCGGTGTAGAGCTCGACGCGGACACGCCGCTTGAGCACCGTCAACGCCTGGATCGGAGCCATCAGCTCCATCCGGTTGTTGGTGGTTGCTCCCGCCTCACCACCGCACAGCTCGAGCTCGTGGCTGCCTTGACGAAGCAGGGCTCCCCAGCCCCCGGGGCCCGGGTTGGGGATGCAGGCGCCGTCGGTGTGGATGGTGACGACGTCCAGCTCGCTCACTCGACGACGACCTCGACGCGCTGGAACTCCTTGAGGTCGGTGTAGCCGGTCGTCGCCATCGAACGACGCAGGGCACCGATGAGGTTCATCGTGCCGTCGGCGACGCGCGAAGGCCCGAAGAGGATCTCCTCCAGACTGCCGACCTGCTCGAACTGCACCCGCTGACCGCGCGGAAGGTCGGCGTGGTGGGCCTCGGCGCCCCAGTGGAAGCCGCGGCCGGGAGAGTCGGTCGCGCGCGCGAAGGGCGAGCCCACCATCACCGCGTCGGCGCCGCAGGCGATCGCCTTGGCCAGGTCGCCGGACTTGCCGATCGAGCCGTCGGCGATGACGTGGACGTAGCGACCGCCCGACTCGTCGAGGTAGTCGCGTCGCGCGGCCGCGACGTCGGCGATGGCACTCGCCATCGGGACCGCGACCCCCAGGACGGTACGGGTGGTGTGGGCGGCGCCGCCGCCGAAACCCACCAGCACGCCGGCAGCGCCGGTACGCATCAGGTGCAGTGCCGCCTGGTGGGTCGCGCAGCCGCCGACGATCACGGGCACGTCGAGCTCGTAGATGAACTCCTTCAGGTTGAGCGGCTCGGCCTGCGAGGAGACGTGCTCGGCCGAGACCGTGGTGCCGCGGATGACGAACATGTCGACACCGCCGTCGACCACAGCCTTGGCGAACTCCTGGGTGCGCTGCGGGGAGAGCGACCCCGCCACGGTCACGCCGGCCGCGCGCATCTCGCGCAGACGCTCGGTGATCAGGTCGGGCTTGATCGGCTCGGTGTAGATCTCCTGCATCCGCACCGTCGCCTCGATGCCCTGCAGACCGGCCACCTCGGCGAGGAGGTCGCTCGGGTCGTCGTACCGCGTCCAGAGTCCCTCGAGGTTGAGCACCCCGAGGCCCCCGAAGCCGCCCAGCGCGATCGCGGTGGCCGGCGACATGACCGAGTCCATCGGCGCAGCCAGCACGGGCAGCGAGAACCGGTAGGCGTCGATCTGCCAGTCGATGCTGACCTCCTCCGGGTCGCGCGTGCGCCGGGAGGGCACGATCGCGATGTCGTCGAAGGAGTAGGCGCGCCGGGCGCGCTTGGCCTGGCCAATCTGGATCTCGGTCACGCGCGCACCCTATCTGCGCGGCTCACCGGTCAGCGACCCGAGTAGTTGGGCGCCTCGACCGTCATCTGTACGCCGTGGGGGTGGCTCTCGGCGAGCGAGGCGGAGGTGATCCTCACGAACCGGCCCTTGTGCTGCAGCTCGGGCACGGTGCGCGAGCCGGTGTAGAACATCGACTGGTTGAGGCCGCCGACCAGCTGGTGAGCCACGGCGGAGAGGGTGCCGCGGTAGGCGACCTGGCCCTCGATGCCCTCGGGCACCAGTTGGTCGTCGCTGACGACCTCGGCCTGGAAGTAGCGATCCTTGGAGTAGGACTTCTTGCTGCGGCTCGACATCGCGCCGAGCGAGCCCATGCCGCGGTAGGCCTTGTACTGCTTGCCGTTGACGAAGACGAGGTCCCCGGGCGACTCCTCGCAGCCGGCGAGCAGCGACCCGAGCATGACGGAGTCGGCGCCGGCGACGATGGCCTTGGCGATCTCGCCGGAGTGCTTCATGCCGCCGTCGGCGATGACGGGCACGCCGGCCGGCTTGCAGGCCAGGGACGCCTCGTAGACCGCGGTGATCTGGGGAACGCCCACTCCGGTCACCACGCGCGTCGTGCAGATGGAGCCGGGTCCGACCCCGACCTTGACCGCGTCGGCGCCGGCGTCGACGAACGCCTGGGCCCCCTCACGGGTGGCCACGTTGCCGCCGATCACCTGGACCTGCTTGGTCGCCGGGTCGGACTTGAGCCGCTGGACCATCTCCAGCAGCATCCGCACGTTGCCGTGGGCGGTGTCGGCGACGAGCACGTCGACGCCCGCGTCGATGAGGGTGGTCGCGCGCTGCCAGGCGTCGCCGAAGTAGCCGATCGCGGCGCCGACCATCAGGCGGCCGTGGGCGTCGTTGGAGGCGAGCGGGAACTGCTCGGACTTCACGAAGTCCTTGACCGTGATCAGTCCGCCCAGTCGACCGTCGGCATCGACCAGCGGGAGCCGCTCGCGCTTGTGCTTGCGCAGCAGCGTGGTCGCCTCGTCGCGGGAGATGCCGATCGGGCCGGTGATCAGCGGCATCGGGGTCATCACCTCGTCGACCTTGGTGGTCGGCCACTGCGCGACCGGGGTGAAGCGCAGGTCGCGGTTGGTGATGATGCCGATGAGCAGGTTGTCGGTGTCGACGACCGGGAGGCCGGAGACGCGGTACTCCCCGCAGATCCGGTCGAGGTCCTCGAGGGTCCTGTCCGGGGTGATCGTGACGGGGTTGGAGATGATGCCCGTCTGGGTCCGCTTGACGAGGTCGACCTGGTAGGCCTGGTCCTCGATCGACAGGTTGCGGTGCAGCACGCCGATGCCGCCCTCGCGGGCCATCGCGATCGCCATCCGCGACTCGGTGACGGTGTCCATCGCCGCGCTGATCAGCGGCACCTTGAGCGTGATCTCGCGGGTCAGCCGCGAGCTCGTGTCGATCTCGTCCGGCGCCAGGTCGCTGTGACCGGGCAGCAGCAGCACGTCGTCGTAGGTGAGACCAAGGGCGGCGAACTTCTCGGGGACCTCCACAGGGGTGAGTCTACTGCCGGGCTTGGGCCGCTCGGGTGTGGCCCGTCCTTGGTCCGTCCGACAGGCTGGGGGGGTGACCGAGTCTCTTCCCGCCCATGTCCTCGTCCTCTTCGGCGCCACCGGCGACCTGGCCGCCCGCAAGCTGTTCCCCGGGCTCTACCGTCTCGCCGAGGCCGGCCGGCTCCCCCACGACTACGTGATCATCGGCAGCGGCCGTCACTCCCCCGGCACTGACGACGAGTTCCGCCAGCAGGTGCGTGACGGCCTCGACGACACCGTCGGCGACGAGCTGGACAGCGACGCGGTCGACGACTTCCTGGGCCGGATCTCCTTCCAGACGGCCGACGCCGACGACGGGGCCGACCTGGCCGCCAAGGTCCGCGAGGCCGAGGAGGCCTTCGACCACGAGGGCGCCGACACCTCCGACGTACGGCGCCTGCTGTATCTCTCGCTGCCGCCGGCCGCGATGCAGCCGATGATCGCGATGCTCGACCGCGAGAGCCTCACCGACCGGGCCCGGATGGTCATCGAGAAGCCGTTCGGCCTCGACCTGGAGTCCTCGCGCGAGCTGGACGCGGCGATCAAGGACGTCGTCGACGAGGACCAGGTCTATCGAATCGACCACTTCCTGGGGAAGGAGGCGGTGCAGAACATCCTGGCCCTGCGCTTCGCCAACGGTCTCTTCGAGCCCGCCTGGAACGCCACCAGCATCGAGTCGGTCCAGATCGACGTCCCCGAGACCCTCGCGATGGAGGGTCGCGGCAGCTTCTACGAGTCGACCGGGTGCCTGCGCGACATGGTCTCGACGCACCTGTGCCAGCTGCTCGGGTTCGTCGCCTTCGAGGACCCCGACAACCTCGACGAGAAGTGCGTGCGCGACGCCAAGGCCACGTTGTTCGAGGCGATCCGTCCGCTGGACCACGGCCGCGTCGTCTTCGGGCAGTACGACGGCTACCGCGACGAGGAGGACGTCGCCGACGACTCCGAGGTCGAGACCTTCGTGGCCATGGAGGTCTTCATCGACAACGACCGCTGGCGCGACGTGCCGTTCTACCTGCGCACCGGCAAGGCCCTGGCGGCCTCACGTCGCACCATCACGCTGCGCTTCCGCACCCCGCACACGACCGTGCTCAGGGGCGCGGAGCCGCTGGCCAACGAGCTGGTCCTCGAGCTGACCGACGACCCGAGGATCACGATCGACGTCCGCGCCAAGCTCCCCGGTCCGACCATGGACCTCACGGGTGCCAGCTTCCGCCTCGACCTCGGCGACGACGTGCCCGACGGCGAGCCGCTGGAGGCCTACGAACGACTCCTGCTCGACGTGCTCAACGGGGAGCGAACCTTCTTCACCCGCTCCGACGAGGTCGACCGCCTGTGGCAGGTCATCCAGCCGCTGCTGGACGACCCGCCCGAGGTGCTGCCCTACGAACAGGGATCGTGGGGGCCGCAGGCCGCGGTCGACCTGGTCGCCCACGGGTGGCGGCTCGGCGGCGACGCCTGATGCACCGCCGCCCCGACGACGAGTCCGAGTACCAGCCGATCTCGGACCACGGCATCATCGGCGACCTGCGCACCTGCGCCCTGGTCGACGACGACGCCACCATCGACTGGTTCTGCGCGGGGCGCTTCGACCGGCCGAGCGTGTTCGGCTCCGTGCTGGACCCCGACGCCGGCTCCTGGACCATGCAGGTGATCGACGGAGCCACTCGTACCGCGCAGTTCTACTTCCCCGACTCCGCGATCCTGGTCACCCGCTTCCTCACCGAGGAGGGCGTCGCCGAGGTCCACGACTTCATGCCGGTCGTCGCCGCCCACGAGCCGCACCACCGCCAGCGCATCGTGCGTCGGGTGACCTGCGTGCGCGGGGCGGTCACGGTGCGCACCGAGCTGCGGGCCCGGCCCGACTACGGACGCTGTGTGCCCGACGTCGAGGCCGGTGACGGGTTCGTGACGATCACCGGCGCGGACCTGCGCCTGGGACTGACCGCCACCCATCCCCTCGACACCTCCGACGCGACGGTGCGGGCCGAGGTGCAGCTCAGGGCCGGCGAGGAGGCCCGCTTCGCACTCCACGTCCTCGAGGACGACGAGGTGCCCAGCGACGCCGATGTCGGCGACCTGTTCGAGCGCACCGCTGCCTACTGGCGCTCGTGGCTGAGCCAGTCGACGTACACCGGCCGCTGGCGCGAGATGGTGGACCGCTCGGCGATCACCCTCAAGCTCCTGACCCACGAGCCCACCGGGGCGATCATCGCCGCCCCCACGACGAGCCTCCCGGAGGAGATCGGCGGCGGACGCAACTGGGACTACCGCTTCGTCTGGATCCGCGACGCCGCGTTCAGCCTCTACGCCCTGCTGCGACTGGGCTTCACCGACGAGGCGGCCTCCTTCATGGCCTGGCTCTCGCGTCGCCTCGGCGAGCGGACCGAGAGCGACGACGGCTCCGACCTCGGACCCTTGCGCGTGCTCTACGACATCGACGGCAAGGTCCCCGACGCGGAGTACGAGCTCGACCACCTGCGTGGCTACCTCGACTCCCGTCCGGTGCGGGTCGGCAACGCGGCCGTCGACCAGCTGCAGCTGGACATCTACGGCGAGCTGATCGACTCGGTCTACCTCTTCAACAAGTACGGTCCCGGCCTCTCGCACGATGCGTGGAGCGACCTGACCGCGGTCGTCGAGTGGTTGATGGACAACTGGCAGCGCGACGACGCCGGCATGTGGGAGATCCGCGACGACTTCCGCGCCCACACGACGTCGCGGCTGATGTGCTGGGTCGCGATCGAGCGGATGATGCGCACCGCCCGTCAGCGCGGCCTGCCGGGCGACCTGAGCCGGTGGGGCCAGGTCCGCGACGAGATCTACACCCGCATCATGGAGCACAGCTGGGATCCCGACGTCGGCGCGTTCATGGACGCCGAGGGCAGTGACAGCGTCGATGCCGGCGTCCTGCTGATGCCGTTGGTGAAGTTCGTGGCGCCCGACGACCCGCGCTTCCTCTCGACGCTCGCCGTGATCGAGGAGCGGCTGGTCTCCGACAGCCTGGTCTTCCGCTACGACCTCGGGCGCACGACCGACGGCCTCGACGGACCCGAGGGCACCTTCTCGCTCTGCTCGTTCTGGTACGTCGAGGCGCTCACCCGCGCCGGTCGGCTCGACGACGCCCGCCTGGCGCTGGAGAAGATGTTCACCTACGCCAACCACCTGGGCCTCTACGCCGAGCAGGTGGGTCTGACCGGCGAGCAGCTGGGCAACTTCCCGCAGGCCTTCACCCACCTGAGCCTGATCAGTGCGGCGATGAACCTCGACCGTGAGCTCGGGTGAGCCGGGATCCAGGGTGGGGGAAGTCTCCCCACGTCGTCGGAGACTCCTCCTACTCCGCGAGCGGCTTCAGCTCCCGCACCGCGATCCGCACGGTCAGCGTCTCGCCGGCCATCCGGATCCGGCCACGCATCCCGGCCGCGAGCACCATCGGCAGCACGGCCCGGTTGTCGTGCGCGGTCGTCAGGATGACCTCCTCGGCGCCGAGTCGCCGAGCCAGGCGCGCGGAGTCGCCCAGGAGTCGGGTGCCGATGCCGCGGCGCTGCCAGGCGGCGTCGACGTCGATGTCGATCGCGCGGACCACGTCGTTCTCGTCCTCGGGCGGATGGACGACGGCCAGGCCGACGGTCGTGCCGTCGGCCATCGCGACCACCCTCGAGCCGCGCACGGCGTACGTCGGCGTGGCGCCGCTGCCCATCCGTCGGCCGCCCGACGGCGAGAAGGCCGGCCGCTCGCGTCCGAGGACGTCGCTGACCAGCTCTGCCATCGCGGCGCCGCGCGCGTGCTCGGTCGCGGTGAAGGGGGCCACGCGACGAATCTGCACCAGCACGTCGGCGACCGACATCTCCATCACGTCGTGCACGTCCGAGGCGGGTGCGATGTCGGCGTCGAACAGGTGCGCCACCACGTCCGGGAAGGACGCCGGCTGGGCCAGCACCGCCCGGGCGGCCTGCACGTAGCGGGTCGGCTGGTCCGACAGCGCCTCCTCGGTGCACCGCTGGGCGTTGACGTTCTCGCCGCCCGCCCTGCCGAGCAGCGCGGCGAGTCGCTCGTCGTCCCAGTCGTCGGGCGTGCTGAGGACCAGCTCGTCGGTGACCTGCCCGCCGCCGGGGAAGACCTGGAGCCCCAGGATGTTGACCCCGGCTCGCCCACACTCGTCGGCGAGCACGGCGAGGGACCCGGGCCGGTCGGGCAGGGTGGTGCGCACTCTCCACAGCATGTGCCGAGGTTCCTCCGTTGACGTTGCCCGATCAAGTCTCGCCGGTTTCCGGCCGCGAACACCTGGTCAGATCGGGCTGATGTTGGCGACCAACCACTCCCCGTCGACCCGGGCAAGCCGGACGAGCACCCGGTTGCGGGTGAGGACCTGCGGTGGGTCCGACCGTGCGAGCGTGCGGCTCTGCACCAGCACCTGATCGACGTACGCCAGGGCCAGGACCGTCTGCGAGTCGATCACCCGCACCAGCCCGGCACCGCGCACCTGAGCCTGCGCGATGGCGCGTTGACGCCTGGCGAGCGGTCGGGCGGAGGAGTTGAACGACGCGGTGAACGCCTCCGCGAAGGTCGGTGTCATGACGGCGGTCGCGTCGTCGAGGCCGCCGGGCAGGTCGCGGAAGTCATAGCTCAGCGCGACCGGCAACAGCTCCACCGCCGCCGCCACCGCCGGCCCGCCGGGCCCCTCCAGGTCGGCAGCCTGGTAGGTCCCCACGCCGCCGTCGGCACCCGGAAGGTCGGCCGGAGGTCGGGGGTCTGGTCGGGTGAGCGCCAGGGCCAGACTGAGTGCGGAGCCGATCAGGACCAGGATCGTCAGCACCGGTACGACGTTGCGGGGCGCGAGCCGGGGACGCAGCGACGCCATCAGGCCACCTCGTCCACGGCAGCGACCAGCCACTCGTCCTCGACCCACTGCAGGACGACGCGGGTGCGGTAGGCACCGGTGCTGCGTTGCTCACCACGCTGGGTCGTCACGTCGACCGACACCAGCAGCTGGGCGACGTTCTGGGAGAGGTACTCGGTCGCCACGCCGTTGTCCGGGAGGGCCGCACTCAGCCGCAGCCTCTGCCCCCTCACCCGACGCGCGAGCGCGGCCGCGGTCTCGTCGTACTCCTCGACGAAGTCCGGCGTACCGAGGTCCCGCAGCCGGTCCATGTCGGCCTCGACGCTGGTGAAGTCGATCGTGAAGTACGTGCGGGCCGCGAGGCGTGCTCGCGCCACGGCCTGCTGTGCGGCGCCGTCGCCGAGCGAGCCCGATCCGATGTCGGCCGGCTGCACGGCGATCTCCTCCGGCAGGGGCTCGCGTCGATCCAGCAGCAGGACCACGGACGTGGCCACCAGCGCCACGAGCAGCACCCCCAGCACTCCCGGGAGCACCCAGAAGCGCCACGGAGTGCGGCCCTGCCCGATCGACAGCTCGATCGACTCTCTCGCCCCACCCTCGGCGCTCATGAGATCCGAGGCCCCGTCCGGCCGGGTGGGCCGAAGAGCAGCGCCAGCCGCTCCCGGTTCGACGACGCACCACGCACGTCCTGCCACAGCCGGGCGTAGTGGCCGAACTGCAGGGTCACGACGTCGTAGGTCCCCACCGGCGTGGTCAGGCCGTACGTCGGCCGGTGCCGCTCGGCGACGAAGGTCCCGAAGAGCCGGTCCCAGACGATGAAGATGCCGGCGTAGTTGCTGTCGAGGTACTCGGGGTCGGAGCCGTGGTGGACCCGGTGGTGCGACGGGGTGTTGAAGACCAGCTCGATCGGCGCCCACAGCTTGTCGACGACCTCGGTGTGGACCGCGAACTGGTAGATCAGGTTGAACGCGAACGCCACGTAGATCGTCCACGGCGAGAACCCGAGCAACGGCAGCGGCAGGAAGAAGATCAGCTCGAACCAGGGGTTCCACTTCTGTCGCAGCGCGGTGGTGAAGTTCATGTACTCACTCGAGTGGTGGGCCTGGTGGGCTGCCCAGCCGACGTTGACGCGGTGCACGAACCGGTGGTTGGCGTAGAAGAGCAGGTCGAGCGTGACGATCAGCAGCAGCCAGTACCACCAGGTGTCGGTCGGCAGCTCCCACGGTGCGAGGAAGACGAAGGCCGCGGTGAAGACGAAGAAGGAGCCGATCTTGAAGATCGTCGTGCTGACCAGGGAGCCGGCACCCATCAGGAGGCTGGCCCGCGAGTCGCGTGCCTCGTAGCCGCGCAGCGCCACCGCGGTGGGCCCGCCCTGACCCGCGGGCTCGTCGTTGTCGAGCCAGCGCAGGGCGGCGAGCTCGACCAGGATCGTCAGGACGAAGAACGGCACCGCGTAGGTGATCGGGTTCTTGAGGGGGTCGAGGATCTCCTGCAGGTCGTGCACGGCACCACCCTGTCACGACCAGGCTCCCGATGACGCCGAAAACGACGCTGACCCGTCACACATGTGTGACGGGTCAGCGGTGGTGCGGGGGTCAGGCGGCGATCAGTGGCCGTGACCGTGGCCGTGACCGGCGTCGCCGGCCTCGTCCTCGTCCTCGGGCTTCTCCACGATCAGCGTCTCGGTCGTCAGCAGCATGGCCGCGATCGAGGTGGCGTTGACCAGGGCGGACCGGGTGACCTTGACCGGGTCGATGACACCGGCGGCGACCAGGTCGCCGTACTCCTCGGTCGCGGCGTTGTAGCCGTGGCCGACGCCGAGCTCGCGGACCTTCGTGGTGACGACGTAGCCGTTGACGCCGCCGTTCTCGGCGATCCAGCGCAGGGGCTCGTCGGCCGACTTGCGCACGATGCGCACGCCCGTCGCCTCGTCGCCGGTCAGGCCCAGGTCGCCGTCGAGCGCGGAAACGGCGTGGATGAGCGCCGAGCCGCCGCCGGCGACGATGCCCTCCTCGATGGCCGCACGAGTCGCCGAGACGGCGTCCTCGATGCGGTGCTTCTTCTCCTTCAGCTCCACCTCGGTGGCGGCGCCGACCTTGACCACGCAGACTCCGCCGGCCAGCTTGGCCAGGCGCTCCTGCAGCTTCTCGCGGTCCCAGTCGGAGTCGGAGTTCTCGATCTCGGCCTTGATCTGGTTGACGCGGCCCTCGACCTCGGCCGTGTCACCGGCGCCGTCGACGATCGTGGTGTTGTCCTTGGTGATCACGACACGACGCGCGGTGCCGAGCACCTCGAGGCCGACCTGGTCGAGCTTGAGGCCGACCTCGGGCGCGATGACCTGACCACCGGTCAGGGTCGCGATGTCCTGCATCATCGCCTTGCGACGGTCGCCGAACGCGGGGCTCTTGACGGCCACGGCGTTGAAGGTCCCGCGGATCTTGTTGACCACCAGGGTCGAGAGCGCCTCGCCGTCGACGTCCTCGGCGAGGATGAAGAGCGGCTTGCCCGCCTGGATGACCTTCTCCAGCAGCGGCAGCAGGTCGGCGATCGCGGAGATCTTGCCCTGGTGCAGGAGGATGTAGGGGTCGTCGAGGACGGCCTCCATGCGCTCGGGGTCGGTCACGAAGTACTGCGACAGGTAGCCCTTGTCGAACTGCATGCCCTCGGTGAACTCCAGCTCGGTGCCCATGGTGTTGGACTCCTCGACGGTGATCACGCCGTCCTTGCCGACCTTGTCGAAGGCCTCGGCGAGCAGCTCGCCGATGTGCTTGTCGCGGCTCGAGATGGTCGCGACCGCGGTCATGTCCTCGACGGACTCGACGTCGCGGGCGGCGGTGGCCAGGGCCTCGCCGACCGCGGCCGAGGCCGCGTCCATGCCGCGCTTGAGACCCATCGGGTTGGCACCGGCGGCCACGGCGCGCAGGCCCTCGTGGACCATCGCCTGGGCGAGCACGGTGGCGGTGGTGGTGCCGTCACCGGCGACGTCGTTCGTCTTGGTGGCGACCTCCTTGGTCAGCTGGGCGCCGAGGTTCTCGAACGGGTCGTCGAGCTCGATCTCACGCGCGACGGTGACACCGTCGTTGGTGATGGTCGGCGCGCCCCACTTCTTGTCCAGCACGACGTAGCGACCCTTGGGGCCGAGCGTCACCTTGACGGCGTTGGCGAGAGCGTCCACGCCGCGCTCGAGGGCGCGGCGGGCGTTCTCGTCGAACTCCAAAATCTTGGGCATCTGGTGTGACTCCTTCTTCTACTGCTGTTGCGGTGAAAGGCACGGGAAAACGAGCTCGGGCCGTGTGCCCGAGGACGACCGATCGGTCGCGCTCAGGCACACGACCCGGTGCTGTGACGCGGCTGAGGGAAGATCAGCCGACCACGGCGAGCACGTCGCGCGCGGAGAGGATGAGGAACTCCTCGCCGGCGTACTTGACCTCGGTGCCGCCGTACTTGCTGTAGATGACCTTGTCGCCGACGGCGACGTCCATCGGGACGCGGCCGTCGCCGTCCTCGTTGAAGCGGCCGGGGCCGATCGCCACGACCTCGCCCTCCTGGGGCTTCTCCTTGGCGGTGTCCGGGATGACCAGGCCAGAAGCCGTGGTCTGCTCGGCGTCGAGCTGCTTGACGACGATGCGGTCCTCGAGGGGCTTGATGTTGACCGACACGATGTCGACCTCCACTTTCCGTGTGAATCAGCGTCTCTGCGGAATGACGGGCGGACGGGCGTCCGCCCCACGTTGGGGCAAGCGGTGAGGTACGCCGTCGCGGGGGTCGCACCTCGTGGCTTGCACTGGCACACTCACGGGGAGAGTGCCAGCACCGAAACTAGCACTCACGCCCGGCGAGTGCCAGAGGGGGGTTCGTCCTGGCAGGATCGCCTGATGGACCTCGATGCGTTCCGGTGGCTGCTGACCGACGACGGCGCCGCCCTGCTCGCCCGAGCCACCGACCTCGCGGGAGGCCCCGAGCTCGCGATCCAGGCCGAGCTGCGTCGTACGGCGTCGCCCGAGCGGGTCGCGGCAGCGCTGACCCAGGTGGAGCTGCGCGCACGCGGCGCCGCGAAGTTCGGCTCCGACGCCGCTCGGATGTTCTTCACCCCCGACGGGCTCGAGCAGGCCACGCGTGCGCGCGTGGCCACCCATCGCGCGGGACGGCTGCAGGCGTTCGGCACCGCCACGCTGGTCGACCTCGGGTGCGGCATCGGGGGTGACCTGCTGGCGAGTGCTCGCGCGGGCATCACCTGCGCCGGGGTCGACCTCGACCCGGTCCGGGTGGCCGTGGCCGAGGCCAACCTCGCCGCCCTCGGCCTGGCGGGCGCGGTGATGGTCGCCGACGTCACCGCGCTCGACACCTCCCCGTTCGAGGTCGCCTTCGCCGACCCCGCGCGGCGCACGGGCGCGGGTCGCAGCTTTCGTGTCGAGGACTGGACCCCACCGTGGCCCTTCGTGGAGAGGCTGCTTGCCCGGGACTCCTGCGTCAAGGTCGCTCCCGGCATCCCCCACGACCTGGTGCCCGAGGGCGTCGAGGCCGAGTGGGTCAGCGACCGCGGCGAGGTCAAGGAGGCGGCGCTGTGGTCCGGCCGCCTGGCCACGACGGCGCGCAGGGCCACCGTCATCGGCGACGGCGGTCTCGCGACGCTCACCGAGGACGACGACCCCGGGGCGGCCGCGATCGGCGTACGTCCGCCCGCGGAGTTCCTCTACGAGCCCGACGGCGCGGTGATCAGGGCCGGCCTCGTCACCGCGGTCGCCGCCGGCGTGCAGGGCGGCCTGGTCGACGAGCACATCGCCTACGTCACCTCCGACGCCTCGTTGCGCACTCCGTACGCGCGCGGCTACCGGGTGGTCGAGGCCCTCCCCTATCGAGAGAAGCAGCTCAAGGCGGCCCTGCGCGAGCGGGGCATCGGAAGGCTGACCATCAAGAAGCGCGGCGTCGACGTGGTCCCCGAGCAGCTGCGCAAGCGGCTGGCGCTGCGCGGGGACAACGAGGCCACGCTGGTGCTCACCCGGGCTGCGGGTGGGGGTATCGCCCTCCTGGTCGAGCCGTTCTGACCGACGACAGTCATCTCGACGACCACCGGACGACAGAAAGGACTTGCCAGAGCGTCGGTCCCGACCACTAGCGTGAGACCCATGTTCGGTGCCCTCGGCCGCGTGGCCTCTCGTCGTCCCTGGTTCATCATCGCCGGCTGGCTCGTCTTCGCCGGGCTGGTCGTGGCCTTCGCCCCGGCGTTGGAGGCGACCACCGACCAGTCGGAGTTCCTGCCCTCGGACTACGAGTCGATCCAGGCCGCCGAGCTGCAGGCGGAGGCCTTCCCCGACACCAACAGCACCGTGGGAGCCATCGTGGTCTTCGACCGCGCCGACGGGTCCCCGCTCTCGGCCGAGGACCTCGGCGCCGCCAACCAGGTGATGGCCGACCTCGCTCCCGACCTGGGTGACGCCCTCGACCGGGTTCAGCCGATCGACCCGAGCAACCCCGACGTCCTGGTGACCCCCTCGCAGAACCAGCAGATCGGATTCTCCATCATCGGGCTCGCCGAGGGTGCGACCGGCTATGCGCCGGAGGAGTTCGAGAGCGTGACGGACCTGCGCGACGACCTGGACGCCGCGCTCGACGGCACGGATCTCGAGGCCGGCGTCACCGGCGCGCTGGCTCAGGGCTACGACTCCCAGGAGGCCTCGGGCAACGCGCTGGCGATCGTCGGTGCCGCCACCGTGCTCCTCATCGTCGTGCTCCTCACGGTGATCTTCCGCAGCGTGATCATCACCCTGATGCCGCTGGTGATCGTCGGGATCGTCTCCACGATCGCCACCGGCCTGATCGCCTGGGCCAACGACCTCTTCGACCTCAAGGCGAGCAGCGACGTCGAGGTGATCCTGCTGGTCGTGCTCTACGGCATCGGCACCGACTACATCCTCTTCTTCCTGTTCCGCTACCGCGAACGGTTGCGCGAGGGCGAGGACACGAAGTCGGCCGTCGCCCATGCCCTGGAGCGCGCCGGTGAGGCCATCGCCTCCGCCGGGGGCGCGGTGATCGTCGCGTTCATGGCGCTCGTCCTCAGCTCCCTGGGCATCTTCCGCTCGATCGGGCCGGCCCTGGCGATCGCCGTCGCCGTGACCCTGCTCGCGGCGCTGACCCTCGTGCCGGCCGTGGTCACCCTGCTGGGCAAGGCCCTCTTCTGGCCGTCGAAGAAGTACCTCGTCGAGCCCACGGGGGCGCGCTTCGCCGCGATCGGGTCCGCCCTCGGTCGACACCCTGGGCGCTTCGCGATCGCGTCGGGTGGGGTCCTGACCATCCTCGCGGTGATCGCGTTCTCGTTCAGCCCGACCTTCGACCTCGGCGACTCCGGCCTGCCCGACGACGTCGAGTCCGTCGTCGCCACCGACAAGTTCACCGACAACGTCTCGGCCGGAGCCAGCGACCCCGGCTACATCATGCTGACCTCCGACGAGGAGATCACCCAGGACGATGCAGCCGCCTTCGCCGAGCAGATCGCCGGCGCCCGAGGAGTCGCCTCGGCCCAGCCGGCTCAGGCCTCTGCGGACAGCACCACCTGGCAGATCACGTTCCTGCTCGACGAGAACCCCTCGTCCGACGCCGCCATCAACGACGTCGAAGGCCCCGTGCGCGACGCCGCTGCCGCCGCGGCACCCAGCGGAACCGAGGCCTTCGTCGGCGGCACCACGTCGATCTTCGTGGACTTCCAGAAGGCGATGAGCCGGGACTACTCGGTGGTCTTCCCCGTCGCCGCCCTGGTGATCATGGTGATCCTGGCCCTGCTGCTGCGCAGCCTCGTCGCCCCCGTCTACCTGATGGTCTCGGTGGGCCTCGGCTTCGCGGCGACCCTCGGCATGACGACCTTGGTCTTCCAGCACATCGGTGGGGCCGACGGACTGATCTTCCTGCTGCCGATCTACATCTATCTCTTCGTCGTCGCGCTCGGCACCGACTACAACATCTTGATGGTGGCTCGTCTGCGCGAGGAGTCCCGCGAGGGCAAGAGCCCGCACGACGCCGCGGCGCTCGCCGTACGCCATGCCGGGCCCACGATCGCCGCGGCCGGGGTGATCCTGGCCGGCACGTTCGGCTCGCTGATGCTCGGCGGCAACTCGCTGCTGGTCTCGATGGGCTTCGCGCTGTCGTTCGGCATCCTGGTGGCTGCGTTCGTGATGTCGATGTTCTTCACCCCCGCCATCACCGCGCTCCTCGGCCACCGGGCCTGGTGGCCGGGGCACGGCGACGAGAAGCGCGCCGACGAGCCCGAGCTCGCCGACGCCTGACCTCAGCCGATGGTCTTCATCTCGGCGGCGATCGTGGTGTCGTCACCGTGGCCGGTGTGCACCACGGTCTCCTCGGGCAGCCGGAAGAGCACCGAGCGGATCGAGTCGACGATCACGTCGGCGTCGCTGTAGCTGCGCCCGGTCGCCCCCGGACCGCCCTGGAAGAGGGTGTCGCCGGTGAAGACGCAGTCGAGGTCGTGGACGTAGAGGCAGACGGCGCCCGGCGCGTGGCCGGGCGTGTGCAGCACCTTGACCGCGGCGCCGCCGATCTTGATGCTCTGCCCGTCGGAGAGGTCCACGTCCCACAGCGTGTCGGTGTGGGTGAGCTCCCACAGCGGCTTGTCGTCGGGGTGCAGCATGATCGGCGCGGTGACGCGGTCGCGCAGGGCCGGTGCCATCCGGCTGTGGTCGTCGTGGGCGTGCGTCAGCACGATCGCCTTGACCTGACGGCCCGCGACGACGTCCATGATGGCGTCGACGTCGTGGGGTGCGTCGATGACCAGGCACTCCTCGTCGTCGCCGATCACCCAGATGTTGTTGTCCACCTCGTGGGTCTCCCCGTCGAGGCTGAAGGTCCCGGAGACCACGGCGTGGTCGACGCGCACGTTGCCCATCAGAGGATCACCACGCTGCGCAGGACGTCTCCACCATGCATCTTGTCGAAGGCCGCCTCGATGTCGTCGATGCCGATCTCCTCGGTCACGAACGCGTCCAGGTCCAGCCGGCCCTGCTGGTAGAGGTCGACCAGCATCGGGAAGTCGCGACTCGGCAGGCAGTCGCCGTACCAGCTGGACTTCAGCGACCCGCCGCGCCCGAAGACGTCGATCAGCGGGATCTCGGGGATCGACATGTCCGGGGTGGGGACGCCCACCAGGACGACGGTGCCCGCCAGGTCGCGAGCGTAGAAGGCCTGCTTCCACGTTTCCGGGCGACCCACTGCCTCGATCACGACGTCGGCGCCCTCGGCGCCCGCGTAGGTCTCACCGCAGATCCGCTTGATCTCCTCGATCGGGTCGACCTCGCTGCTGTTGATCGTGTGCGTGGCGCCGAGCTTGGTGGCCGCCTCGAGCTTCTTCGCGTCGATGTCGACGGCGATCACCGGGCTCGCGCCCGACAGCGCCGCGCCGGCGACCGCCGCCACACCCACGCCACCGCAGCCGATGACGGCCACGGAATTGCCGCGCGTGGCGGCGCCGGTGTTGATGGCCGCCCCGATCCCGGCCATCACGCCGCACCCGAGCAGGCCGACCGCGGCGGGTCGGGCTTCGGGGTCGACCTTGGTGCACTGACCGGCCGCGACCAGGGTCTTCTCGGCGAACGCACCGATGCCGAGCGCGGGGCTCAGCTCCGTGCCGTCCTCCAGCGTCATCTTCTGGGTCGCGTTGAACGTCGCGAAGCAGTACTGCGGCTCCCCACGGTTGCAGGCCCGGCAGTCACCACACACGGCGCGCCAGTTGAGGATGACGAAGTCTCCGGGAGCGACGCTGGTGACATCGTCGCCGACGGCCTCCACGATGCCGGCGGCCTCGTGGCCCAGCAGGAACGGGAACTCGTCGTTGATGCCGCCCTCGCGGTAGTGCAGGTCGGTGTGGCACACGCCGCACGCCTGGATCTTCACCACGGCCTCGCCCGGGCCGGGGTCGGGGACGTTGATCGTGACGAGCTCGACGGGCTCGCCCTTCGCCTTGGCGACGACGGCCTTGACCTGCTGCATGCTGCGGACCTCCATGGATCGGGAGCGTGGGCGACGCCGCGCATCACGGCGCTCGGTGAGTCACAGCCAACCGTAGGGGCAGCATTGCAACCATCTCGCACGGGCTTGCGTCTTGGTGGTGTGAAACGAGGAGGTGCCACGATGCAGCTGCATCACCCGAAGCCCGGGTCCGGCAACGAGACTGTCGCCATGGGGCGACGCGCAACACGCGCTGAACGGCGGGACGAGGAGTTCACGGCGTACCTGCACGCCCGTCAGCCGAGCCTGCTGCGCACGGCGTACCTGCTGACGGGCGACCGTCACCAGGCCGAGGACGTGCTGCAGACCTCGCTGGCCAAGCTCTACCTGGCGTGGGACAAGGTCCGCGACCGCGACTCCGTCGACGCCTACGTGCGCCGGATCATGGTCAACGAGAACAACTCGCTGTGGCGGCGCGGGTGGAAGAAGCGCGAGTACGCCACGTCCGACGAGGCCATGCCCGAGGGCGCGCCGCACGTCGACGAGTACGACGAGGGTCGCGGCGCCGCGCTGTGGGACGTCGTGCGCACCCTGCCGCCGAAGGCGCGCGCCGTCGTGGTGCTGCGCTACTACGAACAGCTCACCGAGGCCGAGACGGCCGACGTGCTCGGCATCTCCACCGGCACCGTCAAGTCGCAGTGCAGCCGCGCGATCGCGTCGCTGCGCGAGCGCGTGCCGGCCGACCTGCATCCCGGACGAGAGGTCTCCTGATGAGCACTCCCCACAACGACAACCCCACACCCGACGAGAACAGCACCTGGGAGAGCGAGATGGGCGACGAGTTCGAGCGCCGCGTCCGCGACCTCCACGAGGCGCCGATCGACCTGGGCTCCGTGAAAGGCAAGGCCATGAAGATCCAGCGCAACCGCCGCGCAGCGATCGCGGGCGGCATCCTCGCCGCCGCTGCGGTCATCGTCCCGGTCGCCGTCCTCGCGACGGGTTCCTCCACCGGTCAGGCCGACGGCCTCGAGCCCTCCGGACCATCGGTCACGATCTCCGACACCGCGAACCCGACGCCCAGCCCGACGCCCAGCGCGACGCCTCCCGGGGTGGACCCCTCGACGCCGAGCAGGCTGCCGGACGGCCCGGCCCTCGGCTTCAGCTACGTCGAGCCCGGGTCCGGCAACGCGCTCCTCCACCTGAACGACGGACGAGTGGTCGAGCTCCCCGGACCCGACTACACGGGCGCGGCCGACCTGGGCGAGCAGATCGCCGCCTACCGCAGCGACGATCAGGGACGCGGTTCACTGGACCTGCTCGAGGACGGGCAGGTCACCGCGACCTACGACCTGCGCGGGGGCATGCAGATCGCCCCCGACGGTCGCACCGTCGCGTTCATCACGCGCGACGACGAGCTCGTGTTCGTCAACGGTGAGGTCGGCGAGCAGTCCTTCGGCGCGATCGACAAGGGCGTGAGCCTGTCGGCGATCATCGGCAACGGTGACTGCGTGCTCGAGTCCGGTTGCCACCCGTTCCTGGAGCACGACGACTTCACCGCGAGCGACGCCTACGAGATCAACTACGAGGGTCCGAACAGCGCCCCCGCGCCCGGCGCTCTGCGGGTCAACGACGCCGCGGACGGCTTCCTGGTCTCGGTGCAGACCGAGACGACCGACACCGGCTCGTGTGGCGGTCTCTACGACCGCGAGGGCGGCGGTCGCTGGGTGTTCGAGACCTGTGCCTCCCAGGTGCTCGACATCTCACCGACCGGCGACCACGTCGTCGGCACGGACCCGTACGGCGACGGTCTCGGGCCGCGGTACTTCTCGATCCTCGACGGCACCACCGGCGACGAGGTCGCCCGCTACGAGGCCGAGACAGGCTTCGTGTTCACGGACTTCAGGTGGCTGGACAAGACCCATGCGATCGCCTCGGTCTTCGACGACAACCAGTGGCAGGTCATCTCCCTCGGCGTCGACGGTTCCTCCGAGGTGCTCCTCGGGCCGGTGGCAGGGGACGAGACGCAGAACCCGTTCCTGCTGACCGGGTCCTGATCAGGCTTCAGCCACAGGAGGGGCCCAGGCCCCGCCGCATCACCACGGCCGTGGCGCCGTCGCGGTAGTAGCGGCGGCGCCGGTCTATCTCCACGAAGCCCTGGTCGGCGTAGAAGGCCAGGGCTCCGTGGTTGTCCTCGCGCACCTCGAGCAGCACCCGGTCGGCGCGCTGCTCCCGCGCGGCGTCGGTGACGGCGGCCAGCAGGGCGACGGCCAGTCCGGTACGCCGGTGGGCCGGGGTGACCGCGATCCGCTGGAGCTCGGCGATCTCGGCGACGATGCTGGCGGCCGCGTAGCCGGCGGGCGCCCCACCGACGTCCGCGACGAAGTAGTGGATCGTCTCCAGCTCGCCCGACACGCCCTGCTCCACGAGGCCGGAGGACCACGCGTCGCGCCCGAGGTTGTCGGCCTCCAGCGCCGCGATCGCCGGCGCGTCCTCGGGCCGCGCCGTCCGGACCAGCCGCCGGGTCACGACACCTTCTTGGGCGTGCCCGGGATCTCGGCGTCGGGGCGGCGCAGGTAGAGCGGGTCGGGGTCGAGCAGCTCGGCGGTCTCGTGCACGATCGCCCGCCCCAGCCACGCGGCCGAGGCCCGCTGCGGCCCCACCGCGCGCGGGAGGTCCTCGGGGTAGAGGTGCGCACCCTCCCCCACGACGGGAAGCTCGGTGGCCACACTGTCCGGCTTGGCCACTGCTGGACCTTCGAGTCGCGCGCCGGCCCCGTCGTACGACGCCAGGTAGACCTCCTTGCGGCGCGCGTCGGTCGCCACCACGAACGGCTCGGCCACCGCGCCCGTCGTGACAGCCTCCAGGGCGAGCGCGTCGAGCGAGCACACGCCGTACACGGGGAGGTCGAGGACGAAGGCGAGCGTCCGTGCGGTCACCAGCCCGACGCGCAGGCCGGTGAAGGGCCCGGGGCCGACTCCCACCCCGATGGCGGTGAGGTCGAGCCGGCTCGCGCCTGCCTGCTCGAGAGCCTGCTCGATCAGCGGCGCGAGCTGCTCGCCGTGCCGCATCTCCTGCTCGGAGGTCAGCTCGACGAGGACCTCGTCACCACCCTCGCCGCCGAGCAGCGCGACGCTCACGGAGGGGGACGAGGTGTCGAAGACGAGGAGCACGGCGTCAGGGTAGTGGTTCGTCGATGGATCGAGGTCACGACGACCGACGATCCGGCCCCTCGCGACGCGACCCAGGGGCCACTTCGTCAGGGACTACCTGCGGGCGGGGCCGTCGGTCGGGCGGTTGGGGTGCGTGGCCCAGCGCGGGCCGATCCCCTGGATCTCCACGACCCGCGGCTCGACTCCGTCCATCGTCTCGTCGGCGGCGACCTCGCCCTCGGAGTGCCGGATCCGGATCTCCAGGCGCGACGGCGCGAGCGACTCGGCCACGCCCTCGCCCCACTCCACCACCGTCACCACGTCCTCCAGCGAGGTGTCGAGGTCGAGGTCGTCGAGCTCGCCGATGCTGCCCAGCCGGTAGGCGTCGACGTGCACGAGGCCGGGACGGTGGGCGCTGCGCGGGGCGTGCTCGCGGGCGATCACGAACGTCGGGGACGTGACCCGGCCCTCGACCTCCAGGCGGGCCCCCAGCCCCTGGGTGAACGTCGTCTTGCCCGCCCCCAGGTCGCCGGTCAGGACGAGGAGGTCGCCCGGCTCGAGGTCGTCGGCGACCCGCGAGCCCAGCTCGCGCATCTCCTCGGGAGTGGCGACCTGGTGCACCTTGGGCAGTCGCAGCGCCAGCTCGACGTACGGCGAGCGCCGGTCGGTCTGGGTGAAGCCGCGACGGGCCCAGAAGCCGATCGTCTTGGGGAGCTCCTCGCGGGCGACGACGCTGAGTCGGGTCGCGCGTCCGGTCCACGCCTCCACGGCCGACTCGATCAGGGCGCCGGCGATGCCGTGACCCTGGGCCTTGGACAGGATGCCGACGCGACGCAGGTACATCGTGTCGCCGACCGGGTCGAAGAGCAGCGTGCCGACGGGGTCGCCGTCGAGCTTGGCCAGCAGCCCTCCGTTGAGCGCCAGGCGCGTGGCGATCGCGGCCTCGGTGTCGCTGAGAGCGTCTGCCGGCGGGTTGAGGGCGGGGCGGTTGCCGAAGGCGTCCTGGATGATCGCCAGCACCACCGCCGCCGACTCGGCGCCGACTCGTCGTACGGTCAGGCTCATCGGATCACTCGACTTCTGCTGTCATCGGGTCCCGGCACGCATCGTGGCGGCCGTGATCAGTTGGTCCAGCTCGGCGTTGACCTGGTCGTGACGTTCGAGGGGCACCATGTGGCCAGCGCCGGCGCACTCCAGCAGCCGGGCGTTGGGGATGCGAGAGGCCAGCTTGCGTGAGTGGCCGATCGAGGTGAGGCGGTCGGCGGTGCCGCAGATGATCGAGACCGGCACCCGGTCGAGGACCTCGACGAAGTCGAACTTGTCGAGGTCGCCGAAGCTCGGGAAGAACTCGGCGACCACCTCGAACGGCGTGGCCGAGAGCATGTCGTCGACGAAGCGGACGTACGACGCCGGGACGTCGCCGCCGAAGGCGAACCGGTTGGTCGCGACGTTGGCGATCACGCGACCGACGCGACGGACGTTGTCGACCGCCAGGTGCCCACGTTGGAGGGCAGCGACCGTGCGGGAGGTGAAGCGTCCGGTCAGTCGCGCCGGGAGCATCGGCAGCAGGATCCGGCTCGGGTCCAGGCCGCCCGCGGTCGTCGACATCAGGGCGACGCCGATGACCTTCTCCCCGATGAGCTCGGGGAACTGCTCGGCCAGGGCGACGATCGTCATCCCACCCATCGAGTGCCCCACGAGGACGACCGGGCCGTCGGGGGCGCAGACGTCGATGACGTGCTTGAGGTCGCGGCCCAGCTGGTCGATGGTCGCGTGCTCGCGTGACGATCGGGCGGAGCGGCCGTGGGACCGCTGGTCGTAGAAGACGGTGCGCACGAGCCCTCGATAGGCCGCGCGCTGGAAGTGCCAGCAGTCGAGGTTGAGGCAGAAGCCGTGCGCGAAGATCACCGTCACCCGGTCCGCCTCGGTGCCGCGGCGCAGCCCACGGCCGATGCTCCCCACCGACCCCCCTCCACCCGGGTCCGCGACCTCGTCGATCTCGACGTGCAGGGGCACGCCGTCGTCGGCCACCACCGTCAGCGGTGTCGAGTGCAACGAGCCGAACGGCAGGTCCTCACCTGCTCGTCGGCTGATCTGGCGCTGCTGGCGGACGATGCCGATCGCCGTCCCGGCAGCCGCGACACCCAGCGCACCACCGATGGCGCCGATGAGGCGCCGCCGCGGGCTGCCCCCCGCGCCGCGAGGAGTGTGGGAGCTGGCCATCAGACGGCTCCCACCGCGGCCGTGGTGTCGACGTAGCGGCGCGTCATCCGTCCGCCGATCCGCGTGACGATCTCGTAGTTGATGGTGCCGCAGGCCTCGGCCCAGTCCTGGGCGGTCGGGCGGCCCTCTCCGGGGGGCCCGAACAGCACCACGTCGCTGCCGACGGCCGGCTCGTCGCCGCCGAGGTCGACGATGATCTGGTCCATGCAGACCCGGCCCCGCACCGGGCAGCGCTTCCCGCCGACCCGGACCTCGGCCACGTTGCTGGCATGGACCGGGATGCCCTCGCCGTAGCCGACCGGGACGAGGCCGACCGTCGTGGGACCGGGCGCCGTCCACTGGTGCCCGTAGGACACCGAGTCGCCGGCCTCGAGGTGCTTGACCAGGGCGAGGTTGGCTCGCGCCGTCATCGCCGGTCTCAGGTCGGTGCCGTGGTCGACGGTCGGGGCAGGATCGAGTCCGTAGGTCGCGATCCCGCAGCGCACGGCGTCGAAGCGTGCGCTGGGGCGCAGCACCGCCGCCGCGGAGTTGGCGAGGTGCCGCAGCTCGGGACGCAGCCCCGCTTCGTCGGCGAGCGCGAGCGCCTCGCGGAAGGAGGCCTCCTGGGCGTCGTTGGCGGGATGGCCGGGCTCGTCGGCGCAGGCGAGGTGGGACCAGATGCCGGTGACGCGCCAGTGTCCGGCGCGCTCGCCGTCGAGGGCCCGGGCGAAGAACGCCTCCCACTCGCGACGCGACGCACCGCCGCGCGAGAGCCCGGTGTCGACCTTGAGCTGGAGCCGAGCGGGACTGCCGACGTAGCGGGCGGCGGCCTCGATCTCGTCCAGCTCGCCGAGGGAGTACGCCGTGAGGTCGACGTCGGCGCGGATCGCGTCGTCGTAGTCCTCGTCGGGCACGGTGAGCCAGGTCAGGATCCGCCCGGTGTCGCCGGCGGCCCGGAGTCGGCCGACCTCGTCGAGGGTCGCCACGGCCAGCCACTCGGACCCCGCCTCGCGCGCAGCACGGGCGACCGGCAGCATGCCGTGGCCGTAGCCGTCGGCCTTCACGACCGTGATCATGGTGACGCCGGTCAGCTCGCGCAGGACCCCGACGTTGTGCCGGATGGCGTCGAGGTCGACGACGATCTCGGCGCGGGGGGGCGACGTCATGGGGACGATTCTTCCATCCCGGCTCCGGCGAGCAGGGCGCCCACCACCCGCGGCACGGCTCGAGCGACGTCTCCGGCGACGACGGGGCCCTCCTGCGAGGCGAGGGTCGCGGCGGCGCCGTGGAGCCACGAGCCCAGCGACGCGGCGCCGTACGGCGTGAGGCCGGCCGCCGCGAGTGCCCCGATCACGCCGCCCAGGACGTCGCCGGCTCCGGCCGTGGCGAGCCAGGGCGTCCCGGTGGTGGTCACGCGCACCCGGCCGTCGGGGTGGGCGATGAGGGTGCGCCGACCCTTGAGCAGCACGACCGCGCCGTACTGCTCGGCGGCACGGCGGGCGTGGATCAGCGGGTGCGCCTCGATCACCGCCCGCTCGACGTCCAGCATCCGGGAGAGCTCCCCGGCGTGCGGGGTGAGGATCGTGTCGACCCTGCCGTGGGGCGCGTGCTGCAGCGCGTCGGCGTCCACGACCGTGGGCACGTCGTCGTCGAGTGCCGCCGCCAGGGTCTCGGTGACACCGTCGCCGCTCCCGGACCCGACGACCCAGGCCTGGACGCGGCCCTCCCCCACGACCTCGGGGTGCTGGGTGTGGACCAGCTCCAGCACGGACCGGTCTCCGACGTAGCGGACCATCCCCGCCAGCCCGCACGCGGCTCCGGCGACCGACAGCAGCCCGGCGCCGGGGTAGGCCGTCGAGCCCGCCCGGACGCCGACGACGCCGCGCGTGTACTTCTGGGCGTGCAGGTCGGGGCGCGGCAGCAGCGCCGCGACGTCCGCGGGCTGGAGCGCCTCAGCGGCCGGCTCGGGCAGGTCCAGCCCGAGGTCGACGAGGTGCACGCTCCCGCAGGCAGTGGCCGCGGGATCGACGAGGTGGGCGACCTTGTGGGTGCCGAAGGTGACCGTCAGCAGCGCCGCGACGTGGTCGCCGGGCAGTCCGGTCGTCTCACCGGTGTCCGCGTCGACTCCACTGGGCAGGTCGACGCTGACGATCGGCACGTCGGCGACGGCGGCGATCGCCTCGCGCGCCGCGGGCTTCAGCCCGGGGCGTCCACCGATCCCGACGATCCCGTCGACGACGAGGTCCGGCGCGAGATCGGGCATTCCGGTCACCACTCGGCCACCGGCCCGCTGCAGGGCGGCCAGCCCTCGCTCGTGAGCCCGCTCGGACAGCAACCAGGCCGAGACCTGGACCCCGCGTCGGGCCAGCACCGCTCCGGCGTGCAGCGCGTCGCCGCCGTTGTCGCCCGACCCGACGAGCAGGAGCACCCGGCGTCCGTAGGCCGACCCGAGCAGGTCGAGGATCGCGTACGCCAGGCCGTGGGCCGCGCGCTGCATCAGGGCGTCCTGCGGCAGGCCGTCGAGCAGTCCGGACTCGGCCTCGCGGACCTGGTCGGCGGTGTGCGCTCGCATCATGGCCTCCACGCTAGCGGCGCGTGGGTGCCGGAGCGCGGCACCGTGGGTCAGCGCGCGCGGACCTTGACCGTCCGGGTCGTGGCGCCGGTGACGGACTCGGAGCCGGACACAGCCAGGCGGTAGACGACCTTGCCGCGCTTCTTCTGGCGGGGGAAGGTGACCTTGGCGGCGCCGGCGACGGAGGACGCGACCGCTTTCACGCGAACCCACGAGCCGCGCTTGCGCTTCTGCAGCACGAGCGCCTCGGCACCGACCTGGGAGACGGTGACGGCGTCCGCCGAGGCGGCACGGCCCTTGGCGATCTTGACCTTGCCGGTGCGGAACCCGTCGACCTGCGTGACGCCCAGCGGCACGTCCAGGGTGGACGGGTCGCCGTCGTCACTCAGGACGCACTTGACCGAGCCCTGCCAGTGGTAGTTGGTGCCGCCCACCTGGACCCAGGACACGGCGTACGACGTGAGCCCGGCGGGCCACGAGGGGTGGCTGTCGAAGGCGAAGCGGGTGGTGCCCGACCAGGTTCCGACGTTGTTGTGGAAGTTGAGCGTGAACTCGCCGGCGCTGGAGCTGAAGCGCACGTTGACGTCGTTGGCCTGTCCGCTGGGGATGTCGGAGGGGTAGGCCACCGTCAGGGCGTCGCAGCCCGGGTCGGCGTAGGTCCAGTTCCAGTCGAAGCCGTGGGGCGAGGACGGCGGGTTCGGCGGGAACTCCGGTCCGGTCGGCGTGGGCTCGGGCGTCGGGACCGGAGTCGGCGTGGGCTCGGGCGTCGGGACCGGAGTCGGCGTGGGCTCGGGAGTGGGCTCGGGGGTCGGGACCGGGCTGGGCTCGGGCGTGGGGACCGGGCTGGGCTCGGGCGTGGGCTCGGGCGTGGGGACCGGGGTCGGCTCGGGGGTCGGCTCGGGCGTCGGGACCGGGGTCGGCGTGGGCGTGGGCGTCGGCGCGACCGGGCTCAGCGTCAGCGAGTAGTGCGTCAGGTTGCCGCCATCGGTGTGCTTCAGCGACAGCGACGCGACCGGCTTCTCCAGGACGACGTACTCCGGGGCGCCGGTGGTGCCCTTGAGCCCGGCGGACTTGACGCAGTAGCCGGTCACCAGCTGACCGGCCGGAGCCGCCACGGTGACGCGGTCGGCGTTGCCCGGGACGACGACACGACCGGAGTCGAGGTCGTCGCAGTTGCCCGGAGCCGCGGAGGCCGGGGCCGGCGTGGCGACACCGAGGGCCAGGCCCGAGGACAGGACCGCAGCGGCCAGGAGCGCGAGAGAGGGAGCGTGGGGGGTCATGGCACAAGGATGACACCGGATCTCGGGCTCCAGCACTCACTGGGGGATGCCTGTGGCAGACCCTCGGGAAGTGTTGAGGATTCCTTGAGGAATGAGCCTCCGAGGGCGGTCGGGGGACGGTCTCAGGACTCCAGGACCACCATCGCCGAGGCGATGCCTGCGTCGTGCGAGAGCGACAGGTGCACGTGGGCGACCCCCAGCTCGTCGGCCCGCGCCCGGACCGTGCCGCGCAGCTCGAGGCGGGGTTGGCCGGAGGCTTCCGAGAAGACCTCGGCATCCTGCCAAGCCAGTCCTCCGGGAGCACCGAGCGCCTTGGCCAGGGCTTCCTTGGCCGCGAAGCGAGCCGCCAGGGAGGCGGGCGGCCGGGTTGCCTCGGCCGGGGTGAAGAGCCGGTCGAGCAGCCCCGGGGTGCGCGCGAGCGACTCAGCGAACCGTTCCAGGTCGCACACGTCGATGCCGACCCCGATCACCGCCATCGTCCGCGCCTACTCGACCGTGACGGACTTGGCGAGGTTGCGTGGCTGGTCGACGTCGTGGCCCAGGGCACTGGCCAGCTCGCACGCGAAGAGCTGGAGCGGGACGATCGCCACCAGCGGCTGCAGCAGGGTCGGCACCTGTGGGAGCCGGATCAGGACGTCGGCGTACGGCTCGATCCGGGTGTCGCCCTCCTCGGCCAGACAGATCGTGCGAGCGCCCCGGGCGCGCACCTCCTGGATGCCGCTGAGCATCTTCTCGTGGAGCTGGTCGCGTCCGCGAGGAGGCACCACGCAGAGCACGGGCAGTCCCTCCTCGATCAGCGCGATCGGCCCGTGCTTCAGCTCCCCCGCGGCGAAGCCCTCGGCGTGCAGGTAGGCCAGCTCCTTGAGCTTGAGGGCTCCCTCGAGGGCGACGGGGTAGCCGGCGTGGCGTCCGAGGAAGAGCACCGAGCGGGTGTCGAGGTGCTCGCGCGCCAGCGTGTAGACCGACTCCGAGGCGGACAGCACCGTCTCGATGTGGTCGGGCATGCCTTCGAGCTGACCCATGATCTGGTTGATCTCGTCGCCGTAGCGAGTGCCCTTGACCTGGGCGACGTAGAGGGCCAGCAGGTAGCAGGCGACCAGCTGGGTCAGGAAGCCCTTGGTCGAGGCGACCCCGATCTCGGGGCCGGCGTGGGTGTAGATGACGGCGTCGGACTCCCGCGGGATGGTCGAGCCGTTGGTGTTACAGATGGCCAGCACCTTCGAACGCTGGGTGCGGGCGTGCCGGATCGCCTGGAGCGTGTCGGCGGTCTCGCCGGACTGGCTGATCGCGACGATCAGGGTCGAGTAGTCGAGGATCGGATCGCGATAGCGGAACTCCGAGGCGAGCTCCACCTCCACGGGCACCCGGGTCCAGTGCTCGATGGCGTACTTGGCCACCATGCCGGCGTAGAAGGAGGTGCCGCAGGCGATGATGATGATCTTGTCGACGTCACGGATCTCGTCGTCGGAGAGCCGCATCTCGTCGAGCTGGAGCAGCCCGGCGCGCGTACGGCGTCCCAGCAGCGAGTCGGCCACCGCGCGCGGCTGCTCGAAGATCTCCTTGCGCATGAACCAGTCGTGACCGTCCTTCTCGGCCGCCGACAGGTCCCAGTCGACGTGGAAGCGCCGCCCCTCGGCGGGCCGCCCGTCGAAGTCGGTGATCTCCACGCCGTCGGGGGTGATCGTGACGACCTGGTCCTGCCCGAGCTCGAGGGCCTCGCGGGTGTGCGAGATGAACGCCGCGACGTCGGAGCCCACGAAGTACTCGCCCTCCCCCACGCCGACGACGAGCGGGCTGTTGCGCCGGGCTGCCACGACCCGGTCGGGATCCTGGGAGTCGACCGCCACGAGGGTGAAGGCTCCCTCCAGCTGCTGGCAGACCCGCTGCATCGCGGTGGTCAGGTCCTCCCCCGACTGGACCTGCAGCTCGACCAGGTGGGCGACCACCTCGGTGTCGGTCTGCGAGACCAGGACGTGGTCGTCGGCCTCGAGGCGTGCCCGCAGGTCGGCGAAGTTCTCGATGATGCCGTTGTGCACCAGCGCGATCCGATGGGCGTTGCCGTCGTGGGGGTGGGCGTTGACGTCGGTCGGCGGCCCGTGGGTGGCCCAGCGGGTGTGGCCGATCCCGGTCGTCGACGCCGGCAGCGGCGAGTCGGCCAGCACCTTCTCGAGGTTGGCGAGCTTGCCCGCCTTCTTGGCGGTCACCACCGTGCCGCCCGGGACGACGAGCGCGACACCCGCGGAGTCGTAGCCGCGGTACTCGAGGCGCCGCAGTCCGTCGATGACCACGCCCTGGGCCTGCTGGGGTCCGACGTACCCGACGATGCCGCACATAGCCCGAGACTCTACTTCCGCATCCCCACGAGCCGGTCCGCGGTGGACCTGCGCGGCCGCGCGGCGCCGGTGCTGCAAGAATCGCGGCCATGTCTCACGGGTCGAACGGCGAGGGACACCACGACTCATCGGGTCGGGAGTCGTCGCCGTACATCGAGCTCGAGCGAGCCGCCTGGTCGGAGCTGGCTCACGAGAGCCGCAACCCCCTGCGCGCCGACGAGATCCGTGCCCTGCGGGGTCTCGGGGACAGCCTCGACCTGGAGGAGGTCGAAGAGGTCTACCTCCCGCTGTCGCGGCTGCTGAGCCTGTACGTCGGCGCAGCGGGCCGCCTCCACCGGGACCAGGAGAGCTTCCTGCACCGCCAGACCCCGCCCCGCACGCCCTTCGTCATCGGCCTCGCCGGGTCCGTGGCGGTCGGCAAGTCGACCACGGCGCGGGTGCTGCAGCAGATGCTCGCCCACTGGCCCGAGCACCCCAACGTCGCCCTCATCACCACCGACGGCTTCCTCTACCCCAACGCCGAGCTCGAGCGGCGCGGGCTCCTGCAACGCAAGGGCTTCCCGGAGTCCTACGACCGGCGGGCGCTGCTCCGCTTCGTCGTCGACATCAAGTCGGGCAAGGACGAGGTCGAGGCACCGACGTACTCCCACCTGGTCTACGACGTGGTGCCCGACGAGAAGGTCGTCATCAAGCGTCCCGACATCGTGATCATCGAGGGACTCAACGTCCTCCAGCCCGCCCGCGTCAGCGAGGACGGCAAGGCCGGCCTGGCCCTGAGCGACTTCTTCGACTTCTCGGTCTACGTCGACGCCGGACGCGACAAGATCCGCGAGTGGTACATCTCCCGCTTCCTGCACCTGCGCGAGACGGCGTTCCGCGACCCCGGCTCGTACTTCGCCAAGTACGCCGGGCTCACCCACGACGAGGCGGTCGTCGAGGCCTCGCGGATCTGGGACACGATCAACGGACCCAACCTCGTGCAGAACGTCCTGCCCACGCGCTCACGCGCGACCCTGGTGATGCGCAAGGACGCCGACCACTCGGTGCGCTACGTGCGCCTGCGCAAGCTCTGACTGGGTGTGTCCCTATTGAGACCGCAGCGCACTCACCTGCCGATGAGCGGGCGCAGGGTGGCCGATAGGGCCGCCTCGTTCATCTAACCGGAAACTCTGTTCAACCCAGTTGATCAGAGTTTCCGGATAAGCCGACCAGGCATCCTGGACGCCGCGTCATTGCGACCCGATTGGTCATGGGCACGGACGACCAACACTCGGGCCGCGCATCCGTCGTTCGCGGCGCCCGACCATGCCGCGATCCGCGCGGTTCGTGACGGCCGATGGTCGGGCTGCAAGCTCGACAAGGGGCCGGCGGGTTCGTTCCCGTGACAGGTGGCGGAGCGTCGTGGCGATGCAGGCGACCTGAAGCCAGCCGGTGGCCGAGGTGGTGGTGTTCTCGAACGACTTCGCCAGCCGGCGAGAGCGTCCGAGGCGGCCGTGAGCGACCTCGACACGCCAGGCGTGGCGGATGGGACGGAAGGTCGGCTTGCCCGGCGCGTTGAACACCGGCTGCAGCAGGTCCCACTGCTCGTCTGTCAGGTCACTCGAGTACGACATGCCTCGCACGGTGCCTACGAAACCCGGCCGTGCAATAGGGACACACCCAGTGAGGCCGACGCCGACGCCGCTGCCGACGCCCGTCGCCGCCTCGTCGGGACCTCAGACGGCGTCGATGATGTCGATGACGAAGAACAACGTGGCCCCGCCGGGGATGTCGGCGCCCGCGCCGGCGTCGCCGTACCCCAGGTCGCTGGGGATCGACATGATGACGCGGCTGCCGACCGGGACGCCGACGAGGCCCTGGTCCCAGCCGGCGATGAGGGAGCCGACCCCGATGGGGGCGGAGAACGGCTCCTTGCTGAAGCTCTCGTCGAACGGCGCGTCGGCGTCGGGGAGCTGGCCGAAGTAGTCGGCGGTGATCGTCTGGCCCTGCTCGACGGGCGGGCCGTCGCCGGTGACGACCTCCTCCACGAGCAGCTCGTCGCTCAGCGGGGCGATGTCGGCGAAGTCGAGGCCGGTGACGTTGTCGTCGCCGTCGGTGAGGATCTCGGGTGCCCAGTCGGGCGTCTCGCTCGGCGCGGCCTCGCTGCCCGTGTCCGGCGACTGCGTCTCCACCGCGGGGTCGGTGGCCACGTCCGCGTCGTTCTCCTCGCCACAGCCGACCAGGAGGGCGCCGCCCAGCAGGGCTGCCGCGCTGAGAGCGGCGAGGCGACGGGGCAGGGTTCGGCTGGTGGGACGCATCATGGCGCCAGGGTAGTCAGCGGGCCAACAGCCGCATCGGCTCACCCCAGGTCGCGGCGCAGTGTCGTCCAGCGCGCCAGGAGTGCCAGGGCCGCGGCATAGGCGAGCAGGACGGCGATCCCGGCTCCGCGCGAGAGCACGTCGGCGGAGCCCATGCTGGCGAAGAAGCTCGCCCCGATGACCGCATCGGCAGCCGCGCCCGGGAGGTACGCCGCTGCGCCCGCGAGACCGTCGACCGAGGCCAGCCCCACGCGCGCGATGGGCTCGACGAACTGGGTGAAGGCGATGATGACCACGATCGCCGCCACCTGGTTGGTCACCAGCGCGCCGAAGGCGACTCCGATCGCGGCCCACACGACGGTGACCAGGGCGCCGTAGGCAAGGACCTGGAGCACCTCGCTGTCAGAGAGGAACGCCCCGTCGCCCACGAGGGCCAGGACCGGGGCGCCGCCGACCACGACCGCGACGCAGGCCACGACGCCGTACAACAGTCCCAGCGGCACCGCGGCGAGCAGCTTGGCTGCCAGAAGGACCCCGCGTCGCGGCTCGACGAGCAGGGACTGGGTGATCGTGCCGTGGCGGAACTCGGAGGTCATCGCGAGACTGCCGATCACCAGGGGGAAGACGTAGCCGATCGCGTTGATCAACGAGTAGACGATGGTGGCGGCCTCGACGCCCGAGGCGACCGGCATCCCCGGAGCCCCGCCGGGCCCGTCGCCCGACTCGGCGTTGACGGAGAACGCGATCACGGCGGCCAGGAACGCCAGGTAACCGGCCATGACGATCAGCAGGATCCACCAGAACCTGGTCGAGACCAGCTTGCGGTACTCGGTGAGCAGTGCTGCCCTCATCGCGCGTCCTCTCCCTGGGTCGTGGGCGGGGCCGTCAGCCGCAGGAAGACCTCTTCCAGGTCCCGGCCCCGCGGTGTCAGCTCGTGGAGCTCCACCCCGGCGGCATGGGCGGCGCCCCCGACCAGAGGGGCCGGGGCACCGGCGACCAACCACCCGGCACCGCTGGCCTCAGCACTCCAGCCGTGCTGCTCGACCAGTCGCGCCACCGCGGCGCGGTCCGGGCCCTCGACGTACGTCGTGTGCTCGGCCAGGTCGGCCAGCCCGGCGAGCGAGGAGGCGTGCACCAGCCGTCCGCGTGCGATCACGACCACGTCGTCGACAGTGCTCTGCACCTCGCCGAGCACGTGGCTGGAGACCAGCACGCTGCGACCCTCCTCGGCCAGGTGCCTCAGGAAGCCCCGCAGCCACACGATCCCTTCGGGGTCCAGTCCGTTGGCGGGCTCGTCCAGCACGATCGTGGGCGGATCGGTCAGCAGCGCCGTGGCCAGACCCAGCCGCTGCCGCATGCCCATCGAGTACCCGGACACCCGACGGCGCGCAGCGGCGCCGAGCCCGACCAGGTCGATGACCTCGCGGCACCGCGCGTCACTCACTCCCACCTGCGGGGCGTAGACGCGCAGGTGGTCGAGCCCGCTGCGCCCCGGGTGGAAGCTGGATGCCTCCAGGGCAGAGCCCACCACCCGACCGGGTCGCGCGTGCTCGACGTAGGGGCGATCCCCCACCCGGGCACGCCCGGCGCTCGGACTCATCAGGCCCAGCACCATGCGCAGGGTCGTCGTCTTGCCCGAGCCGTTGGGACCGAGGAAGCCCGTCACCGCACCCGTGCGGACGGTGAAGGACAGGTCGTCGACTGCTGTGACCGGTCCGAAGTGCTTCGTGAGTCCCTCGACCGTGATCGCCGCTGTGCTCATGCCCAGCACCATAGAGCGCGACCCGGTGGGACGGGTGCGGCACAATCGTCCCGTGCGTCCCTCCCCCCACCGTTCGGCCGCCCGGCCCTTGGTCGCCGCCGCGCTGGCGTGCATGCTGCTCGCCGGCTGCGGTGGCGGCGACACGAGCGATCAGGACCAGGCCAGCGACACGAACGTGTTCGCCGAACGCGCCCAGACCCTGGTCGAGAAGCCACGTCTGGAGGCAGCCGCGAAGCAGGCAGCGGGCGACGGCGACGCCCAGGAGGCCTCGGCGCTCGAGCGCCTGGCCCGGACCCCGACAGGCATCTGGCTGACCCCGGAGTCCTACGGGGCCGACCAGGTCGGTGCGTACGTCACCGAGGTGGTCGCGGCCACCGAGGCCCTGACGGTGCCACTCTTCGTCCTCTACGGGATCCCCGACCGCGACTGCACCGGCGGTTTCTCCGCCGGGGGGCTCACCGCCGACACCTACCTGCCATGGGTGCAGGCCATCGCCGGCGCCCTGGCCGACGCAGGAACCGACACCGCGGCCGTCCTCGAGCCCGACGCGCTGGCCGGCTCGGTGGCCTGCGGCCCGACCGACCGGATGTCGCTGCTGCGCCAAGCCCTGCAGACCCTGGTCACCGCAGGAGTGACGACGTACGTCGATGCCGGTCATTCCGACTGGATCCCGGCGAGCGAGATGGCTCCGCTGCTGGAGAAGGTCGGGGTCTCGAGCGCCCGCGGCTTCGCCACGAACGTCGCCAACTACCAGCCCGTGGCCCGGGAGCGCGCGTACGGCGCCGAGCTGAGCGGTCTGCTCGACGGGGCCCACTACGTGATCGACGTGGGACGCAGCGGTGACCCCACGGGGACCGGCGAGCCCGTCACCGACTGGTGCAACCCCGTGGGCCGCGCCCTCGGCGAGGACCCCGGGTTCGTGGACGACGACACCGCTCTCGACGCACTGCTGTGGATCAAACCGCCCGCGGAGAGCGACGGCGAGTGCCACGGAGGACCTGCCGCCGGGGAGGTCTGGGTCGACCGGGCCGTGAGCCTGGCGGGCGCTGCCGGCTGGTAACCGAAGGGTTACGTTCCTGATCCTCCCGCAGGTATCGGGGACGTCCCGCACCGATGCCGATACCATGAAGCGCGTGCATGGAGACAAGGTCGCGGTCATTGCCGAGGACGACCCGGACGTCCGCGATCTCATCGAGATCGTCCTGGCCCAGTCGGGCTTCACGATCTTCCACGCCCCCGACGGACCGGCTGCCATCGCCGCGGTGCGCGAGCACCGGCCTCTGCTGACCACCCTCGACGTCAACATGCCCGGCATGGACGGCTTCGCGGTCGCCAAGCGCCTGCGCGAGTTCAGCCAGACCTACCTGATCATGATCACCGCGCTGACCCAGGAGATCGACATCATCCGGGGCTTCGAGGCCGGCGCCGACGACTACCTCGTCAAGCCGTTCCGTCCACGTGAGCTCCGCGCTCGGGCCGACTCCATGCTGCGCAGGGTCGCCTTCGCGGACGGCACGTCCGGACAGGACCCGACCCCGAGTGCCCCGGCTCCGCCACCCCAGCGCGCTCCGGAGTCCTGGGCAGCTGCCGCGGTGCGCGAGTTTCAGGAGGAGATGAGCCCCGACTCGCGTCGGCGCCATGCCCATCGCTACCACGCGGACCAGACTCCCCCGGCCCAGCCGGCCCAGCCGACCCAGCCGACCCAGCCGGCCGCCGCGCCACCCGCGAGCCCAGCACCCGCTGCCTCTGACCCAGCACCGGGGGCTCGGGAGGCCACTTCGGCGGCGCCCGCCGCGCCCGCTTCGCCCGTCGTCCCCCCGGTACCGTCCCGGCCGAGCCCACCCAGCTCGGAGGCGCGTGCCGAGGGCAACGCGTTGATCTTCCGGGACCTCACCGTCGACACCACCACCGGCCAGACATCTCGCGACGGACGCTCGCTCTCCCTGACGGACCCCCAGCTGCAGCTCCTGGTCTCCCTGCTGGGGAGCGGACGACGGGTCCGGAGCAAGGCCGACCTGGTCCTGGCGCTGCGGGGCGAGCAGTTCGTCACCTCGCACTTCGTCAACGAGGCGGACAAGCGCGCCGTCGAGGGACACATCGCCGGGCTGCGACAGACGCTCGGAGACGACGAGGCCTCGCCGAAGTACATCGAGACCGTCAAGGGAGTCGGCTTCCGCCTCGCCGGGTGAGCCGCCGTACGACCTCCGAGCGAGCGCGCCGACGCCGATCGGGCCGCTCAGTTGGCGTTGATCGGGATCTCGGCCACTTCGGTCTCCTCGTCGGACTCGAAGATCCGGATCGGGACCTCCTGCTTGATCGTGCGCTTGAGGTACTTCGAGCCGCCGGCCTCCGCTTGTACCGAGATCGTCGCCTTGAAGGTGAGGATGACGCCACGGGTGTCCAGCGACATCCACTTGATGGGCTGGTTGCGCAGCTCGAAGGCGCCCTTGGGTGAGGTGATCAGCATCCCCCGGGCCGTCTGCACGGGCTCGGGGTCGAAGGTGGCCTTGGCGGCCTCGACGTCGAGCTTGTAGGGGTGCTTGGTCTTGCCTCCGTCGATCGTGACGGTGTCGGAGGTGACCTTCATCCGCTTGAGGTAGACCAGCCGCTTGGTCTCGAACGGGTCGCGGAGCTTCTGCGACAGGTCGTAGGCCTGGAAGGTGAAGGAGAAGTACTTCAGGCCCTTGGGGTACCACTCGTTGGTGCGCGGCGTGGACTTCGTCGGGTAGAGGGTCAGCACCATGTCCATGCCCTTGGCACCCTTGACGTCGAGGTGCGACTGGAACGTCCCGTCGCGGGTGAACTGGGAGTCCACCAGCGCCTCCTCGACCGCCGCCGAGGTCGGTGCCTCGACCGGCGCCTCCTCGGTGTCCGAGCCGAGCACCGAGCACGAGGACGCTGCCACCACGACGGCCAGGACCCAGGCCAGCGTGCGAGGGACGCGGATGCCGCTCATGCCTTGAACCCCCGGTAACGCTTGCTTGCCTTGATGAACATCCACGCGGTCTGGAGGACCGTGATGATCCCCAGGATAGGCCAGCACACCGCCAGGACGTCGGAGCGCGCGTCGACCGGGACCTGCAACCAGATGGCAGCACTGGTCGCGAGGAAGAGCAGCAGGGCCAGGTAGGGGTAGAGCCAGGAGGAGCCCTTGCCGCGCTCGGCCTTCGCCTGGGCGGCCCAGTTGTCGGTCTGCTGGTGGCTGAAGAACTTCAGCCAGGCGCGCACGAAGTGCCCCATGCGAGTCCACATGTAGACCTCCGCCGGGACCAGGGTGATGGCGAAGAGATAGTCACGCCGGTTGGCGAAGGCCATCGAGCGAGCAACCCGGAAGTTCAGCAGGATTGCGATGAACGGCGGGATCGCCCACCAGGCCTGGAAGACGAAGGCATCGATCGACAGGGACCCGAGCAGCAGCATCAGGAACATCAGCCGGGTGACCATGTTGATCACCATCGACATGTGCTCGAACCACCGCAGCCGCAGGTTCGGGTGGAGCGGTTGCCCGCGGGTGTCACCGCGCTGGCCGGGCCACATCAGGTCGATGGCACCGAAGTTCCACTTGACCTGCTGGGCGTCCAGGCTCCGTAGGGTCGTCATGCCGCCCACGTGGGCGCGCGCGGTCGCGCTGATCTTGGTGAGGTACCCGGCGCTCTTGATCTGCAGCGACAGCAGGGAGTCCTCGACCTCGCTGTCCTTGACCCACGGGGTGCGCTGGTGACTGTCACGAAGGACGTCGCGCAGGGCCCGGGTGGAGAAGATCGAGAACTGCCCGCCGAGCACCGCCATGTTGCGGCCCTTGAGGAGGTTCTGCATGTTGAACGCCGAGAACTGGGCGCGCTGCCCGGCGATGAGGAACTTCGCCATCGGCCCGTCCAGAGCGCTGTCGTCGATCGAGTAGATGGCCGAGATGCCGCCGATCCGGTCGTCGCTGGAGATCTCGTCGACCAGCGCCTCGATGGCGTCGGGCTCGGGGGTGGTGTCGCCGTCGACGCCCAGCACGAAGTCCATGTGCTCGACCAGGGAGTAGCCGTAGTTGAGCGCGCCGACCTTCTTGTCGGGGTTCTTGCCGATGTCGTGGACGTAGATGACGGTGTTCTGCAGCCCGTGCGGTCCCCGGCGCTCATGCGGGCCGGCGTAGTGCGAGGCCACCTCGACGGAGTCGTCGCTGGTGTTGTTGATGATGACGTGGATGACGTCGGGCAGCCGGGTCTGCATCAGCAGGGAGTCCAGGACCCCGGCGATGGTCTCGGCCTCGTTGTAGGCCGGGATCACGCAGCCGACCGTGGCCCGGTGCTCGGGGATCGAGGCGACCTCGTCGAGGTACTGGTCGGCGTACGAGCTCAAGGTGGCGTCGGGGAGCCGGACGTACGGGCCCTCCAGGTCGGGGCGCGAGACGGTGGTGTCGTCGGTCATCGGTGGCCTCTCAGGGCGCTGCGTCGGCGACGGTCCAGCACTGCATACCGTCCTGCTGCTCGTTGGGGAGGTGGGGCAGGGCGACGGTGCCCAAGGAGGTGCGCTTGCCGGTCGTGATCGCGAAGGTGCCGGTCCGCGTGGTGTCGTACTTGCAGTAGCTCAGGTCCTGGCCGAGGTACGGCGAGTTGGGTCCCGGCCCTGCCACGACGGTCATCCCCTTCTGGGTGAGCAGCTGACCGTCCAGGGTGAAGCCACCCGAGCTGTCGGCGGTGTCGGAAGCCACCTGGTTGCCGCTCGAGTCCAGCAGCTTGACCGCCGCGCCCGCCAGGGGCTCCCCGGGGTTGTTCTCGTCGACGACAGTGCCGGTCACCCACGCCCCCCGCTTGGTGAGCCGCGCGCTGGCGAAGGCGACGCGACCGGGCTTCACCTTGGCCTTCACCTTGATCCGGGCCGGCAGGTAGTTGCCCGACCCGGGGACCTGGAGGTCGTAGGCGCCCGGGTAGAGGCCTTCGAAGGTCACCGAGCCCCGGCGCGACTTGGCGGTCCAGAACTGGCCGCTCTTGCGGCTGACCGCGGTGACGAACGCCGTACCGGGAAGTGCCTTCTTGCCGGCGTACAGGTCGACGAGCAGGCCACCGGCCTTCTTGGTGAGCTTGATCGAGACCGGGGTGAACTTCTTGCCCTTGACCTTCGGCAGGTAGAGGGACTTGCCGACCCAGGTGGCCTTGCGGTCGTAGGTGAAGACGGAGTACTTGCCGGGTGGCAAGCCGCCGAGGGCGAAGTTGCCCTTCTTGTCAGCGGTGGTCTCGAAGGACTGCTCGTCGGTGTTGGCCGCCACGACACGGGCCTTGCGCGCCACCTTGCCGCCGGCCTTGACCGTGCCGCCGATGGAGGCACCGCGTCGCATCTTGATGCTCTTGACGGTGGTCTTCCCGGAGCGGACCGTGACCTTCACGGTGCTCGGACGATTCTTCTTGACGTCGTAGGACGGCGCCTGGTCGACCGCCTGGAGGTAGTAGGTGCCGGGAGCCAGGGAGAGCGAGTAGGCGCCGCCACGGAACTTCCGCGCGCCCAGGTAGCCCCACTGGTTGTCGAACCACAGCAGCTTGACGGTCACGGCTCCACCGCCGGAGGCGATGATCTCGCCGCGGACTCGACCCTTGTCGACCGCGTGAGCGGCGGGCGCCGGTGCAAGCGCGAGGAGCAGCAGCACCAGCGCCAGCACGCTCGTCAACCCTCGGCGCATGCCGCCCGTGGTGCGTATTCCGCCCGTGGTCCCCACCGATTTTTCCTCCGCTGCCGTGTTGTTGTCGTTCGCGACGTCTGTCCTGTACCCGATGAGCCGGCGTCCAGACGGCGGAGATCCAGAACTGCGTGCGCGGTCCTCCCGACCGCTCGACGTCGCGGGCGGTGCCCGCAACGCCTCTGAGCCTAGGCACGGCGTCTCCGGTAGGGCGCAAGCAGACCTCAAGCGTTGCTCAAGGCTTCGTGGTCGACGAGCGCAGGCTGGCGGCCATGGCAGCCAGCTCGTGCTGCGGCGCTGCGTGCGGACCGCGGTCCCCGACGTACACCCACGCGGTCACGCGACCGGTCGCCCGCACCTCGTCCCTGACCGGGGTGAGCACGTCGATCGCCACCTGCGGTGCGCCGCACTCCCCCGGGTCCGCCACGTCGAGCACCGTCCTGGTGAGCCTGGCCCGCTGCCCGTCGGGCAGCGTGACCAGCCACGGCGCTGCCCGCGAGGGCAACGAGGTCGTGGCGCCGATCGCACGCTCGAAGCGGCGGACGAGGCGAGCGTGGCTCGGCCCGCGCGCGAAGCCGACCACAGCCCGCGCCGAGAACGGCTCGAGGCACCGCCCGTCGGCGTAGCCCTGGTCGAAGGTTGCTGATCCCGTGAGGTGGGCGACCGAGCGACCACCGGGACCGGTGAAGCCGAGGTCGTGCTTCTGCACCGTCCAGGGACCGGCGGGCACGGCGTACGACAGCCCCGAAGGACCGTCCACGCGCACGTCGGCCGGCACCGGCTCGCGGACGTGGGACGAGCACGCCACCCCCAGGAGCAGCACGAGCAGCACGAGCAGCAGTCCGAGACGCACCCCGGCGACGCTAGCCCTGGTCTCGCAGGCGAGCCAGCGGTCCTCCACAGGAGGTCCGCGTCAGTGCGTCAGCTGCGCCTTGACCACGTCGGCCAGGCGGTGCGCGACGACATCGGCCGCCTCCTGGGTCGGCGCCTCGACCATCACCCGCACCAGGTCCTCGGTGCCGGAGGGTCGCAGCAGGACGCGCCCGGTGTCGCCCAGCAGGCCTGCCTCGGTGGCCACCGCCTCGGCGAGCACCCCGTCGGTCTCCGCGCGGGACTTGTCGACGTCGGGCACGTTGACGAGGACCTGCGGCAGCCGGGTCATCGCGCCCGCCAGGTCGGCCAGGGGCCGGCGCGACGTCTTCATCCGCTGCAGCACGTGGAGGGCGGTGAGGATGCCGTCACCGGTGGTGGCGTGCTCGCGCATGATCACGTGACCGGACTGCTCGCCACCCAGGGAGTAGCCGCCGGCACGCATGGCCTCGAGGACGTAGCGGTCGCCGACGGCCGTCTGCAGCACCTCGATCCCGGCGGCGCTCAGCGCCTGCACGAGCCCGAGGTTGCTCATCACGGTCGCCACGAGGGTGTCGTGGGCCAGGTGTCCCGACTCGTGCAGCGCCAGCGCGAGGACGACCATCAGCTGGTCGCCGTCGACGACCGTGCCGGTGTGGTCGACGGCCAGGCACCGGTCGGCATCGCCGTCGACCGCGAAGCCGGCGTCGGCCCCGTGGGCGAGGACCGCGGCCTGCAGCGGCTCCAGGTGGGTGGAGCCGCACCCGTCGTTGATGTTGAGCCCGTCGGGCTCGGCGCCGATGGTGATGACCGTCGCACCCGCGTCACGCAGGGCGCGCGGCCCGACCTCGCTCGCCGCGCCGTGGGCGCAGTCGAGGACGATGGTCAGACCCGTCAACGGCCGGTCGCGCGAGCCCTCGAGCGTGCTGACCAGGTAGGCGGCGTACTGCGCCACGGTGCCGTCGTGCGGCATCACGCGGCCCACGTCGGCGCCCACCGGGCGGTCCCACTCCTCGCCGAGGCAGGCCTCGATCTCGGCCTCGAGGGCATCGTCGAGCTTGACCCCGCCGTGGGCGAGGAACTTGATGCCGTTGTCGGGCATCGCGTTGTGGGAGGCGCTGATCACCACGCCGAGGTCGGCGCCGAGCAGATCGGTGAAGTAGGCGACTCCTGGCGTGGGCAAGACCCGCAGTCGCAGCACGTCGACACCGGCGGAGGTGAGCCCGGCGACGACGGCGTGCTCGAGGAACTGCCCCGAGATCCGGGTGTCGCGGCCCACCACGGCAAGCGGACGACGTCCGCTGAACTCCCCGTGGCCGACCAGCACCCGGGCAGCAGCAACGCCGAGGTCCAGGGCCAGCTCAGCGGTCAGACGACCGTTGGCCAGACCCCGGACCCCGTCGGTGCCGAAGACCTTCGGCATGAAGCGACTACCGCTTGGAGAACTGAGGCGCCTTACGGGCCTTCTTCAGACCGGCCTTCTTGCGCTCGATGACGCGGGCGTCACGCGTGAGCAGCCCGGCCTTCTTCAGCGTGGGGCGGTTGGTCTCGAGGTCGATCTCGTTGAGGCAGCGGGCCACACCGAGGCGCAGGGCGCCGGCCTGGCCGGTGATGCCACCGCCGTGGATGCGCGCGATGACGTCGAAGCGACCCTCCAGCTGCAGGGCAGCGAAGGGCTCGTTGACGACCTGCTGGTGCAGCTTGTTGGGGAAGTAGTTGTCGAGCTGGCGGCCGTTGACCGTCCAGACGCCGGTGCCGGGGACGATCCGCACGCGGGCGACGGCCTCCTTGCGGCGGCCGGTGGCCTGCGCCGGAGCGATCGTCGCGGGACGCTCGGGGGCGTCGGCCGACGGGGCGCTCTCGGAGCTGTAGGCGACGCCCTGCTCGTTGGTCTCGAAGGTCTCCTCGACCTCGGTGCTCTCGGTGGTGCCGGTGGTCTCAGCCACGGTGATTCCTCTTCTTCAAGTCTGGTGACGCTGTGCGGAACAAGTCGGGTAACAGGCGCTTTCCGGGGACTACTGCGCGACCTGGGTGATCACGTAGGGCACGACCTTCTGGGCCTCGTGCGGGTGGTTCGGGCCGGAGTAGACCTTGAGCTTCTTGATGATCTGACGTCCGAGCTTGTTCTTCGGCAGCATGCCCCAGACCGCGGTCTCGATGGCCTTGCGCGCGTCCTTCTCGAGGATCTCGCCGATGGGGGTGGCCGAGAGACCACCCGGGTAGCCGGAGTGGCGGTAGGACAGCTTGGTGGTGGCCTTGTTGCCCGACAGGGCGACCTTCTCGGCGTTGACGATCACCACGAAGTCACCGGTGTCGGTGTTCGGGGCGAAGATCGCCTTGTGCTTGCCGCGCAGGAGACCCGCGGTCGCGACGGCCAGACGGCCCAGGACGATGTCCTCGGCGTCGATGACGAGCCAGGAACGCTCGATGTCACCGGGCTTGGGTGCGTAAGTGCGCATGGAGATGCTCTTCTTCGTTCGTAGGTCCACGACGGAGGAGTCCGCACGTGGTCGTGCTGGTGGTGCGACGTCCTTGACGAACACGGCCCGGCTTCACCGCCCCTCCCCGTCTCGGCGGAGGTGCGACTGTCCGGATCTGCGGCTCGGTCGAGAGGTACGACCGGACCGCGGCAGGGACGCGACATGCCAAGATACGGCGCCGTCGTGAGCAGGGTCAAAACGCCATGGACCGACAGCGCCGGCGGGCCGGGGTGCCTGATGGATGGGACACCGGGTTCACACCGCTGCGCAGCGCCGTCTAAGTTGGCAGTGTGACTGACTCTCTCACCGTCCGCGACAACCGCACCGGGCTGGAGTACGACGTCCCGATCCTCGACGGCACCATCAAGGCCGGCGACCTCGGGAAGATCCGGACCGACGACGACGAGCCAGGCCTGGCCGTCTATGACCCCGGTTTCACCAACACCGCGTCCTGCCGCTCCGCCGTCACCTACATCGACGGCGAGAAGGGCATCCTGGAGTACCGCGGCTACCCGATCGAGCAGCTCGCCGAGAGCTCGACGTTCCTCGAGGTGGCCTATCTCCTGATCCACGGCACGCTGCCCACCAAGGCGGAGTACGAGGCCTGGGTGCACGAGATCACCTACCACACGTTCGTCCACGAGAACGTCAAGACGTTCATGCAGGGCTTCCGCTACGACGCGCACCCGATGGGCATGCTGATGGCCTCGGTCGGTGCCCTGTCGACGTTCTACCCGGACGCCGGCCGGATCTCGGACGCCGACAACCGCCACATCCAGGTGGTGCGGATGATCGCCAAGATGCCGACCCTCGGCGCCTGGGCCTTCCGCCACGCCCAGGGCAAGCCGTACGTCTACCCCGACAACGACCTGAGCTACACGGCCAACTTCCTCTCCATGCTCTTCAAGATGAGCGAGTCGAAGTTCGAGGCCGACCCGCGCCTGGTCAAGGCGCTGGACATTCTCTTCATCCTGCACGCTGACCACGAGCAGAACTGCTCGACCAACGCGGTGCGCTCGGTCGGCTCCTCGCAGGTCGACCCCTACTCGGCTGTCGCTGCGGGCGTCGGTGCGCTCTACGGGCCGCTGCACGGCGGAGCCAACGAGGCCGTGCTGAAGATGCTGCGCCGGATCGGGTCGAAGGAGAACATCCCGGCCTTCATCGAGGGCGTCAAGAACGGCAACGAGAAGCTCATGGGCTTCGGGCACCGGGTCTACAAGAACTTCGACCCGCGCGCGACGATCATCAAGAAGGCCTGCGACGACGTCTTCGAGGTCACCGGGGTCAACCCCCTCCTGGCGATCGCCAAGGAGCTGGAGAAGATCGCGCTCGAGGACGAGTACTTCATCAAGCGCAAGCTCTACCCCAACGTCGACTTCTACTCCGGCCTCATCTACGAGGCCTTCCAGTTCCCGCCCGAGATGTTCACGGTGCTCTTCGCCATCGGCCGTACGCCGGGCTGGCTGGCGCAGTGGGTCGAGCTGGTGCAGGACAAGGAGCAGAAGATCGCTCGTCCGAAGCAGATCTACACCGGCGAGCGACGCCTGGACTTCGTGCCGGCAAGCGAGCGTTGGGCATAGCACCCCGAGGCGTCGTCTGGGACCTCGGCAACGTCCTCATCGACTGGGACCCGCTCGCGGCGATCGCGGCGGGGGTCGGTGAGGACGAGGCCCGGCGGTTCCTGGACGCCTTCGACTTCCGAGCCTGGAACCACGGGCCCGACAGCGGCGGCTCCTGGACCGACGCCGAGGCCTGGCTGGACGCCGAGCACCCGCAGTGGTCGGCGCACGGCCGCTCCTACCGGCCGCACTTCGCGCACTCGCTGCTGGGCGAGGTGCCGGGCACCGTCGATCTCGTACGGCGCCTGCACGCCGCCGGCGTACCGCAGTGGGGGCTGACCAACTGGTCGGCCGAGCTCTACCCGCACGCCCCCGCGTCGTTCGACTTCCTGACGCTGCTGGAGGACGTCGTGGTCTCGGGGGTCGAGGGCCTCGCCAAGCCCGACCCGGCGATCTACGAGCTCCTGGTCGCGCGGACCGGGCACCCGTTGTCGGAGCTGGTCTTCGTGGACGACCGCGCGGACAACGTCGAGGCGGCCGCCGCGTGCGGCATGGACGCGCTGGTCTTCACCGACGCCGAGACCCTGCGGGCCGCGCTGCTGGAGCGTCGCCTGCCGCTCTGAGGGACGCGGTCAGTCAGGCAGGTCGGGAAGTGCCGGCTTGTCGAGCCACGCCACGAAGAGATCGGCCAGGTCGGCCCCGGTCTCCCGGACCGCGTGGCCGACGAAGTCGGACGTCGTGACGGTCCCGCCGGAGTGCTCGGCCACCCACGACTTCACCAGGGCGAAGAACGCCTCGTCGCCGACGGTCAGCCGCAGCGCGTGCAGGGTCAGGGCACCGCGCTTGTAGACGCGGTCGTCGAACATCAGCTCGGGGCCGGGATCGGCCAGCACGAGCTTCTGGTCCAGCCCGGACAGCCGCTCGTGGTGGTGGCGCGCCCAGTCGTCGGCGGAGTCCCCGCCGGACTCCTCGGACCACAGCCACTCGCAGTAGCAGGCGAAGCCCTCGTGCAGCCAGATGTCCTTCCACCACCGCAACGTCACGGCGTTGCCGAACCACTGGTGCGACAGCTCGTGGGCCACGAGGCGGACGGAGTCCCAGTCGTCGGTCATGAAATTGCGGCCGAAGGTCGACAGGCTCTGGGACTCGAGGGGTATCTCGAGGTCGTCGTCGGTGATCACGACGGTGTAGACCGGGAAGGGGTAGTCGCCGAAGAGCCCGGCGAAGAAGCGGAGCATGTCCGGGTTGCGCCCGAACGCGGCCTCGAAGCCCTCCCCCGGCTCGGGCGGCACCGCGGCCAGCAGCGGGGTGCCGCGCTCGCCCGCGTCGAGCTCGCGGATCTCGTAGCGGCCCAGCTGCACGGTGGCGAGGTAGGTCGCCATGGGCTCGCGCTGCTCGTAGATCCAGGTGGTGGCGCCGGCGCCGCGGGCACGCTTGGTCAGCAGGCCGTTGGCGACGACGGTGTAGCCGTGCGGGGCCGCGAGCTCGATGCGGTACGTCGCCTTGTCGTCGGGTCGGTCGTTGCAGGGGAACCACGTCGGGGCTCCGTGCGGCTGGCCGGCGACGATCACGCCGTCCTCGAGCTCCTCCCACCCGGCGTCGCCGTGATGCTTCTCGACGAGCGGCTTGGGGGTGCCGGCGTACTTCACCGTCAGGGTGAAGGCGGTGCCTTCGCCGAGCTCGGTCTTGGCCGTGACGACCAGGCGGTTGCCACGCACGGCGTACTTCGCCGGAGTCTTGCCGTCGAGCAGGACCTTGGAGACGTCGAGGCGGGACAGGTCCAGCACGATGCGCCGTGTCGCCTCGATGATCCTTCCCTCGATGACGGCCTGCCCGCGCAGCTGGTTGCGGGTCAGGTCGTAGGAGAGGTCGAGGTCGTAGTGCCGGGCGCTCCACGACGGGTCGCCGTGCCCGGGCAGGTAGGGGTCGGCGGTGGGGAGTCCGTTGGTCGAGGCGCTCGAGGTCAGCTTCACGAAGCGCCCACCCGGTCGTCCCAGGGGCCGATCGGGTTGCCGATCCAGGTGGTCTTGTCGGGCACCGACTCGCCCCTCATCACCAACGACACGGGTCCGACCGTAGCGTGGCGCCCGAGCGTCGCTGCAGGCAGGATGACGCTGTTGGGACCCAGGGTCGCACCGCGGCGCAGCACCACGACGTCCTTGGCGAAGCGGCGGTCGTGGAAGAGATGGGTCTGCACGACGCTCCCCTGGTTGACGGTGGCGCCGTCGCCGATGATGACCAGGTCGGTCTCCGGCAGCCAGTAGGACTCGATCCACACACCACGACCGATGCGCGCCCCCATCAGGCGGAACCACGCGTTGAGGACCGGCGTGCCACTGACCGCTCGGGCGAACCACGGTGCCGCGACCACCTCGACGAACGTGTCGGCGAGCTCGTTGCGCCACACGAACCCGCTCCACAGCGGGTGGGTGCCGGGCCGCATCCGCCCCACCAGGAGCCACTTGGCGGCCGTGGTGATCGTCGCGGCGGCGAGGCCGGTCACGACCAGGACCGGCCCGGTGAGGATCAGGGCGACGAGGACGCCCGGCCCCTCGAGCAGCGCCAGGAGGGCGACGATCACCAGCGAGCTCAGCAGGAACGAGACCATCACCGGCACCAGACGACCCAGCTCGACCAGCGCGCGCAGGACGCGCAGCCGCGTAGGCGGGTGATAGGTGCGGTGGTCGGTCTCGGCGTCCGCCGTACGTCGTAGCGGAGCCGGCGGGCTGCCGAGCCAGGACTCGCCAGAGCGTGCCTTCTTGCGGCGCGGCGCCGCGGACAGCACCGCCACCAAGGACGCCTTGGGCACCTTGCGCCCGGGCGCTGCCATGCCGGAGTTGCCGACGAAAGCCCGCTTGCCGATCTTCACCCGCTCGACGCGCAGCCATCCCCCGCCCAGCTCGTAGCCACCGATGAGGGTGTCATCGGCGAGGAAGGCCTCGTCGTTGACCTGGGTCAGCGACGGGACCATCAGCACCGTGGAGGCCTCCACGTCCTTGCCGATCCGCGCCCCCAGCCGACGCAGCCACCACGGTGTCAGCGTCGAGGAGTAGAGCGGGAACAGCCAGGTGCGGGCCTCGTCGAGCACCCGGACCGTGGTCCACACCGCCAGCGCGGTGCGGCTGCGGACCGGATGGACCCCGGCACTGATCGCCCGCCCCGCCAGTCGCACCACGCCCCAGACGAGCAGGGCGAGGACGAGCAGCCCCAGCACCGTGGAGAGCGGCACCCACACGAGCAGCCCGACGACGCCACCGGGCCCGCTGGGACGGTCCGCCCACAGCAGCGGCGGCAGCACGGCGGCGACGACGGCCAGGACGGGGAGCAGCGACAGCCCGAGCGCGGTGGCGACGTACGCCGCCACCCACGCGCGCGACCCGGTCGGACGCTCCTGCCACGGACCTCGAGCGTCGTCGGCTCGCAGCACCGCGGGCGACCCGGCCCAGTACTCCCCCGCCGGCACCTCCCCGAAGACCGCCGAGCCCGGGGCGACCTCGGCATCGGCGCCGACGACGGCGCCGGGACACAGCATGCTGCGCGCGCCGACGCGAGCGCGCGCACCGACCCTGATCTCGCCGAGGTGCAGCACGTCGCCGTCGACCCAGTAGCCAGTGAGGTCGACCTCGGGCTCGATCGAGGCGCCCTTGCCGAGCTTGAGCATCCCGGTCACCGGTGGCAGTGAGTGCAGGTCCACGTTGCGACCCACCTGGGCGCCGAGCAGCCGGGCGTACCAGGTGATCAGCGGGGCGCCGGCCAGGTTGGTCGCTCCGATCTCGTCGGCCACGTGGGTCGCCAGCCACAGGCGCAGGTGGGTCTTGCCGCCGCGCGGGTGGTCCCCCGGCGTGACCGGATGGAGCAGTGCTCGTGCGGCCGCCGCCGCGACGAGCATCCGCCCCGGTGGGCTGACGAAGAGCGCACCCAGCACGAGCAGCAGCCAGCCGGAGACGTCCGGCAACCACGCCAGCTCGTCGAGTCCGCCCAGCAGCAGGCAGCCCAGGCCCACCCAGAAGAGCCAGCGGGGGGCGGCCAGGCAGCGGACCAGGACGGTGGCGGCGACCTGGCCCGCCTGGGTCTTGATCGGGGTGGGCCGCACGTTGCTGCGGTCACTCGTGGTGGCCAGCGCCATCGAGTCGAGGTGGGTGGCGATGGCGCCGAGGGTGGGATGGGCGTAGAGGTCGCCGACCACGACGTCGGGGTAGCGCTCCCGCAGGCGCGAGACCATCTGCGCCGCCGTGAGACTGCCCCCACCGAGGTCGAAGAAGTCCGCCTCGCGGGTCTCCACGCCGGCCCCGAGCACGTCGAGCCACAGCTCGGCGACCCAGGTCTCGACGTCGTCGAGGTCCGTGCTCCCCGGCGACGAGCTGCGCGGCAGGGGCCACGGCAGGGCATCGCGGTCGACCTTGCCGGAGGTCCGGGTGGGCAGCGTGTCGACCACGGCGAGTCGCGGCACCAGCGCCGCGGGCATCTGGTCGCGCAGGGTCGCCAGGGCAGTCGTCTGGTCGAAGGTCGCGTCGACGGCGACGTACCCGACGAGCAGGCTGTTGCCGGCACTCGTCCTGCGTACGGCGGCCGCCGCGCCGTTGACGCCGGGCAGACCCAGGAGCGCACTGTCGATCTCGCCCAGCTCGATGCGCCGTCCACCCAGCTTGATCTGGTCGTCTGCTCGTCCGCCGAAGAGCAGTCCTCCGGGCTCGTTGACCACCAGGTCGCCACTGCGGTAGGCGCGCTCCCAGCCGAGGGTGGGCATCGCGGCGTACTTCTCGGCGTCCTTCGCGGGGTCGAGGTAGCGGGCCAGTCCGACGCCGCCGATGATCAGCTCACCGGTGGCACCCACCGGCACGGGCAGCCCGTCGGCGTCGACGACGGCGAGGTCCCACCCGTCGAGCGGCAGACCGATGGGCACCACGCCCTGACCGGTCAGCTCCGCGCCACAGGCGACGACGGTGGCCTCCGTGGGTCCGTAGGTGTTCCACACCTCGCGGCCGGGCGCGACGAGGCGCGCGGCCAGCTCCGGCGGACAGGCCTCGCCGCCCATGATGAGCAGGCGGACACGCTCGAGGGCCTCGGCCGGCCACAGGGCAACCAGGGTCGGCACCGTCGACACCACCGTGACCTCGTTGGCGACCAGCCAGGGTCCGACGTCGATGCCGCTACGCACGAGGGCGCGAGGGGCGGGCACCAGGCAGCCCCCGTAGCGCCAGGCCAACCACATCTCCTCGCAACTGGCGTCGAAGGCGACCGACAGCCCGGCCATCACCCGGTCCCCGACGCCCAGCGGGGCCTCCTGCAGGAACATCCGGGACTCGGCATCGACGAACGCAGCTGCCGACCGGTGGCTGACCGCGACGCCCTTGGGCTTGCCGGTGGAGCCCGAGGTGAAGATGACCCAGGCGTCGTCGTCCTGCGCAGGGTCCTCGAGGTCGCGAGGCACGGCGTCGGGACGTCGCGAGACGATCGCTAGGTCGTCGCCGACGACGGCGGCCACGTCGGCCTCCTCGAAGACGACGCGTGCCCGCTCGTCGGGGTCGTCGGCGTCGACGGGCACGTAGGCCGCGCCGGCCAGCAGGATGCCGATGATGGCGACGTAGAGGTCGGTGGTGCCGGAGCTGACCCGGACTCCGACCTTGTGGCCCGGCCCGACCCCGAGCTCGGCCAGCTGGGCGGCGAGGGCGTCGGCGGCCTCCTCGAGCTCGGCATAGGTCAGGACGCCGGTGCCGGCGTCGACGGCCGGTTCGTCGGCCGCCTGGGCGGCGGTCTCGCGGAAGATGTCGACGAGGGTGCGGGGGGACGGCGCGAAGGCTCCCCGAAGGAGCGGGTGGGTCGCGGCGTCGTGGTCGGCGTCGGTCACGGGGGCGAACCTGTCGAATCGAGGTGAACGGGAGATGTCGTCGTCTCACGAACGGGGGTGGGCCAGTCTGTCAGCCCTCGGCTCAGCGCTCCGCCGTCCTTCCCGAGGCGGAGAACGCGTCGTCCATGCACGCGGCATCGCGCAGCGCACCGGCGATCACGCCGAAGTCGCCGGCCGGCACCTCGAACAGGCCCTGTCGGAACGGCAGCCCCCACCGCTGCTCGTCGGTCACGAAGCCGAGCATCGGCAGGAGCGGACGGATGGGGACGGCTCGCACCTGCTCGAACTCCACCCTGCGTCGCCACGGCTCGGAGCCCGGCTGCTGCCTCACCTGGTAGGGCTCGTCGTCGGCGATCACCCCGAGCGCGGTGAGGTGCTGCAGCGCCTTGGCGGCGCCGATCTCCGCGCGCGGCGAGTAGAACGCAATCCCGTCGCCTCGGCGCAGTCTCCGCAGCCGGGTGTCGCGGCCGTGCCCTGCCTGGGTGAAACCGCCTGCGACCCCGAGCAGCACGTGGTCGAGGCTGATCGTGTTGACCCAGTAGCGGGTGTCGGGTCGCGTCGGGGTCGCTGCCTGCATGACGCGAACCAACCACACGCCACCGACAGCCACCATCAGGCCTGGATCGGCCGGCGCGCTCGAAGCTCTCAGTTGACCCCGCGGTCGCGTCCCTCCCAGAACGGCTTGCGCAGGTCCTTCTTGAGGATCTTGCCCGTGGGGTTGCGAGGGAGCGGCCCGGTGACGTCGATGGTCTTGGGGCACTTGAACGCGGCCAGGTGCTCGCGGCAGAAGGCGATCAGCTCGTCCGGCGTGGCCTCGGCTCCCTCGTTGAGCGCGACGACCGCCTTGACCGCCTCGCCCCACGTGTCGTCGGGCACCCCGATGATCGCGACCTCCATGACCGCGGGGTGCTCGGCCAGCACCCGCTCGACCTCGGGCGAGTAGATGTTCTCCCCACCGCTGATGATCATGTCCTTGAGCCGGTCCTCGACGAAGACGTAGCCGTCGGCGTCGACCTTGCCCATGTCGCCGGTGCGGAACCAGCCGTCCTCGGTGATCACCTCGGCGGTCGCCTCGGGCTTGCCGAGGTACCCCGAGAAGCGCTGCGGGGTCTTGAGCCAGATCTCGCCGTGCTCACCCGTGGGCAGGTCATCACCGGTGCCGGGATCCACGATGCGGACCTCGGTGTTGGGGATCGGCCTGCCGGCCGAGACCAGGCGCTCGGGGTGACCCGACGACACAGCGGTGCGGTGGTCCTCGGAGCCGAGCTGGGTCACCACGCCCGCGACCTCCGTCAGGCCGTAGACCTGGAGGAAGTCGGTGTCGGGCCAGGCTTCCATCGCCGCGCGCAGCAGCGGCGCCGGCATCGGCGCGGCGCCGTAGGTGTAGGTCTTCAGCGCGGCGAAGAGCTTGACCGCGTCCTCGCCGGCCTGCAGGACCTGGGCGAGCACGGCGGGCACCAGGAACGTCCGGTTGGCGCCGCCCAGGATCGCGCCGGCCAGGGATGCCCCGTCCGGGTCGCGGGTCATGATGCTCGGCACACCGTCATGGATCGGGAACAGGACGTACGACGAGCCGCCGACGTGGAAGAGCGGCATCGCGACCATCGCCTTGTCGCCGGGCTCGAACGACCAGCCGTCGTGGGCGTTGAGGGTGTGGCTGACCATGTTGGTGTGGCTCAGCATCACGCCCTTGGGACGGCCCGTGGTGCCGGAGGAGTACATGACCAGGCAGGTGTCCTCCGGGGTCACGTCGGCCTGGCGACCGACCGGGGCGGCGGCAGCCAGCCACGACTCGTACTCGTCGTCGACGCCGTCGGGCGTCACCTCGATGATCTTCTCCACCGAGCCGAGGCGGTCGCGGATCTTCTCGATCGTCGGCATCAGCTCGCGGCCCACGAACAGGACCTTGGCGCCGGAGTCGTTGACGGCGTAGTCGATCTCGTCGCCGGCCGAGCGCCAGTTGATGATCGCGTTGGCGGCTCCGAGCGAGCCGGCCGCCAGGGAGGTCTCGACGCACGCCGGGTGGTTCTTGTCGAGGAACGACACGACGTCGCCCCGTCCGATGCCGAGAGCCTGCAACCCGCCGGCGTTGCGCCGTACGCGCTCGTCCCACTGGCTCCAGGAGAAGGTGCGCGAGCCGTACGTGATCGCGTCGGCGTCCGGGGTCTCGGCTGCCCAGTGCGCGATGCGGTCGTCGGTGAAGGTCGGGGTGGGTGCGCTCATGGGGCCATCCTTGCCGACCACCGCCGACTTCGTGTGAGCCGGGCCACACCAACGGGCCGGAAACTTCTTGTCGAGGGCCCAGGGTCGTCTCAGCCCTCTCACAGCCACGCTCCGCACAGTGGAGCCATGACCGAGCAGACGCCCCACCCGCAGGACCCGCACCGCCCCGAGGACCCGCGCCCCGCCGAATTCCAGGAGTTCGGCCGCCCCTCCTACCCGCCGCCGTCCGGCCCGCCGGCCGGCGCCCCGTGGGCCGCGCCGGACTCGACCCAGGTCCTGCCCGTCCAACCGCGCCCGAGCCAGAGCCACCCCGCACCCCGCGGACGTAGGCGCTTCGCGGTCGGGATCGTCGCTGCCGCGCTGCTCGTCGGTGGCGGCGCCGGGCTCGGTGGCGCCGCGGCGTACGACGCCTTCAACGACGACGACGGACCGGCGGCGACCGCGAGCGGCGTCTCGACCAGCCCCGTGGTGAGCTCCTCCGACGAGCCGGCCGCCGAGGGCAGCGTCGAGCAGGTCGCCAGCGTCGTTCTTCCCTCGGTCGTCAAGCTGGACGTCAGTGACGGGAGGCAGGCCGGCTCGGGCTCGGGCGTCATCCTGTCGTCCGACGGCGTCATCCTCACGAACAACCACGTGGTGGAGGTCGCCGGCAACGGTGGCCAGATCACGGTCTCGTTCAGCGACGGTAGCCACGCCGAGGCCACGATCCTCGGCACCGACCCGCTCACCGACACCGCGGTCATCCAGGCCGAGGGCGTCGACAGCCTGACGCCGGCCACGATCGGCGAGTCCAGCGGCGTCGACGTCGGCGAGGGCGTCGTGGCGATCGGTTCGCCCTTCGGCCTCGACGCCACCGTCACCTCGGGCATCGTCAGCGCGCTCAACCGTCCGGTGGACGTCGGGACCGACCAGGCCGGCAACGCGACCGTCTATCCCGCCATCCAGACCGACGCCGCCATCAACCCCGGCAACAGCGGGGGGCCGCTGGTCGACCTGGCCGGGCACGTGATCGGCATCAACTCCTCGATCCAGTCCAACGGCACCACGTCGGGCGAGGCGGGCTCGATCGGTCTCGGCTTCGCGATCCCGATCGACGAGGTGCTGCCGGTCATCGAGCAGATGAAGGCCGGCGAGACGCCGACCCACGCCCGGCTCGGCGTGCAGGTCGGCAACGTGACCGACGACGGCTCCGGCGCCCTGGTCATCGACGGCGCCCGGATCCAGGACGTGGGAGCCGGCTCCGCCGCCGGGGACGCCGGGCTCGAGAGCGGCGACATCGTCACCAAGATCGACGACTCGCTCATCACCAGCTCCGACTCGCTCGTGGCAACGATCCGCTCCTACCGCCCCGGCGACGAGGTCACGGTGACCTTCGAGCGCAACGGCCAGGAGCAGACCACGCAGCTCACGCTCGACTCCGACGCGGAGTCCACCGACTCCTGACCGAGCTTCCTGGCGCGACTCCCGACGAGGAGGCGTCAGGGCGAGACCCCACGGGAGAGGGGACGGTGCGGCCCCTGGGTAGGGCCGCACCATCGCCGGCGACCGTCACTTCCCCCCGACGGTCGCCGGCTTTCCCGTGCTCCCGCCCGCCTTCACCGTCACCGGTTCAGGAGAGCCCGGCGAGCAGCTCCCGCTGCTCGTCGGTCAGCAGTGGCCGGAGCCGGTCCAGCTCGTCGGGCGGTACGACGCGCAACGTTGCGCTCAGCAGCTCGATGGGCAGCACCGTGGCCAGGCGTGCCATCGCCGCGTGCTCCTCGCGGTCGAGCAGGACGCCGGTCAGGGCCGTCACGGTCATCTCGTCGACCCGCGCGATCACCGGGCCGAAGCGGACCGGGTCCAGGGCCAGCGCGAGGTCGGCGAGCTCCTCGTGGTCGAGTTCGGCGACGATGCGGTCCAGCTGCTCCGACGGCAGGTGCGCCACCACGCGCTCCAGGGTCTCGTTCCACTCCAGCAGGGGCACGACGCAGAGCAGGTCGTGCGGCGACGCCGCCTCCAGGGCCGCGACGAGGGCGTCCTCGTCCACCACTCGGGCGAACTCCGCCATCACGACGTACTCGCGCCGCTCGAGGAGCAGGTGCGCGACCTCTCCCACGCGTGGCGCCGGGATCGCGCGCACCACCTCGCGGGACCCCACCGGGTCGAGGGCGACCGCGATGTCAGCCAGGTAGGGCAGGGAGACCCGGCCGACCAGGTCGCGCGCGCGGGCGGGCTCGAGGTGCTCGCACACCCGGGCCGCCAGCACCGGTGGCAGGAACGTCTGGGCCAGGCGTCCCGCCACGGGGGCGGGCAGCTTGGCGGCCAGCCCGGCCACCGCCGCGAAGCGGGCGCGGGCACCGCGGTGGATGGCCTCGCCGATCTGGTCGTGCAGCGTGCGCAGGTCGTCGGCGGGCACCGCGGCGAGCTCGACGGGCAGCTCCTCCACCTCCACGCCGAGCAGCCGGGCCACCCGCACCAGCTGGGGGTGGGTCGGGACCGAGGCGGCCTGCGCCGTCACGCGCCCAACGTCTTCCGGACCAGGCCGCGCACCGGCAGGGGGACGCCGCGCAGGGCCGTCTCGACGGCCTCGGCGTTGAGGGCCGCGGTGACGCGCCGGGCCTCGTGGACCTGGGAGGCCAGTGCGGACCGGGTCTCCTCGGCCAGGGCGCGGACGGTGGTGGGGGGCTCGGTGCCGAGCACCTCGGTCAACGGATCCATGGTGGTGACTGTGACACAACGAACACGGTGTCGCAGGTAGATCTGGCTCAGGCCGAGGGGGCCAGCCGCTTCTGGAACTCCCCGGCCCGCGCGACCGGCACGAACCCGAGCCGCTCGTTGACACCGATCATGTGCGCGTTGACCTCGGCGTTCCAGGTCACCACGCGGTCGGCACCGATGCCCAGGCTCTGCAGGAGCCGTAGGTTGGCGACCTTCACTGCCATCCCCAGCCGGTGACCCCGGTCGGCGGTGCGCACCAGGGTCCCCCACTGGTAGGCCTTGCCGGACTCGTGGGGCGTGTAGGCGAGGTCGGTGTACGCCGCCACCTCCCCCTCGGCGGTCAGCGCGACGGTGCACACCACGGTGCGGCCCTGCTTCTCGGCGACGGCCTCGCGCTCACGCAGATTGGCGACGTCGATCGCCTCGGGTTCGCGTTCCGACTCGCCCATCGGGGCCTCGGTCATCAGGCTGCTGCTGAGCGTCTCGTAGCCGAGCGCCAGCTGCTCAGGCACCGCGCCGACCCACGACTGGAGCCGGTAGCCGGCGTGCTTCTCCTCGGCCTCGGAGGTCAGCTCGGCGAGAAGGGCGTCGTCGACCGGGAGCACCAGCTCGCGCTGCACGTCGCCCAGCGTCAACCGGTAGCCACGGGCCAGCGCGAACTCGCGGCCCGGCCACCCGGCACCGTCGGAGCCATGCTCGTCGGTCCAGCTGATCCCTGTCTCGAGGCGAGTCCGCCCGAGCTCGCGTGCCCGGTGCTCGATGAAGGACAGCATCGCCGTGCCGTGGCCCCGGCGACGGGCCTGAGGCACGACGTTGACCGAGAACGTCGCGCTGTCGAGGTTGTCCTGCAGCGGCAGGACGTGGGCACCGGTGGCCACCACGACCCCGTCCACCGTGCCGACGTACAGGTGCTGCTCGCGGGTCCGGCTGGGCTCGCGCAGGGCGACCTTCAGCTCCGGCAGGGTCCAGATGGTCGCCAGGTCGCCGAGCCCCTCGCGCTCGGCGAGCGCGTGGGCGTCGTAGCACTGCGCGAGCGCGTCGTCGTCGAAGAGATCGATCTCGGCGATCTCCAGCGGGCTGCTCGTCATCGCGCTCGTTGCACCCTTCCCTCGTCCCAGACCGGACCGTCGGACTCGTAGACGTCGCCGTCGGCGCCGTAGACCAGGAACCGGTCGAAGCCGCGCGCGAACCAGCGGTCGTGCGTCACCGCGAGGACCGTGCCCTCGAAGGCGTCGAGGCCGGTCTCCAGGGCCTCGGCGGACTGGACGTCGAGGTTGTCGGTCGGCTCGTCGAGCAGCAGCAGCGTGGCACCGGAGAGCTCGAGGAGCAGGATCTGGAACCGGGCCTGCTGGCCGCCGCTGAGCGACTCGAAGGTCTGCTCCGACTGCACGCTCAGCTCGTAGCGGTCGAGCACGCGCGCCGCCTGCTCGCGACCCATGCCCGCGCGCCCGTGCAGCGAGCCGTCGCCGCGATGCAGGATCTCCAGCAGCGTGCGCCCCTCGAGCTCGGGATGGTCGTGGGTCTGCACGAACCAGCCCGGGCGCACGCGGGCGCCGAGCTTGGCCTTGCCCTGGTGGTCGACCGGAGCGATCGTCACGTCGCCGACCGGCTGGTGCTCGACGTCGGGGTCGCTCCCGCCGGCAGCCAACAGGCGCAGGAAGTGCGACTTGCCCGAGCCGTTGGACCCGAGGACGGCGACCCGCTCGCCGTACCAGACCTCGAGGTCGAAGGGCCGCATCAGCCCGCGCAGCTCGAGATCCGTGCACACGACCGCGCGCTTGCCCGTTCGCCCGCCCGTCAGGCGCATGTTGACCTGCTGCTCGCGCGGCTGCTCGGTCGGCGGCCCGGCCTCCTCGAACTTGCGCAGCCGGGTCTGGGCGGCCTTGTACTGACTCGACATCCCGTCGTTGTACTCGGCCTTGATCTTCATCCGCAGCACGAGCGCCTTGATCTTGGCGTGCTCCTCGTCCCAACGGCGGCGCAGCTCCTCGAAGCGCGCGAACCGATCCTGGCGAGCCGCGTGATAGCTCGTGTAGTCGCCCGGGTGGGTCCAGACCTTGTTGCCCGAACCCGGGCCGCCGCTGCCGAGCTCGACCGTGACGACGCGGGTGGCGGTGTTGGCCAGCAGCTCGCGGTCGTGGGAGATGAAGACGATCGTCTTGTCGCTGGCGCGGATCCGTTCCTCGAGCCAGATCTTGCCGGGCACGTCCAGGTAGTTGTCGGGCTCGTCGAGGAGCAGCACCTCGTCGGGACCCGCGAGCAGGTACTCCAGCACGGTGCGCTTCTGCTCGCCGCCGCTGAGGGTCTTGAGATCGCGGTACTTGGCGCGGTCGTAGGACAGCCCGAGCGCCTTCATCGTGCACACGTCCCAGGTGACCTCCAGGTCGTAGCCGCCGGCGTCGGCGTACTCGTGCAGCGCCTCGGCGTAGCGCATCTGCGTCTTCTCGTCGTCGGTCTCCATCAGCGCGAGCTCGCACGCGTCGACGGCTCGGGCCGCCTCGCGGATGCGGACCGGTGAGACGCTGAGAAGCAGGTCGGCGACGGTCGGATCCCCCTCGGAGGTTGAGCCTGACGAAACCCCGGCCTTCACGTCCTGGCGCATGACGCCCAGTCCGCCCGTCCTCGTCACCGCGCCCCCGTGCGGCACGAGGTCGCCGGTGATGATCCGGAACAGCGTCGTCTTGCCGGCGCCGTTGGCGCCGACCAGCGCGACCTTGGCGCCCTCCCCGACCCGGAACGACACGTCGTCCAGCAGGAGTCGCCCGTCCGGCAGCTCGTAGCGCACTCCGGCGACGTCGACATGTCCCACGGGAGGTCATTGTGCGCGACTGAGGCGCTGGGGCGCATCCGGGTTTCGGCGGTGACCTGATTCCTCGGGGTGGGTGTGGCGCCGCGCGCGTAGTCGACCCATCTTCGGGGTGGGTGTGGCGCCCGCGCGCGTAGTCGACCGGGTCTCGCCGTCAAGGATCTCGCTGCGCTCGACCGCTGCGCGGTGCCTGCGGCATCCGTTGACTGCGAGCCTCTCCCGGTCGACTGAACGGCGCGCTCAACGGC
>NZ_JAPYPS010000079.1 GCF_029937575.1 Nocardioides sp.
TTCCACCACCACCAAGCCCACGCCACCGGCCAGACCTACCCCATCCGCACGTAGACCGAGACCTGAGAACACAAGTGCGGGGCGCGTCGCACCGGCCACAATGACGCACCCGGACCAGGCCCCCGTCCCGGGAACATCACCGGACGGGTGTTGCGGGACACGGCGCACCTCGGTCGTGGTCTCACGAGCGCCGTCGCCGATCAGCGTTCGGCGTGCGGCGACTACTCCCAGGGCTGCAGGGGCGCGAGGTTCCTTCGTAGTTCCATGGCGTCGTGGAGGACCCGACCGACGACCATGACGTCGCTGTCGATTCGGCAGATCAAGAAGTGTCGCGGACGGTGGACCTTTCCACCGGGCGAGCGAGTGCGGCTCTGCGCCAGATGCCATGAGAACACCCCGTCACCGAGCTCGGGGCGCATCGTTCGCCCTACCTCGTCGCCGCCGGTCGCCGCTTCGCGGATGGCTGTGGCTATCAGTGCCTCGTAGCGCTTGCGGGCCTCCTCGCCGAACCGGTCGTGCGACCAGGCGAGAATCGAGACGATGTCGGCTTGGGCGGCATAGGTGAGGCGGTACCTCGTCATCAGCCCGCTGACTGGGTCTTGGCCGCGCGGACGCCAAGCTGCCCGACGAAGTCGTCGAGGGACTCGTCATCGATGTCGTCGAAGCGCCCCGAGGCGAGATCCGACCAGCCCTGCTCGGAGGCTTGACGCAAGACGCCGACCTTTGCCGCTTCCTCGACTTGCTCGCGCTCCAGGAGCCGAAGACCTTCGCGCAGCACCTCACTGGCGTTCTGATAGCGCCCAGACTTCACCAGCGACTCGACGAGCTCGTGCTGGTGCTGACTCAGGACAACGTTCCTCGTCGCCACGACGACCACCTCCGTTGGCAGTATATGCCATGACCTGGCCGGTTCGGATCGCCGCAAGCCGAACCTCATTCGGGACCGTCGAACGTGCGTCTTTCCACCGCGATCGACGCACCCCCACATCACAGTCGATCCGCGCCCGAGGGTTCACGTAGACAACTGCTCTGGGGTGTGCGCCCTCCTCCAGCCCGCCGCGAGCCGACCTGTCGAGCGACGGTCACCTCTGTCTCAGAGCTGCCGGATGACCTTGGCCGGCGCCCCGACCGCGACGACGTTCGCCGGAAGCGAGGCCACGACGACCGAGCCGGCGCCGACGACGGTGTTCTCGCCGATGGTGACGCCCGGGCAGACGATCACGCCGCCGCCGAGCCAGACGTTGTCGCCGATGGTGATCGGCTCGGCGGCCTCCCACTTGTCGCGGCGCGGTCCGGGCTCGAGGGGGTGGGTGGCGGTGAGCAGCTGGACGTTCGGGCCGAGCTGGACGTCGTCGCCGACCGTGACCGCGGCGACGTCCAGCACGACGAGGCCGAAGTTGGCGAACGACCGCGCACCGAAGGTGGTCTGGAAGCCGTAGTCGCACCGGAAGGGCGGGCGGATCTCCGCGCCCTCACCGAAGGCGCCGAGCAGCTCGGTGAACAGCGCCCGCAGGGTGTCGCGGTCGGTCGGGTCGGCGAGGTTGATCGCGTGGGTCAGGCGCATCGCCCGCGCGGAGTCGCGGGCGATCTCCGGGTCATCGGCGATGTAGGGCTCACCGGCGAGCATCCGCTCGCGCATGCTCTTCTCAGTCATGCCACCGACGCTACGGCAGGTCGCACAGCCGAGCCACGCAGCAGGTGGCCGGTCCGGACGCCACGCAGGGTCCGGGTCGCCACCAGCAGCCAGGCGGCCACCAGCGCGACGTACAGCGCCACGGCTGCGACGACCAGGAACGGCGCCCCGGTCGCGGCGGCCAGTCCCGACGTACCCGTGACCAGCGTGCCGACCGGGAAGGTGAACGACCACCAGGTGAGGGTGAACGGCAGTCCGGCCGGCGTGGTGCGGGCCGCCCGGACGGTGAGGGCGAGCGCGAGCGAGGCCCACAGGAGGGCGAAGCCCCACATCGGCGCGCCGTAGAGCACGTCCAGGGTCGCGACCGCATCGCCGTACGGCGCGGGCAGGGACGCCGGTGCCGTGGCGGCGAGCGTGTGGGAGGCGGTGATCGACTGCCCGAGCGGACCCAGCACGATCCACAGCGTGGGCACCGCGGCCGCAGCCCCGACCTGGTGGTGCATCAGGCGGCCCCAGATCAGGGTGATGATCATCAGGCTCACCACCAGGGTCAGGCCGAACATCATCAGGCAGGCCAGGTGCAGGGTGAGCCGGAGGTCGCCTGCCGGCAGGTGGGCGATCAGCAGCGGGCCCGTCGCCGCGCTCACCATCGGAGGCACGACGGGCATCAGCCACCCCCCGAACGCGGCGTCGGCGCCGACCCGGTGCGTGGTGAACGCGCGGTAGGGCACCGCGACCGCGGTGGCGAGTCCCAGCAGGGTGCCCGCGATCCACAGCACCGCGCCGAGGGCGACCGCCGGACCCGTCCCGATCAACGGCTGGCCGACCAGCAGCGCGCCAGCCCCCACCGTCAGCAGAGCCATCGCCGGCGCGCCGTAGAAGTGCGCCATCGTGGGGTCGTCGAGGTGACGGCGGGCAGCGACCGGGTGGTGCAGCCAGTGCACGCCCGTGGCGACGACCACCACGAGGAGCAGCGCGGCGTCCAGGACCCAGACGGCGCGCGCGGCGTCGAGCAGACCCGGAGGCTGCACCGGCAGCGTGGCCGCGGCGTTCGCGACGATCCCGGTACCCATGACGGAGGCGAACCAGTTGGGCCCGAAGGCCGCCAAGCTGCGACGGGTCCCGAGCGAAGGCGCGGCCGGGGCGGGCTCAGCGATCGTCGTCGAGGTCATGCCTCCAGGCTGCGCCCCGTACGCAGGGCCGAGTAGCCCCCGGTTCGCTGTGCATCCACAGGAGAGCCTTGTGAGAAGGATAAGATCTGCCCGGTGACCCCTCACGTCCCCGATCTCGACGGCCTGCGCCTGCTGGTGCTCGTGGCTCGACTCGGCAGCATCGGTGCGGCGGCCCGCGCCCAGGGCACTACCCAGCAGGCCGCCTCGGAGCGGGTGCGCACCATGGAGGCCGTCACCGGTCTCGGGCTGGTGCGCCGCGGCCCGCGCGGGTCCGAGCTGACCGATGCGGGCGTCGTGGTCGTCGAACGCGCCGCCCATCTCCTGTCGGTCGCCGACGAGCTCGAGGCGGTGATCGACGGGCTCCGGGACGACCACGACCGCGATCTGTCCGTCTGGGCGAGCATGACGATCGCCGAGACCCTGATCCCCCGGTGGCTGGTGCAGCTGCGCCAACGCCAGCTGGCGGAGGGCGCGACGCCGACGACCGTGAGCCTGACCGCGTCCAACAGTGCGCGCGTGATCGAGGCCGTGCGCGACGGAAGGGCCGACCTGGGCTTCGTCGAGGGCGGCGGGACGCCCGCAGGCGTGCGGCACACGACCGTCGCCGAGGACGAGCTGGCCCTGGTGGTCGCCCCCGGGACCCCGCTCAGCCGACGTCGTACGCCGCTCACTCCCGAGCAGGTCTCCGAGCTCGCGCTCGTGCAGCGTGAGCGAGGGTCCGGCACCCGAGAGGTACTGGAGTCGGCCCTCACCGCGCACGGCCTCGCTCCTGGCCCCGCGGTCGCCGAGCTCACCACTGCCACCGCCGTGCGCGCCACCGTCCTGGCCGGCGGGTCGGCAGCCTTCCTCAGCCGACGGGTCGTGGCCCGCGACCTGGACCTGGGCCACCTCGTCGAGGTCCCCACCGCCCTGCGCCTGCACCGAGCCTTCCGGGCCGTCTGGGCCGGTGCCAAGCAGCCGCCTGCGGGACCGGTCCGCAACCTCGTCGGGATTGCCCGCACGAGTGGTGAGTGACCTACCGACGACGCGCCAGCACGGGTCGCAGCAGCGCGAGCACGACGAGCGCGCCTCCACCCAGGAGTCCCCACCACACGGCGTTGTCCCGGGTCGAGGCAAGGACGTCGGGAGCCGCCTCGGGCAGCTGCGCCGGGACGGCCTCCTGCTCGGCCGGCACACCGAAGGGAAGGTTGCCGCGGCGGTCGGGCGACAGCGGTCGGGTGAGCGCCTCGTACGGCTGGACGACGCCCCGGCCCACGCGGGTGTTGGGAGTCGCCGGGTCCACCCGCGTCGCCCCCGAGGCAGTCGCCTCGAGCCGGGTGATGATCTGTTCGCGACGATCCTTCGGGTAGGCCGTCATCAGCAGGGCCAGCACACCGGAGACCTCAGCGGCGGCGACCGCCGTGGACTCGACGTACGTCGAGCAGTAGCGGCCGTTGAGGGCGACGGAGACCGCGCCTCGTGACGGTGCCGCGACGTCGATGGCCGAGCTGAAGAGGATCAGGTCCTGGAGCGTGGCGTCGTCCCCGCCGTCGCCGGGGGCCCCGGTGGTCGTGACCGAGAGGACTCCCGGGATCGCATCCCCGTCCTCGCTCTGCCTCGAGTAGCCGGCCGGCCAGGACGACTCGGCGCCGTCCTCCCCTGCCCGGAAGGTGGCCTGGGGCGACTCCTCGTCGGGGTCGGTGCGCTGGCCCGAGGCCGCGACCAGGATTGCGCCGCGCTCGGTCACCCGCTCGACCGCCTCCCGCAGCCGCGGCGTGTCGGCGGGCACCCGCACGCCGACCGTGACGATCCGGATGCCGTCCTTGCCCACCCGTGGCGCGATCGCGTCCAGCCCGTCGGCGAGGGCATCCGCGTCCACCTGGGTCAGCTCGTCGTCGTCGGCGCCGGTGTCGTAGATGCGTTGGTCGTAGATCGCGGCCCCGGGGGCGATCCCCACGGGCAGCCCGGTGTCCGCGTCGGGCGCCCCCGCGATGATCCCGGCGAGCAGCGTCCCCTGGTGCCACACGAGGTCGCTGGTGCGCGTCGCCCCTGGTGCCGGTTGGCCGCGCTCGACGTCGAGGAGCCCTCCGGTGCTCAGCACTCCCGAGTCGAGCACCGCCACGGTGACCCCGTCCCCGGCCACCCTGCCGGTCAGCTCGGTGACCCGCTGCTGCGTCGCGGGCACCTGCAGCGCGCTGGCGGGCGACCCGTCGGCCGCGAACTGGGTGACGTCGTTCTCACCTGGCTCGCCGACCTCGTTGATGTCCAGGCACTCGTCGCCGTCGATGGCGTACGACGGCGCGCCCCCGGCCACGACCAGCGACCCGGCGAGGAGGGCGCCGGCCGAGCCGAGCGCGATCCGCCGCGCCCTCATGCGCACGGTTCGTCCAGCGCCACCGAGGTCGGTGGGCACTGGGCGGCCTCGATGCTCAGCAGCACCCCCGGGTCGAAGAGCTCCAGCCAGCTGTCGGGCACGACCTCGGGCTCGACCGCCGCGTAGCCGAGATTGTCCTGCTCGTCCTTGCCGGCCACGCCGTAGGCGATGGCCCGGTCGTCGAGCAGCACCCGGGTGGGTGCCTGCGCGTCGGACCACCCGCCCGACCTGACGAAGGCACCCGCGCCGGCGTCGACCGTCGCCAGGCGGTCGTCGGCCTCGATGCCGACGGCCGAGGCGGGTCCGCCCGGGACGGCGCGAGCGAGGACGACCGACGGGGTGAGCCCCGGACCTGCCCGCAGGTAGGAGCAGTACTCGCCGCTGGGCGGCTTGGGCGTCGGTGCCGGTGGCCAGGACGCGTTGCTCAAGGACGGCAGGTCCTGCTCCAGATCGGCCGGCAGTGCGTTGCCCCCATCGATGGGCTCCCGGTCGAACCTCTTCGGCAGCACCCCGGCGTAGACGCGCGCCGCGAAGTCGTCGAGACGCACCGCGGACCCGTCGGCGGTCAGCACGTAGCGCTGGTCCCCGGCATCGCCGATCTCGACGACGTCGCCGACGACGGCGTCGCTGAACGGACCGTCGCCGGGGCGCCCCGGGAAGGGACTGCCGAGCTGTCCCGGCGTGAGGCCGAAGGTGCTCAGCGCCAGGGGGCCCCCGGCGGGGAAGGTGGTCAGCCACTGAGCCGGCACGTCGACCGCCTGCGACTCGCCACTGGAGGTGACGTTGCCCAGGACGCCCCCGGGGTCGCCGGGGATCTCGTAGGAGTAGGCGCGCGGCTGCGCGTCGTCGGCGCCGCGCGCCGACTCGGAGATGAGGTAGACGGTGCCGTCCTCGTCGGGATCGTCGCTGACCGCTCGTACGACGAGGCTGACGTCGGGGGTCGGCACGACCTGGGGGTCGCGCGAGACCCGGACCCTGAGCCCCACCGAGGTGCCACCGACCTCACCGGAGCAGGCGGTCCAGCCGCTCCCGATCAGGCCGGACACCGGTGGCGGGGTGGCCGGCGCCTGAAGGATGCCGATCTGCTCGCCGGGCTCCAGGTCGGTGAGCTTGTCGCGGGGGACGACGAGCGGCTCGATGTCCGCGCCCAGGAGCAGCATCGCCGAGGTGATGTTGATGACCGGCCGGAGCCGGAGCTCATCCTCGCCCTGCGTCGAGATCAGGACGTAGTCGGCGCCGCTCTCCTTCTCGCTGATCAGCTGCGCCTCGTCCGGGTCCAGGTCCACGGGTGAGCCGATGATCTTCAGGACCGCCGCGCCCGCGAGCAGCAGCACGGCGATCGCGATGCCACCGATCACCGCCCTGCCGGGGCGGGCCGGCTCCACCTCGCGCCCCCCAGGGGCGCCCGAGACGAAGGCTGTGACGAGCCGTCGTCGACTGAAGGAGTAGGCCTCGACGAGGTCCTTCTTGGTGGCCATCGCGCGACTCAGCCGTTGATCTTGTCGAAGAGTCCGGACGCCAGCACCAGGAGCGGCAGCAGGGAGAGCAGGGCCACGGTCTCCAGCACGTCGCCGAGGCGGCCGCGCCGCAGGGACGGAGCGGAGGGCGAGAGAGTCGAGACGAGCAGCAGGGCACCGGCCCCGGCCAGGACGACCGCGGTCGCGGGGCGCCACTCCGGCCAGTGCACCAGGAGCGCGACCGCCATCGACGCGAGTCCCAGGATCCCCGAGGCCAGGCCGACGAGGACCTCCGAACCGGTGCGGTACTGGCGGGTCCGCAGCATGACGACCAGGCACGCCACGACGACCAGGAGGGTGCCGTCGAGTCCACGCGTCACGGTTAGGGGCGCGACCAGCACGAGAAGCAGCCCCACGGTGGCCGAGATCGCGACGAGGATCTCGTGCGCCAGGCGAGCGTCGGCTGCGATCCGGACCGGGTCCAGCTCGTCGGGGTCAGCCGTGACGTCCTCGACGGAGTACAGCTGGTCGACGGTGGTGCTCGTGGCGCCGAGGGCCAACCAGGGGAAGATGCTGCCGATCAGGACCAGGAAGGTCAGCACGACGGTGAGCACGACCTCGGGAGCGAGGTCGGTGCCCTGCACCAGGGCGCCGGTGAGGACGGCGACGGAGCCCACCACCACGGCCGGGACCAGGAGGGCACGGCCCACACCGAGTCCCACGAGGCAGCACAGCCCCACCACGGCGACGCCGGCGCCGGAGGCGATCAGCGCCTCGGCGTAGTCGTCCTCGGGGGCCGGCAGGCTGAGGTCGGTGAGCAGCAGGCCGGCCACGGCGGCGTACCCCGCGGCCATCCAGGCGACGGTGACGGCGGCCTCGGGCTCGCCCTGCGCCCGGGACAGCACGATCGCCGCAGCCGTCAGCCCACCGGCGAGGACGGCACCGGCGACGGCGGCCAGACCGGTGTCGGACTGGATGAAGAGAGCGGCTGCTCCGAGCGCCATCAGCAGTGACGCCGCTGACAGGGCCGTACGGCGCCCCGAGGCCGGCTCCCAGGGCTTGAGGTCGTGCTCGACGACGTCGGTCATCGCCTCGACCACGTCGTCGTAGACGGCGATGGTGTCGTCGTCGACACCCGCGCTGACGGTGATCACCGAGCCGTCCTCGACGCCCTGCAGGGTCAGCCCGGAGTCGCCCTCGAGGCGACGTCCGTCGGAGGTGACGAGCCGGTAGCCGGCATACACGGTGGCCGAGTCGAGCAGCCCGACGCTGCGGGCGAGCTCGGGCACCAGCTCGGCGACGGGGATCGCCCCGGGCAGGACGAGGTCGACGCGACGACTGCCGGACGCGACAGTCACCCGCACGAGTCCGGAGGCTCCGGCCTGGGTCTGACTCATCGTGCTCCTCGGATCTCGTCGGGCCGGTCAGGCCCGTGCCTGCGCATCATCCAACGTCATCGTGACGGCGCGCGAAGGGGCCGACACGCAGATGGTGTCGGCCCCCTGGTTGGGCCATCGAGCGGGCCTCTCACTGGAAGCGAGCGGCGCCGTTCTGGTCGGCCAGCTTGTAGTCCTCCTGCGAGCGCCCGACCGCCACCTCCGTCTCGGTGAGGAGCGCGGCCATCTCCTGGATGGCCTTGTCCCACTTGGCCTTCGCGGCGTAGTAGGAGGCCTGCTGGTCACCGGTCCAGTCGCTCTGGAGGAGCTTGAGCTCACCCTCGAGCTGGTTGAGCCGGTTGTTGATGTCGGTGACGCCCTGCCTCATGGCGCCGGCGCCCTGGATCAGGGCGGCGTGGTTGACGCGGATTCCGTCGTGCATCTCAGTGGGTCCTCTCGTGTGCGAAGAATGAAGGTGGTGGGTCAGCCGAGCTTGTTGAGCAGGTTGTTCATGTTGGACATCTGCTGCTCGTCGTTGCTGACGTTGTCGCGCTCGGTCAACGTGAGCGACTCGGCGAACTCGTCGAGCGCGTTGACGATCGTGCGCTGCTTCTCGCTCCAGGTCTGGTGGAGGACGAAGAAGGCCGAGCCGCCCTGGCCGGCCCACTTGCCCTGCATCTGGTTGATCTCGCCGCTGAGCTTGTTGCTGAGCCCGATGAAGTCCGCCTTGGCGTCGGTGACCAGGCCGGCGGCCTTGGTCAGTGCGCCGGTTGCTTGGCCGTACTCGCCCGCTTCGAACATGTCGCCTTCTCCTAACCCGAGCGGCGTCGGCCACCCTGAGAGCTTGTGGTGTGTGAGATCTGCTGCGGTGGTCCGCCCGGCTGGGGAGCGGCACAGTGGTGGTTGTGCCCGGGGTCCTTGGGGCTAAACCTGGGATCTGTCAATTCCACAGGGTCGTCGTCAGCCCGGCCGCGACGACCACGGACCCGACTCCGAAGGCCGCGCACAGCGACTCCGCGACCTCGGCGCGCCGCGACCACCAGGCCGAGCGCCAGCCCCGGCCGAGGGCGACGGCGACCAGCACGACCAAGCAGCCGAGCACCACCGGTACGACGGCCGCCGCGGTGGCGAGCCCGGCCTCGGCCCGCGTGAACAGCACCACGGCCAGGACGACCCAGCAGGCGAGACCACCGGCTCGCAGGGCCGCGCGGGCGCCCACGTGCCGATAGCTGCGCGCCGCCAGCAGCAACGCTCCCCCGGAGAAGCCGACCTGGCACCGGGCACCGATCACGTCGACCGACGCCGTGGCCTCCCGCAGCAGGAGTGCCGCAGCCACGGCGGCCAGCAGCATCACGGCGACGCCCGCCGCGGTGATCAGGCGCGCACCGCTCTGCGCGACGTCCTCCACGGCCTGGCGGGGGACGACCGTGCGGCCACGACGACCCGAAGGTCGCTCGCGGGCCGACCATGCGGTGACGGCGAGACGCTCGAGGTCGAGGAGGTACTGGTCGGGCACCTCGATCGCCAACTGGGGGACGAACCGGGCAGCCAGCATCGCGGCCACCAGCACGACCGCCCACACGACCTGAGCGTCGATCCGCGCCAGCGCGGCCCCCGTGGTGATCACGAAGAGACCCACGCCGACGATGACCCAGACCCGCAGGCCCTCCTCCGCGCGGACGTCGAGCGCGCGGGCGACGGCCGCACAGATGGCGGCGGCAAGCGCCGCGATCCCGATCACGGTGGGCAGGCGCTCGGGAGCGGGGTCCCAGGCGATCGCGAAGGCGGCGGCCGCCGCGAACGCGGGCGCGGCCACGACACGGTGGGCGGACCAGGGACCCCAGGGCAGCGACCCCAGGGCAGCAGCGGCGACGAGGGTCCCGATCGTCACGTCACGGGCCGCGCTCGCGCCCAGTGCGGCGGCGTACCCGCCGGCGATCGCGGCGATCGCGACCGCGAGACTGAACCACAGCCCCGAGAAGGCTCCGGTACGGATCTCGCGGCGGGGTCCCTCGGTTGCTCGGCGGGCGCGCGAGCCGCCACGCCGCTCCCCCGCCCCGCCGACACCACCCGCGTCTGGGGCACCGGAGGCCACGAGGACGGCGCCGGCACCGATGCCGGCGTCCTCGAGCGAGATGTCCGCCGAAAGCTCGTGCCCCAGGCGGGTGTAGAGGCGGGGTGCGCTGGGGAGCCTGGCCTGTCGTGAGTACTCCGCGGCGACGTCGCCCCCCGACGCACCCGCCGGCACGAGCAGGTCGAGCACCCCTGCCGGCCCGTGCACGCTCACGGCCACGACGTCGCTCGCGGGCTGCGGCGCGCGCCGACGGGCTCCCTGGGGCCCCGGCGGCGGGGTGGGTGTGCTCACGAGACCTCGATTCGGTGCGGCCGGGTCGTTGCGCGAAGGGTATGCCCCGTCGGGGCCGCCTCCTATCATCGGATCTTCACAGCCGTGCTGGTCTCAGCAGTGGCGTACGACGACTCAGCGCCCGCGGGACGGTCGCGAGGCACATCACGAGCACGAGGTGGACGGCGTGACGACTCTTCAGCCCGGACAGCCCCGGCAGAGCGAGGCGACCGGACGCTCCGGTCGCGCACGCCGCGGCGCACCCACCGGTGCCGCGCACCCCGGAGGCTCGCCCAGTCCGACCCTGCGGGGCTCGCGCGCCGACCGTCCCGAGATGCCGGGAGGCCAGGTCCAGCTGCAGCCCCCACCGCAGCTGCAGCCCAACGAGGGCGCCGCCGGGGTCGCGATGAACGCCATCCCGATGCTGGGCAGCCTCGGCTCGATCGTCCTGGTCGCCACCCTCAGCGGCGGCGGGGGAAACAACGCGGTGCGCGGATTCCTCACCGCCGGCATGTTCCTCTTCGCGACCCTCGGCTTCATCTTCGTCCAGATCGATCGACAGAAGAAGCAACGGGCCCAGCAGGTGACCGGCTCGCGCACCGAGTACCTGCGCTACCTCGCCACCGTGCGCACCATGGCCCGCGACGCCGCCGACCGGCAGCGCCGCGCGCTCACCTGGGACCACCCCGACCCGACCAGCCTGCCCGCGCTGGCCGAGGAGCGCTCCAGGATCTGGGAGCACCACGCCACCGACGCCCAGTTCCTCCACGTCCGCTACGGACTGTGCGCCCAGCCCCTGGCCGTCGAGCTGGTCCCGCCGGAGAGCGCCCCGCTCGACGACGTCGACCCCGCCTCGGCCTCCGCGCTCCACCGCCTGCTCGTCGTGCACCGCACCCAGCCCAACCTCCCGGCCTCGGTCGACCTGCGAGCCTTCGACCGCGTCGAGCTCTGCGGCGAGGAGGAGCAGGCCCGAGCCCTGGCTCGCTCGATCATCTGCTCGGCCACCGCCTTCCACTCACCCGAGCACCTCATCGTCGCCGTGCTCTCCGCCGAGGAGCACATCGCCCACTGGGACTGGATCAAGTGGCTGCCGCACGCCTCGAGCCGTGAGGCCACCGACGCCGTGGGCCCGATGCGGATGGTGACGACGTCCCTGACCGACCTGGCCGCCCTGCTGCCGCCCGACCTCAGCGACCGGCCCCGCTTCGGCGCCGACGACCGCGAGGCCACCCCGCACATCCTGCTCGTCACCGACGGGTTCGAGCTGCCGCCGGGCAACCACGTCGTACCGCCCGACGGGCTGCACGGCGTCACGGTGCTCGACCTGCCCACCCGCTGGATGGAGCTCGAGGACTCCACCCGGCTGCGCCTGCAGCTCGAGCCCACCGGCTCCGCGACGGAGCGCTCGGGCGGCAGCGACGTGAAGATCCCCGTCCAGGCCCTGCGCCTGCGCGCCGACGCGATCCGCGCCAAGGCCGACCAGTGCGACGTCGCGACCGCCGAGGCGTTCGCCCGGCGGCTGACCCCGCTGCACAACGTCACCGTCGCCGGCCCGGCCGAGGCGTCCACCGGCGAGATCACCGGACCGACCGACTTCATGGACCTGCTCGGCCTCGGCGACGTCCGCGCCTTCGACCCCTCGGCGGCCTGGCGCAGTCGGCCTGCTCGCGATCGCCTCCGCGTGCCGATCGGCCTCGGCGAGGGCGGCGGACTCGTCCACCTCGACATCAAGGAGTCCGCCCAGCAGGGCATGGGCCCGCACGGGCTGTGCATCGGGGCCACCGGCTCGGGCAAGTCGGAGTTCCTGCGGACCCTGGTGCTGGGACTCGCGATGACGCACTCCCCCGAGCAGCTCAACATGGTGCTCGTCGACTTCAAGGGTGGCGCCACCTTCGCCGGGATGGCCGAGATGCCGCACGTGTCCGCCGTGATCACCAACCTCTCCCAGGAGCTGACCCTCGTCGACCGGATGCAGGACGCCCTGTCGGGCGAGATGGTCCGGCGCCAGGAGCTGCTGCGCGAGGCCGGCAACTTCGCCTCCATCCGCGACTACGAGAAGGCCCGGGCCGCCGGCGAGGAGCTCGAGCCGCTGCCGTCGCTGTTCATCGTGGTCGACGAGTTCTCCGAGATGCTGACGGCCAAGCCGGAGTTCATCGACCTCTTCGTCGCCATCGGACGCCTCGGCCGTTCGCTCGGCCTGCACCTCCTGCTCGCCTCGCAACGGCTCGAGGAGGGACGGCTGCGCGGCCTCGAGTCCCACCTGTCCTACCGGGTCGGCCTGCGGACCTTCAGCGCCCAGGAGTCCCGCGCCGTCCTCGGCGTGCCTGACGCCTACGAGCTGCCCGCCGTACCCGGGCTCGGCTACCTCAAGCCGGACCCGACCACGATGACCCGCTTCAAGGCTGCCTACGTGTCCGGACCACCGGCCGCCGGGCGGACCCGGGTGCCGCGCGACGAGGGGGGCCACGTCCGCGGGATCCTGCCGTTCACGATCTCCGAGGTGCTCTCCCTCGAGCCCGAGCCCGACGACGAGCCCCAGCCGGTGAAGGCGGTCCCCGCCGCCAGCGACTCCCAGGAGACCCTGCTCGACGTCGCCGTCGAGCGGATGGACGGCCACGGCATGGAGGCCCACCAGGTGTGGCTGCCCCCGCTCGACGAGCCGGACACGCTCGACGCGCTGATGAGCGACCTCGTCGAGGACCCCGACCTCGGGCTCGTCTCCCCGCACTGGCGCTCGATGGGCGGCCTGACCATCCCCATCGGCACGGTCGACCGGCCGCGCGAGCAGCGCCGGGACACCCTGAGCATCAACCTCAGCGGCGCGTCCGGTCACGTGGCGCTCGTCGGCGGGCCGCGCAGCGGCAAGAGCACGCTGCTCCGTTCGATGGTGGCGAGCATGGCCCTGACCACCACCCCGCTCGAGTCGCAGTTCTTCGTGCTCGACTTCGGCGGCGGCACGTTCACCCCGCTCAGCTCGCTCCCTCACGTCGCCGGTGTCGGCACGCGCTCCGAGCCGGACGTCGTACGACGCATCGCGGCCGAGGTGACCGGGGTCGTCGACCGCCGCGAGGCCTACTTCCGGGCCAACAACATCGACTCCATCGAGACCTACCGCTCACGTCGCGCCCAGGGGCGCGTCGACGACGGGTACGGCGACGTGTTCCTCGTGGTCGACGGCTGGAGCACCCTGCGCTCGGACTTCGACGACCTCGAGATGGACCTGCAGCAGCTGGCGTCGCGCGGCCTGACCTTCGGTCTGCACATCGTCACCGCGACCAGCCGCTGGGCCGACTTCCGGGCCGCGATGCGCGACCTGATGGGGACGCGCCTCGAGCTCAAGCTGGGTGACGCGATGGACTCCGAGGTCGACCGCAAGATCGCGCAGCTGGTCCCACCCGGACGCCCTGGCCGCGGCCTGGTCCCCGGCAAGCTGCACTTCCTCGGCGCGCTGCCCCGCCTTGACGGCGACCCCTCGTCGGACACCCTGGGAGACGGCGTCGATCACCTGATCACGCGCGTCGCCGCCGCCTGGAAGGGGCAGGCCGGACCCAAGCTGCGTCTGCTGCCGGAGCGCGTCGACCTCGACCGGGTCCGCGAGCTCGCCGGCCTCGGCCCGGAGGGCGCCTCCGACAAGCGGCTCCTCCTGGGGATCAACGAGAAGGAGCTCGCGCCCGTGGGCCTCGACCCCGATGCCCAGCCCCACCTGCTCATCCTGGGCGACGGCGGGTCCGGCAAGAGCGCCATCCTGCGCGCCCAGATCCACGAGATCATGCGCACCCGCACGCCCGCCGAGGCCCAGATCGTCGTCGTCGACTACCGACGGTCGCTGCTGGGCGAGGTCCCCGAGGAGTACCTGCTCAACTACCTCACCTCGGCCACCCAGGCGGCCCCGGCCATCAAGGACCTCGCCACCTACCTCGAGAGCCGCATCCCCGGCCCGGACGTCACTCCCGAGCAGCTGCGCAGCCGCACGTGGTGGACGGGCGCGGAGGTCTTCGTGCTGGTCGACGACTACGACCTCGTGGCCACCCAGCAGGGCTCGCCCGTCGCCCTGCTCCAGCCGTTGCTGGCCCAGGCACGCGACGTCGGCCTGCACGTCACGCTCGCCCGTCGCTCGGGCGGCGCCTCACGTGCGCTCTACGAGCCGGTCATCCAGTCCCTGCGCGACCTCGCCATGCCGGGCCTGATGCTGTCCGGCAGCCCCGACGAGGGTCCGCTGCTCGGCAACGTGCGGCCGGTGCCGATGCCACCCGGCCGCGGCCGGCTGATCACCCGCGAGCGGGGCGTCGAGGTCGTGCAGACCGCCTGGACCGAGCTGACCCTGTAGCCGCGCCCGGCGCGTCGGTCTCGCTCACCCGGCGAGCTCGGGCGGCAGCTCGCCGCGGGTGAGCACGGTGAGCGAGGTGACCGGGCGAGTCAGGCAGACGTAGAGCCGTCGCAGCCCGGTACGGCGATCCGGCTCGCCGGCGACGATCCCGGCCGGGTCCAGCAGCACCACGTGGTCGAACTCGAGCCCCTTCGCGAGACCGGCCGGCACCAGGTCGACGCGGGTCTCACCCTCGTCGCCGACCCTGGTGAAGGCGACCGCGGCGTCGACCAGGTCGCGCTCGACCGCCGCGACGAGTGCGTCGGGGACGATCAGTCCGATCGAGCCCGCGCCCCGCTCGGCGACCTGCCCCACAGCCTCCGCCACCGCCCCGTCGGAGAAGGTCAGCTCGCCACGTGAGCGGCGCACCGAGGTCGGCGGCTCCAGGTCGGGTGCGATGTGGGGCAGCAGCCGGGCGGCGTACTCGATCACCTCTCCCGGGACCCGGAACCCCCGGGTGAGCTGCTCGACGTGGGCGCCGGGCTTGCCGAGGTGCACCAGCGCCTCGTCCCACGAGCTCGTCGCCCAGGGGGTGGTGGCCTGGGCGAGGTCGCCGAGCACGGTCAGCGAGCCCGTGGAGGAACGGCGAGCCAGGGCGCGCAGCATCATCGGTGAGAGGTCCTGGGCCTCGTCGGCGACGACGTGCGCCAACGACGGGGTGCGCTCGACCAGGTCGCGGGCCTCGTCGAGCAGGACGACGTCGGCCAGCGACCAGCGCGCGGTTCCCGCGGAGCGGGGCGGTTCCTCCCACAGCAGCAGCGCCTGCTCCTCCGGCGTGAGCACCTCCTGGGCCGCGTCGGCCAGGAACGCCGCATCCGTGAGCAGCCGGGCCACCAGCTTCTTGGGGTCGACCGCCGGCCAGAGCCCGGCGGCGTACTCCTTGACCGGCTTGCTGCGCGCGACGGCGTCCTGCACCCGGTCGTCGGGCGAGTCGCCGGAGCGCTCCATCTGCACCAGCACGCGGTGCGCGAGTGCCTGCGGGAGCATCGCGCGGGCCGCGCCGTAGCGGACCCCGCGCTCGCGCAGCCCCGCGATCGCCTCCTCCACCTCGTAGGTCGGCACTCGCCAGCGGCGCGAGCCGCGCGGCACGAGCAGTCCCTCGGTGGGAGGTACGACGTGACCCCAGACCGCCCGGCGCAGCACCTCGGCGAGCCGGGCATCGCCCTTGAGCACCGCCCGCTCGGGGCCGTCCTCGCCCCGCAGGCGCGCACCCGTCGCCGTGACGACCAGCTCCTCGATGGTCGCCTGCTTCGCCTCCACCTCGCCGAGGGCGGGGAGCACGTCACGGATGTAGCGCAGGAAGCTGTCGTTGGGCCCGACCACGAGCACGCCCTGGCGGCGCAGCTGGTCGCGGTGCGCGTAGAGCAGGTACGCCGCCCGGTGCAGGCCGACGGCCGTCTTGCCGGTGCCGGGGGCGCCCTGCACGCAGATCGTGTCCGCGAGGTCGGCTCGCACGATGACGTCCTGCTCGGGCTGGATGGTGGCGACGATGTCGCGCATCGGGCCCACCCGGGGTCGCTCGATCTCCGCCTCGAGGATCGCCGAGTAGTCCTCGCCGGAGGCCGGCGGTCCGCTCAGGCGCTCGTCCTCGAAGCCGGTCAGGGCGCCGTGCGCGAACCCGTAGCGACGCCGTACGTCGACGCCCATCGGCTCGATGCTGCTGGCGCGGTAGAACGGCAGGCTGACCGGCGCCCGCCAGTCGACGACCATCGGGTCCCCGCTCGGGTCCGAGATGTGGCGTCGACCCACGTGGAAGGTCTCGTCGCTGCTGTCCAGCCGGCCGAAGAACAACGGGACTGTCGGGTCGTCGGCCAGCTGTCGCATCCGCTCGGCCAGCGTCGACTCCAGGACCTCCCGGCTCACCCAGTCGGCGGCACTGCCGCCGTCCGCCCCCAACAGCTCGGTGCGCTCGCGCATCCGGGTGAGCTGGCGCCGGGACTCGGCGAGGTGCTCACGCTCGGCGGCGAGCTCGGGATCCGGAGGGTGGTCGGGGGTGGTCGAGGGCATCGCGGAACCTCCGAGTGCGATCAGGCTGTGGGCGGCCGGTCAACGTAACTCACCGGAGGGCGCTCGCGTCACCGGATTTCGACGCGCTCGTGCGGCTTCGTCCCTCAGCCGCGTCGCTTGCTCAATCTTCGTTCGCGACGTGACCGCGTTCGTTCCTCACGCGGTCACTGCTCACTCCCCCGGTGACCTTCACCTTCATGTCGGTGAGGTCGTAGTGCATCTCCCACGTGCGGCGGTAGCCGGTGTGGGAGACCTTCCACCCGTCGGCCGTGCGCACGTAGCGGTCCTCGTAGAAGGCGGCGCCCTCGAGCATGAAGTTCACCGCGTCGACGATCACCCGGTCGACGAGGTACCAGCGTCCGGTGGCGGTGTCGCCGTCCACGTCGATCTCCGGGTGGTGGACCTGGTGCAGGGTGAGCATCCCCTCGCCGAGGTTCTCGCGCATGTAGCCGACGAGCGTCTCCCGGTCCGCGAACTCCAGACCGTTGTAGTCACCGGTCGCCTCGGGCACGAAGCAGTCCTGGAACCCGTCCCACTGCTTGGTGTCGAGGCATCGCAGGTAGGCGTACTTGAGGCGGCTGATGGCGTCGACGTCGTCGCGCAGCTGAGAATCGGTCACGACTGACAATCTAGCGGGAGTGTGCGGCGGATCACGCGCCTTGAGACGTCGTTGTAACCGTCGGTCAACCTGCGGTCAACGAAGGCGGCTCACCCTGAAACCATGACCGAGAACGAGATCATCGAGAGCGCCGAGCTCGACAAGCGTCGCGACCAGCGCTCGTCCCTGAAGGCGAAGCACGCGCAGAGCCTGACCAAGCTGATGGGCACCCGCAGCGACCTGCGGGGCGTCCACGCCCTGGCCGACCACCTGGACGACGCCGTCCGCTGGACTGCCTGACCCTTCCTCCCGCACCACCGACTCACCCCCTCTTCCCGGCAGCGGCCGGTGGCCTCACGCGGGTCGCCGGCCGCTCGCTACTTCCGCGCGGTGCCGAACATCCCCCGCTCGGTCCCGGTCGTCCCCGCGACGAGGCCGTGCCGGTTGACCATGGCCAGGGGGATCCGGACCCGGGCCGGCGACTGAGTCTGCGCGTCGAGCATCAGTCCCGCCGAGCTCGAGGGCCGGGCCCGTGAAGGCGTACCCGGCGAGGACGGCCTCCTCGACCGGGTGGACGTCTGGCTCGGGAGTCGGCGTGGGCGGTTCCGGCGTACCGGGCTGGTCCGTCACGACCTTCACCCTAGCCTCGATGTTTCGTCAGGCTGGTTGAGGAACGGCTGATTGGTACGACG
>NZ_JAPYPS010000130.1 GCF_029937575.1 Nocardioides sp.
GGTGCGGACCCCCGCACGCCGGCCGCACCCGCGGTCGAGGGCGCCTACCAACTGGGACGAGGCGAGGCGCGCAGCGGCCGCTCGACCGACTCGCTGCTCTCGGCCTACCGGATCGGGGCGCGCGTCTCGTGGCGGGCGATGTCGACCCGCGGCGTCCATGCCGGACTCGACGCCGACACCCTCGCCGCCTTCGCCGAGCTCGTGTTCTTCTACATCGACCAGCTCTCCGCCGCCAGCGTCGCCGGCCACACCGACGAGCAGGCCACCACCGGCCGGGTGCGTCAGCGCCGCCTGGAGCGCCTGGCCCACCACCTACTGGCCGGCTCGCCCGCCGAGACCGTGAGCACCGCCGCCGAGCGGGCCGACTGGGCGGCGCCTCGCTCGCTGACCGCCGTGATCGTGGCCGAGGCCCAGGCCCGTCCCGTCCTCGCGACGGTCTCCCCGCACACCCTGCAGGCCGTCGACCCGCCCGGACTCGACGACGGCGTGCTGCTGCTGGTGCCCGACGCCCATGGTCGGCGCCGCACCGGCCTGCTGCGGGCGCTGGCCGACCGGGGCGCCACCGCCGGACCCGCACGCGACTGGCTCGACGTCCGCGCGTCGTACGACCGAGCCCTCCGGGCCAGGGAGCAGGGGCTCGAGGGCGACACCGATCTGCACCTCGCGCACCTGGTGCTCACCGCGGACCCGGAGGCCCTGGGCGACCTGCGCGCCCGCGCCCTGGCCCCCCTGGCGGACCTGCGGCCCGCCACCGCGGAGAAGCTCGCCGAGACGCTGCGTGCCTGGCTGTTGCTGCAGGGCCGTCGCGAAGACGTCGCCGAGGCGTTGTTCGTGCACCCGCAGACCGTGCGCTACCGGATGGGCCAGCTCCGCGAGGCGTTCGGTGACCGGCTCGACGATCCCGACGAGGTCCTCGCGCTGACCCTCGCCCTCGGGGCGGGCCAGGCGCTGCCTCACCCCGAGGAGACCAGGCCTACCCCGTAGCGTTGCGGCCATGAGCCACCGGTCGCGTCGCACCGCGGCCGGGGTCGTGGCCGCCGGCCTGGCACTGACCCTCACGGCCTGCTCGGGCGATGAGCCCGTCACTCCTGACGTCGTCTCCCCGAGCTCGGCTACCCCCGGCCCCGGCCCCGACGACGTCCAGTACGTCGCCCTGGGCGACTCCTACGCCTCGGCACCGGGCGTGCCCCAGACCGACCAGGCCGACGGCTGCTTCCGCTCGGACCGCAACTACGCCCACGTGCTCGCCGAGACCGCCGGCCTCTTCCTCACCGACGCCACCTGCAGCGGCGCCACCAGCGACGACCTCATCTCCGAGCAGGTGCCGCTGCTGGGACCCGAGACCGACGTCGTCACCGTCGGGACGGGCGGCAACGACTTCGGCCTCTTCGTGACCATGCTGCGCAGCTGTCTGACGCGTGCCGCCTCGCCGGGAGCCGATCCCGACGACGCCGCGGCCCCGGCGCCGACGTGCAGCGACGTGGTGGACGGCGAGGTCGCGCCCGTCGCCGGCGAGATCCAGGCCAAGATGGGTGCGGTGCTCGACGCGATCGCCGACGCGGCACCCGAGGCCACCGTGTACGTCGTGGGCTACCCGGCCCTGCTGCCGGAGACCGGCAGCTGCCCCGACCTGGTCCCGATGGCCGAGGCCGACTATCCCGTGGTCACCGGGGTCATCCGGGGACTCTCCGACGCCCTTCAGGTCGAGGCCGAAGCCCGCGACATGACGTTCGTCGACCTCCTCGCCCCGAGCCGGGGCCACGACATCTGCGCCGACGATCCCTGGGTCAACGGGATCCGTGTGGGCGACGACGGCACGGTCCCGTTCCACCCGTTCGCGGTCGAGCAGGCCGCGGTCGCCTCGCTCATCGCGGACATGCTGTAAACGCCAGGTCCTTCTCGTACCCTTGCCTGGTGCTCCGAACGACACGCCTGACTGCTGCGCGCGCCCTTGCAGGTGCGGTGGCGGCTGCGCTCACCCTGAGTGCGTGCCAGGTCGCGAGCGAGCCCCAGGCCGAGCCGGACCCCGACGTCACCCAGGTCGGGTCCACGCAGACCCCCGACGGCGAGGACGAGTTCGTCTACGTCGCGATGGGTGACTCCTATACCGCGGCGCCGCTCTTCCCGCTTGCCGAGCAGGAGCAGATCAACGGCTGCCTGCGCTCGGACGAGAACTACCCCGCACTCGTCGCGACCCGGCTCGACGTACCCCTCATCGACGTGAGCTGCTCCGGCGCCTCGACGACGAGCATGTTCGCCGCCCAGCGCTTCATCGACAACGAGCGACCGCCCCAGCTCGACTCGCTGACCACCGACACCGACCTCGTCACCCTCGGCATCGGCGCCAACGACTTCCGATACTTCTCGAAGATGATCTTCACCTGCCTCAAGGTCGCCAAGCGCGACCCCGAGGGTTCGCCGTGCCGCGACAAGAACCTCACTCCCAAGGGCCGCGACCGCATCGAGCGTCACCTCGGCGAGATCCGGCGCAACGTCTCGCGCGTGGTCCGCGCCATCGTCCGCAAGGCACCCAACGCCCAGGTCCTGCTCGTCGGCTACCCGCAGCTGTTGCCGGCCGAGGGCACCTGCCGCAACAAGCTGCCCCTGGCCGTCGGTGACTACGCCTACACCCGCGACCTCAACCTGCGCCTGTCCAACGCCGTGCGCAAGGGCGGGGTCAAGGCCGGTGCCGAGTTCGTCGACCTCGTCGAGGCCAGCCAGGGCCACGACATCTGCTCCAAGGAGCCCTGGGTCGCGGGCATCCGGGGGGCTCCCAAGCGCGCCATGGGACTCCACCCGTACCCGGCCGAGCAGCACGCCGTGGCGGACCTGCTCGTCGCGATGATCTGACGGGTCCTCGTGGTGGGGGCCCGCGCGCGTGGTCGAGCGGCTCTCGCCCACGCCGCCGCATGCGCGGGCGCCACACCCGTCACATCCTTCACATCGCCTCATCGGTTGGGCGAAGACTGCAGGTTTCCGGCCGGTTTTCATGTCGTCTCTACCCAACGGACGAG